>CABUHO010000011.1 GCA_902491395.1 uncultured Collinsella sp.
GGCCCTTGCGGCGTAGTCGCTATTTATTCAGTCCAAGTTTCGGGGTGCAGTTCACTGTCCCCATTGTGGTGGTTTTGGTGGTTAGAGGACGAGCTGATGATAGTCGGCGGGGGTTATGTGGGCTTCGGTGGCGGCGCGGAAGGCGGCGAGGGCGACGCCGGAAAACGGCATGGCCCAGCACAGGCCGCAGCCCGCGGTAATGGAGCCCGGCAGCGGCATAATGCGCCCGGGCACGCCGGCATCCAGGCACAGCTGCTCGCACTCCATCACATCAAAGGTGCTGTCGAACGAAACGATGATCTTGCGTTCGTGGTCGAGGACATCACCGGACGGGGCCTCGCGATGCGACTCGCGGTACGCAGCCGCCGCGGCCTCTTCCTCGGCCGTATGCCCGCAGCCGCCACAGCCGCAGGTGCAGGGCTCGGAACCATCGCAGGTACAAGGTTCCCCGGTGTCGGGGCAGATATCGTGAGACATGGCATCTCCCATCGTCTAGGCGAGCAGCTCGGCTGCCGCAAACTCCTCGGGCGTATTGACGTTTTCGAAGCAGAGCAGCGACCCGGCCGCCGCGATGATTTGCGGCTCGTCTAGATAGCCGGCGCTCACTCGGTCGATCAGGCAGCGGATGCGCTGGCGATCGCTGGCGAGGAGCTCGCGAGCCGCCGGCGCACAGGCATCGCGACGCCAGACAGCACAGAGCGGCTCAATCCCCCGCTCTTCGCGCGGCACGCACACGTCGAGCGGGCCCTCCTTGACCCGATCCGCAAGCGCCCCGATTAGTTCTGGCGAGACGAACGGCATATCGCAGGCAACGATCGCCACAAGAGGCAGCCGAGCGGCAGTCAGTGAGCTCGCTATGCCGCGCATGGCACCGGCGGGGCCGTCGACGTCCATGACTACACGCGGCACCAGACCATTAAACTCGCACTCCTCAAGATAGGCGAGCTCGTCCGGGCGCGAGGTCGTCACAACAAGCTCACTGCCGACCAGGGCGAGCCGCTCCAGCACGCGCTCGATCAGGGGTTTGCCGCAAAACGGCATGCGTGCCTTGTCGCAACCCATGCGCGACGACAGCCCACCCGCCTGGACGACGCAAGAAAGATCGGCCCGTCTTACGACAGTCATACGGCAAAACACCCCCATCGGCATGCTCGAAACCCGAAGCACGAAGCTAAGCACCATCGCCGACCAAGCAGGCGACACGACGACCCCGTACTAAAACAAAACAGCGCCTTTGCGGCACGCAGCAAGACCGCGAGCACAAAAGCGCTGGTAGCGTATGGCGGGAACGTATGTGAATCGAACACATCCAAGACGTTTTGCACGCCTCGCAACGGTTTTGAGGACCGCGGAGCCCACCGGAGCCCATCCGTTCCCAAGTGCGGCGATATTTTACCAAACCGGGCAAGGTAGTCTTTTTGGGACGGGGCTATTTTAGCTGCCCCGGCCGTCAACCAACCTAACCGTCGCATTACCAGCCGGGGTAGCTAAAATAGCCCCGTCCCAAAAAGACTACTCAGCGACAACAGCCCCGTCCCAACAAGACTGGTTGGAAGTTGCGGTGAAATAGTTCCTGATTGAGGCCTTTGGGGATGCGGAAAACAGGAACTATTTCAACGCAAGTTATGGGGCGGGCCCTAGCGCAGAGAGCGCAGGCCGCCGGCTTCTTTGTCTAGCGCTGTGAAGCGCACGGCGTCTAGGTGTTCCAGGATGCTGATGGCACGCTTGCGGGACACACCCAGGGTCTCGCGTAAGACGCTTGTGGTAGCAGCGCCGCCGGCATCGGCGATGGCTGCGGCGACGAGCTCGCGAGCGTGGGCCTCGGCAGCAGCGGACAGGGCCACGTCGCGCTCGACCTTCACGATCGAGCGATTGAGCGAAAGCTCGCGCAGGGCACGCGTCATGGTGTCGCGATCGAGCTGCAGCCGCTCGCCCACCTCAGGCAACGTCGGCGCATCGAGCCCGGCCTCGTCCAGCAGGGCAACGATACACTCGCAAGCCTCGCGCACCACGCGCGCCGCGGCGGCAGCGGAGTGCGGGTCGAACACCTCGGCGCCCTCGGAGGCACACACGCCACGCGAGCAGCCCTCGGCAATCAGAGCCGCGGCGACATCTTCACCAGCGCCGGGCCAGGCGGCATGTGCGACGGCACCGGGCGTAAAGCCCGTCTCCTTGGGAGCGGCCGTGTGCATGGCAGACAAGGTGGATGCCAACGCGTCCATCGCGCCATCGAGCACGGCGGCATTCACGTACAGCGAGCCGTCTGAGCCGCTAAGCTCGCGCACGGCACCTTGCGCTACCAGTTCGCCCAAGGCGGCGGCAACATAGCACGCGGCAATATCCAGCGCCGCAACAACATCGGCAGCCGTAACCGGCAGCGCCTGCAGCGCCAACCACGCATCGACCGAACCAGCAACATCCCCGGCTTCGAGCGCCGCATACAGCGCACGCTCCCCGTCGGCAAGCTCGCGCGAGCGACGGCAGCGCGACAACAGCACGCGCCCGCCGCCAATGAGCATCACCGGCGAATACGACAGAACCACGGCATGGTCGCCGGCGCGCAACGGCAGCGGGTCTTCCAAGCGCACCTGAACGGTACGCGTCTCGCCCACCGCCATGGGCGCCTCGCCGTCCATGAGCATGATGCGGCCGACAACCTCGGCCGTACCCGCCATCACATGCACGCGCGCGCCCGACTCGAGCACACGCGGCTTGGCGCCCTCGCGGCCCAGGTAGGTGAACGTCATCATAAAGCGCAACGTCTGACCAAAACGGTCCGCCACGCCCAGCATCTCGCCACGGTCAAGCGCCGCGACACCGTCACCAACCAGGTTGAGCGCCACACGCTGACCGGGCAGCGCCCGCTGTGTGTCGCCATGTACCTGAATTCCGCGCACGCGGCAGGCCGTACGCGACGGCAGCGCGACGAGCTCATCGCCCACCGCAATCGGAGCGTCGTGCAGTGTTCCCGTCACGACGGTACCGGCCCCCTTGATCGTAAAGCAGCGGTCGATGGGCAGGCGCGGAGCGGCGTCGGTGCGCTCGGCACGGTCGCGGCAAGCATCCCAGCAGGCATCTACGCACTCGTCGAGCGCAGCCAGCAGTGCGTCAATCCCCTCGCCCGTCTTGGACGACACGGGGACGATCGGCGCGCCCGCAAACACGGTACCCGACAAAAAGTCATCGACATCGAGCTCAGCAAGCTCGGTCATCTCGACATCGGCCAGGTCACACATCGTCAGGGCGACCACCATATGCGTAACGCCCAGCAGACCCAGCACATGCACGTGCTCGCGGGTCTGCGGCATCACGCCCTCGACGGCAGAGACCACCAACACGGCAACATCAATGCCCGTGGCACCCTGCACCATGGCGCGCAAGTAATGCGCGTGGCCCGGTACGTCGACCAGGCCGACGATCTTGCCGCTCGGCAGCGCCAGCTCGCCAAAGCCTAGCTCCACGGTCATACCGCGACGGCGCTCAACTTCCAGACGGTCGGGATTCTTGCCGGTCAGTGCCTCGATCAGTGAGGACTTACCGTGGTCAACGTGGCCCGCCGTGCCAACGATAACGGGACACTCCACCAGCGCCTGAACCTCACTCATCGAGCAATCGCCTTCTCAACGCATGCGACGAGCGTCGACGCCGCCGTCTCGATATCGCGGTCGCCCACGAGCGTACGGACGTCAAACAAAATGCGATCGTGCGAGGTCCGCGTGACGACCGGCGTGTCGAAGTCCTGGACAAGCGAGCGCTTGAGCGCGTCGACGGACAGGCGCGCGTCAACAAGACGCACGGCAACGCACATCGTGGGCAGCTCCACGGTAGGCAGCGAGCCGCCACCGGGGGTCGACGATTCCTCGACGATCTCCACCTGAACGGCACACGGGCAACCGGCCTTTTCGAGCCCGGCGACCATACGATCGCGCAGCTTGCGGGCACGACGCTCCAGATGAGCTTGCGGAAGCGTGAGCATGCTGAGCACCGGAATGTCGCGATGGGCCACATCGGCGCCGTCCATGTAGATGCGCAGCGTGGCCTCGAGCGCCGTCAGCGCGAGTTTGCCCGGACGCAGGGCGCGCATGAGCGGATGTGAGCCGCAGGCCTGGATCAGGTCGCGACGGCCCATGATGATGCCCGCCTGCGCGGCACCGAGCAGCTTGTCGCCCGAGCACGACACGATATCGAGCCCGGCAGCAACCGAAGTCGGCGTGGTCTCTTCGCCGCCGCGGACCAGAATGTCGTCGGGCAGCAGCGCGCCCGAGCCCTGGTCCTCGTAGAACAGCAGGCCATGCTTGTGTGCCAGCGCGGCAAGCTCCTTGGAGCTCACCTCCTCGTGAAAGCCCTCGATGCGGTAATTGGAAGGATGAACCTTGAGAATCATGGCCGTGTCGGGCGTGATGGCACGCTCGTAGTCGGCCAGGTGCGTGCGGTTGGTGGCGCCGACCTCGACGAGCTTGGCGCCCGAAGCCGCCATGACATCGGGGATGCGAAAACTGCCGCCAATCTCGACAAGCTCACCGCGGCTGACGATAACCTCTTTGCCCGCAGCGTGAGTCGCCAGCACCAGCAGCACCGCGGCCGCGTTATTGTTGACGACCAGCGCGTCCTCGGCACCGGTGAGTGAGCGGATGAGCTGCGCGGCATGCTCCTTGCGCGACCCACGCGAGCAGGTGTCCACGCTGTACTCGAGCGTGCTGTAGCCGCGTGCGACCTCGGCCACGGTCTTTGCCGCCGACTCCGCAAGCGGGGCGCGGCCCAAGTTGGTATGGATGACCACACCCGTGGCGTTGACGGCGGGACGCAGGCTCGGCAGCGCTGAGCGATGCGCACGGAATTCGATGGCCGATGCCAGCTCGCGCTTGGAGCGCGGGGCAGCGCCGGCGCGGATGGCGGCGCGTTCCTCGTCAAGCTCAGCCGTGACGGCGGCATGGACCACCGCGTCACACGTCTCCCCCGCCGCCTTCACCACCGGCCATTCGGTGAGCAGCTCGTTGACAGAAGGGATGGCGCGCAGGCGGGCGCGCACCTCATCGGAAATGTTCTGGCTATCGCTCATGTGCGGCCTTTCAAAACAAACGCGGATCAGTCGAATACATCGGCTGAGTCAATTACTCGTCATTATCCCCGCGCGCGGCAATCTTTTCCACGCGAACGGCGTTTTCCTGGGTGAGCGCGGCCCCCGTAATGGGATCCCAGCGCAGCGGCGTGTGGTCGAGCGGGCCGACGCCGAGCGCCTGGACGCCACCCGCGCCGGCGCCAAACGAACGCCCGCCGGGAGCCGCCGACGTAAAGATGCACGCCGGATGCAGATAGGGCGTGGTCTCCACGCGCACGCGGTCGCGGCCCATGTCGCTCACCAGCTCGACGACCTCGCCGTTGGCGATGCCCATGCGCGCGGCGACGTCGGCATTCATCTGCACGGCGTCCAGGTCGGAGCCCGCCTCGGCAGCACCGGCCGCAGCGAGCCTGCGCGACGTATGCGACTCGAAGGGCCGATTGCCGCTAATGAGGCGAAACATCCCCGGCCCCGGCTCCACCATCGGGGCAATCCAGCCGGGCACACGACCCAAACCGGCGCGCTCCCATACGTCGCTTACCAGCGCAATCTTGCCACCGTCCATCGGAATCACCGGCTCACCCGAACGTGCTGGCAGCACCGCACCCGTGTCGGCCCATCCGCGCTCCTTGAGTGTAGCTAGGTCGATCCCAAACGGGGCCACCTGGGCCGCCGCAAGGTCATCCGCCGTAAAGCTGAAGTACTCGCCCACGCCACAGGCAGCAGCCAGGCCGGCAAAAATCTCCCGACCGGGACGTGTGTCGTCATGCAACACGGGCAGCACGGCGTTGCGATAGAACACGCGTGAATCATTGGCGTCCACGACTGTGCCCACGCCGCGGTCGGCCTCCAGATACGTCACGTCGGGCAGCACGAAGTCAGAAGCGCGCGCTGTCTCGGACCAGCGAATATCAATCGTCACGAGCAGGTCGAGCTGCTGCAAAATACTCAACCAAGCCTGCGCATTGCCATAGCCCGCACCGGGGTTACTGGCATAGACGATGAGCCCACGCAAATCGCCGGCAAGAATCGACTGACCGATGGTCGTGCACAGACCGCGCACCGGATCGACCAGTGGATAGCGCTCGGATCCCAACTTGGGCTCACGTGGCATCGACGGCGTCGCGAAACACGCAGGGTCCAAATCGCCCAACGCAAGCGGCGTGGGCGGGTTGAGGGCACCGCCCGCGTGTCCGATGCAGCCCAGCAGCGCATCGACCAGACAAATCGCGCGCGCGGTCTGGGTGCTATTGGCATACGCGATGCCAATGCCACCATGAAAGCCCGCGTCCACCACCGCAGCAGGCGCCGCGGCAGCGAGATCGCGCGCCGTGGCGACAATCTCTGCGGCCGGCACGTCGCACATCGACTCGGCCCACTCGGGCGTCCAAGCATGGGCCGCCTGCGTCAGCTCGTCAAAGCCCGTGGTATAGCGGGCAACAAACTCGTGGTCGTACAAGTCCTCGGCAATGAGCACATGCGCAACGCCCAGCAGCAAGGCTAGGTCGCAACCCGGGCGCACGCGCAGCCAGCGGTCGGCAAGCGCAGCCGAGCCACTGCGCCGGGGGTCGACCACGATGATCTTCGCCCCGCGGCGACGGGCATCGTTGAGCGCATCAACGGCCCCCATCGTCGACGAATCGACAATGGAACGCCCCAGGTACATGATGCAATCGGTATGCGCTAGGTCGGAGGCGGGGCTGTAGCCCAGGCTGTGCTCCCAACCGGTAAGTCGGCTTACCTCGCAGGCACCGTCGGCACCATACACGTTGGGCGAGCCCAGCGCATGCATAAGGCGATATGCCCAGTAGCGGTCGAACGAGGGCACGCCGAGCGTCATGCCCAGCGCACGGGGCCCGCGTTCGTCAACAATCCCCAAAAGACGCTCGGCAATCTGGGCAAACGCCTCGTCCCAGGAAATCGCATCGAACCCCGAGCCATCCTGGCGACGTCGCATGGGGTGCACAATGCGATCGCGCTCGTCAAACGGCATTGCCAGGCGATGGCGCCCGCGGGCGCACAGGGCACGCGCCTCGCACGGATGCCCCGGCACCGGCAACTCGGCTACCACGCGACCGTCCTCAACGCGTGCCGCAAAGGCGCAATCGGCATAGCATCCCCCGCATGTGGTCACCACGGCGCGACCGTCACGCTTCACAGCAGATGCCATCTCGATTACCCCTTTCACCAGCCAAACACAACAGGCCAAAAGCCCGGCAACGAGCCCCAGACCCAAAAAGCCTCCCGCACGGCAACGCCCCACGGGAGGCCCAACGTCAAACAGACGGCACCTTACGCCTCGGCCTTCTTGGCGTAGACAAACCAATAGCCGAGCGCGACCAGAACCGCGCCGCCCACGATGTTGCCCAGCGTGGCGGCGGACAGATTAAACGCAATGCCCGCGGCGTTGAGCGCATCGGCGCCGGCGACGTCGGCACCATAGCCGCACGCGTGCATCACGGCACCCATGGGCAAAAAGTACATGTTGGCAACGCAGTGCTCAAAACCGCAGGCCACAAAGGCGGCGATGGGCAGCAGAATGCCCACGACCTTATCGACCACGGTCTTGCCGGCAGTACCGATCCACACGGCCAGGCACACAAAGATGTTGCACAGGATGCCGCGGAAGAAGATCGTCACCCAGTCGATCGTCACCTTGCCGGCGGCGACGCTCACCATGGAGTTGGCGACCGCCTCGCCATTGAGCTTATAGATGCCGGCCATGTACACCAAAAAGACGATGAACAGGGCACCGACAAAATTGCCGACCCACACGACGACCCAGGCCTTGAGCATCTGGGCCAGGGTGATCTTTTTGCTCTTGAGTGCGCAGACCATCAGCGAGTTGCCGGTAAACAGCTCGGCGCCGCAAATAAGCACGAGCACCAGGCCCAGGCAAAAGCACAGGCCGCCCACCACGCGCTGGGCACCCCAGCCCAAAGTGCTATCACTCAAGAACACGGTAAAGAACAGGCCGCCGAAGGCAATGAACGCCCCGGCGAACATTGCCAACAGAAAGGCCTTTGCGACCGGCAGGTTGGCCTTGGTCACGCCGGCGGCCTCGGTCTTGGCCTCGATCGCGGCGGGTGCCAGGCAATCGGGAGCGGGATATTCTGCCTTGGAATCTGCCATGTCAATCACTTCTTTTCTAATCAGCAGGGACAAGCGCTCCTATTGCTCTTGCCCCAGGCGGACAAAGTGGGAAAAGTCGTTGGCGGCCACGGCGTCGTACACGGCGTCGACGGCCTCAAAGACCTCCGGGGACATGGGGTTGTAGAACTCCGTGTCGCCCGGCTGAATCCCAACGAAGACGATATCATCACACGATTGTTCGATTTCCTCGATCAGAATCGACAAAGGAAGCGAATGCGTGGTGAACATCGACTTGCGGGCCACGTCGCGTTTGTCGAGCAGGCGGATGGCACCGACGGGCAGCGCCATGTCGGCAGCATCGACCAAGACCAGGCGAGGCGGACGCTCGCGCTTGACCTCGATGATGTCGTCCTCGGGCGTCTGACCGCCGTCGATGGTGTACCAACCGGCAAGCGGAGCGTCCTCCATCTTTTTGGAGAGCACGGGGCCGGCGGCATCGTCGGCACGCAGCACGCTTCCCGCCGTGAGCACGATACCCGCAAACGGGGCGCCGTTCACACGTCCATCCACAACGTGACCCATTACTGCAACCTTCCCGTCAGATACACGCCCGACACATCGCGCACGCGCTCCACCAAATCGCGGAACTTCATTAAGAACGCGACCTGCTGGGCATGCAGGCCAAAGTCATCGTCGAACACCGAGATGCCGGCCTTGGCAGAACCGCGAAAACCGCGCTCGTCGAGCAGTGCATCGCAGGCCTCGAGCAGCGACGGCACCGCCGCCTTGTCGAGCTGGCACTCGCCAAAGGAGCGGATGGCCTCGAACTTGGTCCTGGCCTCCCCCTCCGGCAGCGCGTCGACGAGCGAATAGAAGACATCCACCGGCACCGACAAGCGCGGCTCAAAGCAGTCGAGCACGCCGGTGTGGTGGCCCACGGCGAGCGTGTAGTACAGCACGTCGCAGGCCTCCTGGGGAACGTCTTCCTCGGTCTCCACAAACTTACGCGTGAGCTCATAGAAGACCACCTGGTCGGGCGCATGGCCCAGGCAGGGGTCGGCGACGCCCTCGGCGGCCTCGTCGCTTGCGCGCGAGGCATCGCCAAAGGAGCCGCCGAGCATACCAGGGCCCGCAAAGTAACCAGAGCGGTCCGTGAGCTCCATCTAGCAACCTCCGGCCAGCACCAGATCCTGCAGCGCCGAATACACCTCGACGCGGCGCGGATCGTCCTGCTTATCGATGAGCAGCGCCATGGCACCGCGGATATCGCCCTTGGGCGCGCCCTCAAGCGTATCCATAAACTCATTGGCCAAATCGCGGCCGTAACGGTAGCCGCTCATGGCGCGAGCCTCGCGCTCGATGGCAACGCGCAGCTTGTACGGCACGCCGGGGTGCAGGATATCGGCCTGCTCGCCGGCGGCCTCCACCGTGGTCTCGGCATGGAGCTTTTGGTCAAGCAGGCCAAGTGCCATGGCAAAGCCGTAGATGGTCTGCGCGGGGCTGGGCGGGCAGCCGGGGATGTAGACATCGACCGGCAAGATCTTGTCCGTGCCACCCCAGACGCAGTAGTTGTCGTAGAAGATGCCGCCGGTGCAGCCGCACGCGCCATAGGACACCACGATCTTGGGATCGGGTGCGGCCTCAAAGGCGCGCAGGGCCGGCATGCGCATGGCACGCGTCACGGCACCGGTGTACAGCAACACATCGGCGTGACGGGGCGAGGGCACGACCTTGATGCCAAAACGCTCGACGTCGAAGACGGGCGTGATGGAACCGAAGATCTCGATCTCGCAGCCGTTGCAGCCGCCGCAGTCGACGCGGTAGACGTACACCGAGCGCTTAATCTTCTTAAGAAGGGTCGCCTTGGCTTTCTCGATGCTCTCGTCGAGCTCGATCTTGGTCGGGCGGTACTGAAGCCGCTCGGGCAAAAGCGTGGGTTCGGCCATGGTTACTCCTCCTTCGTATCAAAATCCATGATGATGCCCTCGACCGGCGCCGGACCGGCGGGAATCTCGGGCGCATCGGGGTTGAGCTCGCGGTCGATATACTCCGGGTTCACGCCGTGGCCGCCCAGATACTCCATGCCGGGGCCCTGGGGCTCACCGGACGCAAGCGTCTCATTGGCAGCCATGCCGTGCGCGTTGCCGGTCTTTACGGCCGAGGCGGCGCGCAGGGCGTCAAGCTCGCGCTTGCACTCCTGACACATACCGACGGTACGGGCGGCCTGCTCGGCCTCCATGCCGCCGGCCTTTTGCAGCAGGCGTTTGGCGTAGTCGATCTCCTTGTGCGGGGCAAACGGCTTGCCGCAACGCGAACAGTGCTCGAGCGTATAGACGCTCTTGCTGGTGAGGTCGTCCTTGCTCATGACGGCCAGCTCAAACTCCTCGGTGAGCTTGATGGCCTCCATGGGGCAGGCTTCCTCGCAGCGGCCGCAAAAGATGCAGCGGCCGTAGTCGATCGACCAGGTGATGGTGTCGGCCGCAAGGTCGGTGTCCATGCGAATGGCATCGGCCGGGCACGCCACACCGCAGGCACCGCAGGCGATGCAGAGCTCGGCGTTGTGCTCGGGTTTGCCGCGCATGTCCTTGTTGGTGGGGAACGGCGCAAACGGGTACTTGACCGTCGCGTCGCCGGCCTTGGCGTTAACCTTCCAAAGCTTCAGCATATTAGAGCGCCTCCTCATCGAGCGGAGCGGCCATGGTGCCCTCGCCCGCGAGCGGCGACTTGTCGCGCCAGACGTTCTCGAACTGCTCCTTGTCGAGCACGTGGTCGCGCTTGGCGGCGACATCGGTCACCGTCACGCGGTCGGTGCAGGAGTAGCACGGGTCGAGCGAGCCGACGATCAGCGCCGCATCGCCCACGGTGTTGCCGCGGAACATGTAGCGCAGGACCGGCCAGTTGCTGTACGTAGCGGCCTTGGCGCGCCAGCGGTAGCACTTCTGGTTATTGCCGAGCATGGCCCAGTGCACGTCCTCGCCGCGCGGCGCCTCGGTGGCGCCGATGGCGTACTTGTGCGGGGTGTACTCCCAATCCGTGGTGAGGATGGGGCCCGACGGGCAGTTCTCGAGCATGGTCTCGATCATGTCGATCGAATCGTAGACCTCCTGGATGCGAACGGCGGTACGGCCGAAGGCATCGCAGGTGTCAGCCGTAGCGGCGTGCATCTTTTGGACGTCCGGATCGGCGTAGCCGTCGAAGGGATGGTCAAAGCGCACGTCACGAGCATAGCCCGAGCCACGCATGAGCGGGCCGACCGGCGAGAAGTCGCGAGCGATCTTTCGGTCCAGAATGCCGATACCGCTCGTACGCTCGATAAAGTTGGGCGTGGAGAGCAGCATGTCGACGAGTTCTTGAACCTCGGAGCGCAGCTGGTGGATGGTCGTGAGCGTGGAGAGCTTCTGCTCGGCCAAAATGTCGCGACGCACGCCACCGATCACGTTGAGGCCATAGGTCTTGCGGTGACCGGAGAGCTTCTCGGCCAGGTCCATGGACTTCTCGCGGACGCGGAAGAACTGCTGGAAGCCGGAGTCGAAGCCCGTGTAGTGCGACGCTAGACCAATGTTGAGCAGATGCGAGTGCAGGCGCTCGACCTCGAGCATGATGGCACGGATGTACTGGGCGCGCGGCGGGACATGAATGCCCTGGGCGCGCTCGACGGCCTCGGCATAGGCCACCGAGTGGGCGCAGCCGCAGATGCCGCAGATACGGTCGGCGAGGAACGTCACGGCGTCATAGTTCAGGCGCGTCTCGGCGACCTTCTCCATGCCGCGGTGCACGTAGAACAGACGGTAGTCGGCATCGACGATCGTCTCGCCCTCAACGAACAGGCGGAAGTGGCCAGGCTCGTCGGAGGTAATGTGCAGCGGGCCCATGGGGACGAGCGTGGTCTCCTTGCCCTTGGTGTCGGCCAAGAACTCGTAGTTTTCCATGTCGCTCGCGGGAGCGGGACGGAAGCGGTAGTCCATGGAGTCCTTGCGCAGCGGGTACAGGCCGCTGGGCCAGTCATCGGGCAGTACCAGGCGGCGACGGTCGGGCAGACCCTCGGGGATCAGGCCGAACATGTCGCGCAGCTCGCGCTCGCCCCACACGCAGGCGGGGACGAACGGCGTCACGGACGGGAACGTCATCTTGGCGGGATCGACCTCGGCGCGCACGGTCACCCAGCCGGGGTCCTCCCCCTCCATGGAGATGACGTAATACACGGCGTAGCGGCCGCACAGGCTGCGCTCATCGTTGCCGATGATCACGGGAATCCAGCCGTAGCGCTCGTAATACAGGTAGTGGACGGCCTCGGGCAGCTTGTCCTGCTTGACGGTAATCGTCAGCTGGTCCTCGCACTGCCACTCGACCTTCTCGATAGCGCCCGGCACTGCGGCGCGCAGGGCCTCGACGTGGCTTTCGCAACGACGAGCGTAGTCCTTCTTTTCAGGTTCTGCCATGGTGCTAATTCACCTCGCTTGTCTTGGTCTGGGAACTGAACACCATGCGGTAGAGAGGAGCCTCGTGGAGCTCTTCGACGCTCTGGTTCAAAACGACGGACGTTGCATCCTCGACGCCGCTCGTGATGGCGACCGGGGTGGCGATACCGAACCACATGACCACGATCGCGAGGGCGATCTCGGGGATGATCATGAGGGCGGGCACCTCGTGGCGCTTCATGCCCTCGGGCGCCTTGCCGAAGATGGACTTGAGCGCGATGCCGGTAAGGGCAAAGTACACGCCGGTGAGGCCAATGGCCACGAGCACGACCACCCAGATGGGACCGGACTGGATGCCGGCCACGAAGGTGAGGAACTCGGAGATGAACAGGGCGAACGGCGGGAAGGCGGCGAGCGCGAGCAGGGCGATGATGGTGAGCGCTGCCGTGACGGGAGCGATCTCGACGACGCCCTTGATCTTGTTCAGGTCGCGGGTGTGGTAGATGTGCTGGATGTTACCGGCCATGCAGAAGGCGAGCGCCTTCGTGAAACCGTGGAAGATGCAGTGCAGCAGGCAGGCGGCGATACCGAGCGGACCACCGATACCCAGGCACAGCGCGACCACGCCGACGTTGTCGACGGAGGAGTACGCGAAGCGGCGCTTGATATCGTCCTGCTTAAAGATGCACAGGGCGGCCACCAGGATGGACAGCGTGCCCAGGATGAGCAGGAGCGTACGCGGATAGGTGTCGCCCACCGTGACGATGGACAGGGAGTAGAAGCGGATGATCACCAGCATGGCGCACTTGAGCAGCACGCCCGAGAGCAGCGCGGAGACCGGGCTCGGAGCCTGGGAGTGCGCGTCGGGCAGCCAGGTGTGCATGGGGAACAGGCCCGCCTTGGTGCCGAAGCCGATGACGATGAACGCGAACGCGAGGCGCACGAGCATCGGGTCGAACTGGTCGGCGTAGGGCATGATGGAGGTGAGGAAGGCTGCCTCATGCGAGTTGGGCATGATATCGGCGGCATTCGCGTAGATGAGCAGCGTGCCGAACAGGCCGAAGGCCACGCCGGCGGTGCAGACCATCGCGTACTTCCAAGACGCCTCGAGCGCCTGCTTGTTCTTGTAGATGCCCACGAGGAACACGGTCGACAGCGTGGTGGCCTCGACCGCCGCCCAGGTGAGGATGATGTTGTTGGACAGGCAGGCGAGCAGCATCGTGAAGACAAAAAGGCTAAACAGCGCGTAGTACTGCTTGGTGCGCTCGGCCGGCATGGTCTTCTCCTCGATATCGATCTTGATATAGGAGATGGAGTACACGCCGGTGATGAACCCGATGATGCCTACCAGAAGGACGAAGATCGACGAGAGCGAATCGAGATGGAGCCACAGGCCCAAAGCGTCGATATTCTGCCCGCTCGAAAGCATGGTTCCCGCAGTGACGACCGAAAGGACGAGGGTCGCCGCGACGGAGATGGTGTTGAGCCCCGCGAAGACGCTGTAGGACGTCGTCTTGGGGAGCGCAGCCATAATCAGGGAGAACACGAGGGGACAAGCGAGCAGGGCGACCGTCAGCATTGAAACATCCATGGCCTACCCCTTCAATTCGGTAAGGTCGTGGGAGTCGAGCGACTTGGTGTCGTTCCAGATCCTCACGACGACGGCGGACATGATGATGACGGCGAAAATGGCGTCGGTGGCGATGCCGATCTCGATGATCTCGGGGGCCGTGGGCGCGAGCAGGGCGAGCGTCACGTGGCTACCGTTCTCCATAAGGCAGTACCCGAAGATCTGCTTGAGGATGTTGCGCTGGGAGATGATGCACGTGAGGCCGACGAAGAAGTGCGCGAAGCTGATGGCGAGGGCCGGAGTAGCCACCTCGGCGGTGGGCAGACTCAGGCGCGTGACCACCGCGAAGCAGATGGCCACCTCCAGACCGGTGAGGATGATGGTCCAGGCCGGCTTGATGGAGGAGGTCAGCGTGCTATCGGCAGGCGAACCCATCTTTTTGTAGGCACGGTTGAGAATGAACGGAACGAGGATCACCTTGGTGACGAAGGCCGACGCGGCCCACATGAGAAGCTCGGTGGCACCGGTGGTGAGGCCCAGGGTGAGCAGCACGCCCACCAGAACAACCGACTGGATCGCGTACCACTTGATGGCGGACGGGATGGTCTTCGAGACGACCACCATGGTGGAGGTCACGATCAGAAGACCGCCCAGGATATTGACTAACGAATAACCCATGTCCTACCTCCTAACCCATCCAACTAGAGGACAGAGGACCGGCGACGACGACCATGATCATGAGGACGACGAACACGAACGCCATGGCGCGCGGAAGGGGCTGGCCGGCGGCCACGGTCTCGCTCGGCTCACCGGGCAGGACCTTACCCATCCAACGCAGGAACCATGCGAAGGTGGCGACGGTCTCGACGACCATGACGCACACGAGGACGAAGATGACCGTGTTGGAAGCACCAACCGCGAAGCCACCGGAAATAATCTGGAACTTGGAGAAGAACGTGCTCATGGGGGGCACGCCGGCGATAGCGGTCGCGGCGACCGCGAAGCCCACGCCCGTGACCGGGTACTTCTTCATGAGGCCCTGGATCTTGGGCAACATACGGGTTCCCAGCGTGAAGCTGAGGGAGCCGGCGATGAGGAAGAACAGGGTCTTGGTGAACGCGTGGTTGAAGATGTGCTCGACGGCGCCGTTGAACGCCATCTGGCTTCCGAACACGGAGAGGCCCAGGCCGAAGAACACGTAGGCGAGCTGCGCGATCGTCGAGAAGGCGAGCAGGCGCTTCATATCCTTCTGGGGCAGGTACATGAGGAAGCCGAAGAGCATGGTCACGACGGCATCGATAATGGCGACCCAACCGACGATCTCGGGGATATCGCCGGCACTCGCAAGAGCGCGGGCGAACACGCACACGCCGACCTTAACCATGGACGCGCCATGGAGGTAGGCGGAAACGGGCGTGGGGGCCTCCATTGCGGAGGGCAGCCACATGTAGAGCGGGAACTGGGCGGACTTGGCCCAAGCGGCGAACAGGATGAGCAGCAGCACGACGGTCTTCATACCGGAATCGAGCTGGGAGATCGCGCTCAGCGCGAACGTGCCGGTTCCGGCGAACAGGAAGGCCGCGCCGATGTAGAGTCCCAGAGCGCCGATGTGAGTGATGATGAGCGCCTTCATACCAGCCTTCTTGGCCGTGGGCGTCATGTAGTAGCTGATGAGGCCCCAGGAGCACACACCGGTGATCTCGAAGAAAACGAGCTGGCCGACGATGGTGGAGCTGTAGGCGAGACCGGCCATGGCGCCGATGAACGTGGAGAAGTACACGTAGAAGCGACGACGGGGCGCGTCGGGATGCTCCTTGTTCTTATCGCTCATATACGGGAACGAATAGATGACGACGAGCAGACCGATAGCGACGAACGCGGGTGCGAGTAGCGTGCTCATCCGGTCGAATATGAAGCCCATGACCAAGGTCTGACCCATACTCGCCCAGGTTACATCGACCGCGTTCATGCCGTTTCCGGCAAACGTCGCGGCCAAGCCAACGGAAGCGACCGTGGCGATGCCGCCGGCGAAGGCGCAGATCCATTTAGCGTAGGGACGCGGCAGCATGACGATGAGCAGGGAGCCCAGCATGGGGACGGCGATCGCCACCATGGCAAAGAGGGACAAGCTCGATTCGATTGACATAGTTTCTCCCTTCTCCCTACACGCCTACGACGACGAAGACGAACGCGAGGACCGCGATGCCGACGACGGCCCAGGTCTGGTTACCGAGCACCTTGAAGCGCGAACGGGAAACGGAGTTCTCGAGCACGCCGCAGACGACGAAATCGACCAGGCACTTGACGAGGAAGACGACGGCACCCACGAGAGCGGTGACGCCGATGGTCGCGGGCTCTCCCCAGGGGATGAAGATGGAGGTGAACCAAGCGACGACCACGACCTGCTTCATGCCCATGGCGAGCTTCATCATGGCCAGGGACGGGCCGGAGAGCTCGGCGAGCGGGCCCTCCTGGAGCTCCTGCTCGGCTTCGGCCTGATCGAACGGAAGCTTGCCGAGCTCCATGTAACAGGCGGCCGCGAAGGCGACGCCAGCGAGGATAACGGCGACGACGCTCGAGACGTTGCCCGTAACGATGTGCTGACCCATGGTCGCAATGTCCGTGGAGCCGCACACGATGGCGACGGTAAACAGAGTGATGAGCATGGACGGCTCGATGAGCACGCTCATGAGGAGCTCGCGGATACCGCCGAAGCCCGCGTAGGCGTTGGAGGAATCCACGCCGGACAGCGCGAAGAAGAAGCGGGACAGCGCGAGCGCGTACATGATGGTGATGGCGTCACCAAAGACGGGCATGGGGCTCTCGAGCGTGAACATGGGCAGGCCCATGGCGAGCATGAACGACACCGCGAGGAACAGCGGCGGCATGATGCGCAGCACGAAGCTCGAGTCGGAACTCACGGACTCGGGACGCGCCATGAGCTTCGCGAGGTCCCGGTAATCCTGAAGGATGGACGGACCGCGGCGATTGTGCATCTTCGCGCGAATCACACGGGCGAGGCCGGAGAAGAAGGGCGCGACCAGCATGACCACGAGGCCCTGCGCTATCGCAAGAACGATGTTCATAATATCCTCTCCCCTCTCTAGACCATGACCACGGCGAGCACGAGGAAGACCACGAGCGCCGCGACGATGTAGCAGATGTATACGGAGTAGTTGCCGCCCTCGATCTTGGAGGCGAGGCCGGCCAGCTTGTCGGCACCCTCGCTCGGTGCATCGACCAGGAAACGGTCGGGCAGGGGCTCGACGCCCTGGGCGACACCGGTGAGCTTCTGGAACACGTGCGCGATGGACCAGCAGATCTTGGTGCATACCTCGCGCAGGGTGTAGAGCGGGCCCATGAAGATCTCGACGTCGGATGCGAAGCTCGTGGCGACGACGGGCATGTGCTCGTTGGGCTCGTAGCCGCACGCCCAAGGGTCGGTCTTCTTAGCGGGGGCCTTGGTGCCGAGGCAGGACCTCAACACGAACGCGAGCCCGGTGAGGACCACGAGCGCGATGGCGATCGCGGGGGTGGAGGTGGCGGCACCGGAAATCTCGTTCACCAGAGACACGCCCGAGGTGGCCGTGACGGCGGAGCCGGCAAGCACGCTCTGGGCGACGTCGCCCAGAACCGGGGCGATGACGGGAGAGCCGATTCCCAGCACCACGCAGATGGCCGCGAGGAGCATCTGCGAGAACAACATCGGAGCCGGGGACTCCTTGGCGTTCGCGGCCTCCTGGGAACGAGGGCTGCTCGCGAACGAAACGCCGTATGCCTTCACGAAGCACGTGACTGCCAGGGCACCGGTGATGGCGAGCGCGGCCGCGGAGGCGACGGCGAACACCATGACGACCGGGTCGGAGAGCGTCGAGATGTTGAACAGGGACTGGTAGGTGAACCACTCGGAAACGAAGCCGTTGAGCGGCGGGATGGCCGAGATGGCAAGGGCACCGATGAGGAAGCAGACGGCCGTGACCGGCATGCGGCGGAACAAACCGCCCATCTTCTCCATGTTGCGCGTACCCGTGGCATAGAGCAGGGAGCCCGCGCCCAAGAACAGCTCGCCCTTGAACATGGCGTGGTTGAGCGTGTGGTAGAGGGCGGCCATGAGCGCGATCGTCGCGATGACGTCGTTGCCCAGGGCGTGCGCCGTCATGGACGCGCCGACACCGAGCAAGATGATGCCAATGTTCTCGACGGAGTGGTAGGCCAGCAGGCGTTTGATGTCGTGCTCGTGGAGGGCGTAGACAACACCCAGGACCGACGAGATGGATCCGAAGACCAGGACCATGAGGCCCCACCAGAGCTGGACGCCCGAACCCGCGAGCAGGTCCAGACCGACCTTGAGGATTCCCAGGATACCGATCTTGATCATGCCGCCGGACATGAGGGCGGACACGTTGGACGGCGCCTCGGGGTGCGCCTGGGGCAGCCAGGAGTGCAGCGGGATGATACCGGCCTTTGCGCCGAATCCGAAGAACGCGAGGACGAAGCAAGCGGAGGAGACAGCGGGTCCAAAGTCATGCGTACGGAAATCACTGAAGCTGAAGGAACCGCCCACGCCGTTGGTCATGAGCAGGAAGCTCGCCATGATAAGGACAAAGCCCACGTGCGCGATGACGAAGTAGAGCCAACCGCCCCTAATGGAGTTCTTGTTCTCCTCGATGACGACAAGGAAGTAGCTCGTGAGGGACATGAGCTCGAAGGCGACCAGGAACCAGAACACGTTGTCGGCGGTGATGACGAGCATCATCGAGGCGACGAAGGTGTTCATGAAGAAGCCGGCGCGCCCGACCTTGCCCGGGTACTCGTCGAAGTAGGACAGACCGTAGATGAAGCCCGCAAAGGCGAGGATCGAGATGAGGACCACGATCAGGCCCGCAAGGCCGTTAAGCAAGAGCTCGAGACGGGCGAACGGGAAGAAGAAGACCGTGTTGAGGGACGAAACGTCGCCAAGCACGGCCTCGAGGCCCGCGATGAACGACAGCACGGCCGCGACGGCGCCGATCAGGCAGCCGGCAGTCTTGGCGGCGTTATCGGCCTTAATCAGCAGAACCGAGGCGAGCGCACCGATGCACGAGACGGCAAGCGATGCGATAAACAGCGTCATGCTATCCATTGTTTACGCTCCCTTCTGCTTTCTCGGACAGACCCTGGGCCACAGCCGCCACGTCGACGGCAGGGCCGTTCTGAATCGAACGCAGGCGCTTGGCCTCGTCAAGTTCGCGATCTGCCGCGCCGCCCATGACGGTGAGCGCCTTGGTGGGGCAAGCCGCCACGCAGTGCGGACCCTCGGGGTCGAAGGCGCACAGGTCGCACTTGACGGCACAGGTGTACTGGCCGGGCGCCCACGTAAGCAGGCTGCTCAGGGACTTAGGGTACGAAGGCGTCGGGTCGCACATGCCTGCGACACCGGCAATAGACGTGCCGTCCGGATGGATGGCGCCGAAGGGGCACGCGATGGCGCACAGCCTGCACCCGATGCACTCCTGCTCCTTAACGTGGATGCGGTCGCCATCGTGCTCGATGGCGTTCACCGGGCAGACCTCGGCGCAAGGGGCACCCTCGCAATGGTGGCAGGCCAGGGCGGCCGAAATGCCGCCGGTCTTCACGAGCGCCAGACGCGGCGTGTCCTGAAGACCCTGCATCCGGTGGGCATCTGCACAGGCGGACTGGCATGTTCCGCAGCCGATGCACCTCTCCGGGTTGATATCGATGAAGCGGTTCATCCCCACTTCCTTTCAAAATAACGGGCCGGGCGTCCGATGCGCTTGGACGCCCGGCCCAAAAAGCCAACGAGAACGGGACTACACGATTTGGTTCACGTGCGTCTCGTCGTCGAACTTGGCGGCGCCGGGCTCAACATCCTGGGGAGCGGCAGCGTCCACCAGAGCCTGCTTGAGCTCGGTGTACTGACGCTCGACCTCGCCCTCGGCCCAGACCTGGTCGGCGATAGCGTCGACCTGGCAGGCGGAGAACTTGTCCTCGGGCGTATGCGAGACCGGGTCAACCTTGTGAATGGTCAGCTCGTTGCACTTGCCGATCCACCACTGGTAGGTCATGTAGACCGTGCCCTTGTTGATGCGATCGCTCACGTCGGCACGGCTGTATACCTGGCCGCGGCGGCTGTGAATCGAGACGATGTCGCCATTCTTGATGCCGCGGGCCTTCGCGTCCGCGGGATTCATGCGAACGAAACCGGGCTCGTCGGCAAGCAGGGCCAGCGTCTTGCAGTTACCGGTCATCGAACGGCAGCTGTAGTGGCCGACCTCGCGGACGGTGCAAAGGATGAGCGGGTACTCATCGTCGGGAAGCTCGGAGGGCGCCTCCCAGTCGTGCGCCATCAGGTTGGCACGGCCGTCCTTGGTGGTGAACTTGCCGCCCGCGAACATGTCGGGGGTGCCATGGTCGTTCACATCGGTGCTCTTGACAGGCCACTGTGCGTAGCCGCCCTCGGGAGCCATCTTCTCGTAGGTCGCACCCACAAAGTTGGGGCACAGGCTAATGCACTCGTTCCAGATCTGCTCGGTGTTGTCGTAGTGCATGGGATAGCCCATGCGCGTGGACAGGTCCGCGAAGATCTCCCAGTCGTGACGGCACTCGCCCTTGGGCGGAACGGCCGCGTCAAAGTGCTGGAAGCTACGGTCGGATGCAGTAAAGACACCCTCGTGCTCGCCCCAAGAGGTGGCGGGCAGGATGACGTCGGCGAGCATGGTCGTCTGCGTCATAAAGATGTCCTGGCAGATGAACAGATCCAGCTCGGAGAGCGTCTTGCGCATACCGGCCGAATCGGGCTCGGTCTGCACCGGGTCCTCGCCGTAGTTGTAGAAGCAGTGCACCTTGCCCTCGTCGACCAGGTGGCCCAGGTCGGTGAGCTTGTAGCCCTCCTCGAGCGGGAGCTTTTCCTCGGGCACGCCCCAAGCCTTGGCAAACTTGGCGCGCACTGCCGGGTCGGTGACTTTCTGGTAGCCAGGGTACAGGTTGGGCAGCATGCCCATATCGCAGGAGCCCTGGACGTTATTCTGGCCGCGCACGGGCGCGAGGCCGGAGTTGGGTTTGCCGATCTGGCCGGCAACGCAGGCGATGGAGGCGATGGTGTGCACCGTCTTCAGGTTCTGCTTCTGCTGGCATACGCCCATGCCCCAGCCAATGATGGCAGAAGGCTTCGCCGTGGCGTACATCTCGGCAGCTTGGTGGATCAACGCGGGCTCGACACCCGTGATGTCCTGTACGGATTCGGGAGTGTAGTTCTTGATGGTCTCCCACCACTCGTCAAAGCCGTTCGTGTGCTCGGCGACGAATTCCTTGTCGTAGAGGCCATCGTTGACCAAGCAGTTGGCAAAGGCGTTGAGGAACGCAACGTTGCAACCGTTCTTGATCGGAAGGTATAGATCGGCGATACGCGCGGTTTCGATATGGCGCGGGTCGGCGACGATGATCTTGCAACCCTTTTCTTTGGCTCGCACGATACGCCTTGCGACGATGGGGTGCGAATCGGCAGGGTTATAGCCGAAGAGGAAAATGCAGCCCGCATCCTCCATACCGGGGATGGAGCATGACATGCAACCTGAACCAACCGTGTCCATCAGACCGAGGACAGTAGGGCCGTGTCAAGTACGGGCGCAGTTGTCCACGCTGTGGGTGCCGATGCACGCACGCGTAAACTTCTGCATGACGTAGTTCGCCTCATTGCCGCCGCCTCGCGAAGAGCCGGTGGTCATGACAGCGTTAGGACCATATTCGTCAATTATGGCCTGCATCTTAGATGCGGTGAAATCCAGTGCCTCGTCCCAGCTTACGCGCTCAAGATCCGCGCCCTTGGTGCGGCGGATCATCGGGTGCAGTACGCGAGGAGTCAAGATCTTGATGTCGTTGATGAAGTCGTAGCCGCTCATGCCCTTAAGGCACAGCTCGCCCTGATTGGTGATGCCGTTGAGCGGTTCGGTACCCACGACCTGGCCGTTTTGGACCAGGAGGTTAAACTGGCAACCGGCGCCGCAATACGGGCAGATCACTTTGTGCTTCTCCATGACACCCTCCTACCTTTTTCTGCTACCGATTAATCGGTACGTATTTGACAATCGTTGGGCCTGTATGGCCGCCCGCCTACGCCTCGTTTTCGATGGTGGCGCGGGCACGCTCGGCGGTCAGTTCCGCCAGGCGCTCCTCGTCTACCAGGGTGAGGCCCTTGGTCGGGCACGCCTCGGCACACGCCGGACCGCCGGGACGGTTCACGCACAGGTCGCACTTGAGCACGAAGCTCTTAGTCTGCGAACCCACGCGCACGTCGCCCATCAAGACGGGGACCTGCGTGGTCGCCACGCTCACGGCGCCAAAGGGGCAGGCCATGACGCAGCTCTTGCAGCCGATGCAGTTGTCCTCGTTGACGCCGATGCGATGGTTCTTTGGATCAAAGAACAAGGCGCCCGTGGGACAAGCCTTGGCGCACGGGGCATCCTCGCAGTGATGGCACGCCACCGGTGCGGAGATCTCGTAGGTGCGCGTCACGCGCAGACGCGGCGCGGCGATGTCGCCGGGGATGTCGTGCGCCTCGATACACGCCGCCATGCAGGTTTGGCACCCAATGCAGCGTGAGGAATCAGCCACGACTCGTTTATTGCCCATGTTGTTCACTCCCTCCTGAATCCCTTGCCGGAGAGACCCTGTCGACGTTGCCCCAAGCCGCCCGTGGCCTGGCATCGACGTATCGAATGCATGCGGCGAAACAGGCACTCGGTAGAATTTCTCCAACGGTATACAGGTTGAATATACGCAGTTGCAGGGGGCAAACTTGAGCGTAGGCCCTGCAATACGGGTGTATTGCAGGGGTTTGGGCTGGTTAGGATTATTCTTGGGTAGCTATAAAGATAAGTGTATTACACGCGTACGCCAAGAAAGATTTCACGCTCGTTTATGCAGGATGTAGTACGTTTGTAATGTTGATCGCACTCAATTACTCTAGTGCAATAAAGTAGTAGTTATAAAATTGGCTATTACTAGCCGAAGCTGTATTTGACTATTGCATATTGCACGCTCATTAAGGGAGGCCAGTGATGTCATCGACTCAAAAAAGAGCCATCCTGCAGGTGCGCATTCGCGAGGAAGACAAGCAGCATGCCGAACGTCTCTACGACGCCATGGGCACATCGCTCGCCGAGGCCGTTCGTCTTTTTGTCGCGCAGAGCATTTTGATGCGCAAGCTCCCCTTTCAGCCGGTTGCCGTACGCTCAAAGGACGGCACCGCCGCCTATGGATCACTCAAAGCATATGGGGACCCCAATCGCCGCTCCGAGGAGCGCAATGCCTGGATTGAATACCTTGCTACAGAAAGCGACGATTCGGTTTTGGGTCCCGAGGAAGTAGATATCCATGAGTAGCACCATCATCGACGAGACCGTCATCCTACGCTACCTGCTTGACGACGACGAGGTTCTGTCGCCACGCGCCGCCAAGGTCATCGCCACGCGCACCGCTCGTGTCTACCCCGAAATCATCACGCGCGTCGTGGTCACGCTGCGCGACGTCTATAAGGTTCCCCGCGTTGAGATTGCTGCAGCCATGAAAAGGCTGCTCGATGACGTCATGGTCGACGAGCCCACCGTTGTCGCTCTTGCCGTCAAACTCTTTGGCAAGACCCATATGGACTTTACCGATTGCCTCCTCGCAGCCCGAACCGCTATCTATAACGATGATGTCGTGAGCTTTGGCAAGCCCATCATCCAAGGCATGATCGATTACCGCCGCAAGCGCCAAACCTCAGCCGAAGCCCGCAACCGAAGCACCGACGCCCGCGGCCACGGCACCGACGCCACCATCGACAAGCTCCGCCACCACGGTCGCCACTAGCCCCATCCCACCCTAAGTTGCGGTGAAATAGTTCCTGGATTAGGCTTATTCGCGCTTTTCAGAAATTAATTCACCGCAACTTAAAGGCTGGCCATCCGAAACCGGCAGCCTTGGACCGCGAATCACACCGTTCGCCACGAAATGGGCCCATCTACTACGTTTAACCGATTGCCCTCAACCATACCGAAATCCGGAAAATCAAAACCGCTGGTAGATGGCTTGCCGATTTTCCGAAAATGCGGCTATGGTCGACCCCTGCAGGTCAAACGTAGTAGATGGGCCGCTTTCGTGGCTCAGCACCGAACCAGTCATTTTGGAACAGGGCTTTTTGACCACATTTGCCAGTCGATCGCTAGAGTAGTCAAAAATGCCCCGTCCCAAATTAGCTACCCCGGCCTTCAATGGGTTCGCAAAAGCCAATAGACAGTCCGTATTTCAACGCAACTTAGGTGGAGCATGGGGCGAACTCGATTCCCGTACCCCGTACACTTACGAAAATGGCTCTGGTCCCAAAAGGAAACCAAAGCCGTTAAAACAATTCTTATGGAGCGGGCGACGGGAATCGAACCCGCGTCATCAGCTTGGAAGGCTGGGGTTCTACCATTGAACTACGCCCGCAAGATATGGTCGGGACGACAGGATTTGAACCTGCGACATCCTGCTCCCAAAGCAGGCGCGCTACCAAACTGCGCCACGTCCCGAAGGTGTTGAGCAGCTAAGGTCTAAACCTTGCGTGTCCCAAAGCGAAGGAAATTATAGGGGAGACTCCCCGCCTGTGCAAGCGCAGAAACCCTAGCTCCTCGAATGTGCGACAAACTTGCTGTGGAGCAGACCGATCACAAACGCCACCACGGCGACCGGCGCCCACGCAGCGCCGATATCTGCCAGCGGCAACGCATCGAACGGCAGCCACGCGCCAGCAAAGAACGCATCGCGGACCGAAGTGATCACGCTCTGCACCGCGACCACGCCGCCGACCCAAACCCAAACCTGCGGATGCGCGTCGCAAAAACCGTGCATCAGGCCCATAAGTACCAGCACAATGGCAACGGGATACAGGGCATTGAGCATAGGCACCGAGAACATAAGGATCACGTCGAGGCCCACGTTGGAGAGCACGCACGAAAACGCCGCGAACACAAAGGCGAGAATCGCGAAGGGACGGCGCATGGCCTCCTCGGAAGCCTCCGCTCCCCCTTCGACCACATACGTCTCGCAGAAGTAACGCGAGCAGCAGCTGATAAGGCCAATACACACATTCATGCAGGCGAGGAAGAAAATCGCAAAGACCACGACCGTGCCGGCTAGGCCAAAGTGCATAGAGGCCGAACGCGCAAGGATCGCGGCGCCGTTGGTGGCGTCGGGCATAACCGTGCCGAGCTGCATACCGGCAAGCGCCAGGCCGCAGTAGATGATGGCCATGAGCACGCCGGCGATCACACCCGAACGCGAGATCTCGAAGGCCACGCGCTTATCGTCGGTAACGCCGAGCTCATGGATGGTCTCGGCGATGATGATGCCAAAGGCGAGCGACGCAAGCAGGTCCATGGTCTGATAGCCGGTCAAAAAGCCCTGCACGGCGGCGCTGGCATCGTAGGGAGCCTGTGGCGCGGCAGCGGGACCCAACGGCGAGACCACGGCGGCACCCACGACCAGCACGATGAGCGCGATAAGCGCGGGGCCCGTAATACGACCGAGCACGCGTGTGATAACGCCCGGGCGCAGCGTGAGCGCAAACGCGACGACAAAGAAACCGACGGCAAACACCAGGCGAGCCGTACCAAGCGAGACGCCCTCGGGCAGCAGCGGCACCAGCATCTCGAAGGCCGTGGAGCTCGTACGCGGAATGGCCAGGCACGGACCGATCGCTAAATAGACCGCCGCGACAAAGAACTCACCGAACTTGGGGTGCACGCGGCCGGCAAGCTCGCGCGCCGTTCCGGCAAGCGCCACGGCGATAAAGCCCATGACGGGCAGGCCGATGGCGGCGATGAGAAAGCCGAGCATGGCGACCGGCGTGGCAGAACCTGCCTGCAGCGCCAGCAGTGGCGGAATAATGAGGTTGCCGGCGCCAAAGAGCATCGAGAATAGGGCGATGCCGACGGTGACGACATGGTCGGAGCGCAGACCGCGCGGGGTGGATGAAGCCATGGGTCCACCTTTCGGGTTGAAACAAAAACGGGACGGGCAAAAACACCCGTCCCGCAAGTATAAACGCTTTAGCAGACTACATCCTGCCAGGGCGTCAAATTGGCTGCCAAGCGAGTGCACTACGCGCCCGGATGGCGGCGACGCAGCAGCTCGAGTCCCAGTGCGATAAGCGCAACGGCGCCCGCGGCAACAGCAACAGCGAGCGGCGCCTTGTCACCCGTGTCGGCGAGCTGCTGAGCGCTCGACTTGGACGAATCCTTCTGTCCGGAGTTTTCCGCGCCATTCGCCTTTGTCTTATCGACCGCGGAGTTATCCGAGCTGCCGGGTTTTCCCGGGTCCTTAGAATCCGACTGGTCGGAATCGGGCGTTCCGGGCTTATCCGGCTCGGGCTTGCCGGGCTCTGGCTTGTCCGGTTGGTCGGGCTCCGGCTTATCCGGGTTATCCGGGTCCGGCTTATCCGGCTGGTCAGGTTCCGGTTTATCGGGATCGGGCTTGTCCGGCTGGTCCGGATCGGGTCCATCGGGTTTATCCGGGTCGGGATTGACGGGTCCCTGCTTCTTCTTCACCGTCAGCGTACCGGGCTCAACCTCGACATCGAAGTTCGGATCGGTGACCGTCGCGCCGATCTTGTACTCGCCCGCCGGTGAGCTTTCATCGGCATCGCAGGAGTACTCGACCTTCACGCCCGAGGTATCGACCGCACTCTCCAGACTCGAGGTGAACGCGGGGTTCGCCTCTCCCTCGTAGCGCTCGGCGTCATCGACCTTCACCTTGAGCTTCGCCGGCGTAATCTTGAACTTGCGCGAGGCGGCGCCGATATACCCGTCGCTTCGCAGCGTGGCTACGGCGCGGTACGTGCCGGCATCGGTCGGGGCCTCACTCGACGAATAGTGCGTGCCGCCCGTCCCGTAGTACCTGACCCTCAGGTCGCCCTCGCAGGTCTTGGGGACACCCGTGACCTCGGGCGCTTGGGCATCACCGCTGTAGACGAAGCTGCCGCCCTCAAATGCAAGCTCGACTCGCTTCGCCTGGACGACCAGCACAAAGTGCGCGGTCACCGTCTCTCCCTGAGCGTCCTTGCACGTGACGTCAAAGCTAAACACTCCGGCCTTGGACGGCGTACCCGAGAGCATCAGGCCGCCCGCCGCGCGGGTGAGCTTAAACCCGTCGGGAAGATCTGCCTCGTCCCACGTGTACTCGTACGGAGACTCGCCGCCCGCGGCTCCGGCGATCGTCACACGGTACGCACTATGTGCACGCGCCGCCGGCAGCAGGCCGCCGTTGAACACAAGGGCATCCCGGGGCACAACGGACACGACAGCGCGGTCGCTATCCACCTGCGTCTCAGTGCCAAGGTAGCGCTGAGTGATGCGGCAGAAATACTCGCCGGCGCAATCGTCATCGAAGTTCTCGATGAGGAGCGTCTCCCCCGTCTCGCCCTCGAGCGCCACGGCCTCGCCGTCCACCATGCGGAACCACTGATAGGACAGTTCGACATCGGCGGCCGAACCCGTGGACGAGGACGCGTGGCCAAGAACAGCCTTGCCCGCCTCGGCCGCGACCGAGAGCACGGCAGCATCGCCCTCGTGGGCACTCGCGTCCTGCGGCTGGGCGATCACCTTCGGAGCGTCCGCCTTTGCGAACTCGAACGTGACCTCCTGCGACGCGGCAACGCCGCTCAGCGTGACCTCGTACGCTCCGCCCTTATAGTCAGAGATGTCGAGGTCGACGCTTGTATCCGAGCCGGCCCCCGCGACCGTCACGCGCTCGAGGTAGCAGCCCTCGTCGGGCGTCGCCGCGATGGCCACACTCTCGCCCGCAGCAACGGTGATCGAGCCGTTGTCGACCGAGCCGTTGACCGCCTTGACCGTCACCTCGTAATTGACGGGCACGTCCGGGTTATCGGGCTCGGGCTTATCCGGATCAGGATTGTCAGGATTCGGCTGATCCGGGTCGGGCTTGGGGTCTGGGTCAGGTTTACCGGGATCCGGATTATCCGGGTTGGGGTCCGGCTCAGGATTGTCGGGGTCCGGATTATCCGGGTCGGGGTTGTCGGGGTTGGGATCCGGATCAGGCCGATCAGGGTCCGGGTTGTCCGGATCAGGGTTATCCGGATTGTCCGGATCCGGAACGACCGGGTCGGGATCAACGGGTTCCTGCTTCTTCACCGTCAAAGTTCCGGGCACGACCACGACATCGAAGTTCGGATCGGCGACATTCGCGCCGATCTGGTACTCGCCCGCCGGCGAATTCTCGTCCGCGTCGCAGGAGTACTCGACCTTCACGCCCGAGGTATCTACCGCACTCTCCAGGGTCGAGGTAAACGCAGGGTTCGCCTCCCCCTCGAAGCGCTCGGCGTCATCGACCTTTACCTTGAGCTTCGCCGGAGCAATCTCGAACTCGCAGGCGGCGGCACCGGCATAGCCATGGGCTCGCAGCGTTGCCACGGCGCGGTACGTGCCGGCATCAGTCGGAGCCTCCGTCGACGAATACTGCGTGTTCCCGGTCCCGTAGTACCTGACCTTAAGGTCGCCCTTGCAGACCTTGGGAGCACCGGAAACTTCGGGCGCCTGCGGCGCGCCACTGTAGGTAAAGTCGCTATCCGCAAACGTAAGCTTTACACGCTTCGCCTGGACAACGAGCGCAAAGTGGGCAGTCGCGGTCTCGCCGCGGGCATCCGTGCACGTGATATCGAAAGCGGAAACGCCCGTCTTGGACGGAACACCAGAGAGCGTCAGGCTGCCCGAAGTACGGGAGAGCTTGAGCCCGTCGGGGAGCTTCGTCTCATCCCATGTGTACTCGTACGGAGCCTTGCCGCCCGCGGCCCCGGCAATCGTGGCACGATATGTATCATGCGCACTCGCCGCCGGCAGCACGTCTCCGTTGAACACGAGGGTATCCCAAGGCACGAAGGAAACGACGGCATGGTCACTATCCGTCTGCACCTCGGTGCCAAGGTAACGCTGCGTGATGCGGCAGAAGTACTCGCCTGCTTGCTCGTCATCGAGGTTCGAGAGCGACAGCGTCTCCCCTGTCTCGCCCTCGAGCGCTACGGCCTTACCATTCACCATGCGGAACCACTGGTACGAAAGCTCAATCTCTGCGGCAGAGCCCGTGGACGAGGCGGCATGGTTGGCGACATTCTCCCCCGCCTCGGCAGCGACCGAGAGCACGGCAGAATCGCCCTCATGGGCGCTCACGTCCTGCGGCTGCGCGACCACACGCGGCACGTCCGCCTTCGCGAACTCAAACGTAACCTTCTGCGACGCGGTGATATCGCTCAGCGTGACCTCGTACGCCCCGCCCTTGTAATCAGAAATGTCGAGGTCGACGGCCTCGTCCGAGCCGGCCTCCGAAACCGTCACCCGCTCGAGATAGCAACCCTCGTCAGGCGTCGCCGAAAGGGTCACATCCCCGCCCTCAACAACCGTAACCGAAGCATTGTCGACCGAACCGTTGACCGCCTTCGCCGTCACCTTGTAGCGCTCGGGTTTCTTCTTGACCGTCAGTGTGCCGGGGGCAACCGCGACATCGAAGTTCGGATCGGCGACTGTCGCGTCGATCTGGTACTCACCCGCCGGCGATTTCTTATTCGCCGAGCAAAAGTATGTAACCTTTACGTCCGAGGTATCGCAACGACTCACCAGGCTGGAGGTAAACTCGGGATTCGCCTGGCCCTCAAAGCGCTCGGCATCGTCGACCTTCACCAGCAGCTGAGCCGGCGCAACAGTAACCGCAAGCTCAACGTCCTCGGCGGCAAAATAGTTTCGAGACGCCTTGGCATGGGCGACAACACGCGCCGTACCGGCAGCCTTCACCGTCGCACAACGTCCCTTAATCGAAATCGGGCTTGCGCTGTCGTCCGCGGAGTCAACGAGCTCAAAGCTCACGGGAGTCTGGGCAGTGTTATCGAACACAATGGGGTCGCCACCGTACACGCCCGAATAGGTCGTCGTGCCCGTAATGGTCTGGCTGGCCTTTGCAATCGAAAACTCAGCGGACTTCTTGCCCTGATAGTTGGGGTCGTTCACCTTAACCGTAACGCGGTAGCTACCACTGTCGCACGGCTCCAGCGCCGTGGGGCCATAGGAGGTTCCATCGACGCCGCGATACGTGACGGAATAGGCGGACGCATCAAGGTCGGCAACTGCAACCGCCGCACCGTGTCGTGCGCCATCGTATGTCACGTCGGACGTCTCGATCGAAATATCGGCAGGAGCCTTCTCGATGACAAAGTCACCGTTTGCGTTACCCACATATCCATTGGCGTCGAGCGTCGCCACCGCACGATATGTGCCGGCATCCACCGGCGCCCTATCAGACGAGTAATGTGTATCGCCCGTGCCCACGTACGTTACCTTGACATCGCCCTCGCAGCCCTCAGGCACGCTCGAAAGCTCCGGAGCCTGCGCCGTCGCATTGTAAGTAAAGCTCTGGCCCTCAAATGCGAGCGGGGCTTCCCTCGCCTTCACGACCAGCGCGAAGTGTGCAACACGCTTGTTGCCCAGGTCATCGGTGCACCTAATCTTGAAGCGGCACACACCCGTAGCCGAAGGCACGCCCGAGAGCGCCAAGGCACCCGTTCCGTCATCGGCCTGCGTCAGCTGCATGCCCTCGGGAACCTCAACCTCATCCAAGTTGTACGCATACGGCGCCTTGCCGCCCGTAGCGCCGGCAATCACGACACGGTACTCATCGTGCGCGGTCGCCGCCGGCAACACGCGCCCGTTAAACACGAGCGCCTCGCGAGGCACGATGGACACCGTCGCATGCTCGGTATCCGTCTTTGTCACCGTGCCCAGGTAGCTCTGCGTAATGCGGCAGAAATACTCGCCCTCGCTGTCGCTGTCGAGCTGGGCAATCGAGAGGGTCTCCCCGGTCTCGCCCTTCAGCGGCACCGCCTTGCCGCCATCGGCAGGCACGCGATACCACTGGTAGCTCAACTTAACGTCGGCGGCAGAACCCGAAGATACGGCGGCATGAACGCGAACATTACGCCCCGCCTCGGCAGCAACAGAAAGCTCAACCGGATCGCCCTCGTAAGCACTCGCATCCTGCGGCTGAGCGAGCACCTCCGGAGCCGCAGCCTTCGCGAATTCGAACGTGACCTGCTGTGGAGCGCTCACGCCGCTCAGTGTGACCTCGTACGCCCCGCCCTGGTAGTCGGAAATATCGAGGTCATAGGCATTACCGGCCGAACCGTCCTCGCCAGCCTCTTCAGCAACGGTCGCGCGCGTCAGGTAGCAGCCCTCATCGGGCGTCGCCGAAAGCGTCACCTTGCCATCCGTAGCGACCGAAGCGGTCTCTGGATCAACCGATCCTTTTACCGCTCGGGCCGTCACCGTGTACTTGGGCGCCTCCGCAAAGCGTGCCGCGACGGTCATGTTGTCCTCGGGGACAAACGTCCAAACTGCATCCGTGCTCAGTGGCTCATCGCCCAACGACCCGTCGTCATTGCGCGCATACCACCCATCGAACACATACCCCGCATCGGGAACGGCAGTCAGCGTCGTCGACTCACCGTTCTCGACCTCATTGGTCACGGCATAACCCAGCGATTCGTCCTCGGAGGAACCCTCGACGTGTCCGCCCTGACGCGAATCCACCGCCGTGACCGTCATCGACGCCCGCTCATAAACGGCTGTAAAGGTACGGTTGCCAAACACCACGCGGTTGATTACCGGCGTAAAGCCCACAGGCAGGCCGTTCTCGTCAACCCAGTATTTAAACTTCCAGCCCTTGTGCGGCACGGTAAACATAATCGCCGCGGAGTGGTAGGAGCCGCCGGTACCAAGCGCAACCATGCTAAAGCCCGCGCCCTTGGGATACGTAGCGACCTGAACGTCGCAGCCCGTCTCATAGAACACAGCCGTGAGCTGCCTATTCTCCTTTGCGGTGCCGATATAGAACGCGCTGTAGCTCACCGTGACGCCCGCATCGTCGACCCAGTGCGAGAAGTGGTACTTCTTCCACGGAATCGCGATCGCCATAAACATGTCGCCCCTGTCGTACGACCTGCTACCGGCAGGAATGCCGTCGACCAGAAGGGCCGTGCCGCGGAAGATGGACGAGCCCGTAACCGTGATGGTCACCTGTCCATCGGATTCGAACTGCGCGTAGTACGTCATATCCTGCGTAGCGGTCACGTCCAATACCGCAGCGGTCTCGACAATCGAGGTGCCCCCCTTGTCGGTGCTCCAGCCCACAAAGCGATAGCCCATGCCGGCCACAGCGGTCAGCTCCACCTGATCGCCTACGGCAAAGCTACCGCTGCCCGTAACACGGCAGCCCCTGCTCGAAGCCTTGTCCTTCACCACGACCTCGCCCGTAACGGCCACCTCGTACGGATCGGCAAACACGGCCTGGAGCTCCAGCGTATCGTCCTCGAGCCCCTCGACCATATCCTTGTCGAGCTTAACCCAGCAATGGGCGTCACAACTCAGCAGCGACTTGTTGCCCTCGGCATCCAGGACATACCAACCGACAAAACGCTTGGTTCCCATGGGCGTAGCGTTGAGTTCGACCGTATCACCGAACTGATAGGAGCCCTCGCCGCTCAGCGTGCCCACGCCATCGTCACTCGAGCTCAAAACGACCTGATAGGACTTTGGCTTAAAGGTCGCCGTATAGGTGGCATCACCCGTGACCTTAACGGTATAGTCGGCGTTCTCGCTGATCGTCTCGCCCTTGTCGTCCGTCCAACCCGCAAACGAATACCCGGTGTTGGCGATCGCACGAAGCGTTGCACGGTCGCCGGCCTCATAGCCGCCAAAGCCGCTCACGGCTCCACCCTCGGCAGGCGAGGCAACCGTGCTCACGACATACGAACCCGACGCAAAGACGGCGTAGAGCGACGTGTCCTCGCGCACGGTAAATCGATAGGTTTTCTTGGAGCTCACACACGTTCCGTTACGGAACCAGCCCACAAAAGCCGTATTCTCGGCGGCGACTGCACGCACGGTGACAACTTGCCCGGCGGCATATGTCCCCGCGCCCTTGACCGTACCCATGCTCTCTTCGCACGAGACGTCAACCGTATATTGCTTTGCCGAGAACACAGCCTGGAGCGTCGCGTCAGACGTCGGCACCACGTGATAGGTGCTATCACGGCTTACCACGGCGCCCGAGGCATCGGCCCAATACTCAAACGCATAGCCCGAAAGCGCATGCGCGGTCAGCGTGGCGGCATGCCCTGCCTCGACGGTACCCGTGCCCTCGACCCAGCCGGCGGCACTCGATTCGACCAGCGAACCGGTGCCGGAATCGACTACCGTCGTGGCGTCGACTTCATAGCTTTTTGCCATAAAGCGAGCGACGTGCACATGGCTGCGCTCCTGGTGGCAGGTGAACTCCGCATCGGCAGACTCAAACGTGCCGTCGGCCGTATACCAACCAGTAAAGACGTAACCGGGATTGGGCGTCGCCTTCAGGGCAACCTCCGCGCCGCGGTCGGCAAGGATTCGGCTCGCCTTGACGGTGCCACCCTCTGCAGGATCGGCGAGGGGCACGCAGACGGTATCGATGGGCACAAAGGCCGCGGTAATAACACAGCGCCCGGTTTTACCGCGAGCTTTGGCAACCAACGAGGTCTCGTGCTTAAGGCTCTTCAGGCGCCCGTTGACATACCAGCCCCGGAACAAAAAGCCTGGATGGGCCTTGGCCGTCAGATGAAGGGTCTCCCCCAGCTTGAATTTGTCGGTCGTGGGCTTCACCACAGTCCCGTTGCACGTCACGGTACCGCCAAGCCACGAATCGGCCGTGACCATGACCTCGGGCTTTGAGTCGGTAAAGATCGCGGTATAGGTATCGCTCTTGGTAACCTTAACGACCAGCTCGGCGGTGTCGTACTCCTTACCGGAGTCATCCTTCCAATGGTCAAAGCGGTAGCCGTCGTTGGCCTTCGCCTTGAGCATCACCGTGTCGCCGTAGCCGCAGGTGACCGAAGATGCCCCGGGGTGTCCCTCGATCTCGACCGTGCCGCGCTCAACGAAGGTCTTCTTTGCCTTCGCCGTCACGGTGTAGGTATTTTCCTCGAACACCGCACGCACCGTGCATTCCGCGTCCTCGGGATAGAACTCGAGGTAGCTGGGATCGGTACCCAGCAGCAGGTCCGTCTTGGCGTCGTACCAGCCCTTAAAGGTAAATTGTTTGCTCGCCTCGGCCGTGAGCTCAATGCTCAGCGTGGCAGGCTCGCCCTTAATGCAGTAGCCCTCGCCATGCACCAAATACTTACCCGCCATGGCCGCGGCAGGCTCAACGACCACGTCCACCTTGCAGGCACGCGTAAACTTCGCTTGAATCACGCAGTCGGTAATGGGCTCAAAGGTATAGGAGCGCTCGCTCGACACCAGCGTCGACGTAGTATCCGAGCCACCGTTGCTCAGATACCAGCCGTCAAAGATATAGCCCTCGGATGGCGTGGCCTCGGCGGTCACGCGCTCGCCCTCGGGAACCTCGAGGACCATGCCGGCGGTCTCGCCGCGTTTGAGCGTAACGGTGCCGCCCTCGAGCGGGTCGGCCTCGGCACGCACGGTATGCGTATCCCTGCCGTCCATTACTGCCTCGATTCGCGCGTTGCCGTTCACGCGGTATTCGCAAACCTCCTGCTTGTTGGCAATCGTGACGCCCTGAGCATCGGTTTCGCGCCATTCCACAAACCGATAGGTCTTCTCCGGATTGTCGGGGCGCACCTTGGGCCGCACCGTAAACGTGAGGATGTCCCCATCCTTCGCACGGACCATGCCGTCCACGACCGGCACGCCATCGCACAGCACCTCGGCGCTGTCGTATGGATCGGTATTAACCAGAATGGTCTTATCCGCCTTGCGGAAGCGCGCGACCAGATGCCGATCGACTTCGGCCTGAAAGATATACGTACGCTCGGGCGAAACCTCGATGCCGTCCTCAAACCATCCCACAAAGGCATAGTCGGGACCCTCGCTCGCGGTGACCATGGCCTGGTCGCCACGCGCAATGCTCTGCGTCACAGGGCTTGCTGTGCAGCCCGTCGAAAAATCGGCTTGGACGCCATCAGCTTCGGCAACCGCCGTGATCTCAACTTTTTTCTCAAAGACGGCCGTCATCTTTACGACCTCGGGCGTCAGGTCCGTGATGGTCATCGTCTTGAGGGGAGATGTTGAAACCTCGACGCCGTTCTCTTTCCAGCACACAAAGCGATAGCCGAGATTGGCGACTGCCTCGAGCGTAGCGACCGTTCCCTCATAGTGGATACCGCCGCCGGTAACGACGCCGCCCACCTCGGGCTGCGCGGTGGCAATAATCTCGATCTTATGGTCGCCATGAGGCTTAGGCTTCTTGTGGTCGTCGATGATGTCCTTGATCTCCTTGAGCACCTTGGTGCCCACGGCGGCAACATCCTCAATGTTATCGGCCATACCGATCTCGATCACCGCGTCGGCCGCGATGGGGTCAACGATCTCGCCCAAGCCATACATGGTGGCGAGAACTGCCGCAGCCGTGATCGCGGCGATGAGCGCGGCCTTCAGAGCAGCAAGCGACTCGGCCGGGTCCGTCGCCTCACGGAAGTGTGCGGTGTACTGCACATCCCCTTCGAGCACAAACGTATAGGAAGGGCCATCGTCGCCGGTAAAGACGACATTGCCGAGGGCGTCGGTCGCATAGTCAAACACATAGCCGGGCGTCGGGACCGCCACGACCGTTACGCGCGACCCGATGCCATACAGACCGGTGGAAAGGAACTGTCCGAGCGGCTGACCGTTCTCATCGACTCCGTCCACGCTCAGAACCACGCTGGCCTGTGGAGCACAGTAGCGCGGCGTGACCTCGATTTTTGGACCATATGCGTCGTAGTGCTCCGGCACGTCTTCCTCGTCCACCGTATAGGTAAAGTCGAGCTGGTCGCTCACGGCGTACGCATCATCGCTCTCGCCCAGGTACCAGCCCAGGAACAGGGCGTTATCCGTGGCGGCGGAAAGCTCAACCGTCTCGCCGGCGTTGCGATAGCAGTTTTGAGCAGTGACGCTCAGGTGCGCATAATCCTGCGACGAATCGGTCGCTTGCGCATCATTGATGTGGATCGCGTAGTCCTTGAGCTTAAAACGCGCCTCCAGGGACAGATCCCTATCCGGCGTAAACGTGTAGACCGCTTCTTTGGAGATGTACCTTTCGGATTCGGTGTCATACCAGCCCTTAAAGGTCAGATTGTCGTTGAGCATTCCCAGAGCGCCGGCATCGAGCGTGACCTCGTCGCCCGCACTAATCGTCATCGCGCCGGAAACATCGGGCAGCTCAACGCCGTCCATCAACTTGCATCCGCGCCGATTGTTCGCCTGGACATAGGAGATGGTAAGCGGTGACGACGCGGGCTTCTTGAGGTGCAACGTGCCCTTGGTCTGGGTTTCGAAATGCGAATAGCCGTCGTCATACACGAGCTTGATGGGCTGTCCGTCCATAGACTCATCGAAGACGTCGCCGTCGCGGGGAGTCGCCGTAAGGTACTCGCCAAGTTCTTCCTTAATAAGAGCCTCGTAGTTCCAAATCGATACCGTATGCGGGTAATCGAGCTCGACGCTCATGCCCTCGAGCGAAATGGTGTCCCCCGGCGCATAGGTCATATTGTCGGGATCGCACGAGATCTCAACGTTCTTGAGTACCTTACCCACGGGGACGGGCAGGCAGCCATTGCACCTCATCCAAACAGATTTGGGATCTCCCTTGCTGTACTTCGAAATCATCTTGGCGGGGACCATGACCGTCATGTTGTATTTGGGGAACGTGTCGGTATCAATAAGCACCGCATGGTCGCAGGCAAGGAATACGGTCTCGAGATTGGTCTCGTAAAACGCCTCTTTCGGCAACTCGTCGATCTTGGAGTTATAGGGGAGCGCCAGCCCGCCGCTCAAGTCAGTGCCGGCGAAGCAGGTGTGGCCAAGCGTTTCGATCGTCGTATTGCTCTCGAGCCCTGTGGTGGCAAGGCTCGAGCAACCTCTGAACGCGCAAGCGCCAAGCGATGTAATGGAAGTGTTCTTGTCCAGACCGGTATCGGTCAAAGCCTTGCAGTACTCGAAGGCTCTGACGGGAAGCGACGTGAGGCCGACAACTATGTCGAGCCCCGTAGACACCAGTCCGGTCCTGGCAAAAGCAGCCTCGCTTATCGAACCGATGGTAGTAGTCTCGTTGATATTCAGGCTCGTAAGCGACTTGCAGCCATAGAACGCCTCTTTTCCGATTTGACCGATGGTCATACCGGAGAAGCTGATATCGGTAAGATTCGGACAGTTATAGAAGGCGTGCATTCCAATTACAGAAATGGAAGTGTTCTCAAAGCGCACCGAACGCAGATTGGTAGAGTCGGCACAGAGCTGTACGTCGACTTCATCCATCCCGTAATCGACAATCAAATATGTCACCATTCGACCGTCGACAGAATTCCAGCGCGGGCTGCTCTCATCAATCTCTACCGTAAGATTTCCGTTTGCGTCGCACGGATACAGATAGAGGTTCGGCATGAGCTTGGCGTACTCGTAGGCCGCCTGCTGCAGGTTACCCGTGGTATACGCGACAAAGTGCGAATAGCCATCGTCATACACCAGCTGTATGGGTTCTCCGTCCATCCACTCATCGAAGACGTCACCGTCGCAGGGGGTCGCCGTAAGGTACTCGCCGAGCTCTTTCTTTAAGAGAGCCTCGTAGTCACCAGTCGTCGTCGAATGCGGATACTGAAACGTGACGCTCATGCCCTCGAGCGAGATCTTTTCCCCCGGCTGATAGGCCATCTTGTCGGGATCACGCGAGATCTTAATCCCCTGGAGCACCTTGCCCACGGGAACGGGCAGGCAGCCGTTGCAGCTTTCCCAGACCTGCTTGGGCTCTCCCTTGCTGTACTTTGAAATCATCTTTGCGGGGACCATAACCGTCATGTTGCGTTTGGGGAACGTATCGGTATTAATGAGCACCGCATGGTTGCACCCAAGGAATACGGTTTCGAGATTGGTGTCGTAAAACGCGCGACTCGGCAGTTCCTCGATCTTGGAGCCGTGGGGCAATACGAGCCCGCCGCTCATATCCGTGTCGGAGAAGCAGCCCTCGCCGAGCGTCTTGACCTTCTTGTTGTCCTCGAGCCCCGTAATCGTAAGGCTCTTGCAGCCGGAAAACGCGTTAGCGCCGATTGATGTAATAGATTTGTTCTTGCCCAGACCGGTGTCGGTCAGGGCCTTGCAGTCCCTATAGGCATTCTCGGGAAGCGACGCCAAGCCAGCCACCTTATCGAGCCCCGTAGACAGCAGTCCGCTGCGCTCAAACGCGCCCTTGCCCATCTTGTCAACGGTCGCTTCTTCTTCGATATTGAGGCTCGTAAGCGAGGAGCACTCAAAGAATGCCCCGCTCTCGATCGACCCAATGGACATTCCCGAAAGGCTTACGTCAGTGAGATTCTTGCACTCATAGAAGGCATTTTTGCCGATTTTGCTTAGGGTGCTGCCCTCGAACCGCACCGATTGCAATTGCTCGGACTGATAGCATAGCCCCGCGGGGATCTCATCCACCCCGTCAGCGACGATCAGATGATTCACCCATTTGCCGCCAACGGAATTCTTATATGGGTTGTCGCTATCGACCTCTACCGTCACGTTACCGTCCGCATCGCAGGGATACAGACAGCCGCTGGGCATGAGCTTGGCATACTCGTAGACCGCCTGCTGCAGCGTTCCCGAGGTATATGCGACGAGGCGCGTGTAGCCATCGTCGTATACCAGCTTTATGGGCGTGTCGATCATCGACTCGTCAAAGACGTCGCCGTCGCAGGGGGTAGCTGTAAGGTATTCGCCGTCACCGCTCGTTATGAGCGCTTCGTAGTTGCTGATCGTTGTCGAATGAGGATATTGAAACGTGACGCTCATGCCCTCAAGTGAGATCTTTTCCCCCTGCTCATAGGTCATCTTGTCGGGATCACGCGAAATCTTAATCCCCTGGAGCACTTTGCCCACGGGGACGGGAAGACAGCCGTTGCAGTTTTCCCAGACCTGCTTGGGACGACCGTTCGCATACTTTGAAATCATCTTGGCGGGAACCATGACGGTCATGTTGCGTTTTGGGAACGTATCGGTATTGATGAGCACTACATGGTTGCACCCAAAGTACACAGTTTCGAGATTGGTACTGCGAAACACCCCGTTCGGTAACTCCTCGATCTTGGAGTTATAGGGAAGCGTCAGCCCACCGCTCAAGTCTGTGCCGAGGAAGCAGTTCTGCCCAAGTTTTTCGATCGTCGTATTGTTCTCGAGTCCTGTGGTAGCAAGGTTCGAGCAGTTTCTGAACGCGGCGCTATCGATTGACGTGATGGAGGTATTCTTATCCAGACCAGTATCGGTCAGAGCCTTGCAGCCGTCGTAGGCCATGACGGGAATCGACGTAAGACCAACAACCTTATCGAGTCCCGTGGACACCAGCCCACTCCCGGCAAACGCGGCGTCGCCCATAGAGCCAATGGTAGCAACCTCGTTGATGTTCAGGCTCGCAAGCGACTTGCAGCCATAGAACGCCTCTTTCCCAATGTGACCGATAGTCATACCGGAAAGGCTGATATCAGTGAGATTCGGGCAATTATAGAAGGCGTGCATTCCAATTGAAGAAATTGAACTGTTTTCAAAGCGCACTGAGCGCAGATTGGTAGAGTCGGCACAGAGCTGTACGTCGACTAGATCCGTCCCGTAATCGACAATCAAATTCGTCACCATTCGACCGTCGACGGAGTTCTCGCGCGGGTTGTTCTCATCAATCTCACCCGTAAGATTTCCGTTTGCATCGCACGGATACAAATAGTAGTTCGGCATAAACTTGGCATATTCATAGACCGTTGGCTCGTACGTGAGGGCATCGACTTCGCTGTCATCGGACGAGGGCCCTGCCGTCGCAGCCTGGCTCTTTGCGGCATCGGAATCGATCGCAGCGCTCGCAAGGTCTTGGGCCAGGCTCGATGCAGGAGTGCCGGTATCCGAGCTTGACGATTTGCCCTGAGTGTTATCAGCCGAATCGGAAGCCGCAGATGAGCTGCCCTCATTCGCCGATGATGAATCATCGACAGCATCGGCATCAGTGTCGGAGCCCGAGTCGGTCTCTTGGGCCTCGTTCTCGACAGCAAGCGCCGAGGCATCATCGGCATAGGCCGTGCTGGGAGCAAGGGGTATCGAGGTCACGACCATCGCGACCGAAAGATAGACGACTAAAAACCTATAGAGGGCAGCAGTGATCCTGTTCATAGGAACCTTCCCGCAATTCGCAAAGATACAGGGGCCCGGCGTGGGCCATCATTTCACATTACCCTATATGAGCGATATTGCGGGTCGGTTGCGTAAACGGTTTATCAAGGGGCGCAAAAGGTTGGTCTAATCGTGGCTCAAATCGCGGAGCGCCTCAATCGCGGTGTCGACTTCCTCGACCGTGTTGAAATAGCCAAACGAGAATCGAACGACGCCTTGACGCTCGGTCCCCAGCGCGCGATGCATAAGCGGGGCGCAATGGGCACCAGGGCGCGTCGCAATCCCCCATCCCTGCATGAGCGCATCCGAGATCTCGGCCGAATCGACATCGCCCACGTTGAGCGACACAATCGCCGAGCGTATCGGCTGGTCAAAGGAGCCGTAGAGCGTAATGCCCGGAATCTCTCGCACGCCAGCCAGGAAGCAGTCGGCCAGCTCACGCTCGTGGGCAGCGATCGCCTCGACTCCGCCTTGGGCCTCGATAAAGTCGAGGCCCGCGGAAAGGCCGGCGATGCCATGCCCGTTGAGCGTTCCAGCCTCCAAGCGCGTGGGCCACTCCATCGGTTGCAGTGCATCGAAGCTGTGCACGCCCGTGCCGCCCATGGCCCACGGCGCCACGTCAACGCCGTCCGCCACGGCCAGGCCACCCGTACCCTGGGGACCCATAAGCCCCTTATGGCCGGTAAAGCACACCATGTCGAGGCCCATAGCCGCCATGTCGATCTTTGCCGCGCCGGCAGACTGCGAGGCATCGACAATCACGAGTGCGCCGGCAGCGTGGGCCATCTCCGCCACGCGCGCAACGTCGACGGCGTTGCCGGTCACGTTGGAGGCGTGCGTCACCACCACAGCACGTGTGCCCGGCGTGATAAGCCGCTCAAGCTCGTCGTAATCAAGCACGCCGCTCGCATCACAACCGGCATGCTCAACAACAACGCCCTGCTCAGCCACCAAGCGATTGAGCGGACGCAGCACGGAGTTATGCTCGAGCACCGTCGTGACCACGCGGTCGCCGGGGCGCACCACGCCGTTGATGGCCGTGTTGAGCGCCGCCGTGGAGTTGGGCGTAAAGCACACATGGTCGGCCCGCGGGCATCCCAGCAGGCGCGCGAGCTTGGCACGACAGCCGTGGATGGCGCGCGCGGCATCGAGTGCACCCGATGTGGCACCGCGCCCGGCATTGCCGAGCGAACACATCGCCCGCATCACGGCATCGATCACCGTCTGCGGCTTATGCATGGTCGTCGCCGCGTTATCCAGGTAGATCATCGCACGACCTCCCACATGTCGATCACGGTAAAGCCCTCGGTGGGAACGCCGGCCGCGGCAAGCTCGCCGCGCAGCAAATCCTCATCTGAGGGCAAGGCCTTCCAAGCCAGGCCGCAGCCGGCCGCGACCTCCCCGGGCACGGGAATCGTGCGTCCGGGAAGGCCACGTTCTATGCACAGGCTCTCGCACCCCATAGCGGCCGCCGTGGTGGGAAACGTGATAACAAGCGCCGGGCGTTTCTCCCTCATGGCAATCCCATCCAATGAGCTACGGGCGCACGACGCGCGCGGCCTGCTCCATCTTCTCCACGATCACGTACATGTTGGTGACCTCGCCCACCGCGAGCTGGTCCTTAATGCCAAAGTGATCGAGGCAGGTGCCGCAGGTAAGGATCTCCACGCCCTGCTCGGCCAGGGCCTTGAGGTCGTCGAGCACCGGCGAGCCCTCGACGGTAAGCTTGGCGCCGCCGTTGTAGAACAGCATGGTCGCGGGCAGCTCCTCCTGCTGCGTCACGGCAAAGATAAACGCCTTCATGAGCTTGTGGCCCAGCTCGTCGTCACCGCGGCCCATACAGTCGGTGTAAACGGAAATGACGAGCTTGCCTTTGCCGTCGCCGGCGTCGCAGAAGGCGGCGCCGTCCTGCTCGGGGTCCGCCACTGCCACGGCGTCAGCGGTCGCCACGGTCACGTGCCACTCGGCGTCAGAAACCTTCTCAACCGAGGCCGTGCAGCCCTTCTCCTGCGCCATCTTGGAGATATTCTTGACGGCGGTCTCGTTATCGACGGAGGTCACGACAGCGCCCTCGCCATCGAGCTGCTTCAGGGCCTTGAGCGTCTTGACGACGGGCAGCGGGCAGGCATCGCCCATGGCATTGACTTCAATCTTGGTAGACATGGTTTTCCTTTCGAGTAAATCGTTCTAAAACGGTACATAGTTCAATAAACGCGCTGCTAGCGGACAACGCGAACAGCGGGACCGCCCGGCTCTGCCTCGCATACGCGACCGACAACGGCGGCGATGCGACCCTCGGCATGCAGGCGGCGCGCAAGCTCATCCACATCGGCGGCAGGCGCTGCGATGAGCAGGCCACCCGAGGTCTGCGGATCGTACAGCGCATCCAGCATGCCCGGCTCCAGGTCATCGTCGGCAGCCACACGTGGGCCAAAGAAATCCTGGTTGCGGTAGGCACCGGCGGGGATAATGCCCAGTCGCGCCATGTCGAGCACCTGGTCAAAGAGCGGCACCGCCCCAGACGCAAGCTCAATCTGCACGCCCGATCCCTCAGCCATCTCGCACGCATGCCCGATCAGGCCAAAGCCCGTAACGTCGGTACAGCCGTGAAGCTCAAGTCCCTCGGCCAGACGAATCGGCGCTTCGTTGAGCGTGCGCATCGAATCAAACATCGCCGCGGCCTCGTCCTGCTCGATGAGCTCGCCCTTAATGGCCGTGGTGATAATGCCCGAGCCGACCGCCTTGGTCAGCAGCAGGGCATCGCCCACGCGCGCACCGCTGTTGGCAAGCATGCGGTCGAGCGAGACAAAGCCGCTCACGGATAGGCCGTACTTGGGCTCGTCGTCGTTGATGGTGTGACCGCCCGCAATGGCGCAGCCGGCCTCAACGCACTTGTCGGCACCGCCCGCCAAAATCTGCCCCGCAACCTCAACGCCCAGGCAGCTGGGAATGCACAGCAGGTTCATGGCGTGGCTCGGCGTACCGCCCATGGCGTAGATGTCCGACAGCGAGTTGGCCGCCGCGATCTGGCCAAACAGGAACGGGTCGTCGACCATCGGCGGGAAGAAGTCGATGGACTGAACGAGTCCCAGGTTTTCGCCAACACGGAAGACGCTCGCATCGTCGGAGGCATCGAACCCCACGAGCAAGTTGTCGTTGGGCACATTTGGTAAGTCACCCAGGACCTGGGCGAGGACTCCAGGAGCCAACTTAGCGGCTCAACCGCTCGCGGCGGTCATAGACGTGAGCCTAATCGTGTCCTCTGCCATCGATACCTCCTTTCAAGTTTGATAACTGCTCCAGTATACGCGCCCAGCAGGCATCCCACGAAACCGCAGACGGATCAAAGGACGAGATGGGTTCCGCGAGCGACCGAGCCACGGCATCTGCCAGCGCATGCTCAAACCGCGGACAGTCGAGCACATCGGGCGTATCGACATCCGTCATACGCGGCGGCGTCACCCACGTCACGGGCGCGCCGGGCAAGGTAGCCTCGATCCACGGTCGCACGCCGGGCAGATCGGTCATAACGACCTTGCATCCGCAGGCCATCGCCTCGATTGGCACCAGCGGTAGGCCCTCGTAAAAGGACGGCAGTACAAACACCTCGGCCTCGCGATAAGCGCGCACCAGCTCATCGCGACTCAGACGACCGGCGAGCTCCACCGGCACGGGGGAATCCCGGGCGGCCCGAGCGATGCGCTCATACTCATCCGTATCGCCATGGCCTCCCACCAGCAAAAGCCGACTCGGGCGCACCTTGTACGTCGCATCAGAGTCCTCGCCAAAGCGCCCCATCGCGCGCACGAGCGATTCGACGCCCTTCTTAACGCACACCTTGCCCACAAAGACAAGCGACCCGGTAACCTTTGCCGCCTGCGCATCACGGCAAAACACCCGGTGGTCATAGCCCGTTCCAATCACGTGGATACGCGACGGGTCAACGCCATAGACGTGCTCAATCTCCTCTGCCTGCTCGGCATGAAGCGAAAAGACGGCATCGAGGCAGCGGACCGCCGCGACAATGCGATCATGGGCGAGTCCATGGGTCAGCATCTGCCGAATATCGGTCGAATGGCACACGCCGCACACGGGAATCCCCCGCACGCGCTCGCGCACCAGGGCGCACAGCAAATACAAGTGGTGGCAGATGATGGCATCGGGCTTGAAGGCGGCGACGGCATGGTCGACTGCCGTGCCAAAGGTCTGCTCGAAGGCTGCCGCCATCGCAGGCGTCAGATCGCGGTAGCGTGTCGAGGGATAGGGCATCACGTCCGACATGCCGCAGATGCGAAACGGCAGCTCGGGCGTCTCGAACGGCACGGTGAACACGCGCGCGGCGGGGTCGAGCTCCCCTTGCGTGTCACCAGGAGCCGAGCCACACAGCACCGCCGCATCGTGGCCCGCAGCGATCTGCGAAGCCACCAGTGCGGCAAGGTAGGTACCGCTTCCCGTGCTATCGGGCTTTTGCGCCGAGATGTTGAGGATGCGCAACGGACCTGCCCCCTTAAGCGAGCGCCTGCGCGCGAAGGGCCGCGCCGATCGCGCCGGCAAAACGGGCTTGGGGCGAGGTGGTCACCGGCGAGCCCAGCAGCGCGCCCAGCCGCTCCACAACGTAAGCGTTCTCGCACAGGCCGCCGGTCAGGTAGTACGGGGCGCCCGCCGCCTGCCCGGCCATGGTGGCCACGCGCGACACGACGCTTTCGATCACACCGCGCGCGATGTTCTCGCGCGGCTCACCGCGACCGATGAGGCTAATGACCTCGCTTTCGGCAAACACTGTACACATGCTGCTGATCTTGGTTGGCTCACCGGAGCGGGCGAGGTCGGCCATCTGCTGCTGAGAAATGCCCAGACGATCGGCCATGATCTCCAAAAAGCGCCCCGTACCGGCAGCGCACTTGTCGTTCATGGCAAACTTGGCCACGCGGCCGCCTTTAAGTTGGATGACCTTGGTGTCCTGGCCGCCCACGTCAATCACGGTGCCGTGGTCCCCAAAGAGCGCCACAGCACCGGTGCCGTGGCAGGTAATCTCGGTTACAACCTTATGAGCATAGGGCACGGCGACACGGCCGTAACCGGTCGCGACCACACGCACGTCGTCGGCCGCCACGTCGTAGCCGGCCGAAGCAAGCTCTGCGCGCAGGCGCTCGGCCGCATCGACCGACGAATACCCCGTCGGCATCACGCAGGTCCACGCGATCGCGTCATCCGCCTCCACCACCGCAGCCTTCGCAGCCGTCGAGCCGATGTCGATACCAATGCCAACCACGGCATCCTCCTTCACATGTGACAAAGGGACTGTCCCTATGCCGCATTCGTCCTACAGTGTCTCGATAAAGGCGGCGATGCGCGTCTCGATCTGGCCCATGTCGCCGTTGCTGTAGTCGGTCTCGATCTTCATGTACGGGATGCCCGCGCCCTCGACGGCCTCCTGCATGCGGGCGCTTTCCACATTGAAGGTGTGGCACGCCTGCAGCACGCTCTCAACGACGCCGTCGACGTGGTACTTCTCGCACATGGCCAGCGTGTTGTCCATGCGGCCGTCGTTGGGCGTCATGACCGAGCAGTTGATGTCCAAATAGCGATCGGCGATAGCGCGCAGGATATCGGGCGCGTCGGGGTCAATCATCATGGCGGCCGTACGCTCGCCCGAGCAGTCGTCCATGCACACGACCACGCCGCCGTTGGACTCAATGGTGCGGCCGATCTTGTTGATCACGCCCCCCACAGGGCAACCGGTGATCAGAATACGCTTGGCGTCGGCCGCGACTGGGCGCTCCCCTGCATCATAGGCAGCACGCAGGGCCGCAACCTTCTGCTCGAGCTGCTGCGTATAGGCCTCGATATCAAAGCTGAACGTACCGGCAAACATGGTGCTCATCAGGTCGACGCCGCTCATGGCCGCCGGCTGGTTGGCCTGCAGTACAAACATCTCGAGCTGGGCGGCGCGCAGGCGGTTGCGACGACGCACGGCAGCGCGCAGGTCGTCATCGGTAATCGTAATGCCGTAGAAGTTCTCGAGCTCTTCCTTGAGCAGGCGGCACTCCTCGTACCAGCCCTCGCGCTCGTAGGCACGGTCACGGCCCTGCGGCAAGTGCAGAATATGCGTACGCTTGAGCTCATTGAGCAGCTCGTACATTTTCTTCTTGCCGTCGCAGGTGGTCTCGCCGATGATCATGTCGCTAAAGTACGTAAACGGGCACTTTTGCGAGTAGGCGAAGCCGTAGGTCGACTTAATAAGCGGGCACAGGTTTGCTGGCAGCACCTTCTCGGCCTCGGGAATCACCTCGTCGGACGTGCCGCACAGGGCCACGCTCGCAGCGCCCGCGGCATCGATAATCTCGAGCGGCGTATAGCTGCACAAAAAACCGACCAGGCGATTACCGGCCTGCTTGTAGTCCTTAACGCGAATAAACGCCGCCTTACGCTGCTCGTTGAATTCCTCAAACGTGCGCGGCAACGGCTGCTCCTCGATATCGGCCATAGTAGATCCCCTCTCTTGTACCGATGTACCTTCCATTAAACAACGAACCCCCGCAATACCAAAAAGGAATCGCTCCTTTAGGGAATCGCGTCGATAAGCGCCTGTGTATACGGATCGCTCGGATGCGCAATCACGTCCTCGGCAGCGCCCTCCTCAACAAGGCGGCCGTGATAGAGCACGCCGATCCGGTCGGACATATGCCGCACCACACGCATATCGTGCGTGATAAACAGCAAGGCCACGCCCGTTGTGCGTTTCAGCTCGCGAAGCAAGTTGAGCACCTGGGCTTGCACAGACACGTCGAGCGCCGAGACCGGCTCATCGCACACCACGAGGCGCGGCTCGCAAATGAGCGCGCGTGCCAGATTAAGTCGCTGGCGCTGTCCGCCCGAAAGATCGTGCGGATAGCGGTCGTAGTGCTCGGGCAGCAAACCCACCGACGCCAGGGCCGAAAGCGCACGCTCGTGGCGCTCGTCCGCATCGCGCACGCCGGCGATAATCAGCGGCTCCTCCAAAATGCGACCGACACGGTTGCGTGGGTCAAACGCGGTGGAGCTGTCCTGAAACACGAGCTGGATCTCACGGCGATATGGTTTGCGCTCGCGCTCCGACATAGCAGCCAAGTCATGGCCGCGATAGATAATCGAACCGGAATCCGCGTGCTCAAGCCCACAGATCAGACGCCCGGTCGTCGACTTGCCCGATCCAGATTCGCCGACCAAGCCATAGACCTCGCCCGGCGCAATCTCAAACGAAAGGTCGTCCACAGCGGTAAACACCTGGCGCTTAAAGCCCGAGCCCGACATGGGATAGGTTTTGGTCAGGTGCGAGACCTTAAGCAGGGCTTCGCTATTTGCAGCCATGGCACTCCCCCTCCTCGACAAGCCAACACTTCGATCGGTCGCACGCGCTCGCGGCAAAGAGCGGTGGCTCCTGCGCGCGGCAACGCTCCTCGGCGCGCGCGCAACGAGGCGCAAAGCGGCAACCACAGGGTATTGCCGTGAGCGGCGGCACCGTACCCGGAATATCGGCCAGCGTATCGACCCGCTCCCCCTCAAGCGGCGGGATGCTCGCGATGAGCCCCTGGGCATACGGGTGGCTCGGACGCTCCATAAGGCCGCAGGCATCGATCTCTTCTACGATCTGGCCCAGGTACATGACGTGCACGCGCGAGCAAATGCTCGTGACAACGCCCAGGTCATGGCTGATAAACAGCACCGCCATGTTCTCGGTGCGGTTGAGGTCGCGCAGCAAATCCAAAATCTGCTTTTGCGTCGTCGTGTCGAGCGCCGTGGTGGGCTCATCGGCAATGAGCAGCCGCGGATGGCCGGCAAGCGCCATGGCTATCATCACGCGCTGGCGCATACCGCCGCTAAAATCGCTCGGATACATATCAAAGCGAGCACCGGCGTCGCGGATCCCCACGCGCTCCAAAAGCGACAGGGCCTCGGCGCGGGCGTCGCGACGGCTCACCTTGCGATGGGCGCGCACCGCCTCGACCACCTGCGCCCCCACCGTCATGACGGGATTGAGCGAGCTCAAGGGGTCCTGGAATATCATGGCGATATCGCAGCCGCGCACCTCTCGCATGGTTTTGAGCGGACGCACCAGCAGGTCCTCGCCATCAAACAAAATCTGGCCCTCGTAGGCCATCTTCTGCTCATGTTCTAGCAGGCGCATGACACTTTGTGCAAAGACCGACTTTCCGCAGCCGGACTCGCCGACGACGCCCACGATCTCGCCGGCATCGATATGCAAATTGAGCTTGTTAACCGCCTCGAGCGCGCGCCCATCGCGTCCCACAAACGAAATGCAGAGGTCGCGCACGTCCAAAAGATGCTGAGCCATGGGCTAGTCCTCCTTTGTCTTGGGATCGAGGGCGTCACGCAGGCCATCGCCGGCCAGGTTGAGCGAAAGCACGCTTGCGATAATGGCCGCCGCCGGGAAGAAGATCATCCACCAGGCCTTGCGAATCACATTCTTGCCCGCCTGCAAAATGTTGCCCCAGCTGGCATCGGGCGCCTTGATGCCCAATCCCAAAAAGGAGAGCGCCGCTTCGGAAAGCACGGCCTCGGCAAAGATAAAGGTCGCCTGAACCAAAAACGGAGCCATTACGTTGGGCACAATATGGAGCCACACGATGCGCGCCGTTGAAGCACCTTGCACGCGCAAGGCTTCCACGAAGGGCTCCTCCTTAACCACCATCGCGCGCGAGCGCACGATGCGCGCCATGCTCGGCGTGTACACAATGGTGAGCGCGATGATGACGTTCCACACGCTCGCTCCCATCATCGCCATCAACGCGATGGCCAGTAGTACGCCCGGAATGGACATCAGGCCGTCGCAGATGCGCATGAGCACGTGGTCGAGCTTTTCGTTGTAGCACGCATAGGCACCGATCACCAGACCGAGCGCACTCGTCGCGAGTGTGACGGCCACGCCGACGCCAAGCGAGACGCGAGCACCGGCAATCACGCGGGCGAGCAGGTCGCGGCCAAAGTCATCGCAGCCAAGGGGATGCGCAGGCGAAGGCGCGGACAGTCGCAACGCCATCTCCTGCGTATTGGGATTAACCGGCCACACCAAGGGACCCACGAGCGCGATAAGCGCGATGGCCAAAAAGATGCAGCTACCGACTACAAAGCCTTTGTTGGCTAGGGCCTTCTTAAAGCTTGTCATTACGCATCGCCCCACTTACGGGCGCGCGGGTCAAAGGCGCCATAGGCCAAGTCGACCAACAGGTTGATCACCGAGTTCAGCAAGGCGATAACCAGTAGCACGCCTTGGATAACGGGATAGTCGCGACGCTCGATAGAGCTCGTGACCAGCTGGCCCAAACCGGGAATGTTAAAGATTGCCTCGGTCACCACGGCACCCGTAATCAGGGCGCCAAAGGAATAGCCGACCGAGGTGAGGATCGGCAACGCGGCGTTGCGCAGGGCATGGGACAGCACTACACGCACCTCGGAGACGCCCTTGGCGCGCGCCGTCTTGACGCAGTCGAGCTGCATGGCCTCGATCACGCTCGCGCGCGTCATGCGCATGAGCAGCGCGGCCTGCACGCATCCCAGCGATATGGCCGGCAGTGCCAAATAGCGCAGGTGCACAAACCAGCCTTTCGAGAGCGGCGCATAGCCGGCCACCGGAAGCACACGCAATGTGACGGCGAACAGCCACATCAGCATCAGCGCCATCAAAAAGCCGGGGATCGCCACGCCCAAAAGTGCTACGACGCGCAAGACCGCATCGGTACGCGACCCGTGCTTAAGGGCGGCAATGACGCCGCAGGGCAGCGCGATAAGCAGTGCGATAAGCTGTGCCAGAATCGCCAGCGACAGCGTAGGTCCAAAATGCTCGGCAATCGCCTGCGTGACGGGCTGATGCATAAAATACGAATCGCCCAGGTCGCCGGTAAGCACGCCGCCCATCCACTCAAGGTAGCGTTGCGGCAGCGGCTCGTTAAGCCCCAGGCTTTCGTTGACGCGCTCGATCTGGTCGGCCGAGGCCTCCATGCCGAGCATCGAAGAGGCGGGGTCGCCCGGCGTAAGATAGATAATCAAAAACACGACAACCGAGATGATGAGCATCACCGGGATCATCGCGCCGATACGTTTGAGCGTGTACTTTAACATGCGAGGTTTCTATATCCCCTCTGAACGCGACAGACCGTGGCGGCCGAGGGGTCAAGCCCCTACGGTCGCCGCTCCATCGATACCTATTACTCCGGGCGCTTGGCATTCCAAACGATGGCGCCGTCGAGCAGCTCAAAGCCCTCGACATCGGCCTGCGTGCCGGTGACGGCCACGTAATGGCACAGCGGCTCGATTACCGCGATCTCGTACAGGCGCTCCTGGCACTCGGCCCACTTCTTGGCTGCGGCCTTCTGGTCCTCGGCCGTACGGGTCTCGGCAACCAGCGAAAGTGCCTTCTCGTCCGAAAGGCCGTAGAAGCCTTTGGAGACGGAGAGCGACTGCGCCGGAATCGGCTTGTAGTTCGTGGATGCCACGAACAGATCCCACTGGTCGGGCTTGCTGGAGCGAATATCCATAAAGGTCGCGAACTCATAGCTCTCGACCTCGGCGGTAAAGCCGGCCTTCTCGAGCTGCTCCTGCAGCGCGACGGTGGCGTTGTACATCTCCTTGTAGTCGGGCGTGGTGAGCAATTTCACGGTCTCGCCAGCATAGGAGGTCTTGGCAAGCGCCTTCTTGGCGCCCTTGGGATCGGCCTGGTTAAAGTACTTTTTGCCGGCGTCGGTCGACCACTGATCGTTGTCGGGGTTGCCCAGGTTGGGATCGAGCGTAAAGAGCTCCTCCTCGCCATAGGCAGCCAGAGCGGCAGCCTTGCAGTCGATCGCCATAAAAGCGCACTTGCGGATAGCCTCGTCGGCAAAAATGCCTTCGTTCATGTTAAAGAACGCGGTGAGGACACCCGCGGTATGCGTGTACAGCTTCACGTCATCATTGCCATCGAAGTCATGGAAATTCTCGGTGGGAATCTCGCCGGCGATATCGTATTCGCCGGTCTCGAAACCGCTCACGCGCGTGGAGCCCTCCGTGACAAACTGATAGAAAATATCCTTCGTAGGTGCGGAGACCTTGCCGGTGTAGCCCGACGCCTTGCCCTCAGCAGCCTGATAATTGTCGTTACGTGTCAGATGAATGTACTGATCCTGCTTCCACTCCACAAGCTTATAGGCACCGGTGCCGATATAGTCGGCGATGCCCGTGTCGCCCGCGGCGTCGATAACCTCGGAGGGAACGATCGCGGGATATTGGGAGTGGTTGCCCAGAATCGTGAGGAAATCCGTGGCGGGCGCGGTAAGCGTGCAGGTCACCTCGTGGTCGCCCGACGCAGCAAACTGGGCATCGGGAAGCAGACTTGCCGCACGATCGTTGACTTTAAGCCAGCGGTTCATCGAGGCGACGACGTCGTCGGGGCCAAGCTCCTTGCCGTTGTGGAACACGATGCCTTCTCGCAGCTTGATGGTATAGACCAGTCCGTCGTCGGAGACCTCGTAGCTCTTGGCGAGAACGGGCTGGGGTTCGTACTTGGAGTCGAGGCCAAAAAGCGGCTCCATGATATTGCAGGCAATATCCACGGTCACAAGCGACGACGTGGTATGCGGATCGAGACCATCCGGGCTCGCCGGGAGCGCGATCTGTAGCTCGTCGCGATACTCCACATCCTGGCCGGAGGCAGCGGCGCTACCGCTCTCGGCGCCCGAACCGCCGCAGCCGGTGAGGCCGAGGCCCGCCATGACGCACAGGGCAGCGGAGCCGGTCAGAAAACCGCGACGGGAAACGCCCGCCTTGAAAAGATCGTTGTTCATTGAGTTCCTTTCGTGTCTGAACAAACGGACAGAATCTGCCGGGACGGCGGAAATCCCCGTCCCGGCAGCTATGCGAAGCTGATCGGCGCCCTGCGGTGCATCCGGACACCGACCTGCACAACAGCAAAGAAATCCCTATCGCGTGGATAGGAACACCCAGAGGCACCGCTTAGCGCAGGTGCGGCTAAATCGTCTCGAGGAAAGCCTCGATGCGGGTCTGGAGCTGGCCTGCGTCCTCGCCGGCGTAGTCGGTCGTTATGTGCATAAAGGGAATACCGGCCTCTTCGGCGGCCTTCTCCACGGCGAAGGACTCCATCTCGTAGAGCGTGCAGAACTGCAGCGCCACGTCGACGATGCCGTCGGCATGCAGGTCGCGCGCCATCTGGACGATGTCCTTCATACGCTGGTCGTTGGGGGTAAAGACGGCGCAGTTGATCTTAAAGTAGCGCTCGGCGATGGCGTCGAGCATCTCGTCGACCGTCTCGCCGGACTCGTCGACCAGGTCCTTGTAGTAGCGCGAACCCGTGCAGGACTCCTCGCCCACCACGACGCCGCCAGCCTTCTCGATCAGGTTGAACAGTTTCCAGTTGGGCACGGCCATGGGCGTACCGGTATACAGGATGCGCTTGGTGCCCTTGGGCGCCACGCCCTCACCGTTGGCGACGCGTTCCTCGCACTCGGCAGCCATGTCGTTGATGGCGCCGGTCAGGCGCGGCGTGTCGTCCATGAAGGCAGCCTGCACGGTCAGCAGGCTGTCGAGACCGCTGATAGGCGCGGGGTCGGCAGCGCGGGTCGCAGCCAAACGCTGCAGGGCACGACGCTTCTCATTGACGGCGTGAATGGCGGCCTTCAGGCGCTCAGGCGTGATCTTGACGCCGCACTCTTCCTCGATCTTGGCCGCGAGCTTCTTAACCTCGGCCTTCCAGGTCACGAGCGTCGACTCGTCGTGCACGTTGGGGATATCCATGACGTACATGTTCTTTTGCGTGGCAAAGAACTCATAGGCCTTCTTCTTGCCGTCGCAAGTGTTCTCGCCGACTACCAGGTCGCTCGACTCGATGTAGGGGCAGACCTCGCCCAGCTTAAAGCCAGCAAAGCTCTTGATGAGCGGACAGGTGTTGCGCGGCAGATGCTCCTCGACCTTGTCCGTTGCCCAGTCGGCACCAGAGCACAGACCCACGGGAATACCATCGCACGCAAGCACGATTTCCTCGGGCACATAGACGCAGAACGAGCCGACGATCTTTGTGGCCTCGCCGGCCTCCTTCTTGTCGAGCATCTCCTTAATTCGGCCGCTATGAATGTTGGTGGCGACAAAATCCAGGTAGGAAGTGGACTTGGGGCGATTGTTCTGCGTCAGGAACATATCCCCGTACATCTGGCCCACGGCGCCCAGCAGCATGTCGTGGTCGGCAAGATTCATGCCGAGGCTCTCCCACATCGGATGGAAATCAAATTCTTCAGCCATGACGGTTCCCCTCTCGAACCAAAAATGAATAGCTACGGTATTGCTGCACGGTGGGTGGCGAAAACCCAGCCGCGCGTAAACCCGGAATTTTGGGGAACCTGCTTTGCGGTTGATGATTTAGTTGTGCGTCGTCTCTCCCGGAGCCGTGAACATACCTGCTCATATGCGGCTCCGAGCCATATAGAGGGCGCGCGCGGCAACGCGACGCGAATATGTCTTCTGCGGCATCGGCGCGCCCTCCTTTTCTCGTCGAAGGTAACTATATCAACGGTCGTCGTCCAGACGAATACCGCCGACACGCGTACGACAGCATCGGGATGTGAGTATCTCGTTGACTGATAAATAATTATCAGATTAATAAGGTTTTGTCATCCCCGATTCGGCGAATGGCAGCCCGTTAAGGACCCGGACGGCCAAGGAACCAATCCCCCGACCGTACCGCACACCGCGCTATCGGCAAACCAGATGAATCCTGCTCGCGTCGAAATGCATGCGCAGGGTCTCCCCCGCCTGCGGCAACTCCTCGACAGGCACACTCACCTTGTTGACCTTCCACTGCAGGCGCGTCGGTGCGTCGGCACGTGGCACGTCCAGCAGCACCAAGCGCTCAAAACGCGAATCGCTCACGCGGGCCACGTGCAGGTCGTAGCTGTTGCGACCACGCTCGGCACGGTTGTCCACATGGAAGTAGCTCGCGCGGATGCCCAGGTACGCCACGTTATCGGGCACCTCGCGGCCCACATTGAAGGTCATGCCCCAATCAAGGGCTTCAACTTCCTGAGGCCCGATCTTGCGCGCACGGCTCGTGTTCTTGCAGCCCGTCAGGCGCAGCGCGGCCAAGGTTTGCGGCCGGCGGACCACGTCCTCGACGGAACCGATCTCCTCCACATGCCCGTTATGCATCACGCAAATGCGCTCGCACAGGCGGCATGCCTCGTCAATATCGTGGCTCACGTACAGCACGGTGCGGTTGCAGACATCGAACAGGTCGAGCATGTTTTGCTCAAGCGCGCTCTTGAGATACGCATCGAGTGCGCTCATGGGCTCGTCGAACATGAAGATGCCCGGGTGCGCTGCCACCATGCGGGCAAGCGCCACGCGCTGCTGCTGTCCGCCTGAGAGTCGTGCGGGATAGCGGTCGGCAAAGTCGGCCAGGCCAAAGATACCCAGATAGCGTTCGGCAAGCTTTTTGCGCGCTGCGGCGTCGCCGGCATCCTCAACGCCGGCGCACACGTTATCGGCCACCGTCATATTGGGGAACAGCTGATAGTTTTGGAACAGCAGGGCGCACTTGCGTTCCTGGGGCGACAGGTTAATACCCGCCACCGAGTCAAAGAAGGTCACGCCATTCACGACGATTTTGCCCTCATCGGGCGTCTCCACGCCGGCGATGCAGCGCAAGGTACAGCTCTTACCGCATCCGGAGGCGCCAAGCAGCGCCACCCGCTCCTCGCCGGCTTCCAGCTGAATATCGAGGGTAAAGCCGGGATAACGCTTTTTGATATCCAGAACGAGCGACATGGCCTATCGACCTCCCTTCGCGACCGCGTCGTCACGCATAAGCTCGGCCAACGCTTCGCGATCGATACGCAGGGCATCGCCACCGACGGGGTCGAGCGAATCGCCCTGACCGACAAGCTCCTTGGCCTGTTTGCGCTCCGCGCGGGAGAGACCCCGCTCGCGGTACTTTTGCGAATGCGCCGTGTACATGTTGATGAATAGGATGACTAAGAAGCTGAAGACGATCACGACGACGACCCAAAAGAGCGCCACCGACGTATTGCCGCCCATCCACTCAAAGTAAATCGCAATGGGAATGGTCTGCGTAATGCCGGCATAGTTGCCCGCGAAGAACAGCGTGCAGCCAAACTCGCCCATGGCGCGGGCAAAGGCGAGCACCGTGCCGGCGGCAATAGAGGGCCAGCCGAGGGGCATCATGAGCTTGGTAAAGATGCGTCGCTCGGACCAGCCCAGCGTGCGCGCTGCATCGAGCATCTGCGTGTCGAGGCTCTCGAAGGCGCCGAGTGCCGTACGATAGACGAGCGGGAACGACACCACCACGGCAGAGATCACCGCCGCGGGCCACGTAAAGACAATCGAGATGCCGTGCGCAATCAGCCACTGGCCCACCCCGGTCGAGCGGCCGAACAGCATGAGGAGCAAAAAGCCGCAGACCGTGGGCGGCAGCACCATAGGGATGGTAAAGACCGAATCGAGCAGGCCCTTCACGCGGCTCGTGGTGCCCATGGTCTTCCACGCGGCAAACAGGCCCAGCGTGAACGCGATCACGAGGGCAAGCCCGCTCGTTTTGATAGACACCCAAAACGGTCGGTAGTCGATACCGCCAAAGAAAGTCGCGGCGCGCTCCGCCAGCGAAGGCGGCTCCGTCGTCGAGACGCTCGTATACGGCACCAAGGCGGCGTTATCGCTCCACAGGGCTCCGTCACCCAGATTGAGCCCGGGGTTTGCGGCGTCCGCGGCATTCACGACGGTGTAGTAGTCGCCGTCGTCGCCCTTCACCTTAAACAGATAACGGTAATCACCCTGTACCAGCTCATTGTCCGAGGTAAACACCCACTCGAGCTTGGAGTCCTCCAGCAGCGCGCCTCCCATGGAGTGAGACTTATCGAGCCCCGCGAGCATCTTCTTGAGCGCCTTTTGGTCGGAGGCATTTGCGATATCGAGGCTCGCTTCCTTGGCGGCATGTGCATCGACCCACACCACGATGCTCGTAGGCGTGGTCACCGTTACGAGCGACGTCTTTCTGTAGATGGGAAAACGATAACCCTCGGGCTGGTCGGCAAACGAGCGGGCCGTGCCCTTGGCGTTGCGCTCAAAGGCATTGAGGCCAAAGTCGACCCCATCGATAAGCGCAGAGTCCTCTGTCGCTTGGCGTCCGTCGGCAGTGGCGAAGAGCGCCTCGGCTCGGGCAACCCCAGGCAGCGCCGTCAGTGCGCAGACAATCACCGCCAGCGCAGCGAGCAGGCGAATCGTTTTCCTTGACACGGGCGACTCCTCAAACAAAGGGTAACGACGCGCAGGCACGCCGCTTCAATCTAAAAAGGGCGGGCGATCGCAAGAACGCCCGCCCTCAAGCATATCGTTATGCAGCGCTCTTCTGCACTACTCGGAAAGCTCAAAGCCGTACTTAGCCCAAATCTTCTGCGCCTTCTTGTTAGACAGGCAGAAGTCGATGAACGCCTTTGCCTCGTCGGCATGCTCGGAGCTCTCGGCCACGGCACCCGGGTACACAATGGGCTTGTGCGAATCCTCGGGGCACACGAAGGCCTCCTCGATGCCGTCGTAGCGGTAGATGTCGGAGCTGTAGACAAAACCTGCCACGCAGTCGCCCGTGGACACGTAGGCGGCAGCGGTGCCGACCTTATCGGCCAGCGCGACCTTGTCGGCAATCTCGGGCGCGTACTCGCCGTCGTCGCCCTCGGTGCCGGTGTAGAGGCCGACGGAGGCCAGCGCCTGGTTGGCGTACTTGCCGGCCGGAACGGTCTTGGCATCGCCGATGGCGATCTTGCCGTCCAGGTTCGCGACGTCGGCGATGGCCTCGACCTTGGTGTCGGAGCCCTCGGCGCGAATGATCACGAGGTCGTTGACGAACATGTCCTCACGGGTGTCGGTGTCGACGAGCTCGGCAGTCTCGGCGTCATCCATGGTGCCCTTAGAGGCGGTGATGAGCACGTCGGCCGCAGCGCCGGCCTTCATCTGCTCGACCAGGTCGCCAGAGGCCTTAAACTGCGTGTCGGCAAAGGTGGTGCCGGTCTGGTCGGTGTAGAGTTCCTGGACCTCGGGAAGGGCCTTCTCGAGCGAGTTGGCGGCGAAAATCTGCAGCTCGACGGCCTTCTTCTTAGAGGAGGACTTGACAGAACCAGCGTCAGAGCCGGCGGGCTTGGATGCCTTGTTACCCGAGCAGCCAGCAAGGCCAAGGCCGGCGGCAGCAGCGGCAGAAAGCGAGACGAAACCGCGGCGAGAAACCATATCGAACATATTGAACCCTTTCGGACCTTGTGCCCGGGCACCCCACCGCGGGCTTTATTCTGTAATCAGATTATACTTCAGCGCGAATAATGGCAGTGAGAAATTATTCTCGCATGAGAATATATTTTCAGATTAAGACACGCATCGACTTCACCTCGGCATCAAGCAAAAAGGCGGAGCAACCGTTCGGGTCACTCCGCCGCAGGTGAAACACTTATTTGGCGTGTCCGCCGCCCGCCGTCATCTGTGCCGCGTGCTCCAGCTGGTCGGCAATCGCCTCCCAGCTTTCGCGGGCTGCCTTGGTGGATCCGGGAAAGTTTACGACAAGTGTATGACCGCGTTGCATGCACACGGCGCGCGACAGCATCGCGCGGCGCGTCTTGGTCATCGAGTACGCGCGAATCGCCTCGGCAATGCCCGGCACATCGCGGTCGCAGACGGCGCGCGTCGCCTCGGGCGTCACGTCGCGCATCGAAAGTCCCGTGCCGCCGCAGGTAAGCACAACATGGGCATGGCGCTCGTCGGCAGCGTCCACGATAGCGGCGCCGATCTCGTCGACGTCGTCGCGCACAACCACGTGCGAGGCTACCGTCCAGTCCTGAGCCGCAATGAGTTCCTCGAGCGCGGCTCCGGCCTCATCCTGGGCAAGATCGCGCGTATCCGAACACGTCACGATCGAAATCTTCAGCTCCATAGCGCTCCTCCTAAAGCACGGTGCCCTCGGGCAAGTCGACGCGGACGACATCCACGACATCGCCCGGCTCGAGCTCGCACGGGCCCTCGTTAATGCGCAGCAGACAATTCGCGCGCTGCATCGTGCCAAGCAGCGCCGAATTCTGGCTCTTGGCCTCAGTCACCATAAGCTCGCCAGTCTGGGCATCGCGCGCAACCGTGGCGCGGTCATAGAATCGACGGTCCTGGCGCTTCTTCACTCCGTGTGTCAGCATTGCCTGTTGCACAGGACGCGCCCCCTCGGCAAAGCCGCGCATCTTACGAATCGCCGGGCGCGCGAGCACCTCAAAGCCCACGTAGGCCGCCGCCGGATTGCCCGAAAGCCCCAGGTACGGCTTGCCGCCGAGCAGGCCAAACGTGATGGCCTTACCAGGACGCATCGAGATGCGATCGAACAGGACCTCGCCTTCGCGCTGGACCAGCGCCGTCACGTAGTCGTAGTCGCCCGCCGAGGCCCCGCCGCTCGTAATGACAAAGTCGCACTCGCGCACCGCGCGGTGTGCGAGCTCGGATATCGCCTGTTCGTCGTCGGGCGCAATGCCATAGAAGACAGGCTCGGCACCGGCATCGAGCGCCTCGGCCATCAACGCCGAGGAGTTGGAATCGCGAATCTGGCCACGCGCCGGAAGCTCACTTGGAGCAACCAGCTCCGTGCCCAGCGAGATGATGCCCACGCGCGGTGCGGCATGCACCTTCACGCTCGCGTACCCGGCGCTTGCCAGCAGGCCCGCACCAGCCGGCGCCACAACCTCACCGGCACGCATCACGACGTCGCCGGCATGGGCTTCTTCGGCTGCAGAGCGAACGTTCTCCCCCACCTTAGCCGGCGCCGAGAAGCGGACGTGCGAGCCCTCGTTGCCATCGCCGTCGAGCACGTCGACGATCTCGTACTTCACCACGGCATCGGCGCCCTCTGGCACCGGCGCGCCCGTCATGATACGGACCGTCTCGCCCGCGCCAATCGTACCCTCAAACACATGACCAGCCGCCTCGTGACCAACAACGGAAAGCGTCACCGGCGCATCGGTTGACGCCGTAGCAAGATCTGCGGCGCGTACGGCATACCCGTCCATAGCGCTGTTGGCAAATGGCGAGATGTCGATATCGGCCACGGCTTCCTCGGCCAAGGGAAGGCCGGCCGCCTGCCATACGGGAATCTCGACAACCCCGGTCGGACTCACATGTGACAAGACAATTGCCTGCGCGTCCTCCAACGGAATGAGCTTCTCTGCCATATGCACCTCTTACAGATCGCGGCGCGTAACAAGGGCGCCGATTCTTTATGTTTTATTCAGTATAATCCCCCGTCGCTCGACCGCGAGACGGTCTGCACTCGCGAATACACCTGTCGGTTACAGGGCACGAAACAGAACCGAAACCAACCCACCGGCTTGACGCGTTTGTCACGCTCTATAATGCTTGCGTTGTAACCAAAGAAGAGGACACCATGGCTTTTACCGACACATCAGACAGCGAAAGCGAAGAGCAGGACAATTCCCTGCCGATCGATGAGGGAGGCTTCTTCTCCCTGAATGACGTCATCATGGCCGGCAGGCATCAGCTCACCCGCTCTGAGCATCTCTTGGCCGCCGACACGCGCCGGAACGCCCGCAATCTGCTCGCGAGCGCCAAGCTGCTCGTGCTCGTCGTGATCGTCTCGCTCGCCATGGGTGTTGCCGCCTGGGCATTTTTGGCCTCGCTGAACATCGCGACCGATTATCGCGAGCACCATGCGTGGGTCTACGCCCTGCTCCCCGCCGTGGGTGTCGCCACCGCATGGGTGTATAAGAACCACGGCCTTGCCGCCAAACGTGGCAACAACCTGGTCATCGATTCCGCCCTGGGAACCCGCCTCATCCATGCCCGCATGGCGGTCCTCACCTTTGTCTGCTCAACGCTCACGCACCTGACAGGCGGCTCGGCCGGCCGCGAAGGCGCTGCCGTGCAGATCGGCGGCACCATCGCCAGCAACATCTCGAACCTGGCGCACCTCAAAAAGCACGACCATCACGACCTCATGCTCGCCGGCATCTCGTCTGCCTTTGGCGCCGTGTTCGGCTCGCCCCTCGCCGGTGCCTTCTTTGGCATGGAAATGTGCTTTATCGGCAAGATCGACTACACCGCCGGCATCTACTGCCTCGTCGCCTCGTTTACCGGCTACTTTACGTCGCTTGCCCTGGGCACCGAGTACGAGGCGAACGTCATCGCCAGCGTCCCCGACATGACACCCCGAACGGTCGCCATCGTCGTCATCAGCGCCATCGTGTTCGGTCTAACCGCACGCCTCTTCGCCTGGTCGGTTCGAACCGTCAAGAGCCTCTACGGCCGCTTTATCACCAACTATCTTGTTCGCGCCCTCGTGGGCGCACTTGTGGTGCTTGCAGCCTATGCGGTGCTCGATGCCTGGAAGTACGCCGGCCTTGCCACTTGGCTCTCGGGCGCCGGTTTCGCCGGCAATACGACCCTCGCCGACGCAGCCATCAAGTTGGTCGTGACGGCGCTCACTCTGGGAGCCGGTTTTCAGGGAGGCGAGGTCACACCGTTGTTTGGCATCGGAGCTGCGCTTGGCGGCTGGATCGGCTGCCTCGCTGGCATCGACCCCAGCTTTCTGGCGGCCCTCGGCATGCTCGGCGTGTTCTGCGCCGGCCTTAACGTGCCCATCACCACCTGCATGATGGCCATCGACCTGTTCCACGGCACAGCGGCCGGGTTCTTTGTCATCGTTGCGTTTATTAGCTATCTTGCCGGCGGCCACCGCGGCGTGTACCCCGCCCAGCGCATCATCTCACCCAAGCGCCGTTCGCTTATTGTGGATGAGGGCGGTACGGTAGCGGAGGCTATCGAGCGCCACAACGACCTGATAGAGTAGACGTTAGTATTCGCCGTGCAGCCACAATCGGGGGCAATTCGACCTGAGCGCGACCGCACCGTCACGTCATACGCCGGGAGTCGCCCCATGCACGCAACTGATTTTGGTCGCACGCTCATCATCGCCAACCCCGCCGCCCAGTCGGGTGCGGCGCGTGAGGTCGCTGAGCGCCTGCAGCGCTTTTTGGACATGACCGCGCGCTCATCCCAGTTTGACCTGGTGCTGACCGAACGCACGGGACATGCCAAGGAGCTTGCCGCACAGGCCCAGGACTATCGCACCGTTATCGCCCTTGGCGGCGACGGCGTAATCCACGAGGTCGTCAACGGCTTGATGGCGCAAGAAGAGACGGTTCGACCGGCGCTTGCTGTCCTGCCCGTAGGCTCCGGCAACGATTTTGCCCAAACGCTCGGTATCGGAGATTTCTCCGGCAAAGATTTTGGCGCGCTGCTCACCTGTGAGCTGCAGCGTCAGGACATCGGGCGGATTCGCTCATGGAACCCCGCAAGCGGCAGCGGCGAGGTTACCGTTGAGTACTACGACCAGACGCTCTCCGTCGGTATTGACGCCGCCATCGGCCTGGGCACCACCGAGCTGCGCAAAAAGACGGGCCTCGCTGGCGCTCCGCTCTACACCCTCTCGGGTCTGGAGCAGTTTGGTCTGCGCTACCGCAACTACCCCATGACCATCAGCTTTGATGGCGCGCCAGCCGAGCGTGTGCGCGCGATTATCATGGCCCTCCAGCTGGGGCCCACGTATGGCTCGGGCTATCGCATCTGTCCCGACGCCGACCCGTGCGATGGCATCCTCGACGTTTGTTACGCCTGCGGCCCCGTTCCCCGTGCGGTTGCCTTGCCCATGTTCCTTTCGGCCAAGGACGGCCACCATACCAAGCTGCCGCCGGTTCGCATGCGCCGCTGCCGCCATGCCGAGCTCACCTTTGAGGAGCCCGACTACCCCATTCAGGCCGACGGCGAGCCCGTTGTCGCCTCGCGCATCGAGGTCGACATCCTCGGCGGCGCCCTCCACGTCTGGCACCCCACCCGCTAGCCATCCCTAAGTTGCGGTGAAATAGGGGCTGTTTATGCAGCTAAAGCCGCAAAACAGTCCCTATTTCACCGCAACTTATTGAGAAGATCATTCCTCCCCGCCCGGCTTGCGACGGTTGGCCTTTTTAATAGCGTTGAAGTGCTTGTCATTGAGCCTGCGCTGGCGAGAGCGCTGAGGCACCTTGGTCTTTACGCGTCGGCGCGGTGGACGCCCGCGACGCTCAAGCTCAGCGCGCAGCTTACGCAGGCAGCTACTACGGTTTTGGAACTGACTGCGGCTCTCGCGCGCCGTCACGGTTATTCCCGAAGGGATATGTTTCATGCGCACCGCCGAGTCCGTCGTGTTGACGCCTTGTCCGCCCGGACCCGTCGCGCGAAACACCTGCACCTCGCAATCGCGCGCCAACTCCTCGGCCGACATCTCGGCATAGCGCGCATACTCGCGCCATCCCATCTTGTTCTCATCCATATCAACACCTCCCCTATATACAAAAAATGTGACAAAGGGACGGTCCCTTTGTCACATCGCATACCAATCGCTTGTGTTGCATGATTAGGCGAAGGTGATCTCGCCGGTCTCGCAGTCCATATCGGCGATACGGGCCAGGCTCTCAACGCGGAAGCCGCGCTCGCGGAGCTTATCGCCACCGCCCTGGAAGCCCTTCTCAACCGCAATGCCGATGCCGGCAACCTCGGCGCCCGCAGCCTCGCAGATCTTAATAAGGCCCTCGAGCGCGCAACCGTTGGCCAAAAAGTCGTCGATGATCAGGACCTTGTCGCCCTCGGACAGGAAGCGCTTGCCAACGATGACAGGGTACTCCTTCTGCTTGGTAAAGGAATAGATGGTCGTGGCATACTGCTCGCCGTCAAGGTTGATGGACTGGGCCTTCTTGGCAAAGACCACCGGCACGCCGCCAAAATGCTGGGCTGCGATGCAGGCCATACCAATGCCCGAAGCCTCGATCGTCAGGATCTTGTTGATCTCGACACCCTCGAACAGACGGGCCCACTCGGCACCCATGTGGTCGAACAGCTCAACGTCGCACTGGTGGTTGAGGAAGGCATCAACCTTAAGGACGTTACCGGCCTTTACGATGCCGTCATGGCGAATACGATCCTCAAGCTCCTGCATGGCGCAACCCCTTCTCGCGGCAACGATACCGCGCGATTAATAAACGTTGTTCGATAGTCTACCACGGACCGACCCCCGCCCGCCCCACAAGCCGTATCGCACCATAAAGCTGCAAGACCAGTAGATAGGCCCGATTCGTGGCAGACAGCCTCCCAACACGCTAATGCCGGGTGCGCGTCCTCACCAAACGTACCAATGTGAGCGCAAAGCCCACGGTAGCAACGGCCATCAGCACGTAGAATACCAAACGGAAGCCAAAGAGGAACACGTCCGGACGACCCGCCACATAGCTCGTGACCGTCTTGCCCATCGCCGCGCTCGTCTGTCCATACAGGATGCGCGACGCCGCCGTAATACCCAGCGCTATGCCCGCATAGCGCGCCAAGCTGCTCAAGCTGCCCGCAAAGCCAAGCGCCTCACGCGGAGCCGAACCCATATACAGCGAATTATTGGGACTCTGGAAGATCGACGTGCCGCACGACATAAACGCGACGCAGCACACAATCATCAAGATGGAAGAGTGCTCGTCAAGCGTGCTCACCGCAAAGAGACCGCACACGTACACGCCCAGGCCAACGGCCGTGGGCGCTTCACAACCAACACGGTCGGACACCGAGCCCGAAAGCGGGCCCACAAAGGCATTCACGACCGGCATCGCCAAAAACAACAGGCCGGAGATATCGGAGCTAAAGCCGTGGGCATCCTGAAAGTAGAACGGCAGCACAAACTCGGAGGCACCGATACCCACGAACACGATAAGCATGCAAGCCAGGTTAATCGTGAAAGCCGAGCTCGCAAAGCAGCGACGCGCCGCCTCTGTCAACGGCATAGGGCGTTCGCCAGCCTCCGGCTTCACATGCGGCAGCGTATAGAGTCCCACGATAAACGAGATTACGCCAATGGGCAGATTGATAAGGAAGATGCTCTCCCAGGGAAAGCTCGCCACCAGCACGCCGCCGAGCACGGGGCCGCACATCATGCCAAGAGCCACAAAGGTCGCCAGAATGCCCATGGCACGGCCGCGCTCACGCGCCGGAAACGACTCGGTGATGATGCCCATATTGTTGGCCATCGCGGCGGCACAGCCAATGCCCTGCACGAAACGCGCCAAGATAAGCACCTCGAGCGAAGCCGAAAGCCCGCAAAGCAACGAGCCACCCGTAAAGACGATTACACCAAGCTGGAACACATTCACCTTGCCGCGCACATCGCCCAAGCGGCCAAACGGCAGCATGGCGACGCACGTCGCGAGCAGATACACCGAGCTCACGAGCTGAATGCGGTCGAGACCCACCCCCAGCTCCTTTTGCATCACTGGGAGCGCCACCGTCACGATACTCGCATCCAGACACGCCATAAAGGTCATGACGAGCACGGTGAACAGAATCGCCCATTTATTCTTACCGTGGGTGTCGCCCTCCAGGGCAAGGTGTTCGCGGCGCAGCTGCTCGGCAGTTTTCTCCATGTATATCCTTTCTATCGTGCAACGCAAAACGGGACCCCAATCGCCTACAAACGGACACGATCGGGGTCCCGCCTACGGAATCGGAACTATGAGGACGTCGTCAGCCGAAAAGCCGTCCCACGCCTCGCACGCACGCTAGCCTAGCACTGCTCGAGCGCCTGCTCAAGGTCGGCAATCAGATCGGCCGTGTCCTCAAGGCCGCACGACAGGCGCACCATGTCGGCGGAGATGCCGCAGGCGATGAGCTCCTCGTCGTTCATCTGGCGATGGGTGGCGTTTGCCGGGTGCAGGCAGCAGGTGCGGGCATCGGCTACATGCGTGGCGATCTGGGCGAGCTTGAGGCTCTTCATAAAGGTCTCGGCCGCCGCACGACCACCGGTAAAGCCAAAGCTCACAACGCCGCACGTACCGTTGGGCATGTACTTCTGAGCCATGTCGTAGTATTTGTCGCCTTCCAGGCCCGGATAGCTCACAAAGCGCACCTTGGGGTGGCTCTGCAGGAACTTGGCGACCGCCAGTCCGTTCTCGCAATGACGCGGCATGCGCACGTGCAGGCTCTCGAGCGAGCTGTTCAGGAAGAACGCCGCTTGCGGGTTCTGCATGGGGCCAAGGTCGCGCATGAGCTGCGCGGTAGCCTTGGTAATAAAGGCGCCCTCACGGCCGAACTTCTCGGCATAGGTCACGCCGTGATAGCTCTCGTCGGGCGTGGTGAGACCCGGGAACTTGTCCGCATGAGCCATCCAGTCAAACTGGCCGTGGTCGACGATCACGCCGCCCAGGTAGGCAGCATGTCCATCCATGTATTTGGTGGTGGAGTGCGTGACGATGTCGGCGCCCCACTCAAAGGGACGGCACATCACGGGCGTCGGGAAGGTGTTGTCGACCATCAGCGGCACGCCGTGTTCATGCGCGGCCTTGGCAAAGCGCTCAATATCGAGCACGGCAAGGGCAGGGTTGGCGATCGTCTCGCCAAAGACGAGCTTGGTATTGGGCTCAAAGGCTGCCTCCAGCTCCTCATCGGTGCAGTCGGGGGCGACGAACGTGCAAGTCACGCCCATGCGGCCCATGGTGTGGGCGAGCAGGTTATACGTACCGCCGTAGATAGCAGAGCTCGCGACCACGTGATCACCGGCACCGGCCACGTTAAAGATCGCAAGGAAGTTCGCAGCCATACCCGAGCTCGTGAGCATCGCTGCGGTACCGCCCTCCATCTCGCAGATCTTGGCAGCAACCAGGTCACACGTGGGATTCTGCAGACGGCTGTAGAAGTAGCCCGACTCCTCCAGGTCAAACAGCTTGCCCATGTGCTCGGACGTGTCATACTTCCACGTGGTGGACTGGTAGATGGGCACCTGGCGCGGCTCCGCATCGCCCGGATGATAGCCGCCCTGAACGCACGTGGTACCGATAGTCTGCTCGCACATATCCAACTCCCTTACTTGGGTTTTGTTTTTATCCGGTTCACGATACCGCTACCCCGTACCCCTCTCAACCCATCCCGCCGATAGGTTATGGGACAAATTAATCAGGTTTATTTGTCCCAAATCTTAAGAAAGTGTTCGATGGCGAAAAACAATGAGATATGCACTGCGGTCTCGATAAGCGAATGCGCCGGCAAGGGTACCATAGGCGGGTACACCATGAACAAGGAGGCAACGATGAAGCAGATGGATACCACCCAGCTCAACACTGCCGCCTGCCAGGCTCAGGCTGCCGAGTACCACGCCCGCGGCTTTAACTGCGCCCAGGCCGTTGCTTGCACACTTGCGCCTGCCGTCGGACTCGACCCCCAGATCGCCTTTACCCTCACCGAGGGCTTTGGCGCCGGCATGGGCGGCATGACCGAGACCTGCGGCGCCATCTCGGGCGCCGTGGCCATCATGGGCTTTGTGATGAGCGACGGTATGGAGAACCCCAAGACCAAGGGCCAGACCTACAAGCTGTCGCGCGAGATTGCCAAGCGCTTTGGCGAGAAGAACACCACGACTGTCTGCGGCACGCTCAAAGGCGTCGGATCGGATAATGGCCCTCTCCGCAGCTGCCCCGGCTGCATCGACGATGCCATCGAGATCGCCTGCGATATGCTAAAGCAACTCGCCGAGTAAACAGCAGTAACATAAAACGACGGCCGGCGCGCTTGGGATCCATCCAAAAGCACGCCGGCCGTCGTCGTTAGAACTCGGCAAATTCGGGAGCGCCGACCTCAATCTCCTCGCGCCCCGCCATAAGCTCGCGCATCTTGGCACAAAATGGCTCCTGCTCCCCCGCCTTAAACACCAAATGAATCGTCACGGCATCCGCGTAATCGGTATCCGCAACCTTGGCACCCGAATCCTGCGCCAAGCGAAGCACCTGCTCGTATTGCGGATAGGCCACACGTACATCAACCGGCACGACGCTCGTCATTTCGACGATCTGCCCGGCCTCTTGAGCCGCGGCCACCGCCGCCTGCGTCGCCGCGGTATAGGCGCGCACCAAGCCACCAGGCCCTAACAGCGTGCCACCAAAATAACGTGTCACAACACAGCATACGTTTTTAAGTCCCGCACCGCGCAGCACCTCGAGCGTCGGCATGCCGCTCGTACGGCTCGGCTCACCATCATCGCTCTGGCGCTCACGTCCATCGACCAAAATCCACGCGGGAACATTGTGTCGAGCGTCGTAATGACGCTTGCGAATCATCTCGATAAAGGCATTCGCCTCATCCTCAGACTCAATATGGACCAGCTGAGCAATAAACCGGCTCTTGCGATCCACAAACTCGCCCGAAGCCTCAATATTCGATTGCAAAGTAAAATAGCTGTCCAACAAAGCCCCTCAACAACAAGCAAAGCAACAAACAGCCTCAATAATACGGCAAAGACCGTACCGATTGTCAGGGTAACAAAAATGCCAAGTGGGCCTATAAGCCGGGTTCTGTCGTGAACGGTCATTTATCTTGTCTGCACGTTACCGTGCAGCTCCACGCACGCTACCCGAACGCGGACCGGGCCGGCCCATAGCGTTCCTATTCGCGCTTGCTCCGGATGGGGCTTGCCAAGCCGCCGTGTTGCCACGACGCTGGTGGTCTCTTACACCACCGTTTCAGCTTTTCCCTTTACGCCTTGCGGCGCAGGTGGGAGTCTTCTTTTCTGCGGCGCTTTCCGTCGGATCACTCCGCCCGGCCGTTAGCCGGCATCCCGCCCTCTGGAGCCCGGACTTTCCTCACGCGCGCTGCAAGCAGCACATCGCGCGACCGTCTGGCCCACTCAGCAGTGCAAGAGTGTAGCACACCGTCGCTATTGGCAATGGCACAACACAAGCGTTCGACACGATAAACCAAGAACCACGCTATGCAGTACAATAGGGTCGTCGATGGGCAACGTCGTCAGTCGAGACGCGACCGCGCTCCGCACCCCTCCGTCTACTCGGTGCGTTCCCGCCTCCTCCCCGAGGCGGGATGTCGGCATTTTTCATGCACCGACAACCCGATACCAAACAGGCAGCCCGGACAAAATTGCGCCCGGTCAGCATCGTGCATCACACCGCCAAATGCAAAAAGGGACCCGTCCATTGCGGACGGGTCCCTTAAACAAGTGATCGTCAAACCGATTTACTCGGCGTCGGTCTCCTCGTCCTTCTTCTCGGAAGGCAGCGGGGTAACCTCGATCTCGACGCCCAGAGTCTCAGCAGCGGACTTCATGGACAGGGAGATACGACGACGGTCGAGGTCGATCTCCATGACCTTGACCTGAACCTTGTCGCCCACGTGGGTGACCTGAGAAGGCTGATCGACGTGCTTGTTGGCCATCTCGGAGATGTGCACCAGGCCCTCGATGCCCTCGCCCAGGTCGACGAAAGCGCCGAACGGGACAAGCTTGGTCACAGTACCCTCGACGATAGCGCCGACGGGGTACTTCTTGACCAGTGCGCGCCACGGATCCTCGGTGGTCTGCTTGAGACCCAGGGAGATGCGCTCACGGTTGAGATCGACGTCGAGAACCTCGACCTCGACCTCCTGGCCGACCTTGACAACCTCGGAAGGATGGTTGACGTGGTTCCAGGAGAGCTCGGAGATGTGGATGAGGCCGTCGATACCGCCGAGGTCGACGAAGGCGCCGAAGTCGACGATGGAGGAAACGGTGCCCTGGAGACGCATGCCAGACTTGAGCTTGGACAGGATCTCGGAGCGCTCGGCCTTACGGGACTCCTCAAGCACGACACGACGGGAGAGGACAACGTTGTTGCGGTTGCGGTCCATCTCGATGACGCGGGCCTCGATGCGGGTGCCCATGTAGGAGGTGAGGTCCTTGACACGACGGAGGTCGACGAGGGAAGCGGGCAGGAAGCCACGCAGGCCGATGTCGAGGATCAGGCCGCCCTTGACAACCTCGATAACCTCGCCCTCGACGTTCTCGCCGGAGTTGAACTTCTCCTCGATGCGGTTCCAAGCACGCTCGTACTCGGCACGCTTCTTGGACAGGACCAGACGACCGTCCTTGTCCTCCTTCTGGAGAACCAGCGCCTCGATGGGATCACCGAGTGCAACGATGTCTGCAGGGTTAGCGTCCTTGCGGATGGACAGCTCGCGGACCGGGATAACGCCCTCGGACTTGAATCCGATGTCAACGAGCACCTCGTCATGCTCGATCTTAACGACAGTGCCGTTAACGAGATCGCCCTCATCAAAGTCGGTAATCGTACCGTCGATGAGGTTGTTCATCTCCTCCTCGTTGACATCGTCAAGAGAGAAAATGGACGAGTTCTGAATCTCACTCAAAGGTGGACCCCTTTCGAACTACGGGGCCCCGATTGCTAGGACCTACAGAAGGGTGCGACAAGCACACAACGTTTAGGAACACTCGGGAGCCGACAGATACTAATGTGACGCTTATGCAATCACGTTCGTATAGGTTACGGGGAAATCACTTCGATTTCAAGCGTGAACTGCCATTTTTTACTCGTATGGAGACTTTTTCGCAATCTTGTGAACGACTGTCTCCACAAGCTGACGATAAGCAGTTGGGCATACGGCTTTGGAGTAAAGTATTCGGAGCCAACGATTCTGGAACGATTTTTCGAGAAAGGTGCCCGCGTGCTCAAAGCAGTCGTTTTCGATATGGACGAGACGCTTCTTAGCATCAACCTCAACGCGTTCATCCTTCGCTATTTTAAGGATGTCTCGTCGATGCTTGCAGATATCGGACGACGCAGCCGCGGCGGCACGATGGCGCGCCTCGGCACCATCCTAGTCGACCTCAACGCCAATCACCGAAGCGGCACGGACAATCGCACCAATCTTGAGTTCTACCAAGAAGAAATTGAGCGCCGGTGCGGCATTTGCCTCTCAGACCCACTCATCTACGAGGCGTTTACCTACTACGATCGTGAAGTCCTGCCGTACAAGAACGATGACATGATCAATGCGAAAGCCATGCCGGGTGCACACGCCGCGCTCGAGGCGGTACAGAACGCGGGCCTGCGCTGCGCGCTCTTTACGAACCCCAGCTTTCCGCAGGGGGCCATCGAGTGCCGCATGGGCTGGGGCGACATGGCCGACGCCCCCTTTGAACTCGTGACGCACATGGGAAACGCCACCCGCTGCAAGCCCGATGCCACCTACTATCTAGAGCAGCTTCAGGTGATGGGACTCGAGCCTCATGAGGTCCTCATGGTGGGCAACGACCCCAAGCGCGACTTCCCCAGCCCCGTCTGCGGTATTCAAACCGCCTATGTGGGCCAAGGCAAACCAAGCCGAGCCACCTGGCACGGAACCATGGAAGACTTCGCCCGCGACTTCAACGCCGTAGTAGAAGCCTTCTATGAGCACCAAGTAGCCGACGAACTGTCGTAAGGGATAGTCGTTGGGGACGTTCTTAAACGGCTAGTCAAACAAGAACGTCCCCAACGACTACTCCGACAACGCCGGTGTTTTGGCAACGACAGACACTATGACCCAATCCGAGGGCACTAAAAAGATAGGAGCCCCCGCTCGTGACCGCGGGTCGGGGCTGTGACAATGATGTTGAAGTGCCATAGGCGCAGCCGCGCCGCAACGAGGTTGGGAGGC
>CABUHO010000012.1 GCA_902491395.1 uncultured Collinsella sp.
GCGGCGTCACCCGCGGCATCCACGCCGAGCCCTGGGACAAGTTCATCTCGGTGGCCCGCGGCTCGGTCTTCGGCGCCTGGGTCGACCTGCGCGAGGGCAGCGAGACCTTCGGCAAGGTGTTCACCTGCACCCTGGACCCGTCGAAGGCCATCTACGTCCCGCGCGGCGTGGGCAACTCCTTCCAGGCGCTCGAGGACGGCACCGCCTACACCTACCTGGTGGACGCCCACTGGTCGCTGGAGCTCAAGAGGACCTACACCTTCGTGAACCTCGCCGACCCCGAGCTCGCCATCGAGTGGCCGATCCCGCTGGACCAGGCCACCGTCTCCGAGGCCGACCTCAACCACCCGATGCTCAAGGACGTCGTCCCCATGGCGCCCAAGAGGACCCTCGTCACCGGCTGCAACGGCCAGCTGGGCCGCGCGGTCCGCAAGCTCGCCGAGGAGCGCGGCGTCGCCAAGGACTTCGACTTCTGCGACATCGACACCTTCGACATGTCCGACCCGGAGGCCTACTCCAAATACGACTGGTCGCTCTACGGCACCGTGATCAACTGCGGCGCCTACACGGCCGTGGATAAAGCCGAGACCCCCGAGGGCCGCGTGACCGCCTGGAAGGCCAACGCGACCGGTCCCGCCCTTCTCGCCCGCACCTGCGCCGGGCACGGCATCACGCTCGTCCACGTGTCCTCCGACTACGTCTTCGACGGCACGGCCGAGGTCCACGACGAGGACGAGCCGTTCAGCCCGCTGTCCGTCTACGGGCAGACCAAGGCGGCGGGGGACATCGCCGTGGCGGGGTGCCCGCGCCACTACATCATGCGCAGCTCCTGGGTCATCGGCGAGGGGCACAACTTCGTCAAGACCATGAGGGGCCTCTCAGACCGCGTCGCCGACCCCGAGGACGGGCTCACGCAGGTCACCGTCGTGGACGACCAGCTGGGCCGCCTGACCTTCACGCGCGACATGGCCGAGGCCATCTTCCACGTGCTGGGCACGCACGCCCCCTACGGCACCTATAACTGCACCGGCTCCGGCGCCGTGAAGTCCTGGGCCGACATCGCCCGCGCCGTCTTCGAGGCCGCCAACGGCAACGGGGACAGGGTCGTGCCGGTGAGCACCGCCGACTACTACGCAAATGCCGCCGGCCCCGTCGCCCCGCGCCCGGTCCACTCCGCGCTCGACCTGTCCAGGCTCGAGTCGGTCGGCTTCCGCATGCCCGACTGGGAGGAAGAGCTGGGGGAGTACCTCACAATGCTTTAATGTAAATTGTAGTGGCGGGAGGCGATGGCATGATTGATAGATATTCTTTTGATGATTGGTTGAACTACGGTAGACGAGGGAAGCGCGAGTATTCCTGTTTTCGTTTTTATAGTGTAGGACTCAACAGAGGCATGCCTCTAGTGATTCTGGACGCCCTAAAGAAAATTGGCTTCGGTGGGATATTTGTTTGGCTGCCTACTCTTTTTGCAGAAAAGCTATTAACAGATGGAAAACTTCCTTGGATCCTTGACTACCTTGGAACTTATGCGACTAGAGAATTATTTACTTTTTCGCTTATCGTAACTTGTTTAGTGGCAATATGGATTGCCGCGCATTCAATTAGGCAGGGCTTTCGCTATGTGAATGTGCTCGACGAACTTCAGAGTCTTAACTACCAAGTTGAGAATCAGACTCAAAATCCTGATGTTAATTTACGTGAATTGGCAACTGTCTGCTGCGATGGCGTTGCTTCCTGTTTTTCAATTTTTCGCCCAAAAGACGGAATAGGCTGCGCCATCAGGCTTGCGCGTCCCGGAAAATCGGATCATGAAGTTGGCTACGCAACGGTGGCTAGGGGAGGGGCATTGAATAAAACGAGATTTCAACATTCCCGGCCTCTTTCAATGAATAGCAAGCTCGTGATTATGCTTCACGAAAAAGAGCTGTCAAATGATATCGTCATACTTTGTCCCGATGTTGAAAAAGCCAGAGACTGCGGACAGTTGGATAACGACGTTAATTCCGAACATTTCGGATCCGATGATCGTTGCATGATGATTTCTAGACTTGTTGCCCGAGACGGTTCGAATAATTCAATTATGGGAATCTTGTATGTAACATCTAACAGGCCAAATAAGCTCGGAATCGCTGATGTAAATCTCTACCTATTGCTTCATGATATTGTCAATCACGCTCTTTGCGCAAAAGCTATTGCGTGATTAGCCTTTAGGAGGTTCATGATGGCATGCACCAAGAGAAGCTATCGGAAAAAGAAGAAACAGCCTTCTTGCCGTCCGCTTCTTTTACGCCAAAATAAATCTAGCATTAAGGCAAGCGTCAATGCCGCGCCTTCGCACGCTGTTTTCTGTGAGTCTGCAGGCGGTTTAGTCTTAACTGATGTGAGAGATTACAGCCGCATCAGAAAAAACGGACCATCAGATGAGCTGGTTAAATTATTAGCATCAAGATTGTGATATATCTAGTAACTTGGCTTGACGGTTTGCTTTTCGAATAACGACCGGTGTGTAAGCGGCGGGCTGATTCTTGGTTTCATTCTGTGCCGAGGGAAGGTTATTGCTTATGGCCGCTTTTTGTGCTGTTGTTCAAGTAATTTGTGCATTTGTTACACTTTGCCTAACGGTATATGTTGTTTTGCGCGACACAAGGCATATGAATGAACAAGACGAGCGTCAGGAAATGGCTGAGAAGTTAGCGCAGCCATCTTCAATTGCTGCATGGCTCGAAAGGGATCCTACTGGTGAGTCGCGCATTGCGATTCGCAACGACAGTGATCTTCCCGTATATGAGGTAGTTGCGACAATTGTCGTTACTCATGGAGCGGGATGCTGCAAGGGTGAAGATTTGGAATACCCATATCAATACAGGAAAATACTCGATTTGATTCCTCCGGGACTTCATTCGGTAGCTATCGATATGGGCGGCTTCTACGGAATGCATCGACATCCGCTGGTCGAGATTGCCTTTGTATGTGCAAAGGGAAAATCCTGGGTCCGTCGGGGAGATGGCGTTCTGGATGAGCTTGCTGTATCGCCGTTTAGCCACTATGAACTTGGTCTTCCAATTGATTTTGATATGCTTATGCCGTATCAAAACGGTTGACGGCATCTTTTTTACGCTAAGAACGTTGCGCTAGTCTTATATCAATAAAGGCTAGCGTTTTAACAATGAAAGGTAAGCCATGGATGCATATACAACGCAGGCTTTAGTTGATCTTGGGAGTTCTCTCGCTGTTCTTGCGGCAAAAGGTACGGCCTCTGCTGTTGCGACAAAGGTTAAAGCAATTAAGGGAGATAAGGACACCGCCTCAGTGCGCGCCGCATATGATGAACTTGTCAATGAGCTTCTTGAAGAGCGCTCTGAGGCTTTAAGAATCGCTCAAGCGTATAAGGCGGAGCTTGAGCGCGTTCAGATTAGCGATGACGATATTCAGAGCCTTGATGCTACCATCGCCCGCGTATTGGAGATATTTGTTTCAATGCAATCGGACGGTGAAGAACCATCCTCGCCTAACGCAACGGCGATGGCGTTTGACCAGTTTCGTCAGCTAATTTCCGCTGATACCCTCCGAACCATGCAACTTCTTGGTTTCAATTACAAAGCAGCAATCGGTGAGCCACTAACAGAGCTTTGCGCCAATAAGATCAAACAGTTTGGTAGTGGTTCCAAAACAAAAAGGCCATCTCAGGGTAAACGATAAGAATCAAATGATTTCTTTGAGGTCATAGCGAATGGAGCACTTCTCTTCCGGTTTTTTAATATGAGCAGGATATTGTCAAGAGACCAAATCGGGCCTGACTCCAATGAAATGGGGCCAGGCTCTTTCTTTAACTGATGTTGACAGTCTATATTTCACACTGGTATACCAATGCGGTCGGCATACTTCTCTGCCCATTCATCGGCCTTGTCATTTCGCACAAAGTAATTGTTGGATAGGTCGGTCGAGCGGTAGGCGTAGCCGTCCTTTTGGTAGTTTGCCGTGTGGTCGGAGTGGGCGATTGCCATGAGCTCGTCGGTCAGCCCAAAGTACAGATGGCGCTGGTCCAGGTCTCCGTACCAGTTGTCGCTGGTGTCGTCCCAGGTTAGGTCCATCTGGCACCATTTGCCGTCGATCTTTACGACGTTCCAGGTGTGGCCGTTGCCGGTGATGCGGCCGTTGGCGATGCCCGCGGCGTCAAGGAGCTTGGAGTAGATGCGCTGGTAGCTCTCGCATGTGCCCTGGTGGCGCGTGAGGCCGCTTTCGGCCGAGCACCAGTTGAGGCTGTGGTCGTACTCCAGCTGGTCGAGCGTCCAGTCGTGGAGCCACAGCGCCATGTCGTATTCCGAGCCGCTTGTCTCTTGCCTGCACAGGTCCACTGCGTTGTTAACGATCTGCGTGACGCTTGGGCGGGCGGCGTCGTTTACGGTCACCTCCGCCGTGGCGCGCAGGTAGTAGATCCCCTTGTCGTTTTGGGGGTCGTTTCTGTCGTTGTCCATAAAGTAGAAGTGGATGCGGTACGTGCCCGACGCCGTGAAGCTAAAGGTGAAGTCGTGGCCCGCGGCGCCCAGGTCGTGGTAGCCGGACCATGCCTGGCGCGACGGGTCGCAGACGCTCTCCTGGCTACCGCCGTCCCAATAGGTGGGCACGTCCATGCGCGCCTTGGCCTGGGACGAGCCGTTGGTCTGGGTTACGTGGAAGGTCGTCGCGGTGCCCGCGGGGGCGTCGTTCCACGAGACGGTGAAGGTGACGCCGTTTTGGGTTGCCGTGGCGGAGTGGGCGTAGCCGGTTGCTGCCGCGACGGAGATGGCCTCGGGCGTGGGGCTGGTTTGGGCTTGCAGGGATGGGGTGGGGGTGCCGGGCGTGGCGGTGGTGTCGGGCGTGGCGGTGGTGTCGTTAGCGCTTTCCGTGTTGGCTGCGCTGGTGCCGGTGGATGTTGCGGTGCCGTCCTCTGCGGTATCCGCTGTCGCATTTGTATTGGCGCCGTCTTCGGCCTTGCCTGCGTCGCTGCTCGCGGCGTCGGCTTGCGCCTGCTGCTCGACGGTCTCCTGAGGCTGGATGGCTTCCGCGATGGCCGCCATGGGCAACGTCTCGCCGACCATGGACGTGCACGCGATCGCGCAGAGCAGGTAGTAAAGGGGTCGTTTCATAGCGGAGCCTCTCGGTGAGCAGCCAATAGGGTCCGAAGGCAGCTCCAGGCCAGCACTCCGCACATATTTTGTTGGGGCATATTTTACGGGAACCCCAGTCAACATCAGCGAACTTTCTGGGGAATGTTGGGGAGGGGAGGGATGGTGGACTGGTGGGCTGGCGCCATAGGAGACGGCGCCGGCGACTAATACGGTTAGTCGGCGACCGAGAAGAAGGAGGTGATACATGGCGATAAAGATAAGGGTGAAGCTGGTCCATCGGCTTCGCGAAGCGGGGATGTCCCAAAACGAGATCGCGAGGCCCCAGGGGATGTCCGGACACAGCGTCGGCGACGTCGTCGCGGGCGCCAGGGTGCTCGGAATCGAGGGGGCGGGCGCCGAGCTAAAGCTCGTGCAGAAGCTGGTCGCCTTGACCGTGCTGGTGCTGGACGAGTGACTGCCGGATGAGCCCGATGCGGGGTTCAACAGCATGATACCGGAGCTATGGAGGTACGGTACGGCATCGGCTCCACGATCTTCTGCACGCAATACCGCAAGAAGGACTGGCTCGCCAGGCTCGGCGCTGACGTGCGCGCCGACGCCATCATGGACAGGATAGTCCACAATACCGTATGGGTCGCAAGGGCGACTTCAACATGAGGGAAAAGCTAGGAGGAAGGACTGCCTCGTAGGCCGACTTACCGGGGGCGGTGCCGGTCGGCAATATAAGCGGCGCTGATTCGCAATAATCACTGGTGCTCAGAGGAGCAAATACTCACCCTTAGAAGCCCCCCTCTATCCCTTCCTTCTGCCTTCTTCATGAACTCCGGGATGTTGGCATGGATGATGCCGATAAAACTTCCGGGCATCCGTCATTCAGCAACTGTCTCTTCTGAAGACTAAGGTCAGATGTTGTAGTGACCAAGATTGAAAAATGCCTCGGGCGCTTTAACGTGCTCGATTTTGGCGAGGAATCCACCACGAGTCTACCCTTGTTCCTTAGCTATGAATGTTTCAACTCTGGTACCAAGAATCTGCTCGGGGCGAAGGTTGTGCTGGTTGATTAGCGTCTCACATTGCGCCAATCGACTTCTCTCATTAAGCGTTCCGCAGCTTAGAATCGCAATCAATTGACCGATTGATTTTACAAGCTCGTTAAGCTTATTAAGTGTAAGCACTAATGCTGATTCTGCACTTGCATTCTTGTATGCCAAATTATTTGGATGAACAGATATTGCATAGCATTCCATTTTTGGATATCGAGCCCGTAACCACTCTTTTGCGACCTGAAGCTGTCCATGCTCTTGTTTCGTGAGCGGATTATCCGGAAGTTTTTCGTTTTTTGCTTCAAAGGCAAAAGCAATAGGCTCTTCTTCAAAAACCCAGACAACATCGGGCCCGTCACCGTTATTGTCGTAACGTTTCGAGCTGGCACCGAGGTATTTCCCCAGCAACTCAAGTTTTGATTCGAATTCTTTTGAATGGCATTGCTCCGATAAGGATTTCAGGTCTGTGTCGAATTTCGTCGACACATCGCTACTCTTTCGTGTTTGGTACGAAATAAATTCAGCAATCTTTTTTGCTTGCAAGCTAGCATCAGAGTCTGAGCTGGAGAATATGGGCTTAGCAAGTGAACGGTTGAGCCCGCTTGCGCGAGTTTGTAGCTTTCTGGAAGTCTCTACATCGTCATCCGAATAGGCGATTTGAGCTGCCAGGCGGAGAACAAGCCCCTTTATTGAATTGTCTATATTTTCACCATTCGTAAATTGTTTTAGGAGTTCGACAGCTCGTCCACTCCTACCTTTGCGCCATTCGTTTAGCGCTTTTCTTTCACATAGAGCAAAATCTTCGAGCATGCTGTCATCAATAGAATCAAAATCGTTGACCTTGTCTGCTACATAGGCGGACAAATAGGATGCAAAATCGGGGTCGTCATTGACTCCCTGATCGATAACCTCAACGAAGTCTTTTGCTGACTTTACTTCGTTCATAATGCCTTGCCCGCATTCGATTTGGGCTCTTGTTGTAGGGGTCAAGAACACAGCATGGCGGTTGTCTTTAATCCACTCGCATAGATCGGATCCTGTTAATGCGACGACGCAGTAGTCACCTGAGCCCCTCGTGCCTCTACCTATTGCCTGTTCAATGTTTTGAGCAATTGATCGGGCATAGACTTTGCTATGAGCTAGGATTTTCGACATCAGTTTATGATGATCAGACATCCCTTTGGGGATGCCCGAAACGACAAGTAGGCGGCATGCATCGCCCGGCAGATCGATGCCGTTATATCGATTTGCAAATACAATTGGCACGTCAAGCTTGTTTTCCCTTAGATCGCTTACCGCCTGAGCAACATCGCTTCCTTTTACACTTACGATTCCCAATTGCTCCCATTGCTTCGCGCCTGCAAAACTCGGCTCGAGGACTACAACACCTTTTTTGTCTTTAGCGAGAGCGATCATTTTTTCGACGAGCGCGACTCGTAGCTGCTCCTTTGTCCCAACTTCTAGAATCATCCTGCGCCCTACTCCGGCAAGGGTTTTGGGAGAGATAATATTAATCTCATCTTTCTTGCACCCGAAAGATCTCACGATCGCACTCTCATCAGCGAATGTCGCAGACATGTACACCCTTCTAGGCGATTCTTCGAATGTCGGAAACTTCTCTACAAGGGGAAGAATTGGGGTAATTGAGAATCTGACGCGACTCAGCGTTGCAAGACAGTACTTGAGATCGTCTTTGATGAGATCCCAGCCGAAGTTTATAGAGTTTGCCGTAGGCGTGTCTTCTTCATTTGACGCTGCGAAATCAGAAATGATTCGGGCGACCTTCTGTCGATGCTTATCCCACGCCCAGAATGGGACTTCTAGCACCTCTTCGCCAGCCGTGCGAGTCCCAGAAACGAAATCGTCGAAAGTTGACACCCTATCGATATCATCAAAGCTTGAACGAAAGAGCGTCGTAACTTCTTGATATAAGCTAGGCGAATCCGATGCATTTATCTCCACCGTGAATGCGCTTCGAACCGAGTCAAAAGATGAGTGCGCATCATCTATGACGATTACTGAAACTTCCTCCGCTTCGGGTTCTCCCTCCAAGCCAAAGGAAGACTTGCCGTTAAAGAGGGCTTGATAATGGGCAACGAGAATCGTTGAGCCATTTCTGAAATCTGCGGTAAGAGATTTTCTTCCTTTATATTCGGAAGCGGGTATTCCAAGTGTCCTCGCCTGTTCGCACACTTGATGAACAAGCTGTTTGTTGTCAACAAGATACAATGCCCCACGTTTTAGCTCTCGTGCACTGGAGAGGGCAATCAGCAGTCCTATAAGGGTTTTGCCACCTCCCGTGTTTAGCTTGATTACAGTGTCTTTCTTATTTCTGTTACTAAACCATGCATCAAGTACCTCGGCCTGGCTGCTATGTAAATCATCAAAGGATTGGGGTTTCGGCAACCTGTCGAAAATCTCATCAGGCTTGATTCGCAGCGTGGGGTTCTGCGATGCTGCCATCTTTTTAAAATCAACCATCTAATAGTCCTTAGCTATGCTGTTCGACGTTGCAAACTAGATGTTACCTGCTTTTACCATTGCCGTCCTCTTGGGACGCCGCACGTTACCAATGGTAAGGATGCTCGTAAGAGGGTACTGGGGCGACAACCCCGATGCCCTCCTGATGCATAGTGTTGCTGTAGTCAGTGGTTACTCAAACTCCACCTCAACCTGGCTGTGCTCGTAAATTTTGAGCTCGTTGTCAATTTCGACTCGTTCGACTATCCAGCCAATGGCGGAACACTGTCGCATGAATGTATCAAATCGGTTTTCGCCTTTTAGATTGTGGATGGTGACCACTACGCCAAAACGTTGCGGATCATGAGAACCTTTTTGATATCTCGACGACTTGCGAATCATCATGCCCCACATTGGGTTGGCATACACTTTTTTGGGCTTGCTGCGGCTGGTTAGCGGTTCCGATATATGCTTGACATTGTCCCATTTGCGCAGCTTTTTTCGAGCCTTCTCCTCATCGGTTGTGCAGTCTTCCTCGCCTTGGTTGTTGGGCTGCAGCGACTTGATGCGCCCGCCGTTTCCGATTCGCCCAAAATGTAAGTCGAGCTCGGTATCCGCATAGTCGACTCCTTGGTTTCTGTTGCATTTGGGGAAGTAACACAGGGTCGCTCTCGCTACAGACGGGTAAGCTGTACCCGAAATAGGGATAGGAAAGTTGAAGTTGTAATTCTCGCGTTCAGTCGCCACGCCGCTGAGCATGAATCTAATTTCATCGTTACTGGTTTCGAGTATTTTTTCAATTTGGACAGGAACGATGCCGTAGCCGAGTCGATTCATATCTTCAGGGTTTGTCCACGCACATGCTGCATCGATTAGCAGGGCCTTGGCAAGTTCACAGCTTAGGTGCATTTTATAAATGAGGTAGGCAGCTTTCCTTGCAATTAGCGGAGCTGCAAAAGAGGTGCCGACAGCCGGATAGGCCCCGGTTCCGCAGCAGGCGGTGATAGGGTCGTTGCTTTCCCCTCCGTAGTAGGCAAGATCCGGTTTGTGGTGAAAACTCAAGACTGGTCCTCTTCTTGTGTAGGACGCCGGCTCGTTGTTTCTATTGACGGCGTTGACAACGAGGGCATTAATGGAGTCCGCTGGGGAGCCAAGATACGTGGGCTTTCCGTTTTCCTGGTTGGTGCCGGCAACAACGAAGAGGACATCGTATTTCTGCTGCAGTTTGTCTAGCAGGGCCGCTTCGGGGGAAATGGAGTTTCGAGATACCTCCTCCATTGATCCTAAGGAGATGTTCCAAACTTTGATGTCTTGGTTCTCGGCAACGATGCGCTCAATGTGTTTCATTACCGCGAACGAACTGAATTTACCTGCGGTTGCAACTCCAAAATGTCGAACTTGAAAGTGGCCACAATGGTCATCCAGCGATGGATTTTGGGCTTGAACGTCAACAATCAATGAGCTAACGCATGTGCCATGTCGATAGTCGCTCGAAGTGGGATGTATGTCTTTGGGTAAGCAGCTTATGTAGTCGACCCAATTGCTGAAGTACGGTGGGTATTTCTCCTCAAATGGAGTGTCGATTACGCCGATGATGGGCTCATCGGTGGGATATTCGGGGAGGCTGCTGATGGCAGGGGAGGCCGAGCCTCCGTCATTCATGGGAGTGTAGGAAGACAGATCGATGACCGACATAGCTACAAGGTAAGGGGCGCGCTCGAGCAGCGTTCGATATTCTGTTTCGGTTAACAGAACGCTGTTTTCCAAGAGGTTTGCAGGGGATACGTCAATGTGAAGCTCCTCAAATAGATCCTGCGGGTCCCTCTCCGTTTCAAATAGCGTAACGATTGCGTTTTCGTCGGTAGCCGCCGGCGGCTTGTCTATTCTAAATTCATTGACGTAGTAGGAATCGCGTATGAGTTGCGCAAAGCCCGAACGGGTGAGTGTGTGTGAAATGGCCGGATTCCATTTTTGCTTGAGCTTATCATTTTTAACCAGATCGACCATCTTATCTGCGTTCATCAATCCATCAAAATGATCGACTACGATTCGCTCGCACTCACGCAGCTTGCTAATAGTTGATCGGATGGTCGACTCGGGAACGTAATGAGTCATCAGGTGCCTTGGGTGGTTCCCGTTAAAATCGAGATAGCGGGCGCCGCGGATAGACAATTCTGGTTCGCTGTCTTTTCCGCCGTTCAGCATCTCTCTTATTCGATTGCTCTTGGCGACAATTTGACGGTATTCAACGGAGACCAAGATGTCTTCGATTATGGCGTCTTTGGGCCATTTGCTCAGAACGGTTTCGAGGCTCTTGCGAATGTGCGAAATCTTCTCTGCAGTGACCGTTCCTTTAGCGGGAAGCGTTGCGGGGCCCGGTCGCGAGCCTCTTGCTGTTTGAAAATCGCCAGTGAGCCTGATTAAGCTGTTCATGAGCTACTCCTTTAGGGTTCGCGCAATGGTGCTTCGTGAAATGCCTGTCAAAACTTCCATTTCTCTTAAAGTGAAACCTTGAGTTTTAAGCAGCTCGAGTGAATCAGGCTCATATCCATGTAAACGCTGATATAGCTTGCGGAGATAGTCGTTTGGATTAAGAGGATCACTAAACGCGACGGAGGTCTTAATGAGGTTTTTGAGTGTGCCGGGCCAGGGCAGATCCGGGCAACTCTGCAGCACCTTTTTTAGGGTCCGAGAGTCGTTTTTGATTGTCTGATTGTTTTTGGTCAGATTCTTTGCGATTGATTCGCCGATATCAACGAGATCGTCATGGGTGTATCTATTAAAGTCAATCTGTACATCGAAGCGCCTGGCGAGTGCCGGGTCTAGTTTGTCGTAAAGGTTCGTTGTTGCGATTATGGCGGATCGCGTGTTCAGCTTGTCGAACTCTTTTAGGAGTGCACTTGTGGCTCGCCCCATCTCACGGACGTCGTTTTGGTTAATCCTGTCTAGGGCTATAGCATCGATTTCATCGAACAGGACAATGGCGCCGTCGCCGATATCGTGGATTTCTTGGAAGACCTTCGCGATATTCTTGGCCGTCTCTCCGAGTTTGCTATCGATGATTTGATTGAAATCAACGGCATATAACTGGTAGCCAAGTATTCTGGCTATCTGTTTTGTAGCTTCGGTTTTGCCGGTTCCCGATGCGCCGTAAAAGAGGACAGTGTTGATGTCCACATCTTTAGATAGAGCATTGAGCAGCCCTTGGATATCGTTAGCGATGGCCTGGGGAAGGGGTAGCGAGGTGTTGTTGCTGATTACCTTTTCCAGGAAGTCGTATTTCTGCTCAGTGACTTCTTGCGGTACAAATGTGCGCGTTCTGGCAATGAGGGCCATGATGTAACTTGCAAGCTCGGACTGTCCAGACGTCTCAAAATCTTTCGCGATAATAGTGGCTGCGTTGTTGAAGGCGAGATCGTCGTGTTCCGAATGCGCTCGGATTAAGTCGATGATGTCTGATCTCTTCATGTGCGCTCCTCTCCTCGCTGTTATTATATGAGACAGCATGAGACAAAGCAAGAATTATTTGGACAGTGAAGCAATGAAGTATGTTATGATTGGGCTGTCAAGATTCAAACTGTTATAGATTGGAGGTGAGATTATGGCTACCCATCATGGAGGAAAGGTTGGCGCTGCTGCCAAGACACTCGCGAGCTCCTCGACGAGTAAAGCCGCGAAGTCCGCGGCTGCGAAGACGCTGGTCAAACACCAGATTGCTAAGCATCGCTAGACGGCGGGCAAGCGTAATGTAACAGTGAGGAGGTGATATATATATGGCTTCGAAGGCGATTCGCGTAAAGATCCCGAAGTATCGAATTAGCTCAACAGGTGCGGTCAGGAAGATTGGGACGACAACGAAGACCGTAAAGGTAAAGATCCGCTAGGCCTTAGCGGCAACCAAAGCCTAGCGTGATGTTGACATAGCGGGCCAACATCTAACATTTTATGGGGGTCCCCGGCGAGATTCAAGCGTCGGGGACCCGCGTTGTTATTTGATGTCTTTCGACATATGTGCCGCCTCCGGTTCTTGTATGTCGTTTGGCGGCGCCAATAGATTGGACAGTTAATGAACGAATTAGATATAGCGTCCCTTTGGATTAATTCGATGGCGGCCATAGCGACGGTTGTTGCATCGTGGGCGGCCCTAAGGGCCCTAGCGATTCAAACTTCTCCGGATATTATTATGTTCGTCCGGCCGGATGACGTCTCGCCCTCACAAGCGCGGCTCGTTATTAGAAATATCGGAGAAGCGCCTGCATACAATGTCACGTATCGACTGTCTCCTGACTTGTTTGTAAAAGATTCTTTCGAATACGAACATGCTTCTGTTGTGTTTGACAGGGGCTATGCCATTTTGCCTCCTAAGCAGGAGAGAAACATTCTCTTGGGAAGGTTCGAGGAGCTCGAAGGATTGTGGGGGCACTCCATTTTTGATGTATATGTCTCCTATTCAAAGAAATATGGGCGCAGACGCTTCTCGACTATCTGCCCAGTTGAGATCGGCTCATTTGAGAGCATGATTACAATTTCTCTTGAGACGGCATTTGAGAAGGATCAAAAGGCCGCCTATCGCGAAATTAGGCAGTTTGGTAAGCGCCTTCGCGGAATAGAAAAAGCGATTTGTTCATTGGGGAATCGTGACGAAGAGTAGGGCTGCGCATGTGCCTTTTGGCGCGCATGAAACACTACCCGTCTAAAATATATGAATGCCGCTCTTGCCAATATCTGTAACGGCACCGATGTCCCCACGCGTTCATTGTTTTCAGCGGTACAGTCGCCGTGTGCTCTATGTGAAACGGAGACAATGAAGGGTCTTTGTTCGGTTTCCGGCAACGGCCCTTTGACGTATTCACGACTACTGGATGTTGTCGTGTTTTCGCTTTGGGGCAGTGGGCTTTATCGCCGTTGTCGTAAGTGCGGGGAAAATTGAAACTCGCCGAACGCAACTCGATTTATAGCAACAAAACCGCAGGTCGCGGAAGTCTAAAACGGGGGTTTGGTCGGCAGATATCGGATTTTCACCTCACTTCCGGATTGGGTGCTCATTTAGCACTCTCGATGTCCCCACATCCTCTAAAAAAGTTCTTAAAACAGCCTTAAAGGCGTTCCAGCTCGCGTTGACAGCGTAAAATACGCATGTTTGACTATGACTAAAGTGGATTTTAGAGGAAGGGTGCGCTATGGAGGTGCTGGTTGTTGGCAACACCGCATATGTTGACGATGACTTTTGCGCCAAGGCATTCCCTGGGGACCACGTTAAGGTTGTAGCCGCGCAGGAATCGCGCCGCGACGAGTCGTCGCCCCATGCCTCGTGGAAAGAGCTCCTCCAGCACCTGGATCAGGCCTACGAGTTCGACCGCGTGGTCTACCTGTCTAATTTCCTTACCCCGCATACCGATACCGTGGGCGATATCGAGCTACTGCGCTCGGTCTTTCGTACGTGCGCGGGTCGCCGGGTCCAACTGCTGTATGTAGCGGGGCCCGCGGGTGCCGAGGGTGCCGCCGATGCCGCGGGGCGAACGGGCAAGGGCATTATCGCGCACGCAGCCAACGACCTGTGCCGCTACTACGCTGCTCGCGAGGGCGTTCAGACCAAGATCCTGCGCGTGCCGTTCCTGTATACCGCGTCTGCCGCGCTGGAGGACCCGTTTTTGGTGCCGATGTTCGACGCATGCTCAACCGGATCGGCTGCTCTGCAGGGCGCGCAGGATGCGGCGTTTCCCCTGCTGTGTGCCGAGGAGCTTTCGGTGCTGGTACGCCGTATCTTCGACAGCTGGAATGGTAACTTTGAGACGCTCGATGTAGCCGATACCTTCCATCACACGGTGGGTGAGGTGGGCGAGGCCCTTCAGGCGCTGTTCCCAGGGCTCTCAGTTGCCTATGGCGATTCTGCCGGCTACGCCCTGCCCGTCAGCGACGTCGCTCGCGTGCGCTATGGCTGGTTTCAGCGCTACGACTTGCTGCGCGACCTCTCGACCATTCAGGCTCGCTGGGATGCTGGTCGCGCAAAGAAGGTCAACCCCTTGCGCGCCGCCATCGATCGCATCCAAATGCGCACGCTGCCTATTAAATGCTTGGAGACGGGCGTTGCCTGGGTTCTGTTCGAGGTGTTGGAGCGCTTGTTCTCCCAATCGACCCAGCTCAACGTGCTCGATTATCGCCTGCTCTACGTGGTGCTCATCGGCACGCTGTATGGCTTGGACTTTGGCCTGGTTGCGGCGCTGCTGGCGTCGGTGGGTTTGGCCGCGAGTTACTTTACTCTGTACGGCTATACCTTCCAGGGCCTGTTCTATGAGCCGTCCAACTGGCTGCCGTTTATTGCGTACTTTGTTGTGGGTGCCGTGTGCGGCTATGTGCAGCTGCGCAACAGCGAAGCCATTAGGGCGGAGCGCGATCAAAACGAGCTCGTGCGCAACCGCAATACGTTCCTTACGCAGCTCTACCACGACGCGATCGAGGACAAGCGCGCGTACAGGCGCCAGATCGTGGGTCGCCACGACAGCTTTGGCAAGATCTTTGCCGTGACGCAGGAGCTCGACGTGTTCAACCCACGCGACATCTATCGCAAGTGCTGCGAGCTTCTGGGCGAGATCCTCGAGAACGATTCGGTGGCGATCTACCATGTTTCTGGCGGAGCATTTTCACGCCTGGTGGCAGCAAGTCCCGCGATTGCCGAAGACGCCGCACGCTCGCTCACGCTTGAGCAGCTTGCACCTCTTTTGGGCGACGGGGGTCGTTCGAATCTGTGGGTGAACCGCGAGCTGACGCCGGGGCTTCCCATGTTTGGATACACGATCGAGCGCGACGGGGCACCCGCCGTGTTGATTTTTGTGCGTCGTGCGGCCGAAAACCAAATGACGCTCTATTACCAAAACCTGTTCCGCATCTTGTGCGGCCTGGTCGAAAGCGCGCTGGGCCGTGCCTTTGACTATGAGGCGGTGGCACAGGATAAACGCTGCGTTGACGGCACTTGCGTGCTCAAGCAGGCTGCCTTTGGCCAAGAGCTCGCGGCCGAGCAGGCGCTGGCAGATGGCAAGATGGGCAGTTTTTTGCTCCTGCGCGTGGTACCGGGCATGGAGCCTGTCGGCGAGCTGGTGGGCGCAATTGGGTCGGCAATCCGCGAGAGCGATGCGGCGGGCCTGGTCGATGGTGACATGCTCTACCTGCTTATGCGCCAGGCAAAGGCGTGCGATCTGCCCATTATCCGCGAGCGCCTGAGTGCAAAGCAGATTGCGGTGGAGCCCGTCGACGGCGAGGACATCGTGGCGCTGCTGCAGCACATCGCTGACACCGGTGACGGTGAGGGAGGTGTCGCTTGATCTCGCTTGTCGTTGCTGCCGTCTTGCTGCTGATTCATGCGCTGGTTTGCCTGGTGCTGTGGACGCTTATGAAGTTGGGCCTGCTGCCGGTGCGCGGGCACATGCTGACTGTGATAGTGCTGGTGCCGCTGTGGGGCCCGTTGCTGGTGGTTCTGCTATCGGTCCGCGGCGCGGTGTTTGGCGAAGGGCTGAAAGAGTCTGCGCTGGAGTCGCTGCGCTTCAACGACGACCTGCATCGCAGCATCCTAGTGCACGAACGTGATGCCGATGCAGGCGTAGTGCCGCTCGAGGAGGCGCTCATCGTCAACGACCCGGCAGAACGGCGCCGTCTAATGCTCTCCATGCTCACCGAGGAGCCCGATGCGTACCTGGCGCAGCTGCAGGCGGCTAAGCTTAACGACGACGTTGAGGTGGCTCACTATGCCGCGACGGCGGTGGCGCAGATCTCCAAGGAGTCCGACCTTAAACTGCAGCAGCTGGAACGTGCCTTTAAGACCGATCCGAGCGCGCAAAACCTCAATGAATACTGCGATTTTCTTGGTGAATATTTGGGCTCGGGCTTGGCCGAGGGGCGTGTGGCTCAGATTCAGCGCCAACAGTACGCGCGCCTGCTTGCGCGTCGCTGCGAGCGCGAGGACACCCTTGAGCTGCGCATTCGATATGCGACGGCGCTGGCCGATGTCGGACAGATCGATGAGGCGCAGGCTGTGACCGACCAGCTGGTGCTCGACGTGCCCGAGGAGCAGGAGGTTTGGATGCTTTGCCTGCGCCTGGCGGTGATGCGCCGAGACGGTGACGAGGTCCACCGTGTGATCGATGCGATTGACAAACAGCATGTATACTTGAGCGCCGCCAACCGCGAGGAACTGGCGTTTTGGCGCAACGGAGAGGAGGCCCGATGAACGTGGTACAGCATATCCGCGACCGTGCGGGCCATTTTCGCTGGATGGGGCTGCTTGTGGTGTGGGCGGTCTTTATTGCCATGGCGGCCGTGCTGCTGGTGGAGCGCGCCGGCGTACAGTACAGTGCGGGCCAGCATAAGCTGGGGATGCTTGCCGCCAACGATGTGGTGCCGGCTTCCTCGGCAATATTTGGCCAAAAGCCCACGTGCCTGGTCATTACCGATTCCGATCAAGCTGGCGTCGAGGACGTAAAGGAGCAGTTCGACCAGATTCTGCTCGACATGAAGATCGCGCACCGCGACGTGGACCTTGCCCTGGACGGCGCGGATGCCATCCCCTCGCTGACCTCCTACGATCGCGTGATTTTGCTCATGCCGTCGCTCGATGGGCTCGGTACGCACCTGAGCGACATTATGAGTTGGGTGAGTGCCGGTGGTTCGCTTATGCTCGCCATGCCTCCGGATAACTCGAGCTATCTGCAAGTGATTGCCCCCAAGCTTGGCATTGAATCGGCCGGATATGACTATGTAAAAGCCGAAAGCATTGTGCCGAGCGAGGACTTTATGCTGGGCGGGGGAGAACGCTACGAGTTCTCGGACCCCTTTGATTCGTCGCTTTCGGTTTCGCTGCGCGAGACGGCTCGTGTGTGGGCTAAGACCGGTGATGTAGGCTCGCCGCTTATTTGGTCGAATGATTGGGGCAGCGGACGCACCGTGGTGTGCAATATCGGCATCTACGACAAGGTCATGCGTGGTTTTTACGCCGCGGCGATCAGCCTGTTGGGCGATGCCACGGCCTATCCGGTCATTAACAGCGCCGTCTTCTATCTGGACGACTTTCCCAGCCCCGTGCCCTCGGGCGACGGCACCTACATCAAGCGCGACTACGGGCTTTCCATTGCCGACTTTTATACCAAGGTCTGGTGGCCCGATCTGCAAAAGCTCGCGCAAAAATACGGCATTCGCTATACCGGCGTGATGATCGAAAACTACGAGGACACGGTCAACCAGACCGAGCCCGCGCGCCAGGCCGATACCACGCAGTTCCGCTACTTTGGCGGCATGCTGCTGCAGATGGGCGGAGAGCTGGGCTTTCACGGCTACAACCATCAGCCGCTTGCGCTCTGGGACACCGACTATGGTACGTTGTACGTCTACAAGACCTGGAAGAACAAAGAGACGCTCGTCGCGTCTCTCGACGAGCTTATCGCCTTTCAGGACGAGGTGCTGCCCAACGCGCACGGCTCGGTCTACGTGCCGCCGTCAAACATCCTTTCGGCCCGCGCGCGCAAGATTATCGGCACCGATGTTCCGCGCATTAAGACCATCGCCAGTACGTATTTTGAGGATGGCACCGACCTGCCATACGTGCAGGAGTTTGGCGTGGCGAGCGACGGCATCGTGGAGCAGCCGCGTATTGTCTCGGGCGGCATGGTCGACGATTCCTACATGCGCCTGGCTGCCGTGTCCGAACTCAATATGCACTACGTGAGCACGCACTTTATGCATCCGGACGACCTACTGGATCCCGATCGCGGCGCCAAGGAGGGCTGGGAGGTCTACAAGGGCGGCCTGACCGACTACCTGGACTGGCTTACCAAGTCTGCGCCCGACTTGCGGCGCCAGACCGGTTCGGAATGCTCGGGCGCCATCCAGCGCTTTTCGTCCGTCACGGTGAACATGGATACCAGCGCGGATTCCTGGACGCTCAGCCTGGGCAATTTCCACGACGAGGCTTGGCTCATGTTCCGCGCCAACAACGGCGAGCCGGGTGCAGTCACGGGTGGCGAGATTACGCATCTGACGGGCGATCTGTACCTGGTTAAAGCCACGGACAAGACGGTGACCATTGCACGCAAGGAGGGTGGCGACAAATGAGAATCTGCTTGGTACTCGAGGGTTGCTACCCCTATGTGCACGGCGGCGTGTCCACCTGGATGCACGGCTACATACAGGCCATGCCCGAGCACGAGTTTGTGCTGTGGGTGATTGGCGCGCATGCTGCCGACCGCGGCAAGTTTGTCTACGAACTGCCCGGCAATGTGGTCGAGGTGCACGAGGTGTTTCTGGACGACGCCCTGCGGCTTTCGGGCGAGCAAGAAGAGGCCGACTTTAACGCCCGCGAGCGCGAGGCGCTGCGCCGCCTGGTGTCGCTCTCCAATCCGGACTGGGACGTGTTGTTCGATATCTTCCAGCGCCGTCGCGTGCATCCGCTCTCGTTTTTGCAGAGCCGCGCCTTTATGGATATCTTTCGCGACGTGTGCCTGGCCGAGTACCCATACACGCCCTTTGCCGATGCATTCCACACCATGCGCTCCATGCTGCTGCCCGTGCTCTACCTTCTGGGCAGCGAGGTGCCGGTGGCCGATGTGTACCATGCCATCTCGACCGGCTACGGTGGCCTGCTCGCCTGCTTGGGCTCAAGCGTTCACCATGCGCCGGTGCTGCTGACCGAGCATGGCATCTATACCCGCGAGCGCGAGGAAGAGATCATTCGCGCCGATTGGGTGGTGCCGTCGTTTAAGGACCGCTGGATTCGCTTTTTCTACCTGCTTTCGGAGGAGGTCTACCGCCGCGCCTTCCGCGTGACGAGTTTGTTCCATAACGCCCGCAAGACGCAGATTGATATGGGCTGCGATGCGGACAAATGCCTGGTCATCCCCAACGGCATCCAGTTCGATCGCTTTAAGGATATTCCCTTAAAGACCGATGACGGCTGGGTGGACATTGGCGCGGTGGTGCGCCTGGCGCCCATCAAGGATGTCAAGACCATGATTTATGCCTTCTTTGAGCTGCACGAGCGCTTGCCCAAGGTGCGCCTGCATATTATGGGCGGCGTGGACGACGAGGAGTACGGTGCCGAGTGCCACGCGCTCGTCGATACCCTGGGCGTGAGCGACCTGATCTTTACCGGCCGCGTCAACGTGGTCGAGTACATGGAAAAGCTCGACTTTACCATTTTGACGAGCATCTCCGAAGGTCAGCCGCTCAGCGTGCTGGAGTCGCTTGCCGCGTGTCGTCCCTGCGTGACGACTGAGGTGGGCTGCTGCCGTGAGTTGCTCGAAGGCGCTCCGGGCGATGACTTTGGCGTGGCAGGTTTTGTGACGCCGCCTATGTATCGCAAGGGCTTGGCCGATGCCATGGAGCGCATGTGCACAAGCCGCGCCCGCCGCATTGAGATGGGGGAGCGCGGCCAGCGTCGCGTTGCCACGTACTTTTTGCACGAGCAGATGCTCGCCAACTATCGCGCGCTGTACGACGAGACGGCGCGTGTGTTTGACCTGCCCAGAGAGGGGGAGTAGCCGGTGGCCGGAATCGGTTTTGAGCTCAAACGCCTGTTTAGGCGCAAGGGTCTGTTTGCCACGATGCGCGCCTATGGCTACGCCGGCATTGTGTGCACGGGCCCCATGCTGCTGGGTGTGCTGCTCCAGGTGGGTATCTTGGTGCTGTGCGGTCTGTGGGGTGTGGGCCGCGCGAACCAGGACCTGCTGGTGTGCATGGTGACCTATACGCTGCTGGCATCGCTCACGCTCACGAGCTTTTTCTCCATGCCGGTCACGCGCTTTTTGGCCGACATGCTCTTTGCCGAGCGCGAAGAAGAGGTCTTGCCCTCGTTTTGGGGTTCCAACGCCATCATGCTCGTTGCGGGCACGGTGCTCTACGGCGTCTTTTTGCTGTTCTCGGGCGCCACGCTGCTGCAGGGGCTGCTGTGCCTGTGGCTGTTCAACATTATGATCGTCAACTGGAACGGCATGAGCTACCTCACGGCCATTAAGGACTACCGCGGCATCCTGCGCAGCTTTGCTGCCGCCATTGGCGTGGCGTGCCTGTGCGCCCTTGCTGCGCTGGCACTGGGGCTGCCGCCGGTCGAGGGCCTGCTGGCGTCGATCGCCCTGGGCTACGGCGTCATGCTTGCCTGGGACGTGGTGCTGCTGTACCGGTATTTTCCTCAGAGCGATCGCAGCCCCTGGCTCTTTTTGCAGTGGCTCGATGAGTTTATGCCTCTGGCACTCACGGGCCTGTTTACCAACCTGGGACTCTTTGCGCACCTGGTGATTATCTGGGCAGGGCCCATTGGCGTGCAGGTCAAAGGCCTGTTTTACGGCGCGCCCTATCACGATGTGCCGGCGTTGCTTGCGTTTTTGACCATTCTGGTCACGACCGTCAACTTTGTGGTGTCGGTCGAGGTCAACTTCTATCCGCGCTACCGCGACTACTACAGCCTGTTTAATGACGGCGGCGTGGTGGGCGACATCGTGGTGGCCGAGGAGGAAATGCTCGCCACGCTCAACCGGGAGCTGCGGTTTTGTGCGCTCAAGCAGCTGTTTGTGACGGCAGCGGTCATTTCGCTCGAGACCACGGTGCTCTCGGCCCTGCCACTGGGCTTCAACAACCTGATGCACGGGTATTTTCGCACGTTATGCGTGGGTTTTGGCCTGTATGCCGTGGGCAATACGGTGATGCTCATCTTGCTGTACTTTACCGACTACAAGGGCGCCGTGCTTGCTTCCGGGCTGTTCGCGGGTGTGGCAGGGCTGGCGACCATCGTCTCGCTGTTCTTTCCGCAGCAGTTTTATGGCTTTGGCTTTTTGCTCGGCGCGGCGGTGTTTTTTGTTGTGGCGCTCATGCGGCTCGATACCTATACTGCCAACTTGCCGTATCGTATCCTGAGTCAACAGCCCATTGTGGCGACCGACAAGACGGGTCGCTTTACGGAGCTGGGCCGCTTGCTCGACCGTGCCGAACAGCGCTACGAGGAGCTGCGTTTAGAGGGCGAGCCGCATGGTGCGTTTGAGCGCATGGTGGTTCGCGTGTATCGCAATCGTTGGGGAGGTCCTGATGACCGATAGGATGATATCGCGTCGCCGTTTGTTTGAGGCGGCTGCCGGCGCCTTGCTGCTTTCGGGCTGCTCTTCGCAGGACGAATCCTCGACCAAAAAGACCAAGAAGCAGGGCAAGATTAAAAAGGCCGATGCGTCTAGCGGGACCAAGCACCTTCGCGATAAGGACGAGCTGTACGAGGTCTACGACGACTCGGGCATTGTGGCCATGTACCTGACGGTCTCGCGCGGCAATATCTCCGAGAACACTGACCACAGCTGGGCCGAGATCAATACGTACTCGGTCTACGACTATGCCGACATGGGCGTGACGCGCTATCAGGTTATGTGCCTGCTGCAGGCGGGTGACGAGGACGGTCCCGTTGCTGGTGAAGTGGGCTATGGCGAGGAAGCGCCCAATGCTACCGTGCAGGTGCGCGGCCAGACGTCGAGCATGAACTCGCAAAAGAATTACAAGGTAGAGCTCAAAAAGGGCAAGGGTACCTGGCGCCATCAGCGCGCGATTGCGCTTAACAAGCACATGGGAGAGGGCATGCGTTTTCGCAACAAGATGGCCTATGACCTTATCCGTGGAATTCCCCAGATGATGGGCTTGCGCACGCAGTTTGTGCATCTGTGGGTGTGCGACCAGACCGAAAAGTCCAACGATACCTTTGAGGACTACGGTCTGTTTACGCAGGTGGAGCAGCTCAACAAGACGGCGCTCAAAGCCCACGGTCTGGATAAGAGCGGGCACCTGTACAAGGTGAACAGCTTTGATTTCCATCGCTTCGAAGACACCATCAAGCTGGCGGATGACCCTGACTATAACCAGACGGCGTTTGAGGGCATGCTCGAGATTAAGGGCGACTCGGACCATACCAAGTTAATCGAGATGCTCGATGCGCTCAACGACGATACGCAAAAGATCGACGTTGTGCTCGACACCTACTTCGATACCGAGAACCTGGTCTATTGGATGGCGTTTCAGATCTTGACGGGCAATTGCGATACGCAGAACCGTAACTACTATCTGTACAGCCCGCTTAACTCCAAGGTCTGGTACATCCTTGATTGGGATAACGACGGCATGCTGCGCAAGCTGGAGCTGTCTCTTAAGGGGTTTTCGGACTACGCGAGCTGGGAGCGCGGCGTGAGCAACTACTGGGGCAACGTGCTGTTTAACCGCGCGTTGCGCAGCAAGTCGTTCCGCAGCGAACTCGATAGCGCCGTGAAGGATCTGCGCTCGTATATGACCGAGGCGCGCCTGAGCAAGATGGTCGAGCATTATCGCGAGGTGACGGAGTCGCTCGTCTTTGCTGCGCCCGACCTGGAGAATCTGCCCGTGACCAAGGACGAATACGAGCAGATTGCCGCGGCGATTCCGTCCGAGATCGAGGAGAACTACCAGAGCTTCCGCGAGAGCTATAAGAAGCCAATGCCGTTCTACATTGGCGTGCCGCAGATCGATAACGGTAAGTTGCGCATTGGCTGGGATGCCTCCTACGACTTTAAAGCGCGTGACATTCGCTACACCGTGGAGCTGGCGCGCGACTACGCCATCAAGGACGTGATCTTTAAGGCCGAGGATGTGCTGCTGCCCGAGGTGACCTGCGATGCGCCCGATGCCGGCCAGTATTTTGTGCGCGTGCGCGCCACCAACTCCGACGACTATACGCAAGATGCGTTTGACTACTATGTGACTGACGACGGCAAACAGTACGGCATGAAGTGTTTTTACGTGCAGGACGGCGGTAAGGTCGTGGAGGACACGTATGAGGAGGGCTAGCGCGCTGCTTGAGCGCTTGGCGGCCCCGCCTGCGCGTACCACGCAAGAGCGTTACCGCCACGAGCTCAAATATCTCATTAACGAGGGCGAGCACGCCGCGCTTGCCTGTCGCATGGCGCCGGCGTTTAAGCTGGACAAGCATGCGCAGGCGGGCGGCTACACCATTCGCAGCCTGTACTTTGACGACTACTGTAACTCGGCCTACGAGGAAAAAGACGCCGGTATTCTCATGCGCAAAAAGTATCGCGTGCGCATCTATAACGGTGGCGACAAGGTGATTAAGCTCGAGCGCAAAAAGAAGTACGGCAGCTGGATTTACAAGGAGGACGCGCCACTCACGCGTGTCGAGTTTGAGCAAATCCTGGCCGGCGACTACGACTTTTTGCTGAGGAGCCCCTATCCGCTCTGTCGCGAGTTCTACATCGAGTGCATCTGCAACGCGATGCGCCCGCGGACCATTGTGGATTATGAGCGCGAGCCGTGGGTGATGGATGAGGGCACCGTGCGCATCACATTTGATAGCAACGTGCGCGCGGCGGTGGGGAGCTTTGATATCTTTGACGCGACGCTGCCCGCGCTGCCCGTGCTGGAGCCCGGCAAGCTGGTGATGGAGGTCAAGTTTACCGAGTTTTGTCCGCAGCTGGTGCGCGATATGGTGCCGCCGGGTGCGGCCGAACTCACGGCGGTCTCTAAGTACTGTCTGTGTTATGACAAGACCGCCTACCTGCGCGGTTTTAACTACTGGGAATCGGATTTTGGGAACCGAGGGGATATTTAAACCATGAGCACCAGGGACTTTTTTAAGAACTCCGTCTTGGAGGCGTTCGGTCAGGTCGACCCTGCCAAGATTGGCCTGTCGCTGCTCGTGGCGCTCGCCATGGGCATCCTGATCTACTACGTGTACAAGCGCTTTTTTACTGGCGTGGTCTATTCGCGCAGTTTTGCCGTGACGCTCGTGGGCATGTGCGTGCTCACCTGCATGGTCACGCTCGCGATCTCGACAAACGTGGTCATCTCGCTTGGTATGGTCGGTGCTCTGTCTATTGTCCGCTACCGTACGGCGGTCAAGGACCCGCTCGACCTGCTGTATCTGTTTTGGTCCATTACCACGGGCATTACGGCGGGAGCCGGTATGTATGCACTCGTGGGGCTCACGGCGGTGGTGATCGTGGTGATGATTGCCGGCTTTGCGAGCCACCAGGACAAGGCGCGCGTGTACATGATGGTCATCCACTACACGGGTCAGACCACCGGCGACGATATCGTGCGTGCATTTGGGCGCACCAAGTTCAGCGTCAAGTCCAAGACGATGCGCGGTGACAAGGTCGAGATGGCCGTCGAGGTGTTCTCGGACGGCGTGGATATGCCCTATGCCGACGCCATCCGCGCACTCGACGGTGTTGAGGACCTAACGTTGATCCAATACAACGGCGAATATCACGGCTAATTTTGTTCCGGCGTTCTAACGAACGCCGGACCGCTCGACGCTGCTTGCGCTGACGTTTTCTCGACCTGGGTGGGCTGGTCTTGGTTTGGTTTTATGTAAGGGATGGTGCCGCGTGGACGTGCAACAGCTAGAAGAGTCCTGGGCTGCAAGGGCCGGCGCGCGTGAGGCGCGTCTTGTTGCGGCCTCGCACGTGCCGGCGGCGCTGTCGCTGCTGGGGATTGTGCGTCCCAGCGATCGCCTGGTGGCCTTTGCGGACGACTTTGCCGATGCGTTTGCCTGTGGCTTTGATGGCTGCGATGTTGCGCTGGTGGGGGAGCCCGCGGCTGCGGCGTTTGCTGCGGCGTCCGAGGGCTTTGATGCATCGTTTGATGCTGGCGCGCCGCATCTGTGGTGGTTCGTCAACTCCATCGGCGGGTTTGGCCTGCGTGTGCCCGACCTTCGTGCACTGGGTCGCGAGGCTCGTGAGGCCCATGCGCTGCTCGTGGTTGATAACACTGTGTCGGGCGTCTTTGGGTGCGATCCGCTGCGCTTGGGTGCCGTGCTGTCGCTCGAGGCGCTCGATCGCGTGTGTGCCGGCGTGGCGCCGCGCAAACTCGTTGCCGCTTCGGTGGCGCGCTCGCAGCTCAAGCGCCATCGCGTGGATGCCACCGCAGAGTGCGCGCACGCGTTGTTTGCGGGCCGCGGTGCGCCCGCGCTTGACCTTTCTGTTGATGAGGCCGATGTGCTGGAGTGCGGGCTCGAGTCGCTCGATGCTCGCATACAGGCGCACTTCGACCGTGCTCGTGCGCTCGCCGAGTATCTGGCTGCCAACGAGATGGTGCGCAACGTGCGCTATCCCGGGCTGAGCTCGCATCCCGACCATGCGGTTGCAACGGGAATCCTCGAGCACGGCTTTGGCCCGGCAGTTGAGTTTGACCTTATCGAGCGAAGTACGGGTGAGCTGTTCGACACATTGCCGGGGGAGTTCCGCACGTCGCCCGCCGGCGGCGCAACGACACGCCTTTCGGCCCCACGCGGCAAGCAGGGGGGAACCATCCGCCTCTTCGCCGGCACCGACAATCCCCTGGTCGTAGCGTCCGTCCTAGACAACGCCCTCCGCAAATTAGCTACTTTTTGATGCTGGCGATGAGGTCGTTTGCTTTGGTGGCGATGACCTTGTTGATGTCGGCCTGCAGCTCCTCGTAGACCGCTATGGCTCGCTCGCCGGCGGGGGTGAGCGATGATCCGCGGGCGCCGTCGCGCTCGATGAGCTTGCAGCCCAGCTGGCCTTCGGCCTCGTTCACGATGCGCCAGGCCTTGGAATACGCCATGCCCATGCTTTTGGCAGCGCGGTTGAGTGAGTGCTCGCGGGCAATACCCTGCAGCAGCAAGACGCAGCCATGACCAAACACGCCCGGCAGGTCTTTGTCGCACGCTTGAATGACCAACTTTGCCGTCGTCTTGTACTTCATACGCTTCACGTCTCCCCACTAAAGTGTTTGCTGGGCAAACGCAAAGCCTGCGTCAAACCCTCGTGTGCTCTTCTTAAATCATGCATTGTAGCAGTCAAAGTGCGTTAAGATACTTCCCCAGTATTGGGCGCCCAAGGTTGGGCTGGGTCCTACGAGGCCTGCAGCCGACCGGTCGCATGGAAAAAGGAGAAACATGGCTACGTTCTTTCCCGGTGAGTCCCACACGTTTTCGGAGTATCTGCTGGTCCCTGGCTATTCGTCCTCGCAGTGCATCCCCAACAACGTCTCTCTTAAGACGCCGCTGACCCGCTTTAAGCGCGGTGAGAAGCCGGCAATCACCCTGAACATCCCCATGGTTTCCGCCATCATGCAGTCCGTCTCGGGCGTTGACATGGGTGTCGCGCTCGCTACCGAGGGTGGCCTGTCCTTCATTTACGGTTCCCAGAGCGCCGAGTCCGAGGCCGCTATGGTCAAGGCCGTCAAGGATCACAAGGCCGGCTTCGTTCAGTCCGATTCCACGCTGACCCCCGACATGACCATGGAGCAGGTCATTGAGCTCAAGGAGAAGACCGGCCACTCCACCATGCCGGTTACCGACGACGGCACTCCCAAGGGCAAGCTCCTGGGCATCGTCACCAGCCGTGACTATCGCCCCAGCCGCGATGATCACCAGAAGAAGGTCTCCGAGTTCATGACCCCGCGTGAGCAGCTCATCGTGGGCGACAAGAACATTAGTCTCAAGGTTGCCAACGACGTCATCTGGGACAACAAGCTCAACGCTCTGCCCATCGTCGACGACAATGATCACCTCATGGGTATTGTCTTCCGCAAGGACTACGACAGCCACAAGACCAACCCCAACGAGCTGCTCGATAACGACAAGCGCTACATGGTCGGCGCCGGCATCAACACCCGCGACTATGCCGAGCGTGTGCCGCTGCTCATCGAGGCCGGTGCCGATGTCCTGTGCATCGACTCTTCAGAGGGCTTCAGCGAGTGGCAGAAGCGCACCATCGAGTGGATCCGCGCCAACTACGGCGAGGACGTCAAGGTCGGTGCCGGTAACGTTGTCGACGCCGAGGGCTTCCGCTTCCTGGCCGACTGCGGTGCCGACTTCATCAAGGTCGGTATCGGCGGCGGTTCCATCTGCATCACTCGCGAGACCAAGGGTATCGGTCGTGGCCAGGCCACCGCGCTGATCGACGTCTGCCGCGCCCGTGACGAGTACTACGAGGAGACCGGTGTTTACGTGCCCGTGTGCTCCGACGGCGGTATCGTATACGACTACCACATGACGCTCGCCCTTGCTATGGGTGCCGACTTTATGATGCTGGGTCGCTACTTCGCCCGCTTCGATGAGAGCCCGACCGAGCGCGTCAACGTCAACGGCCAGTACATGAAGGAGTACTGGGGCGAGGGTTCTGCGCGTGCTCGCAACTGGCAGCGCTACGACCTGGGCGGCGCGGCGAAGCTCAGCTTCGTCGAGGGCGTCGACTCCTACGTTCCCTATGCCGGTTCCCTCAAGGACGGCGTGGGCGGCACGCTCTACAAGGTCAAGTCCACGATGTGCAACTGCGGCGCCCTCTCGATTCCCGAGCTCCAGGAAAAGGCACGCCTGACCCTGGTGAGCTCGACCTCGATCGTCGAAGGCGGCGCCCACGACGTTGTCGTGAAAGACTCCCAGCAGTCTGTGTCTTATCGATAAGCGGCTTTCCCAAGCATCGCACCTTGCCGTTCAAACCGTCGCTCGCGTACCAAAGTACGCGTCGCTCCTCTTTCACGGCAATCTGCGGCACTTGGAAAACCCGACCATGCTTGGGTGGGTAACAAATAGCGGTTGATTCACAACCACGTTATTTAGATAAAGCGAGATGCCTGCAAGTCGCAGACATCTCGCTTGTTGTATTTGCTATCATCATGCGAGTCAACCTTAGGGTCGGGCGGCTTAGCTTTGTTCGCTACAAGTTCCGCACGCAAAGAAGAGCACTTAATGTGCTCTTCGTCTTGCGCAGGACTGTCCGCAGTAGCGAATAAAGCTAAGCCGACCGACCCCATTAAAGATTAAAGGAGCTGATATGTGCGATTGCACAGATCATAAGGATGAGATCCCTGCCTACGACGCGCAGGCCATTGAGTCCAAGTGGATGAAGGCCTGGGAGGACTCCAACCTCTTTGCCGTCGACACCGACGCCAACAAGCCCAAGAAGTATGTGCTCGAGATGTTCCCGTATCCGTCGGGCGACCTGCACATGGGCCACGCGCGCAACTACACCATCGGCGATGCCATGGTCCGTCAGGCCCGTATGCGCGGCTACGACGTGCTTCACCCCATCGGCTTTGACGCCTTTGGCCTGCCCGCCGAGAACGCCGCCATCAAGCACAACACGCAGGCTGCCGCCTGGACGTATAAGAACATGGACCAGGCGCTCGCCACGATGAAGCGCATGGGCTTCTCCTACGATCTGGATCGCATGGTCAAGACCTGCAGCCCCGATTATTACCGTTGGGGTCAGTGGATCTTTGAGAAGTTGTGGGAAAAGGGCCTGGTCTACCGCAAGAAGAACCCGGTCAACTGGTGCCCCACCTGCAAGACCGTTCTGGCCAACGAGCAGGTCACCGAGGGCAAGTGCTGGCGCTGTGGCACCGAGCCCGAGAAGCGCGACCTGGAGCAGTGGTACTTCAAGATCACCGAGTACTCCCAGGAGCTGCTCGATGATCTGGAGAAGCTCCCCGGCTGGCCTGAGCGCGTCAAGCAGATGCAGGCCAACTGGATCGGTCGTTCCGAGGGCGCCGAGGTCGACTTTACCCTGTGCGACCAGGATGGCGAGCCCATCGAGGGCGACGAGGGTAAGATCACCGTCTTCACCACGCGAGCCGACACGCTCTTCGGTGTCTCCTTCTTTGTCCTGGCTCCCGAGTACGCGCGTCTGCACGAGCTCGTCGAGGGTACGGAGTACGAGGAGGCCGTGACCAAGATCGTCGAGGACTCCAAGCATATCTCCGCCGTCGAGCGTGCCCAGGGCACCCTCGAGAAGCACGGTGCCTTTACCGGCCGCTACGTGGTGAACCCGGTCAACGGCGAGAAGGTCCCCGTGTGGGTTGCCGACTACGTTGTTGCCGACTACGGCACCGGCGCCGTCATGGCCGTTCCCTGCGGCGACCAGCGCGACTTTGAGTTCGCACGCAAGTATGACCTGCCGATCGTGCCGATCATCCTGGACGATGACGACCGCGCTGTCGTCGAGGCCAGCGGCGAGACCATCGATACCTTCCATGCCGAGACCGTCGACTGGGATTGCGCCCACGCTGCCGAGGGCACGCTCGTCCAGTCCGGCAAGTATACCGGTATGCGCGGCGGCAAGCACTCCGAGGGCGAGGCTGCAATCGTGGCTGACCTCGAGGCCATGGGCTGCGGTCGTCGTAAGGTCGAGTTCCGTCTGCGCGACTGGCTCATTTCCCGCCAGCGCTATTGGGGCAACCCCATCCCGGCCATCCACTGCGAGCACTGCGGCATCGTGCCCGTGCCCGAGGACCAGCTGCCGGTCACGCTGCCCGAGAATCTTGACCTGGGCGCCGGCGAGACCCTCGCCGAGTGCAAGGAGTTCTACGAGACCACCTGCCCGGTCTGTGGTCGCCCGGCCAAGCGCGAGACCGATACCATGGACACCTTCACTTGCTCCAGCTGGTATTACCTGCGCTATACCGACCCGCACAACACCGAGCTGCCCTTCTCCCGCGAGGCTGCCGACCGTTGGATGCCTGTCGATAACTACATTGGCGGCATCGAGCACGCCATTCTGCACCTGCTCTACAGCCGCTTCTTTACCAAGGCACTGCGCGACCTGGGCCTGCTGAGTGTGGACGAGCCCTTCACCAACCTGCTGTGCCAGGGCATGGTCAAGGACGAGAACGGCGACACCATGTCCAAGTCCAAGGGCAATGTCGTGCCCCCGAGCTCGGTCATCGAACCCTACGGCGCCGACACCATGCGTCTGGCGATCCTGTTTATCGCCCCGCCCGAGAAGGACTTCGACTGGGATCCCAAGGCCGTCGAGGGCGCCAACCGCTTCATCAAGCGCGCCTGGCGTATCGTTTGGCAGCTCGTCCAGTCCGGCGACGCCAGCGTGGCCTTCGACAAGTCCGCGCTCGACGAGGTTGCGATGAAGCTCTATCGCGAGCGTCACCGCACCATCGCCAAGTGCACCGAGGACTTCGACCGCGGCCAGTTCAACACCGCGATCTCGGCCGTCATGGAGCTCGTCAACGCGGCGAGCGCCTACCTCAACGCCACCGAGGGTGCTGACCGCGACAAGGCCCTGTGCTACGGCGTGGCCAAGGACATCGTGAGCGTCCTTGCCCCCATCTGCCCGTTCTGGGCCGACGAGCTGTGGCACGAGGCACTCGGCTGCGAGGGCAATGCCTACACCGCCGCCTGGCCCGAGTTCGACCTGGCCGAGTCCATCGAGGACACGGTGCAGATCGTGGTCCAGGTGCTCGGCAAGGTCCGCGGCCGCGTCGACGTGGCCCGCGATGCCTCCAACGAGGAGATGCAGGCTGCCGCCGAGGTCGCCGTCGCCAAGTGGCTTGAGGGCAAGACGGTCGTCAAGGCCATCTGCGTGCCCGGCAAGCTGGTCAACCTGGTGGTCAAGTAAGCGCTGCGCGTAAAGCTGGCATGCAATAAACGAGGGACGGTCCGGTTGGGTCGTCCCTCGTTTTGTGTTGTGTACCCTGCTTAGTCGGTGCGTTGCACCGTCTTCTATGGGATGTGTACCAGGTCCCTAAAGTAAACGTTGCCCGTTTGCTCCTCGAACATCCAGATGTTGAGGTAGATGTCGTTGAGGTCGTTGTTCACATCAAAGTCCGGGTCGTCGAAGGTGCCTACAAAGGTGAGCATGGCGCGCGTTTCCTCGCCTGCTGCGACCTGCTGGCGCATGCGCACATCGCGGACCACGCCGTTGACGTAGGCATAGGAGTCCACATCGCCAAACATCATGTCGACACCGGTGTTGTTGGTTACCGTAAAGACGAGCGCGGCGTCGCCGTAGCCGTCGGTGTCCTTGCCCACGCAGGTAACATGGAAGTTCTCGTCTGCCTCAAGGTCGATGGGGAACTGTTCTTGAGGGTCGGGACCTAAGCCCTGGGGATCGTCGATGTCTTCGTCTATTTTGTCGAAGCTTGCCGGGGGTTCGGTTTTCTCGATGGCTTTAGTGCTGCCACGATCCGGTTCGCATGTTCCGGTTTTGCTGTTCGTCTTGCCGCAGCCCACGAGGGCCAACGAGCACGTTGCGATGGCGAGCGCAGTCATGCAGAGGGTGCCTAGGCGTTTCATGGGTGCCTCCTTGCCGTAGAGGATTTGGAAAGGTTCGTCGTTGCGCGACTTACTGGCCGGCTTGTTGCGGAATGTCCCTTAGCGTAAGTCTGATCGATAAGGGCTCGGGGAGGAATGCCCTTGGGGTCCGAACAGACCTGTGGATTGGGACGCATGGCCCGTTTTGGGGCTGTTGAGGGTGCGCCGCATGGGGTTCCTCGACCAATTGTCCTATTCTTGTGGAGAAGCTGTGCGCACGCTGACCTGCAGATTCGTACTGTGCTTGCACGTTTCCGCAGCTATTGGTATAGTTTGCTTGCAAATGAAGTTGTAATTGAAAGAAGTGGGGTTTCGGCCCCGCTTCTTTTTTGTATGGATGGAGGTGCCGCAATGGTCAAGACCAAGACCGAGCAGGCGATCATCGACGCGCTCGAGGCCGTCGCCCCCCAGCACGATGTCGACATCGTCGACGTCGAGCTCGTGGGTGCCACCAAGGCCCCCTGCGTGCGCGTGCGTATCGAGGGTGCCGAGGGTCAGAGCCTGTCGCTCAATGACGTCACGGCCAACACCAAGTGGGTCGGCGATGTGATTGAGGAGCTCGACCCCATCTCTTCGAGCTATACGCTCGAGGTGTCGAGCCCGGGTATGGCGCGCCCGCTGCGCCGCCCGAGTGACTTTGCCCGCTTTGTGGGCGAAAACTGCGAGCTCACCTCCACCGCCACCGAGGGCCGTCGCAAGTACGCCGGCAAGATTGCCGCCGCCACCGAGACGAACGTGACCCTCGAGCTCGAGGACGGCGAGTCCGTTACCCTCGATTTTTCTGATGTTAAAAAGTGCAAGTTGAAGCCCACCTACGACTTCAAGCCCGCGAAGGAAGGAAAGTAAGATGGCAGCATCCGACATGATGTCCGCCCTGATGGAGCTTTGCCAGGAGAAGCACATCGACCAGCTCTACCTGATCGACCGCCTGGAGCAGTCGCTCGCCAAGAGCTATGCCGAGATCCTGCATCTTGAGTGGGGCGCCAAGGTGACCATCGACCGCACCACCGGCAAGATCTACGTCTACCGCCTGGAGCCGATCGACGATTCCATGGACGAGGAGGGCAACTTCACCGAGTTCGAGGAGATCGACGTCACCCCCAAGAACACGAGCCGTATCGCTGCCCAGCACGCCAAGGCCGAGATCAACGCCATCGTGCGTAACTCCGCTCGCGAGCAGATCTACGAGGAGTTCTCCGGCCGCATCGGTGACCTCATCAGCGGTACCGTGCTGCAGTCCACGCCCGACTTCACGATCGTCAAGATTCGCGAAGGCGTCGAGGCCGAGCTGCCGCACTTCGATCAGCGTCGTTACGAGAACGAGCGCAACGAGCGTCCGATGGGCGAGCGCTACCTGCACAATCAGCACATCAAGGCCGTGATCATCGACGTTCGCGACCCCAACTCCAACCTGCAGCCGGTTCGTGGCGAGCACAGCCGTCCGCCGATTGTCATCTCCCGTACCCACCCCGAGCTCATGCGTCGTCTGTTTGAGCAGGAGGTGCCCGAGATCTATGAGGGCACCGTCCAGATCAAGTCGATCGCCCGCGAGCCCGGTCAGCGCTCCAAGGTCGCCGTCCATTCGCTCGACGATCGTCTGGATCCCGTGGGTGCCTGCGTCGGCCCCAAGGGCAGCCGTGTTCGCGCTGTCGTGGGCGAGCTCCGTGGCGAGCGCGTCGACGTCATCCTGTGGGATGCCGATCCTGCCGTCTACGTCGCCAACGCCCTGTCGCCCGCTAAGGTCACCCGCGTCCTCATTGACGAGGAGAAGGCCTACGCCGGCGTCATCGTGCCCGACGACCAGCTGTCCCTCGCCATCGGCAAGGAAGGCCAGAACGCCCGCCTCGCTGCGCGCCTGACCGGCTGGCACATCGACATCAAGTCCGAGACGCTTGCCGCCGATATCCTCAAGAACGTTCCCGTTCACGAGGAGCCCACCGCCGACCTGATCGGTGACGAGGAGGACGAGGACGTCCGCCGCTGCGAGTACGTGTCCGAGGACGGCGTCCAGTGCCGCAACCAGGCCCGTCCCGGCTCCCGTTTCTGCGGTGTCCACGACACCGACGCCTTCGATGATGCGGAGGACCTGATCTAGCGCGCGATCGCGCCGGGTGGGTCCCGGCGCATCTCCCACGCTCGTTCAGTCTCTAGGCACCCAAGGTGCCAGAAAGGGTAGGTGAAGTCATATGGCAAAAGTCCGTGTGTCCACCCTGGCCAAAGAGTTCGGCATGACCTCCAAGGAACTGATGGGTCATCTCGCCGATATGAAGATTCCCGCTAAGTCCGCTTCCTCCACCTTGGAGGATGCCTATGTCGCCATGGTCCGCAAGCAGCTCGCCTCGGTGATCGAGGCCCGTGCTCAGGAAGTCGAGGCCGCCAAGCAGGCCGAGGAGCAGGCAGCTGCCGCCGAGGAGGCCGCTCGCGCCGCCGAGGCCGAGCGCGAGCGCATTGCCGCCGAGAAGGCACGCGAGGAGGAGCGCCGCCAGTTTGCCGCAGCCCAGGCTGCCGAGGAGGCTGCCCGCGCGGAGGCCGAGGCCAAGAAGAAGGCTGAGCAGGAGCGCCTTGCTCGCGAGAAGGAGGAGGCTGCCCGCGAGGCCCAGCGCCGCGCCGTTCCCGCTTCCGACTCCGGTTCGCGCTTCCGTTCGCTGCTCGACCAGATCGCCGCACAGGAGACCGTGCTCAAGGAGAAGAAGGACGCCGAGGACAAGGCCAAGGCCGAGCGCGCCGCTGAGCGCGGTAACCGTCGTGGCGGCAACAACGACCGCCGCGGTGGCCGTCGTAACGATCGTAACGCCTCAGACAACAACTCCGAGCGCAACGCCTCCGAGAGCCGTCCGCACAGCCATCGCACCAACGCCAGCAACAACGTCGCTGCCGGCATGGACTTCCCCAACCCCGACAAGCAGGGCAAGGGCAAGAAGCGCAAGGGCGGTCACAACAACGAAGAGGACCACTATAGCCGCATGGCTCGCGAGGCCGAGGAGTATAGCCGCGAGAAGGTGCTCGAGGAGGCTCGTGCTGCCGTCGAGGAGGCCTCTCGCGAGTCCACCGGTCGCCGCAAGAAGCGCAAGGAGAAGCGCGAGCGCGAGGCTGCCAAGGCTCAGGAGGAGCGCAAGATAGAGGAGGCGCTGGCCCAGGGCGTGAACCCCGAGGAGCTCGACGCCATCAAGGTTTCCCAGGGCGTTACCGTCCAGGAGCTTGCCGAGGCCCTCGACGTTCCGGCCAACGACATCATCAAGCGCCTGTTCCTGCTGGGCACGCCGCTCACCATGACACAGTCCATGTCTGACGACCTCGTCGAGCTCGTTGCCGACGACCTGGGCCGTCAGATCAAGATCATTACCCCCGAGGAGGAGAACACCTTCTCGTTCTACGACGATCCCGCCGACCTTAAGCCGCGCGCACCGGTCGTCACCGTCATGGGCCACGTCGACCACGGCAAGACGTCGCTGCTCGACGCCATCCGTCACACCGGTGTCGCTGCCGGCGAGGCGGGCGGCATTACCCAGGCAATCGGCGCTTCGCAGGTTATGATCAATGACCGCAAGATCACCTTCATCGATACCCCGGGTCACGCCACCTTTACGGCCATGCGTGCCCGTGGTGCCAAGGTGACCGATATCGTCATTCTAATCGTGGCTGCCGACGACGGCGTCATGCCCCAGACCGTCGAGTCGATCAACCACGCTAAGGCCGCCGGCGTACCCATCGTCGTCGCCGTCAACAAGATCGATAAGCCCGGCGCCAACCCCGACCGCGTGCGCCAGGAGCTCACCGAGTACGGTGTCATCCCCGAGGAGTGGGGCGGACAGAACATGTTCGTCAACATCTCGGCGAAGCAGAAGATTGGTATCGACGACCTTCTGGAGACCGTGCTGCTCCAGGCAGATGTGCTCGAGCTCAAGGCCAACCCGGACACCTTTGCCTCCGGCAACGTCCTCGAGGCCAAGCTCGACAAGGGCCGCGGCTCGGTCGCTACCGTGCTCGTGACCCGCGGTACCCTGCACGTGGGCGATACGCTGGTCGCCGGCCTTACCTACGGCCGCGTCCGCGCCATGCTTGACCCCAAGGGTCGCGCCGTCACCGAGGCCGGTCCCTCCGACGCCGTCGAGATTTTGGGCCTGCAGTCCGTGCCCAACGCCGGTGACGAGTTCCGCGTGTTCGAGGACGAGCGCGAGGCACGTGCGCTGGCCGACGAGCGTTCGCTCAAGGCCCGTATCGAGGAGCAGAGCCGCGTCAAGCACGTCACGCTCGAGAACCTCTTCGAGACCATCGCCGACGCCGAGGTCAAGGAGCTCAACCTGATCATCAAGGCCGACGTCCAGGGTTCCATCGAGGCCCTTCAGGACTCGCTCGACAAGATGGATCAGTCCGAGGTGCGTATCAACACGATCCACTCCGCCGTTGGTGCCATCAACGAGACCGACGTCGTCCTGGCCGACGCCTCCAACGCCATCATCATCGGCTTTGGCGTCCGTCCCGACGGTAAGGCCCGCTCCGCCGCCGAGCGCGAGGGCGTCGAGATCCGTTGCTACGACGTCATCTACAAGTGCCTCGAGGAGCTCGACGCTGCCCGTATCGGCATGCTCAAGCCCACCGAGGTCGAGGTCTCCACGGGTACCGCGACCGTCCTGGACACCTTCAAGGTGCCCAAAGTCGGTATCGCCGCCGGTGTCCGCGTCGAAGAGGGCGAGATCGCCGCGACCGATTCCGTGCGTCTGGTGCGCGACGGCATCGTGGTCTTCAACGGCAAGATCGCCTCGATGCGCCACTACAAGGACGAGGCCAAGAGCCTCAAGAGCGGTTCCGAGGGCGGCATTGGCCTGGAGAACTTCCAGGACATCAAGCCCGGCGACCAGATCGAGGGTTACCGCATCGACCAGGTTGCCCGTACCGAGTAGGGGGTAGCGCTATGAAGCAAACGCAGGCAACCCGCCGTCTGGGCGAGCAGCTTCGCGAGAAGCTTGGTTATATCCTGCTCTTTGAGGTTTCCGATCCGCGTCTCGACCTGGTTACTTTGACCGCGGTCGAGGTCGCGGTGGACCGTTCGTTCGCGCGTGTGTTCGTGTCGTGCGATGCGAGCCGCTACGACGAGGTCATGGAGGCGCTCGCAAGCGCCAAGGGCCGTATTCGCAGCCTGTTGGCTCGCTCGCTCGATTGGCGTGTCACGCCCGAGCTCGATTTTCGCATCGATCGTTCGACCGATGAGGCCGAGCGTATCACGCGTGCGCTGGAAAACGTTCCCGCCACGCTTGCGATCGAAAAGGACGAGGACGGCTATCCGATAGCGGATGCCGCCCAGGAGGCAGCTTTAGATGACTAATTCCGCCGACCTCGCCTCGTGCGAGTCTGCAGATATTCAACGACGCATCCTCGAGCTTATCGAGGGTGCGTCCTCCATTGCGATTTCGGGACACACTTCTCCCGATGGCGACGCCCTGGGCTCCGTGCTGGGTTTGGGCCTCTCGCTTATGAAGTTTTTCCCTAATAAGGACATTGCGCTGCTGCTGGCAGACGATGACCCGGTTCCGCGCATCTACCGCTTTATGGAGGGTGCCGATCGCCTAGTGCCGGCATCTGCGTACACCGGTAATCCAGACCTGTTCATCTCGGTGGACGTACCGGTCGTCGAGCGTCTCAATAATTCCGCCGAGGTGCTTCGTCGCTCCAAGCATGTGGTGTGCTTCGATCACCATCCGGCGCGCGAGGAGTTTGCCGAGCTCAGCCTGAGGCGCGTCGAAGCTGCAGCCTGCGCCATGATCATCGACCGCTTCTTGGACAATTGCGGCATTGTCGCACGTGACGGCGTTGCGACCTGCCTGCTGTGCGGCCTGGTTACCGATACCGGCCGTTTTCAGTACCAAAACGCCGATGCCGCCGCGTTCCATGCAGCCTCGCGTCTGGTTGCCCACGGTGCCGATCCGGCGCGTGTGGCGCTCGAGGTCTACCAGAGCATGCGCGTTGAGTTTTTGCACCTCAAGTCCATCGTTATGGGCCGCATCAAGACGGTGGCCCACGGGCGCGTCGCGTATAGTTACGCGTACCAGAGTGACCTTGAGGCTTGCGGTGTCACCTCGGATGAGTGCGACGGCCTAGTTGACGTGGTGCGCTCGGTGATGGGCGTCGAGGTCTGCCTGTTCCTGAAGGGCATTGAAGGCGATACCAAGGTGCGCGGCAACCTGCGCTCCAAGGGCGACCTCAACGTGTCCGAGATCGCTGCTGCCTTTGGCGGAGGCGGACATCCCGCTGCCGCCGGTTTCTCCAACAACGGAACGATTCTCGAGACGCTCACCGTGGCACTTCCCATGCTGGCCGAGCTGGTAGGGGAGGATCCCGCTTCGGTGACCGTCGAGCTTTAACTTTTTGGATGGTACATGGCTCGTCGTACGCCTTCTCAACTGAATATGCTGCTCGCCGTCGATAAGCCGGTGGGCTGCACGTCCCACGATGTGGTTTCGCAATGCCGGCGCGCCCTCCATGAGCGGCGCGTCGGCCATGCCGGCACGCTCGACCCCATGGCATCGGGTGTCATGGTGGTGGGTGTGGGCCAGGCCACCCGTCTGCTGGGCATGCTCACGCTCGATACCAAAAGCTATGTCGCCGACATCTCGTTTGGCGCCGAGACCAATACCGATGATGCGGAGGGCGAGGCGCTCCGCACGGTGGCTGTTGCCAACGAGCTCCGCGATCCTGCCTATGCCCGTGAGCGCCTGGCCGCTATGCTGGGTCCGCAGATGCAGGTGCCGCCGGCGTTTTCGGCTATCTCGGTCAATGGCGTTCGCGCCTACAAGTCTGCTCGCGAGGGCAATGCGGTGGACCTACCTCCGCGCCCCGTCGAGGTCTATGCCGCCGACCTGATCGCCGTGGGCGGCGAAGGTGATACGTGTGTGTGGACCGTGGCGTTCTCGGTGAGCAAGGGCACCTATATCCGTGCGCTTGCTCGCGACTTGGGCCGTGCCTGCGAGAGCGCCGCGCACATTTCCGCGCTGCGCCGCACGACCTCCGGTGTTGTTTCCATTGGCGCCTGTCATGCGGTCGAGGAGCTTTCTCCCGAGTCCGCGCCTGGCTTTGCCCTGGATCCCATTGCGGCCCTGGGCGCCACGCGTGTTGACTTGCCGGGCAATCTTGCCGACGATCTGCTCTGCGGCCGACGCATTCCCGTTGAGCGTGCGCTTGCCGATTTCGATACCTCGAAGTCGCCTTTTGCGTTGGTGCTCGATGGGGGACTCAAGGCGCTCGCCCGCATTGAGAGTGGCCGCTTTGTCATGGAGCACGTGTTTCCGCAGGTAATCGGCGGTGTTCGATGATGTTGTCCGCTCGCGAGCTCGCGCGTATCTTTTTCGCGGGCGAGTCGGACGAGGCTCGCATCGTTACTGCCGATGCGTTTGATGAGTGCGAGCACTTGGGTGCCGCATCGATTGCCATCGGCGTGTTCGATGGTGTGCACCGTGGACACCAGGAACTCATCGAAGCGCTTGTCCGTGATGCCCGTGCCCATGGCTGCAAGGCGGTCGTGGTCACTTTCGATCCCGACCCGGACGTTGTGGTGAGCCCTTCGCCCGCTCAAAAATTGATGACGACGGCCGACCGTCTACATGCCTTGGCTCAGACCGGGGTCGATGCGGTGGTGGCCGTTCCCTTTACGCCTGAGGTTGCGGCACTCGACCATGTCGGTTTTCTCGCACTGCTGTCACGCGTGGTCGACATTCGTTCGATTCGCGTTGGCAGCGACTTTAGGCTGGGTCGCGGCGGTGCTTCTGGTGTTGCCGAGATGCGCGCCTGGGGTTCCGAGCACGGCGTTGACGTGTATGGTCACGACCTGCTTTGCGAGGGCGGTGAGGCCATTTGCGCCACCCGCATTCGTCATGAGCTGGGACAGGGCCATGTGGAGCTTGCTGCTGAGTTGCTCGGCCGCCCGTATATGCTGCGTGGCGGTGTTGTTCGCGGCCGTCATGAGGGTTCTGGCATGGGCTTTCCCACGGCAAACCTTCAGGTTCCCGACGGCATTCAGGTGCCTGCCGATGGCGTGTATGAGGGTCTGGTGCTGGTCGATGACACTGCGTGGCCTGCTGCCGTTAATGTCGGCCTGCCGCCGACGTACGCCGATGATGCCGCTTCATCGCATCTCGAGGCTAACTTAATTGGTTATACGGGCGACCTGTACGGCGCTTCCGTTTCGCTGGCGTTTACGCGCTGGCTGCGTCCCTCGCGTGTGTTCGAATCGCTGGATGAGTTGATTGCGACCGTCGAGGGGAATATCGAGGACATTCGTCATAACTTGGGTGAGCAGGGGGTGAGCATCCGTGATTAGCGATGAGGAAAAAGATCAGGTACGTGCTGCGTCCGACCTGGTTGCCATCGTGCAGGAAACGGTTGAGCTCAAGCCCCGCGGCCATGAGTTTTGGGGCTGCTGCCCGTTTCATGGCGAAAAGACTCCGTCCTTCCACATTATTCCCGCCACGCAGGTGTGGCATTGTTTTGGCTGTGGCGAGGGTGGCGACGTCTTCACCTATATCATGAAGCGCGAGAACCTGAGCTTTCCCGAGTCAATCCGCTATTTGGCCGATCGTGCGGGTATTGAGCTGCATGACACCGGAGATCGTCGCGAGCGCGGTACCAAGCGTGCCCGCATCTACGATCTGTGTGCCGAGACCGCCCAGTTCTACCACACCATGCTTATGCGCGGTAAGGACGGCCGTCCACGCGAGTACTTTGCCAGCCGTGGTATGGGTGGCGACGTCTGCCGCCGCTACTGCCTGGGCTTTGCACCGGGCCGCAACGCGCTGGTGTCGCACCTGTCCCAGGCGGGTTTTACCCCGCAGGAGATGATCGACGCCAACGTTGCCGTGAGCCGCGGGCGCGGGCAGCTTGCCGACCGCTTCTACGACCGCGTGATGTTTCCCATCTTTGACGAACAGGGTCACAACATTGCCTTTGGCGGTCGCATCATGGGTGACGGTCAACCCAAGTACCTCAATACTGCCGAGACGAGCGTGTTTCATAAAAAGCGAAACCTCTACGGCTTTAATTGGGCCAAGGAGTTTATCGTTGCGCAGGATACCGCCATCGTGGTGGAGGGCTATACCGACTGCATCGCCTGCTGGGAGGCGGGGATTAAAAACGTTGTCGCCACGCTGGGCACCGCGCTCACGGAGCATCACGTCAAGACGCTCACCCGCTTTGCTAAGCGCATCGTCTATATGTTTGACGGAGACGCCGCGGGCCAGAAGGCCGCCCGCCGTGCGATTCAGTTTATCGAGCAGGATTCGATGGATCTGCGCTGCGTGGTGCTGCCCGACGGCAACGATCCCATGGAGTTCATCACGGCGCACGGCGGAGAGGAGCTGCAGAAACGCATTGACGCCGCCGAGCCGCTCATGGACTTTGTCTACCGTTCGCTGCAGGAGTCGAGTGACATCACCACGCCGGGCGGTCGTGCCAAGGCGCTGGAAGATGCGCTGACGCTTATCTATCCGCTGCGCGATAGCTATATGATCGACACATACTTTATCCAGATTGCCGATCTGCTGGGTTTGGATCTGGAGACGGTTCGCGCGAGTTCGGGTCGCGTGTTTCGCGATGTCGCCAAGCGCGAGGATGCGGAACGACGTCGTGAGCAGAACTATGAACGCCAGCGGGCGCAAGCCGAGCGCTCTGGTAGCGCGGGCGGTCGGACGTCTGGTTCGCAGGGGGCATCTCGCGGTGCTTGGGCATCGGGCGCGACGCCGCCGGTGTCCGCGCCGGTCGAAGAAGAGCCGTATGACTACGTCCCGCTCGATGCCTACGGTGTCGCGCCCGTGGAGGTCGTCGACGACCTGCCGCCGATCGACGTGCCTGATGGTATGGATGCTGTGCCTGTGACTGATGGTTCGGGCGTTCCGGCTGCGGCGGCGCCGATGGTTCTTACTGATCTTGAGCGCAAGTCCTTGGCAGGGGAGCGCGAGCTGTTGACCATGCTCACGAGCTACCCCGACCTGTTCCGGACATATGCCGACCGCATCTGCTCTATCGAGTGGGTTGACCCACGTCACGAGTCCATCGCATGGGCCGTGCTGGCAACGCCGCCGGGAACCGATCCTGCAGCCTGCATGGATGCGGCGCGCTCGGTGTGTCCCGAGGCGGCAACGCTTGTGAGCGCCGGGCGCATCTCTGCGACGAGCAAACACCCCACCGAGACGAACATCGTGTTCATGCTCGATACGCTCGAGCTCTACACCATCAAGCGCCGCATGCGTGCCGCACAGGCTAAGCTGCGTCAGGACCGTTCGCTCGATGATGAGGCCCGTCGCGCGCTGACCGTGCAGGCCGCGCAGGATTCGCAGCGTCAACGCGAGCTGCAAAAGTCTATCGGCGGCGTGGCGGACCCGTTCCGTTTGATCGGTCTGGAGGCCGCAGGCACCGAACAGGCCTAGATGTTGTGGTCAACCAGCGTATTCTCGCCTATATCCAGTCCTCTTTTTGGGTATAGACGCCTATGTGTGTGCTAAAGTATTGAGTCCTGTGGACTATGAAGGGAGAATCTGTGCCAAAAAAGACTGAGAGCACGGGTACTGGGCTGGAATCCTACGTTGCAAAGCTCATGGGCAACGGCTCAAACAGGACTTCGGTAACCGAGGACGAGATTCAGGTCGCCCTGAAGGATATCGATGTTTCTGACGAGCAGCTCACCGCGGTGTATTCCGCGCTGCGCAACAGCGGCATCCAGATTATCTCCGCGAGCGGAAACGACGACGCCCCCATGGACGTCGACGATGACGATAACGATACCGATACTGACGATTTCGATGATGACGACAAGCACGATTCCGGCTCGCTCGACGATCACGAGCTCAAGATGGCCCGTCAGGCCGACGCCGAGATGGGTTCTTCCAAGAGCAAGAAGAAGCGCACCGTGCGCACGTCCCGTTCACGCTCCCGCGTGCGTGGTATCGATGCCTCCACGGTGATGCTGACCGGCGATCCGGTTCGTATGTACCTCAAGGAGATCGGCAAGGTCGACCTGCTGACCGCCTCCGAAGAGGTCGATCTGGCTATGAAGATCGAGGCCGGTCTTGAGGCCACCGAGAAGCTCGAGGCTGCCGATGCCGGTGAGCTCGAGCTCACGCGTGCCGAGATGCGTCGTCTTACGCGCATTGAGAACGTCGGCCTTGAAGCCAAGCAGGCACTCATCAGCGCAAACCTGCGTCTGGTTGTCTCCATTGCCAAGCGCTATGTCGGCCGCGGCATGCTGTTCCTTGACCTGATCCAGGAGGGCAACCTCGGTCTGATTCGCGCCGTCGAGAAGTTCGACTACCAGAAGGGCTTCAAGTTCTCCACGTACGCCACGTGGTGGATTCGTCAGGCCATTACGCGCGCCATTGCCGACCAGGCCCGTACCATCCGTATTCCCGTGCACATGGTCGAGACCATCAACAAGCTCGTCCGTGTGCAGCGCCAGCTCCTTCAGGACCTGGGCCGCGACCCGACCCCCGAGGAGATCGGTGCCGAGATGGACATGAGCGCCGACCGCGTCCGCGAGATCCAGAAGATCTCGCAGGAGCCCGTGTCGCTTGAGACTCCCATCGGCGAGGAAGAGGATTCCCAGCTGGGCGACTTCATAGAGGACTCCCAGGCAATCGTTCCGCCCGATGCCGCCAGCTTCTCCATGCTACAGGAGCAGCTCACCCAGGTGCTCGACTCGCTTGCCGATCGTGAGCGCAAGGTTATCGAGCTGCGCTTTGGCCTTGTCGACGGGCATCCCCGCACACTCGAGGAAGTCGGCCGCGAGTTTGGCGTCACGCGCGAGCGTATCCGCCAGATCGAGTCCAAGACCCTGGCCAAGCTTCGTCACCCGAGTCGCAGCAGCAAGCTGAAGGACTACATCGAGTCATAACCTCGCAAGCAAGAAGCGCCCTCAAGCACATCCGCTTGGGGGCGCTTTCATGTGGTCATTGGGGACGTCCCCAATGACTAGGTCGGAAAAATTCTTAAAAAAGTTCTTGCCCTAAGCTGATTCGTCCGTATAATAAACTTCGTTGCTTGAGAGCACGCACCTATTCCTCGGTAGCTCAATGGTAGAGCACGCGGCTGTTAACCGCGCTGTTGTAGGTTCGAGTCCTACCCGGGGAGCCAGAATTTCTCAGCCCATTCCGCTGGGCTTTTAAATTCCTCGGTAGCTCAATGGTAGAGCACGCGGCTGTTAACCGCGCTGTTGTAGGTTCGAGTCCTACCCGGGGAGCCAGGTTGTAAAACCCGTCGCTTATGCGGCGGGTTTTTTCATGCCGCGACCACTTGACTCGAACGTTGCCATATCAACATTTCGTGTCGAGGATGTAATCCCGCGACCCACCACCTCAACATGGCGCGGTCGTTGTAGAATATTGCAATGATTGCTCCCACGACATGGTGCCGTGAGCACCAGATAAGGAGATTCTTGTGTCTGAGACCATTAACGGCAGCCTGAGCGTCTCGAACGACGTTATTGCCGATATTGCCGGTTATGCCGCGATGACGTGCTATGGCGTCGTCGGTATGGCTGAGCAGCTCCAAGGCGCCGAGAGCGTGCGCCTGCTTGCCGGTCAGCGCCTCCGCAAGGGCGTGCTTGTCTCCGCCGACGAGAACGGCCTTACGGTCGATCTTCACGTCGTGCTCGAGAACGGCGTCAACATGAAGTCCGTCTGCCACAATCTTTCGAGCTCCGTTGCCTTCACCCTGCAGGAGATCGCCCAGATCGATCCCGCCAGCCTTAAGATCGGCATCCATATCGACGCGCTCAAGAGCCGTCTGAACTAGCATCCGAAAACGGAGATTCAAATACCCATGATTGCAAAGACCATTCGCACCTGTTTTCCGATCGCTGCGGCTGCCGTTTCCGACAAGGCCGAGGAGATCAACAAGCTCAACGTCTTCCCCGTGCCCGACGGTGACACCGGCACCAACATGTCGCTCACGCTCGCCTCGGTGACCAAGGAGCTCTCCGCCCTTCCCGCCGATGCCGACATGGAGGCCATTGCCGGCGCCATCACCCACGGCTCCCTGATGGGCGCCCGCGGCAACTCCGGCGTCATCACCTCGCAGATCCTGCGCGGCGTAGCCGAGGGCCTTGTCTCCGCCGACGAGCCCATTACGTCCGCCAACATCGCCTTCGCCTTCCGTCGTGCCGTCAAGGTTGCCTTCCAGGCCGTCCGTAAGCCCATCGAGGGTACGATCCTCACGGTGCTGCGCGATGTCTCGACCAAGGCCGACGAGTGCGAGAAGAAGAAGTTCTCGGCCGAGGACGCGCTCGACGCCATCGTCGTCGAGGCATATCAGTCCGTCGCTCGCACGCCCGACCTGCTGCCCGTTCTGAAGGAGAACGGCGTGGTTGACTCCGGCGCCTTCGGCTTTGCTATTTTCCTTGAGAACTTTGTTGCCGCCGCTCTTGGTCGCAGCACCGTTGTCGAGGATTTCTCCGCCACGTTTGATTCCGCTGGCTCTGCCCGCGACGCGGCTCTTGGTCGTGTTGAGATCGAGGCTAACGACGACTGGGAGGGCTCGGAGTTCCGTTACTGCAATGAGTTCCTGTTTAAGGCCGACGCCCCGTTTGACGAGGACGAGTGCCTTAAGTTCCTGGGTTCCATGGGCGACTGTGAGCTGCTCGTGGGCGCATATCCCGATTACAAGATTCATGTGCACTCCAACACCCCCAACCTGGTGCTCGAGCACATGCTGCAGCTTGGTCAGATCTACGAGGTCTTTATCCACAACATGGAGATGGAGGCCCACGACCGTACCGCCAAGATTCATGAGGACCAGGAGAAGGCTGCCGAGCCCGCCAAGGCGTTGGGCTTTGTCGCCGTTGCCGCCGGTTCGGGCGAGGCCGACATCCTCAAGTCCCTCGGCGTCGACGTGATCGTGTCGGGTGGTCAGACCATGAACCCCTCGACCGCCGACCTGCTGGGCGCGGTGGACCAGGTCAACGCGACCTCGGTCATCATTCTGCCCAATAACGGCAACATCCGCATGGCTGCTGAGGCCGCAGCCTCTGCCTGCACCGATAAGAAGGTCGCCGTCGTTCCCACCAAGACCGTTCCTCAGGCCTTCTCCGCGCTGTTCGCGGTCCTGCCCGATTCCGAGCTTGAGGATGCAGTCGCCGCTATGGTTGACGCCATCAGTGAGGTTCGCGATGGCGAGGTCACCCGTGCCGTGCGCGATTCCAGCGCCTCCGACGGCTCGCCGATTCACTCCGGTGACGTCATGGGTATCATTGCCGGCTCCATCGATGTGGTCGGCTCCGACGTGAAGCAGGTCACGCTCGATTGCATCAACCGTATGCAGGAGGAAGAGGAGGGCGACGCGCTGACGATTCTGGCCGGCGAGGAGCTGTCCGACGAGGCCTTCCAGGAGATCGTCGACGCTATCGAGGAGGCTCAGCCCGATCTTGAGATTGACGCCCATCGTGGCGAGCAGCCGCTCTATCCCGTGATCTTCTCGATCGAGTAGGCAACTGTCCATGTCCGAGCTGTGCTCCGTGCCGCGCGTCTCGGAGCGCTTTGCCCAGAGCAATGCGCTCGACGAGGATATCGCGCGACTTAAATATGTTTCGGGTAAACGTGAGGAGGCCCTTCGCCGTCTGGGAATTCGGACGGTGGGGGACCTCCTTCTCCATATCCCTCATCGATACCTGGACTTTACGCGCTCCTGGTCCATCGAGATGGCGCCCATCGGTACCGTGTGCACCATCATCGCCACGGTCGACCGTATCGTCCAAAAGCAACCGCGTCCGCGCATGCAGGTGACCGAGGTCTCACTCGTTGACGAGACGGGCGTGCTACAGGTCGCCTTTTTCCGCCAGCCCTGGATTGCCCAGCAGCTTAAACAGGGCGACCGCCTGGCCGTGATGGGTAAGGTCGAGTTTGCCTACGGTTTTAAGCAGATGGCCTCGCCGCACTTTGAAAAGCTTGAGGAAGGGCGCGCCGCGGGCACTATCCTGCCGGTCCATTACGTGAGTGATGGCGTGAGCCAGGCGTGGATGCGCCGCATCGTAAGTGGCGCGCTCGAGGTTGTCGGCAATCCCTTTGACCCGATTCCCGCACGCTTACGCGTCAAGCGCCGCCTGATGAGCAATGCCCGTGCGCTTCGATCGATCCACTTTCCCTCGAGCATGGCTGAGCGCGATATCGCGCGCGCACGGCTTGCCTACGAGGAGTGCCTCTACCTGCAGCTGGCGCTGCGCCTGCGCAACGACGGCGGCCTGGTCGATGTGGTGCCCTATGCCCACGCCGCGGGCGAGCACCTGGCCGCGCTCAAGCAGGCCCTGCCGTTTTCGCTGAGCGACGAGCAGGAGGCCGCGTTCCAAGATATCCTGCTCGATATGTGCGATGGCGGGCGCGTGATGAACCGCCTGCTGCTGGGCGATGTCGGTACCGGCAAGACCGCCGTTGCCGCCTGCGCGCTGGCTGTGGCTGCCGATAGCGGCACGCAGGCCTGCGTTATGGCGCCCACGGGCGTGCTGGCGCGTCAATATGCCGATAAGACCGGTCCTCTGCTCTCGCAGGCTGGCATGACCTGGGCGCTCCTGACGGGCGCCACGCCGGCGGCCGAGCGCGAGCAGATCCATTCCCAGCTGGAATCGGGCGAGCTCGATGTCCTCTTTGGCACCCACGCGGTGCTTTCGGATAACGTGGCGTTTAAGCATCTGTCGCTCGTGGTCATCGATGAGCAGCACCGGTTTGGCGTCGGCCAACGTAACGCCCTGCGCGCTAAGGGCCCGGGTGCCGATCTGCTCGTTATGACGGCAACGCCCATCCCGCGTACGCTGGCGCTTTCGGTCTACGGCGATCTGGACACGAGCATCATCCGCCATCGGCCCGTCCCTGGCGCTGGCGTGACGACACGCGTACTCACCGAGTCGAGCCGCGACCTTGCCTATGGCGCCATCCGCGAGGCGCATGAAAAGGGTCAGCAAGCCTACGTGATTTGCCCGCTCGTGGAGCCGAGTGACTCGGCCGATGAGTTGGAGGACGTTCCCGGTATCGCCCGCGACGACGAGGGCCGCGTGGCGGTCCCCGTGCCGCTGCACGATACAGCGACCGAGCTCGACCGACTGCGCCTGGCGTTGCCGGGTCTTGCCATCGAGCGCCTTCACGGCCGCATGCCAGCGGGGGAGAAGGACCAGGTTATCGATGCCTTCAAGCGTGGCGAGATCGACGTTCTCGTCTCGACTACGGTGGTCGAGGTGGGCGTCGACGTGCCCAATGCCACCGTCATGGTCATCGAGAATGGCGAGCGCTTTGGGTTGGCGGCCTTGCACCAGCTGCGCGGGCGCGTGGGCCGCGGCAGCGTGTCGGGTACGTGCCTGGTCATGACGCACTCCAAGGGCAATGGCGGCGCGTCGGCGGCACAAGACCGCCTCCAGTCGCTCGAGAAGACCTCGGATGGCTTTACGCTCGCCCAGATGGATCTGCGTTTGCGCCACGAGGGCGAGATTCTTGGCTACCGTCAGCATGGCGGCGTGACCCTGCGCTTTGTCGACCTGGATGCCGACGAGGAATTGATCGAATGGGCCCATTTGGACGCGGTCGAGCTCTTGCGGTATGCTTGCAACCTTGACTCTGTGGCGACGCGCCCCCTACGCGATGCGGTCGCCATGCGGTATCGACATATCTTTAAGGAGGTCAGCGGAGGATGAGAATCATCGGCGGCGAATGGCGCGGTCGTAAGATCGAGGAGCCCCGTGGTCGCGATGTCACCCGCCCCACGACCGATCGTGTGCGCGAGGCATGCGCATCTATGGTCATGTCGGCATTCGACTTCGATCTGGACGAGGTCCGCGTGCTGGACGCCTTTGGCGGCTCCGGCGCTTTGGGTATCGAGATACTCTCGCGTGGCGCCCGCTCGCTCGCGACGTTCGAGATCGATCGGAACGCCGCGCGGCTCATTACCAAGAATATCGAGTCGCTCTGCCGTGACCGTGCGCGTTGGCGCGTGGTCACGGGCGACATGCTGGCGAGCGCCTCGCGCGGTCGTGTACCGGGCGGCCCCTTTGATCTGGTCCTGCTCGACCCGCCCTATGCTTTTGGTGCCGAGCCGGTCGAGGAACTGCTGCAGAACCTGGCTCAGCAGGGTCTGCTTGCACCTGGCGCTTATGCCCTGTTTGAGCATGCCGCCGCCGATGCGGGCGCGCATCCGGCAGGCTTTGAGATCGTGCGCGAGAAGCGCTACGGCATTACCTCGGTCGACCTGCTTCGTTGGGTCGGCGATGACGATGGTGAGGGCGATAGCGCCTGCACCGATGCTGACAACAACGATGTCACGACGGTTCAGGAGGACGCCCATGAGTGACACCATCAACCGCGTGATCGTCCCGGGCACCTTCGATCCCATCACGTTTGGCCATATCGACGTGATCCGCCGCGCCCGCCGCATCTTTCCCAGCGTGATCGTCGCTGTTGCCGAGTCGCAGGGTAAAAACGGTGTGGGCACCACGTTTATGCTCGATGAGCGCGTGGCGCTGGCCCGCGAGGCGCTCGGTGATATCGACGGCGTCGAGGTCCTGCCCTTTACCGGCCTCTTGGTCGACTTCGCTCGCGAGCAGGGGGCGGGGGCCGTGGTCAAGGGCCTGCGCGCCATGACCGACTTTGAGTACGAGCTGCAGCAGGCAGACCTCAACTATCGCTTGGATAGCGAGCTGGAGTCCATCTTTGTCATGAGTGCGCCGCAGTACGGCTATATCTCGAGCTCGGTCGTTCGCCAGATCGCCTCGCTCGGCAGCGATGTATCGACGTTTGTCCCGCCCAACGTGGTCGAAGCGCTCAGACATCGCTTTTCGTGACGTTTTTTATTGCCTGGTGGCATGTGGTAAACTAGCACGATGATATGTTACCTATGAAAGGAGACCGGATGCCGGGCGAGAATTTTCCTGGCGATAGGATCGTCAGCTTGGTCGATGAGCTCGAAGGGCTGATCGAGGAAGCCAAGCCGCCTTTCGGCAAGAACGCTCAGTTCAAGGTCATCGACGCCGACGTGTTCTTCAACATCCTCGACGAGATCCGCATGAGCTATCCCGAGGAGTGGCAGAAGTCCCGCCGTATCCTTAAGGAGCGCGAGGAGCTTATGGCTTCCGCCGCCGCTCAGGCCGATTCCATCATCGCCGATGCTCAGCAGCAGGCCCTCACCATTGCCGGTGAGCAGGAGATCGTCCGCTTAGCACAGCAGCAGGCCGACGACATCCGCGATCGTGCCCAGCAGTACGAGCGCGAGACGCGTTATGCTGCCGAGGACTACGCAGAGCAGGTCTTTACGCACCTGGAGGAGAACCTTAAGAGCCTGACCGGCACCGTTACCCGTTGCCGTCAGCAGCTCAACGAGGGTGCCGCCCAGCAGAATGGTCAGTGGTAATGACTGAGTTCCCGAGCGTTACCGTCGATCTTTCCGAGCAGCTCGAGTTCCCTGGTGATTCGTATCCGCTGACCGGTAAGGTCGATGTCGCCACCTACACGGTGGGCGAGAAGGAGTACCAGCTGCAGGACGGCATCGACTACGACGTTGTCTTTACCAATGCCGGTACCGGTGTTTTGCTTACCGGCATGGTCCGCGCGCACGCCACCGGCGAGTGCGACCGTTGCCTGGAGCCTGCATCGTTTGATATCGCCGGCGAGATCGAGGAGTTCTACCTCTTTGAGGAGCCCGAGGATCCCGAGGCCTACGAGGACGGCTACGAGCTCCTCGGTGAGGACCGCATCGTGGATCTGGGTGAGCCCATCAACGACGCGGTCGTTATGGACACGCCGTTTGTGGTGCTCTGCAAGCCCGATTGTCGCGGTCTGTGTCCCACTTGCGGTTGCAATCTCAACGTCGAGCAATGCGATTGCGCCGCCCAGGCAGAGGCAGAATGGGCCGCTGCCACGGAAAATCCATTTGCAGCATTGAAGAATCTCAAGCTCGATGAGTAAAACTGTGGTAGTATCGCTACTTGCGCGTAATCGCCACACTGGATAGTTCATAAGGAAGGTCACTATGCCCGTACCTAAACAAAAGCAGGGTCGTATCCGCACTCACACCCGTCGTTCCGCCAACATGAAGATCTCGGCTGCGGCTCAGTCCACGTGCCCCCGTTGCGGCGCTGTCAAGCTTCCGCACCACGTGTGCCCCAGCTGCGGTTTCTACAAGGACCGCGAGGTTATCGTTACCGAGTAACGGTATACTCTGGATGCGATGCCGTTCCAAATGGAACCACAATGGCCGGCTCAATGAGTCGGCCATTTTTGTATAAGGAGCATGTATATGAGTAACGTTCGCGTTTGTGTAGACGTTGTGGGCGGAGACGAGAAACCTCAGGTTGTTCTCGATGGTATCGAGGCTGCACTTGCCGCCGATCCCGATATCGAGGTCTTGGCAGCTGGCCCCGCCGAAATCGTCAATCCCTTTGCTGCTTCCCATGCACGTGTTGAGGCCCTTGAGGCACCCGACGTTATCGCCATGGAAGACGATCCCATTCGCGCCGTGATGACCAAGCGCAAGTCTTCGATCGTGCTGTCGTGCCGCGCCATCAAGAAGGGAAATGCGGACGCGTTCTTCTCCGCCGGCTCGACCGGTGCCATGACCGCCGCTGCTACTGCCTACGTGACGCCGTTTAGATATATGGCCGAAGGCAAGAAGCAGCCGGTGCGTCCGTGCCTGACCAATGCGCTGCCCAATCGTGCCGGCGGTCTGACGGTGCTGTGCGATATGGGCGCCAACCCCGATGTCGAGGTCGACGACATGGTGCGTTTTGCCCAGATGGGTAGCGCCTATGCCCGCGTTGTCCTGGGCATCGAGCATCCTCGCGTGGGCCTGCTTGCCAACGGCACCGAGGACGAGAAGGGTTCCAACTTTACCAAGGCCTGCTTCCCGGCCATGAAAGCCGCCGTTCCCGGCTTTGTGGGCAACTGCGAAGGCACCGACCTCACCTCGGGCAATTTCGATGTCGTTGTTGCCGACGGCATGTCGGGTAATATCGCTCTCAAGGCTACCGAGGGCGCTGCCAAGTTTTTGCTACAGGAGCTCAAGGGCGCCTTTATGGCCTCGCTCGGCACAAAGATCGCCGCTCTGCTCATTAAAAAGCAGATGCGCGAGATTAAGGCCAAGCTCTCTGGTGATGCCAAGGGCGGCGCGATTCTTTTGGGCCTGCGTGGCGTGGTCCTGATCGGCCATGGCGCCACCTCGGTCGAGGCTGTTAAAAACGGTACGCTCGCGGCGGCCGAAGCCGTGCGCGCGGGGCTGGTCGAGAACGTCGCCAACTCCATGGACGGCATCGTTTTGTAAGAGCGAGTTAGAGCGCTGTTATGTGCCTCGCGGCCTGCTTCGTGGGGTAGAATCAGAACCGTGTCTTGGTACCGCCTGGGCGGTACCATTCTTTTGGTATTCATGCACTATGAGAGGAAGCGCTATGGACCGCTCCGAAATCTTCGACAAGATCGCCGAGGTCGCTGCTGACGTTCTGGGCGTCGATGTTGCCGAAATTAGCGATGAGACCACCTTTGACGACCTCGATGCCAACTCGCTCGAGCGCCTGCAACTGGTTACGGCTATCGAGGACGAGTTCAATCTCGAGATCGATGATGAGACCCTGCTCTCGCTCAACTCTGTCGCCGACGCCGTCGACGCGATCGAAAACGCCAGGGAGGCTTAGGTCTTGGCTTTATCCGAACGACTTACGCGCGCCCAGGAGATTCTGGGCCACGAGTTCAATGACAAGGTGCTGCTGCGCGCGGCGCTTACGCATCCTTCGGCCGTCGAAGGCCAGCCAGTCTCGGCAAGCTACGAGCGCCTTGAGTTCTTGGGTGATTCCATTTTGGGCGCCGTCGTCGCCCGTTCGCTCTTTGAGTCCTATCCGGAGTTTGACGAGGGCAAGCTCACGCGCCTGAAGGTGTCGCTTGTCTCGGGCGCTACGCTGTCCGAGGTGTCGCATGAGCTGGGCATCGACGACATCATTATCTTTGGTGCCTCCGAGACCGGTACCGGTGCGCGCGGCCTGCACTCGGCGCTCGAGAACGTCTACGAGTCGCTCGTGGGCGCGCTGTACCTGGATGCCGGCTGGGATGTTGCGGCGGACTTTATTCATCGTACGCTCAAGCCGCACCTGGCCTCCGAGCGTGCCGAGCACCCCGCGAACCCCAAGTCGTTCTTGCAGGAGTGCGTGCAGGCAGACGGCCACGAGCCTCCCGCGTATAAGCTGGTCGGCTCCGAGGGCCCCGCGCATGCGCCCACCTTTACCGCTGTGGTGCTCATCGACGGTATTCGCCAGGGCCGCGGCACCGGTTCCTCCAAGAAGGAGGCCGAGGGAGCCGCTGCGCTCGAGGCACTCGACCGCATGGGCTACACCACCAACGGCGTGATTCTCAACAAGAAGCCTGTTTAAGCGAGGAACCGTGTATCTCAAGTCCCTCACGCTCAAAGGGTTCAAGTCGTTTGCCGACCGCGCCCATATGTCATTTGAGCCGGGCCTGACCGTCATCGTCGGTCCCAACGGCTCGGGAAAATCGAACATCTCTGACTCGATTCTGTGGGTCCTGGGCGAGCAGAGCGCCAAGCAGCTGCGCGGCCAGGCCATGGAGGACGTCATCTTCTCGGGCTCGTCAGCGCGCAAGCCGGTGGGTGTCGCCGAGGTCACGCTGGTGCTCGATAACTCGGACCATATGCTGCCCGTCGATTTTGACGAGGTCGCCATCACCCGTCGCATGTATCGCTCGGGCGAAAGCGAGTACCTCATCAACTCGAGTCCGTGCCGCCTGATGGACATTCAGGACATCCTGCACGATTCGGGCCTGGGCAAGGATACGCATTCCATCATCAGCCAGGGCAAGCTCGATGCCATTTTGCAGAGCCGCCCCGAGGAGCGCCGAGCCCTCATCGAGGAGGCCGCCGGCATCTCCAAGCACAAACGCCGCAAGGAGCGTGCGCTCAAAAAGATTAAATCGATGGACGAGCACCTGACGCGTGCCCGCGACATCAATAAGGAGATCGCCCGTCAGCTGCGGCCGCTGGAGCGTCAGGTCGATCGCGCGCGCAAGTACAAAGAGCTGTCCTCGCGCGCGAACGAGCTTACGCAGATGCTAGCCGTCGACGAGCTGCGTTCGCTGCAGTCGCAGTGGAACGACCTGGAGAGCCGCTCCAAGGAAGGCGCCGCCGAGCTGGAGCTTGCGCAGTACCGCCTGGGCGAAAAGGAGCGCGAGCTCGAGAAGCTCCAGGTTATGCTTGAGGAAAAGGGCCTGTTTGTGGGCGACCTGGGCGAGCAGCGCCGCCATATGCAAGACGTGGTCGGTCGCATTAACTCCGATATGCGCCTGCTCGAGGAAAAGGGCCACAATATGGTGTCGCGCCTGTCCGACATGCGCGGCCAGATCTCGAGCTCCGAGCATCAGCGTCGTCGCGTGGTAGAGGAGCTCGAGGACGCGCGTGCGCAGCTTGAGGAAGTGACCGGCGCGCACATGCAGGCCCAGGAGGACGTTGACGCCGCCGGACCTGCCGCCGCTGAGCTCCACGAGCGGCGCGTGGCGCTCGACAATCAGATTTCGCAGCTTACGCGTGGGCAACGCGATGTGCAGCGTGTGGCCGATAACGCGGCGCTCGAACTCGCCAAGGTGAAGGACTCGCTGAGCAACGCCGAGGTCGAGGACAACATGTACGCCTCGCGCCTGGAGCAGATCGACGAGCAGCTTGAGGAAGTCACGGCCTCGCTCGAGAGCCGTCGCGACCGCGCCGAGGAGCTTGAGGGTGCTCTTGAGGAAGCGCGCCAGGCCCAGGCCGATGCGCGTGAGGCCACCGAGGTCGCCCGTGCAGCCCTGAAGGACTTGCGTAATCGTGAGAGTGAGGCGCGCAACAAGCTGTCCGAGGTGCGCTCGGAGCTTGCCAGCCAAAAGAAGCTTGATGCCCGCATGGCAGACAGCTCGCCGCTGGTGAGCCGTCTGATGGGCGCACTGGGCGATGATGTCTCAGGCCGTCTGGGCGACGTGCTCGACGCCCCTCGTGAGCTTGAGGGCCTGGTTGAGCAACTACTTGCCGGCGATATCGATGCTCTTTTGTTTGATGATGCCGCTACGCTTGAGCGCGCCGGTCGTGCGGCTTTGGACCAAAAGAAGGCTTCGGGCGAGGCACTGCTGATGGCGCGCGGCGTGAGCGGCTTTACCCCCGCTGAGGGCGCCTCCGGTACCCGTCTGGTTGATCGTCTGTCCGTGCGCGCAGGCTATGGTCCCGTCGTCGAGGCGCTGCTCGGCGGTTATTACGTCGTGGACGATCTTGCTGCCGCGCTGTCGGCGCCGGTCGTTGACGGCGTGACTTACGTGACCCCCGATGGCGCCCGCGTCGCCTGCGGCGGCCTGGTGCGTGTGGGGCTCGACGCCGGCGAAGCTTCGGGCGCTTTGGAGCGCAAGCGTCGCATTCGCGAGCTGGAGGGCCTGGAGCCCGATTTGGCCGCTGTGTTTGAGCATGTGTCGGATCAGGTCGTCGAGGCCAATGCGGCCGTTGAGGAAGCGCGTGCCGCCGAGGGCGATGCCGCCGGCGAGATCGCCCGTCTTGAGGGCGAGCGCCGTTCGCTGCTCTCCGAGATCGGGCGCCTGGAGCAAAGCGCCAACAATGCCGAGGTCGAGCGCGTGCGTATTTCCAAGCGCCGTGAGCAGGCTGCCGAGGCCGTTCGCGCTGCGCGCCCGCGCGTGGACGAGCTCACCCGTTCGCGGGACGAGGCTCGTGCGCAGGCGAGCGACCTGGGCTTGCAGATTGCCGAGGCCAACGACGAACTCGACCGCGTTCGCCGTGACGATTCCGAGGCCGCCGGCAAGCTCGCCGATGCCAAGGTTCGCCTGGCCCAGACGAGCGAGCGCCTGCGTTCGCTGAAGGGCCGCGTGCCCGATCTGGAGCATCGCCTGGAGGGCATCGACCGCCGTATCCGCGGAACACGCCAGGCCTCGCGCTCACTCGAGCTGCTGCGCCTGCGCGTCGATCCCATGCACGAGCGCTATTCGGCCCTGCTGGAGCGCGCGTCAGATTGGGCCGCACGTCTGCGTGACCAGGCCTCTCTGGAGGAGGCGGACTCCGCTTCGCTCAAGAAGACCATCGAGGATGCCAAGGCAGAGGTTGCCCGCGCTAAGGAGCGGGTCGATACCGCCACCGCCACGCAAAACGAGTTCAAGGTCGCGCGCGGCAAGCTTGAGGTGCAGGTAGAGGCCGCCATTAAGGCCATTACCGCCGATGGCACCACGGTACTCGAGGAAGCGCTCATGCTTCCGGCACCCACCGACCGCGATGCCGCCGAGCGCGAGCTCAACCAGCTTGTGCGCCAGATCAACAACCTGGGCCCTGTGAACCAAGTTGCCATGGAGGAGTACGAGCAGCTCAAGCGTCGCGCCGATTACATCGAGGAGCAGCTGGCCGATCTGGAGAGCGCGCGCAAGGCGCTCACCAAGATCACCGTGGCCATCGACCGCAAGATGCGTAAGGCCTTCCTGGTGACCTTTGAGAAGGTCGATGCGAACTTCCGCGAGATCTTCGCCATGCTGTTCCCGGGTGGTCAGGCTCATCTGGAGATGTCCGATCCCGAGCATCCGGCCGAGACCGGTATCGAGGTCGTGGCGCAGCCGCGCGGCAAGCGCATCACCAAGATGATGCTCATGTCGGGCGGCGAGAAGAGTCTGACGGCGCTCGCCCTGCTCTTTGCCGTGTACCGCACGCGCACGGTACCGTTCTATGTGCTGGACGAGGTCGAGGCGGCGCTTGATGACGCCAACCTGTCCAAGCTCATTGGCGCCCTCGATGTGCTGCGTTCCGATACGCAGCTCTTGGTCATTTCGCATCAGCGCCGTACTATGGAGGACGCTGACGTTCTCTATGGCGTCTCGATGCAAGCCGACGGCGTCAGCCGCGTCGTCTCGCAAAAACTCGATCGCGAAACCGGAAAGGTCGTGAATGCATAATGGGATTCTTTGACGCTCTCTCGCGCGGACTTGAGCGCAGCCGCGAGGCCCTCAACGGGGTCTTCTACTTTGGCGGCGAGGTCGACGAGGACTTTTGGGAGGACCTTGAGGATACCCTCGTTATGGGTGACATGGGTGCCGAGGTCGCCATTCAGGTCTCCGATGACCTGCGCGATGCCGCGGCGAAGAAGAACCTCAAGACCGCCCCGCAGCTCCGTCGCGCCCTAGCCGAGCAGCTTGAGCAGCACTTTGTGCCCATCGAGCGCGATCCGTTCTCCGATACGCCGAGCTGCGTGCTGTTTGTAGGCATTAACGGTGCCGGCAAGACCACGACGGTCGGTAAGATCGCGAGCGCCATGGCTGCCCGCGGCAAGAATGTCGTGATCGGTTCGGCCGATACCTTCCGCGCTGCCGCCATCGAGCAGCTCGATGTGTGGGGCCAGCGTGCCGGCGTCCCCGTCATCAAGCGCGATCGCGGCTCCGATCCGGCAAGCGTTTGCTACGACGTGCTCGATGAGGCCGATAAACGCGGCAGCGACCTGGTGCTTATCGACACCGCCGGCCGCCTGCACACGAGCCCCGAGCTCATGCGCGAGCTCGCCAAGGTGGTCAACGTGACGCGTAAGCGCGCCGCCAATATGGCCGCCGGCCCCATGCCCGTCTCGGTCGTGCTCGTGATCGATGCCGCCACCGGCCAGAACGGTCTGAACCAGGCGCTCGAGTTTAACGAGGCACTGGGTCTGGACGGTATTATCATGACGAAGCTCGACGGCACGGCAAAGGGCGGTATCGCCATGGCCGTGGCCGAGAAGCTAAAGCTCCCGATCCTGCGCGTGGGCGTGGGCGAGCAGGTCGATGACCTGCAGGAGTTCAATGCCAAAGATTTCTGCCGCGCCCTGGTGGGCGAGTCCAATTAAGGAGTGACTAGTGTTTGATTCCCTGAGCGATCGCCTCAACGACACATTTGACCGCCTGCGCGGCAAGGGCAAGCTGACCGAGGCCGATATCACCTCGGCCATGCGCGACATCCGCATGGCGCTGCTCGAGGCCGACGTCAACTTTAAGGTCGTCAAGGAGTTTGTCGCCAAGACCAAGGAGCGCTGCATGACCGCCGAGGTCATGGAGTCGCTGTCGCCGGCACAAAACGTCGTCAAGATCGTGCTCGACGAGCTCACCGAGATGCTCGGCTCCACCGAGAGCAAGCTCGTCTTTAGCAACCGCATTCCCAATGTCATCATGCTCGTGGGCTTGCAGGGCTCCGGTAAGACCACGGCGGCCGTAAAGCTTGCCTACCTGCTCAAGAAGCAGGGCCGCTCGCCGCTGCTCGCCGCGTGCGACGTCTACCGTCCCGCCGCTGCCGACCAGCTGGCCACGCTTGGCGGAGAGATCGGCGTACCGGTCTTCCGCGGCGACGGTGCGCACCCGGTCGACATCGCCAAGGGCGCCATTCAGGAGGCCGTCGACCACCTGCGCGACGTGGTCATCGTCGATACCGCCGGTCGTCTGCAGATCGACGAACAGATGATGCAGGAAGCCGTGGACATCAAGAAGGCCGTCAAGCCCGATCAGGTGCTGATGGTCGTCGATGCCATGACCGGCCAGGATATCGTCAACGTCGTCTCGACCTTTGCCGAGCGAACCGACTTTGACGGCGTGATCATCTCCAAGCTCGACGGCGATGCCCGTGGCGGTGGCGCGCTTTCCGTGCGCCAGGTGACCGGTAAGCCCATCAAGTTCGTGAGCATGGGCGAGAAACCCGATTCGCTGGAGCCGTTCTATCCCGATCGTATGGCCAAGCGAATCTTGGGCATGGGCGACGTCGTCGGCATCATCGAGAAGGCCCAGGAGGCCGCCGATGCCGAGCAGCTCGAGGCTGCCGAGCGCATGCTGCGCGAGGGCTTCACCATGAACGACATGCTCGACCAGATGAAGGCCGTCAAGAAGATGGGCGGTATGAAGGGCATCCTGGGCATGCTCCCCGGTGGCCAGCGTGCGCTCAACCAGATGGGCGGCAATCTGGACGAGGGCATCTTCGATAAGAACGAGGCCATCATCATGTCGATGACCAAGGAGGAGCGCCTGCGCCCCTCCATCATCAACGGCCAGCGCCGTGCCCGCATCGCCAAGGGCGCCGGCGTGACTCCCACCGAGGTCAACAGCCTTATGAAGCAGTGGGGCGAGATGAACAAGATGATGGGCCGCATGCGCACGATGGCCAATCAGGCGCAGGCCGGCGGCAAGAAGGGCAAGAAGGGTAAGAAGGGCAAAAAGATGCGCATGCCCAATATTCCCGGTCTGGATGCCATGGGTCTGGGCGGCATGGGCGGCCTGGGAATGGGCGGCCCCAAGTCCGATATGGACCTGCTGCGCCAGATGGAAGCGCAGATGCGTAATAAGAAGTAGCGACTGGTTAAGTCGTGTATGGCGAAGGCCGCCTGGATGGTACTCCAGGCGGCCTTTGTCGTTCGTTCGCAGGTTGTCGAACGCGCGGAAGCGTGTTGACGTCGAGGTGCTTGCTGCTAGTGGCAGCCGCAGGACTCGTGTCCGTCGTGGTCGTGATGGTCGTGACAGCCGCAGGATTCGCCATGCTCGTGGGCGCGCTCGTGGTTGTGGCCATGGCAGTCGCAGGTGGCCTCGCCGGTCTGTGCGAGCGTGCCGGCAATGAGGGCCTCGACGCAGGCGTCGCAGCTGCCCTGGGCGCCCGCATAGACGGTGATGCCCGCTTGGGCGAGAGCGTTGATGGCGCCGCCGCCGATACCGCCGCAGATAAGCGTGTCGACGCCACCGTTGGCAAGCAGACCCGCCAATGCACCGTGACCAGTGCCGCCGGTGCCCACGACCTGCTCGTTGAGTACCTTGTCGTCCTGGATGTCGTAGATCTTGAACTGCTCGCTGCGGCCAAAGTGCATAAAGATGTTGCCGTTGTCGTACGTCGTTGCCACCCTCATGGTGTCGACCTCCTTTGCTGGCCATGCGGCCGTCGTCGTGGTGATGGGGGAGTATGCGATATTGCCACCTTCGATGATAAGTGCTCGCCCGTTGACCAGCGCGTTTGCAACCTTGCGATGTGCACGACTGCTGATGGCCGCCACCGTGGCTCGTGCGACGCCCATGTGCAGGGCGACGGCCTCCTGATTGAGGCCTTCCAGGTCGCATAGGCGCAGGACTTCGAGTTCGTCGACCGTCATGTCGATGGCGTCTCCGCTGGCAAGGCCGTCAGGGGTAAAGCCGCGGTATTCGGGGATGATCCCAACGCGGCGCAATTTTTCGCGTCTTCCTGCCATACACTCTCCAAATCTGACATATGTCAACAATAGAATAGCGAACGTGCGGATTTGCGCAAGGAATTTCTGGCATATGTCAGAAAATGAGGGCTTATGTTTGGGCTGTGGGGCCGCGTGCGCCTGGGCTACAATAAAAATTGCTTATAGGCGACTGACAGGAGGGTCAATGAGCAAGGCTGATCAACAGTTTGTATCCATGTGCCGCGATATTCTGGACCATGGCACCACCACCGAGGGCCAAAAGGTCCGTCCGGTGTGGGAGGATGGCACCCCTGCCTATACCATTAAAAACTTTGGCGTTACGGCACGCTACGACCTGCGCGAGGAGTTTCCCGCGCTTACCCTGCGCCGCACGGCGCTTAAGTCTGCGATGGACGAGATCTTGTGGATCTATCAAAAGAAGTCCAATAACGTCCATGACCTCAACAGCCATATTTGGGACGAGTGGGCCGACGAGACCGGCTCCATCGGCAAAGCCTACGGGTACCAGATTGGCCAGAAAAGCCATTATGCCGAGGGCGACTTTGACCAGATGGATCGCGTGCTTTACGACCTTAAGAACACGCCGTACAGCCGCCGCATTATGACGAATACCTATGTGTTTAGCGACTTGTCCGAGATGCACCTGTATCCGTGCGCCTACAGCGTGACCTATAACGTGACGCAGCGCCCGCAGGACGACAAGCCGACGCTCAACATGATTCTCAACCAGCGCAGCCAGGACATTTTGGCCGCGAATAACTGGAACGTGTGCCAGTACGCCATCTTGCTGATGATGGTCGCGCAGTCGGTCGATATGATTCCCGGCGAGCTGCTGCATGTGATTGCCGATGCCCACATTTACGACCGCCATGTCGACATCGTCCGCGAACTTATCGAGCGTCCGCAGTTTGCGGCGCCCAAGGTAACGCTTAACCCCGATGTGCACGATTTCTACGCGTTTACGGCCGACGACCTGATCGTCGAGGGCTACGAGCACGGCCCGCAGGTCAAGAACATCCCCATTGCGGTATAGGTGGCAGGTATGACGTGTAAGCTTTCTGCCATCGTCGCCGTGTGTGACGACTGGGGCATTGGCTGCGAGGGCGATATGGTCGTGTCCAATCGCGCCGACATGCGCCATTTTGTGGCGTGTACCAAGGGCTGTCCGGTCATCATGGGACGCAAGACGCTGCTGAGTTTTCCCGGTGGACGTCCGCTCAAGAATCGTCGCAATATCGTGCTCACGCGCGACGAGGATTTTACGCCCGAGGGCGTCGACGTGGTGCATAGTATCGGCGAGGCGCTCGCCGCGGTTGCCGATGAGCCCGTTGCCTGGGTGATCGGCGGCGGCGATGTCTATCGGCAGTTTTTGCCGTACTGCGTGGAGGCCGAGATCACGCATAACCACTGCGTCCATCCCGTGGACACGTACTTTCCCGATTTGGACGCCGATCCCGCGTGGGAAGTTGCGCGGCGTGGCGGTATTGCCACGATTGCCTCGGGCGAGGGCGACGAGGGTGTCGATTATGAGTTCGTGACGTATCGTCGCGTTGAGGTGTAAATCTCCTATTTCCCCACGGTATTATCGGGTTGGAATGATTGAGGGACGGCGCCTGGCGTCGCCTCGTTTGATATTGATGCTGCTGTAAGAAGGGTGCGGGCTGGCTGCTATGACTGATGCCGTCGAGGTTCTGCGAATTGATTCGCTCGAGGACGAGCGGCTCGATGCCTACGTGCGACTGACCGAGCGCGAGCTGCGCTGCGTGCTGGAGCCGCAAAAGGGCATCTTTATCGCCGAGAGTGCCAAGGTCATAGAGCGTGCGGTGCGCGCCGGATACGAGCCGGTGAGCTTTCTGTTGGGTGAGCGCTGGCTCGATCAGATGATGCCGCTGTTTGAGCGCCTGGTTGTGCGCGAGGGCGCGGGTCCGGTTCCCGTGTTCGTGGCCTCCACGGAGCTCATGGAGCAGCTGACGGGCTTTAACGTGACGCGCGGTGCGCTCGCGGCGTTTCGTCGCCCGCGTCAGATTCCGGTTGATGAGTTCTTGGGCGGCGTCGTCGAGGCGGCGGGGGAGCGCCCGGTGCGCGTATGCGTGCTCGAGGGTATTGTCGACCACACAAACGTGGGCGCGATTTTCCGCTCGGCCGCCGCGCTCAATGTCGACGGCATTCTGGTGAGCCCTACGTGCTGCGATCCGCTGTATCGTCGCTCGGCTCGTGTGAGCATGGGCACCGTGTTTCAGGTGCCGTGGACGCGTATCGGCAGTGAGGCGCGCGTGTGGCCGCATGATGGCCTGGCCGCGCTGCGCAATGCCGGATTTTCCTGTGCCGCCATGGCGTTGACGGATGACTCCGTTTCGCTGGACGATCCAGTACTGCAGGAGATTGATCGCCTGGCGATCTTTATGGGCACCGAGGGTGCCGGTCTGGGCGCCAAGACCATCGCGGGCTGTGACCGGGCCGTGCGCATTCCGATGGCGCACGGGGTCGATTCGCTCAACGTGGCCGCGGCGAGTGCCGTCGCCTTTTGGCAGCTGTGCCCGCACGTGAGCAACGAGTATCACTACCAGCCGGGTTTGTATCACTAGGCAAATATTTCGCACCGCGCTCTAATTCGGGGTGTTTCGGTTGCCGCCGGCCGGTGCTAAGCTGGTTTTGGCTTTGGTCTTAAATTGCCGTTTTATTGTTTGACGTACGCTGGTGGGGAGGGCGTGTGGCTAAGAAATCTACGGCTATTGATGTAACGCAGGGTGTCATTTGGCAGCAGCTGCTTTCGCTGTGCGTTCCCATCTTCTTTAGCTCGTTTTTTCAGCAGGCTTACACGCTTATCGGTACCTATATCGTCGGCCAGTTTGGCGGCAAGCTTGCGCTGGGTGGCATTCAGGCCACGATGGTGCTCACGGAGCTCTGCATTGGTTTTTGCGTTGGCGTCGGTGCCGGCTGCGCGGTCATTACCGGTCAGTATTTTGGCCAGCACGATGATGAGCGACTGAGTCGTTCGGTCCATACGGCCATGACGCTCGCGCTGGTGGGCGGTATCGTTTTCTCGATTCTTGGCATAGTGTTCGTTGAGCCCATGCTGGTGCTTATGAACACGCCGCATGAACTACTGGCCGAGGGCGTGGCCTATGCTCGTTGTTATTTTGCCGCCATGGTTGCGGCGCTGCTGCTCAATATGGGAACGGCATTGCTGCGCGCCGTGGGCGACACGCGCGGCCCCGCCGTGATCATTGCCTCTGGCTGCCTTGTGAACGTGGTGCTGGATATCATCTTTGTCGCTGTGTTGCATATGGAGGCTCTGGGCTGTGGCATCGCGGTGGCGCTGACCATTTGCTCCAACGCCACGATGATCGTGATTCGTATGATGCACGCACCGGGTGCGTGGCGGCTTTCACTGTCCAAACTCGGCATTGATTCTGGCATTTGTAAGAGCATGATCTCGTGTGGTCTGCCGCTTGGCTTTCAGTCTGCTGCGTATTCGATTTCCAACGTTTTGATTCAGGTGTCGGTTAATTCGTTTGGTGCCGATGTCACCACGGCGTGGGGTCTTTCGGGCCGTTTGGATGGCATTGTCTGGATGGTTACCGAGGCACTTGGCGTGTCGATCACCACGTTCTCTGCACAGAACTTTGGCGCGCGCAACTACGAGCGCATGCGCAAGGGCTACCATACGTCGCTCGTGCTGTCGTTTATGCTCATTGGTGGCCTGTCTGCCGTGCTGCTGGTGTTCTCGGGTCCGTTGTCGCGTCTGTTTGTCGACGATGCTTCGATTTCGGCGTACACCACGACGATTCTTCATTTTATCGCGCCGTTCTACGCGATCTTCTCGATTATCGAAAACGCGTCGGGCTCCATTCGCGGTGCCGGCGTGAGCTTGCAGCCCATGCTGCTCACGATTTTTGGCACCGTCGTGCTCAGGGTGATCTGGGTGTTTGCGATCATGCCGTTCGATCCGTCGCTTGAGCACCTGCTGCTTGTTTACCCCGTAACCTGGCTCATCACGGCCACAATGTTCACCATCTACCACCACAGCGGCAACTGGCTAGGCCGCGCCACCGCCTAGCCATTGGGGACGTCCGCAATGGCTAGTATTCGATGCCTTGGCGGGCTAGGAGTCCTTCGTCGAAGTAGTGTTTGACGGGGCGCATTTCGGTTACTAAGTCGGCAAGGTCGGCGAGGGGCAGCAATCCGCGGCCGGTGAGCACGAGCTCCGTGGTGGCAGGCTTCAGCGCGATCAACCCCTCCACATCCTCGCGCGTCACAAAGCCTCGTCGCATGGCCTCTCCCAGCTCATCCAAGATCAGCACGTCTACCTGGCTAATCTGCTCGCGTGCGAGCTCCATGATCTGTGCGGCACAGGCTTCGGGCGTGTCGCGGTCGGCTTGTACGATGCGCAGACCTAAACGGGGCGCCGCATCATGCTCGGCGCAGTGTAGCTTCTTGGCAAACTGCAGCATAAGCACGTTAAGTCCATAGCCCGTGGCGCGCAGCGCGAGCCCCAGCGCGGCCGTCGTCTTGCCCTTGCCGTCGCCCGTATAGATTTGAACCTTGCCGACTTCCAGTGATGCCATCTCTGTCCTTTCGTGCCCGGCGTCGGTTTATCGCCGTCCCGGTTGGGTATTCTAGATAGCATTATCAACCCCAGTAGATGGAGTTCAAGCAGATGGAGATGGATGACAATAAACGTAGACGGAATATGATCCTCTACGTGCTCATCGCCTTCGTCGTCTACCTCGTGCTCTCGACCGTTCTGTTCCCCAACATCGGTCACACGCAGCAGATTACGAAGACCGATTACTCGACGTTTGTCAAAGCGCTCGATAAGAAGAGCGTCGACAAGGTCGAGTACAACACGGACGATTACACGATTTATTACACCAAGAAGGGCGAGGACGAGAACATCGCCTACAAGACGACCGGTGTGCCGAATGATGCGGGTTTTACCGATCGCGTGCTTGAGTCTGGCGCTTCGCTGGAGTCGGTCGTTCCCGATAAAAACTCGGGTTTGATGACCTACTACCTGCTCACCCTCATTCTTCCCATGGCGATCTTCTTCCTCATTGGCTGGTGGCTCAACCGCCGCATGAAGAAGGCCATGGGCGATGACGGTCCCTCGATGAACTTTGGCGGCGGTGGTTTTGGCGGCGGTGGACTGGGTAAGTCCGGCGCGCGCGTGATCGCCTCCAAGGACGTGGGCGTGACCTTTAAGGATGTCGCCGGCCAGGAAGAGGCCAAGGAGTCTCTCAAGGAGGTCGTCGACTTTCTGGAGAAGCCGCAGCGCTACGAGGAGATCGGCGCCAAACTGCCGCGCGGTGCTCTTCTTGTCGGCCCTCCGGGTACCGGTAAGACCCTGCTTGCCAAGGCTGTGGCCGGTGAGGCGGGCGTGCCGTTCTTTAGCATTTCGGGTTCTGAGTTCGTCGAGATGTTTGTCGGCCGCGGCGCCGCCAAGGTACGCGATCTGTTTAAGCAGGCCAAGGAAAAGGCTCCATGCATCGTCTTTATCGATGAGATCGATACCATCGGCAAGAAGCGCGATGGCGGCGGCTTTAGCGGCAACGACGAGCGCGAGCAGACGCTCAACCAGCTGCTGACCGAGATGGACGGCTTCGATAACCACAAGGGTATTGTCGTTCTCGCTGCTACCAACCGCCCCGACAGCCTTGACCCGGCCCTGTTGCGCCCCGGTCGTTTTGACCGCCGTATCCCTGTTGAGCTGCCCGACCTGACCGGTCGCAAGAACATTCTTGAGCTCCACGCCAAGAGCGTGAAGACGCAGCCCCCGATCGACCTGACTGCGATTGCCCGCGCCACGCCCGGTGCCTCGGGCGCCGACCTGGCCAACATCATCAACGAGGGTGCTCTGCGCGCCGTCCGCGAGGGCCGCAAGCGCGCGACTCAGGATGACTTTGAGGAGTCGGTGGAGGTCGTCATCGCCGGCCAGCAGCGTAAGTCCACGGTTCTGTCCGACCACGAGAAACAGGTCGTGTCCTATCACGAGATCGGCCATGCCATCGTTGCCGCCCGCCAGAAGGGCTCTGCGCCGGTTGCCAAGATCACCATCGTGCCGCGCACGAGCGGCGCTCTGGGCTACACCATGCAGGTCGAGGAGGACGAGCGCTTCCTGACCACGCGCCAGGAGGTTCTGGACAAGCTCGCCGTCTACTGCGGCGGACGTGCTGCCGAGGAGCTCATCTTTGGCGAGATGACGACCGGTGCGGCCAACGACATCGAGCAGGCCACTAAGCTCGCCCGTAATATGGTGACACGCTTTGGTATGTCCGATGAGTTTGGCATGATGGCACTCGGTACCGTCCAGAACGCGTACCTCAACCAGGACACGTCGCTTACCTGCGCTCCCGGTACGGCCGAGCGCGTGGACGCGATTGTAGCCAAGCTGATCGAGGACGCGCATGATCGTGCCTTGCAGATCCTCAAGGAGAACAAGTTTAAGCTCCACGAGCTGGCTCGTTATCTGTACAAGAAGGAGACGATCACGGGCGAGGAGTTTATGAATCTTCTCACGCGCGAGAATCCGCTGATGCCAAAGCAGCAGTAATACTAGTTGCGCTGTGTCAATCGCCCCATTTGAGTGTCCATCTCAAATGGGGCGATTTGTGTGGGGAGAGTTGTATATGAAGATCGTGGTAAGTGCCTGTTTGATGGGCGAGAGTTGCAAGTATAACGGGCTCGATAACTACCATCGCGAGCTGGTCGAAGCGTGCGAACGCACGGGGACCGAGGTACTCCTCGTATGCCCCGAGGTCTTTGGCGGCCTTCCCACGCCGCGCAACCCGTCCGAGATTGTGGGCGGTGAGGTCCGTACCTGCGAGGGCGCCTCGGTCGATCGCGAGTTTCGCCTGGGCGCTCATCGTGCGCTCGATATGTGCGAGCAGGCGGGCGGGCCGTCCCAGATCGCTGCGTGTGTCTTGCAGGACCGCAGCCCTTCGTGTGGTGTAGGTCGTATCTACGATGGTACCTTTAGCGGTACGCTCACCGCGGGCAACGGCGTTTTCGTCGAACTGCTGCTTCGCCACGGGTACCGTGTGATCCCCGCAAGTGAGTTCGATCCCAGCATGTTGGAACATTGTCCACAGCACTCGAACCCAACACTTTCTCACGGGTGATCGTTTTGGCATCATCCGTGAAGTTGATATTGAGTACGACCCGGTCATCAAAGACGTAGACCGAGTTGACAGGCGCCGTACCCAGGCAGCCCCTCCCCGCGGCCCTCGCGCAGGAACGCGCACACGGCCTTCCCGTCTCTTGCGCCCCTCCCGGAACTGTCCACATCAGTGTAGCCAATCCAGTCCGCCAAGGGCTGCAGCCCGGACAACGCGGCGATGGAGGGCTTCTTCGGCCTGCTCAAGAAGGAGTTCTGGTACGGCAGGGACTGGTCGGACTGGACCCCCGCCCGCTTCATCGAGGAGCTCGGGGGCTGGATCGGTCGATACAATACGGTGAGGCGCAGCGATGCGCTCGGTGGTCGCACGCCGGCCGAGTTCCGCTCCGCGCTGGGAAGGGCCGCGTAACGGTCCAAGAAATCGACCGCAGTCCCCATTCTTGCCCCTTTGGGACAGCTTCTTGTTGGGGCGTGCCTGCCCCAAACCCTGCTAGGAACGAGTACAGCAAACTGGAATTATTAAATTAGTTTTTGCAAATTACCTTTGAACCTTCACCATCAATTACAATTCCCTGACGGTTGTTAATTGGGCATAGATTCAAATC
>CABUHO010000013.1 GCA_902491395.1 uncultured Collinsella sp.
GCACATGTACGGATGAATGTGGGAAGTGTTCGGATGAAGCTGATAATCAAGGCGCGAGGGCGTCGCAAAACTTTTCAAAAAAAGTTCTTGCATAGGATGCGGGCATCACGTAAGATTAATCCTCGTAAGCGGACATGGCTCAGTTGGTAGAGCACAACCTTGCCAAGGTTGGGGTCGCGGGTTCGAGCCCCGTTGTCCGCTCCATTTGGGCGTTTAGCTCAGGGGGAGAGCGCTTCCCTGACACGGAAGAGGTCAGAAGTTCAAATCTTCTAACGCCCACCAAATGTTCGCAGCTCAGAGGCTTAGCCTCTGAGCTGTTTTGTTTTGGTCGCCAAATAGGTCGCCAAATCGCCGGCAAAAGGTACCTCGATTCATGAATGAGCGGTTCTGAGCGTCTGTTTAGCCTTGTCATCTCAATCGAGTAGGGGTTGACCATTTTGAACATAACCGTACATCTCGTTGACGTTTCTGCGATCGATCCCGGCGAGACCGTTGATATGGCATCAATCGCGGGACGCTATGCCTTACGTGCCTCCAACGGGGATCTCCCCATTGCGTCTCGGAGGGAAGCCGCCGGCGTGGGCTTGCTGCTTCACGATGTTTTGAACGTTATCGACGACGCCCAGCTTGCGCGCTCTGCTTTCGGCAAGATCGAGCTTGCGGATGGGGAGGCCCCCTCTATTTCCATTTCACATGGCGGAAGCGTGGCCGTCCTCGCCGTTTCCGATGTTGCTCGGTCGGTCGGAGGACCTATTGGCGTGGATATCGAGGCGGTCGATGAGATTGCTCCCGTTGCGGTTGAGCGTATGGTGAACGACGACGAGCGCGCGTGGATTAACGCTGCCCCCAATTTGCAAGAACGCAATCTTCGCCTGAGTCAGACGTGGACGTGCATCGAGGCCATTCTCAAGGCTGAGGGTGTCGGGTTTTCGATTGACCCTCGCAAAGACGGTATGCCCGACGGATGGAATACTTCGTCGGTGATATACGGTCGCTGCGTCATCTCTTGTGCGGCGCGCTCTATGCCTCGTATCGTCCTCAAGGAGCACACCTTTCGGGTAGCATAGGAGCCAATCGACAATAGGGGAGGCCGCTATGCCACTGAACGCTCAAAACGATATTGCTTCACGGATCGAGGATGCCGTCTTTGAGCTTATGGCGGCAACTCCGGTGCAGTCGATTAAGGTGGCCGAGGTACTTCGCCTTGCCCATACATCCAAATCGACGTTCTATCGCTGTTATCGCTCTGTCGATGATGTGGTTAAACGTTTTGAAGATGAGCTGCTCCAGAATATGCAGGACATCAATGATGTTGCGCTGGAGGCTCGTTTTGGCGATGCGCAGCTGGACCCTACGCCCACGATGATCAAGCGCATGGAGATTCTCCAGGCTAATCGCTCGAAAGTTTTGGCGCTTAACAGCGAAAACGGGGACCCTGTGTTCACGCATAAGGCTACGATTTTCATGCATGGGTATTTTCGCGACCGTCTGCGCTCAACGTTTTCTGACGAGACCGATCTTGACTTGTATCTGGCTTTTGCTCTCGCGGGTCACCATAACCTTATCCAGTACTGGCTCGAGGTCCGTCCTGATTTGGAGGCACGCACCGTTGCCGCCGCGCTCAATCGCATGTTCTATGCGCCGCTGTTCGTCGACGATGCCTCGCGCCATTGGCACCCACATATCCCCGATTTTGAAAAGTCACTCGGGTGAGCGGCTGTTTTTTAGGGATAAACGGTTGCGCATGCAGTGAACTCAAAGTGCTCCAACCCTATGAATCGGTTTTAAGCACGGTCATTTATCTGCTATTTGGAACGAAATTAAGCTATGCGTACCAAATGATGGGACACATAGCGGCCTTTTGTCTCACAACACCAAATAAACCCCTCGTAAACTAAAGCTACGTTCAAAAGAACCACTGCAGTAGTTCAACGTGTGACGGCACAGAAAAGCCGCGAGCGCTCTCTCACCTTCGCTCGCGGCCGGACTGCGCCATCACTCCGTATACCTTCACATGATTAGGATGTGATATTCAGTGGTTACGCTCGGAAAGAACATGCGCAGCGTCTCGATTGTAGGCGTGGGCTGCACCCCGTTCAAGGACTTTGAGGAGCATCCCGAGACCCAGGGTATTGGCGAGGGCGAGGCGTTTGGCTATGCGGCCCTCGAGGCAATTGCCGATGCCGGTCTTGAGCCCCGCGATATCGACTTTTTCTATCACGGCAGCGCCAATCCCTATCTCGTTGGCGATTGCATTACCCCCAACATGCAGGTTGCCGATTGGTTTGGCGTTCGCGCCAAGGGTTCCGTCCATCATTCCGAGGCTTGCTGCACGGGCTACGTCGCCCTTGAGCAGGCCGTGATGGCAGTCGCCTCCGGTGCCTACGATGTCGTCCTTACGGGTGCCTGCGATTTGGCTTCGACCCTTCCCGTTGAGCACATGCCCTCCCACATTCGCCAGGACTTTACGCTCGACGTCATGATTCCCTCGCTCGATAAGATCTATGACCGCGCGTATGGTCGCCCGCTCGATGGTGCCTTTGGCGTGTCGTTCGACAACTGGATCAACGAGTATTCGATGCGCTACGACCTTACTGCCGATCAGATCGATGACGCCCTGAACGGCCTTACCAAGAGCCTTCGCCGCGGTGCCGTCCTGAATCCCCTTGCCTGGTACGAGACCACGGTCGAGGAGGATGCGAAGGCGGCTGGGTTCGATACCGCCGACGAGTATCTCAAGAGCATGTACAACCCGCGCGTTACGCAGTACCTGCGCGTTACCGGCTTTGAGAAGAAATGCGACGGTGCCGCCGCTGTTGTCGTGATGCCCACGGAGAAGGCCAAGGCCATGGGTGTCCCGTATGCACCTATCGAGGTTCTGGGCACGGGCGCCTCTGCCGTCGAAGCCGGCCTGCTTCACAACGAGCACTGGGCTACCGAGCTTGCTGCCAAGCAGGTCTACGACCTTACCGGCGTGAGCCCCGACGAGATCGACCTGTTTATGTGCAATGACTTCTTCCTGGCTTCCGAGATCGTCTCGGCCGAGGAGTGCGGCTATATCCCGCGCGGTGAGGCTTGGAAGTATGCGATCGATGGCCGCACCGCTTTTGACGGCGATAAGCCCATCAACCCGCACGGTGGCCGTTGCAACTTCGGTCACGCTCATGGCGCATCCGGCATCGCCGATATCGTCGAGGCCGTCAAACAGATGCGCGGCGTCGCCGGTGCAACCCAGATGAAGAAGGTTCCCGAGACGGCCTTCCTGCGCGGTTTTGGCGGTTCTCAGAATGTGCGCTGCCAGATTCTTCGTACCGTCGCCTAAGCGACCGCGGTTTTCGATTTCCCATAAGGAGTATTCTCATGCAACTCAAAGATATGGAGCCCGTGGTCAAAAAGTTCTACACGGGTCTTGAAGAGGGCATCTATTGGGCGCGCCAGTGCCCCGAGTGCGGAGCCGTCGAGTTTCCGCCCCATCTTGCCTGCAATGCCTGCGGCTACCACAAGACCGACTGGGTCCAGATTTCCGGCCACGGCCATCTGATCGATTTTACCCTGCCTGGTCCGCAGAACGACAAGCCCTACCTCAAGGAGTATGGCAAGTACGCCTACGGCGCCGTCGATATCGACGAGGGCTCTCAGTACACCTACGTCATCTACGGCATTACCAAGAAGAAGGCCCCCGAGATCCGCGCCAAGCTCATGGCGGGCGAGACCGTTGGCGTCCATGCCAAGGTTATCGACCGACCGGGCTACAAAGAGCTCACGTTTGAGCTTGACGACTAGGCTTTCACCCTTTTAACAATTCGATTCCTCTCTTAGGCCACGGCGGGACCCATGTCTCCAGCCCGCCGCGGCCGCCCCTCTTTTTATCTTAGAAAGGCACCATCATGAACGAAGAACTCACTCAGCAGATCTGCGATTTTGCCAAGTCCGCTTACAACTATGACGGCGATGTGACTCCCGAGACGACGTTTGAGACCCTGGGCAAGGGCTCGATGAAGATGATCGCACTGACCTCCATGATCGAGAACGAGCTCGATGCCGAGGTCCCCGTTCGCGAGGTCATGGTCATGAAGACCGTCGGCGAGCTTATCGAGCGCACTGCCGAAGAGATGGAGTAGCTGCCATGGACCTGATGCAGACCCTGCGCGAGCGGGCTGCCGCCAAGCCTATGCGCGTTGCTTTTCCCGAGGGCGAAAACGAGACCATGATGCAGGCGGTCGCAAAGATCGCCGCCGAGCATCTTGCCGAATGCGTGCTGGTCGGCGACGGCAGTAAGCTCAAGGAGCTTGCCGACGAGCGTGGTATCTCCCTTGACGGCATCGAGATTGTCGATGTGACCGACGAGGAGGCGAACGCCGCCTGCTGCGAGCGCTACCTTTCGCATCCGGATTGCAAGTTTAAGCCCAAGGGCGCCGCGCGCCGTATGACGCGTCCGCTTGAGCGCGCCCTGATTTTGCAGGTGCTCGGCGATGTCGACGTAATGTTCGCCGGCATCGATAACGCCACGGGCGACATCATCCTGGCGGGTCAGACCATCGTCGGCCTTGCCGACGGGGTGGACACCGTGAGCTCGTGCGGTATCGCCGACATTCCCAACTGGAACGGCGGCGAAGGCGGCCTTTTGGCTTTTGGCGATTCCGCCGTTTGCGTTGACCCCACGAGCGAGGAGCTTGCCTCGATTGCGATTTCGTCGAGCGAAACGGTACGCTCGCTGACCGGATGGGATATCCGTTGCGCGCTGCTTTCGCATTCGACTGACGGTTCGATGGATAACGAGCTTGTCGACAAGGTACGTCGCGCTCGCGAGATTGCCAACGATCGCCGTCCCGACCTTGCCATCGACGGCGAGTTCCAGTTTGATTCGGCGATTAACCCCAAGGTTGCGGCCAAGAAGGTTCATCGCGAGTCTGCTGTTGCGGGACAGGCCAATGTGGTCATCTGGCCCGATATCAACGTGGGCAATATCGGCGTCAAGATCATCCAGAACCTGACTGGCGCCAATGCTTACGGTCCCATGCTTCAGGGCTTCAAGAAGATCGTGTGCGATTGCTCGCGCTCTGCGCCCGTCGACGAGATCGTCGGCAACGTGGTGATGAGCTGCGTGCGCGCCCAGGCGCTTAAGGAGGCCTAAGGTATGTCCGATAAAAAGACTCCCTGGCGCATCCTGGTAATCAACCCGGGTTCCACTTCCACGAAGGTGGGCGTTTTTGAGGGTGATGAGTGCAAGCTCAGCAAGAACGTTGCGCACGATGCGAAGGACCTTGCCCAGTTCGATGGGGTTTCGGCTCAGATGCCGTATCGCTGCAATCTGATTCTTGGAGCACTGGGGGAGGCGGGCCTGAAGCTCGAGGACTTTGATGCATTTGTCGGTCGCGGCGGCGGCTTGCTTTCGTTGCCCGGCGGCACGTATGCCATCAACGAGGTCATGCTCGAGCATGCCCGCATCGGTGCGAACGGCATTCAGCACCCGGCGCAGCTTGGCCCCCAGATTGCCCATGAGTTCGCCTCAAAGACGGGAAAGCCCTCTTTTGTGGTGAATCCTCCCGATACCGACGAGCTGTGCGACCTCGCACGTATGACGGGCATTAAGGGCGTGTATCGAAACGTGCACCTGCACGCCCTTAATCTCAAAGAGACTGCCATTCGCCACGCGGCAAAGCTCGGTCGTGCATATGACGAGTGCAACTTTATTGTCTGTCATATCGGCGGCGGCATTTCGATCTCTGCTCACCTTAAGGGCAAGATGGTCGACGGCAACGACATCGTCGGCGGCGAGGGCCCCATGGCGCCGACGCGCTGTGGCTCGGTCCCCGCAATCGAGGTCGCGAAGTATACGGCGGAGCATGGTCTCGACGTTGCCCGCGCCCATTGCATGAAGACCGGCGGTTTTGTCGATCTTTTGGGTACCTCCGATGCCATCGAGGTGTGCGAGCGTGCCGCTGCGGGCGATAAGGCTGCAGCTCGCGCCTGGGATGCAATGGTTTACCAAATCTGCAAGTGGATTGGCGAGATGGCCTGTGTGCTGAAGGGTGACGTCGACGGCATCTTGCTCGGAGGCGGCATGGTCCACAGCAAGGAGCTCGTTGCCTCGATTGAGGAATGCTGCTCCTGGATCGCCCCCGTGTCGGCTTATCCCGGCGAGTTTGAACTTGAGGCGATGGCGTCTGGCGCCTGCCGCGTGCTCGATGGTGTCGAGGAAGCGCTCGTGTACAGCGGAGAGCCCGTGTTCACCGGATTCAACGACTGATAGTGCTGTGTGTGGGGCGGCCGCTGGTGGTGCCTGGCCGCTCCGACCCTTTTCTTTAAGTGTAAGGATGGATCATGGATAAAACCAAGATCAAGTACCTGGTGGGCATTTACGCAGCCGCCATGTGCATCATGGGCATGCTCGTGCCCGTTCCCATCGTGGCCTCTGTTGCGGCCGCGTTTCCCAACGAGAACATCGCTGCCGTTCAGATGATTATCGGCATCATCCCGTTGATGATGGCGTTGTCCGCCATGCTCGTCTCTTCACAGCTTGCCTCTCGCGTGTCCAAGAAGAAGACGACGCTCGTCGGTCACATTATCGTGATGCTGGCAGGCGCCTCGGTGCTGGTGTTCCACGACTCGCTCGGCCAAGTCTTAGCGGCTTCTGCTGTCATGGGCCTTGGTCTCGGCGCCGTGCAGAATTCAACGGACGCTCTTATCGCGGATTACTTTGGCGGAAAGCAGCGCTCGTTTGTCATGGGCATCTACTCCACTTTTGTTGCACTGGGCGGCATTATCTGGACGATGGTTTCCGGCATCTTGGGTTCTGCCGAGTGGTTCCACAGCTATGCGGCGTACTTCATCATGATCATTTTCATCGTAATCGAGGCTGTTTGCCTTCCTGAGGGTCATCTTGAGCCCAAGCGCAAGGTCAACGTGTTTGCCAATATGCCTAAAGAAGTCGCGATTATCACGCTCATGAGCTTTGTGTTCGTACTTACGTTCCAGCTCTTCAGCTCCAACGTTTCGCTGCTTGTTGTAGGTCGCGGCTTTGGCGGTACCGTGGAGGCCGGTCTTGCCTCTACCGTTATGACCGTTGCCGGTATTGCGGCTGGTCTTTTGGTCGGCCCGCTGTTTGCCAAGTTCAAGAACCTGGCTATGCCGATCGCGTGGGGCGTGACGCTCGTTGGCCTGGGCCTGACGCTGGTTGCGCCCGCCTTTATGGTGCTGTGCATTGCGGGCTTTGTCGTTGCGCTGGGCAAGGAGACCTACGTGCCGCTGGAGGGCAATTTTGCTGCCGGCAACTCTGCCCCCGAGGGACGTGCGTTTAACCTTGCCATTGGCATGGCCGGCATCAACTTTGGCATGGCACTGTCTCCCATTGTGTTTGAGGCCGTGACGTCGCCGTTTGGTGCAACGATTGACCAGAAGTTCATCGCCGGCATGATCGTCTGTGCGGCTTGTGTCGTCTTTGGCGCCATTAAGTATCGCAAGCTCACCCCGGCCCAGCTTGCCGAGGCCGAGAAGATGGCTGCTCAGGGCGAAGCGGAGTAGTTGCTTTTAGCAGTTACCGTATCGTGCCTGTAGTTTTAACGGGGCCGCCGACATATGCCGGCGGCCCTCTGTCTATCAATGACTTTGAAAGGCTTACGGCTATGAAGTTACCTGTCAGGCGCGTTATCGGTATTCTCAACGGCTTCTTTAACCCGCTATTGCTCTGCGCGTTTCTCCCCATCATTGAAGGGGCGCCTGGCTTGGATCTGACGGGCCCCACGGGCTTTTGGGGACAACTCATCGTGGCAACGGTGATCGCCGAGGTTCTGAGCGCACTCCCGCTGTTTGGCAAAACAGTTGGTATGTGCCTGGACTTTTTTGCTTTTGAGCAGGGGGGTGCATCACACAAGATCGCCGGTACGGTCATCGGTGCCACGCTCCTTTTTATGGTGATCGGTTTTGGCGAGATTGCCTTCCAGGGAGGATTCGGAACGATTGAAGGCCGTACGTTCTTCGCGCGTTGGGCCGGCCTCGTCACAAAGGGATGGGCCTTTGTGGTTATCGCCGGCGTGCTGCTCGATCCCTTTACAGCGGCTCTCGGCCGCATGATAGTTCGCGAAGAGAAGTAATAGATCCTCGCCTGTCGAATGCCGGCGGACGGGGCGCCGGGGCTGTAGTCTTCCGAGCGTTTACAGTCCTGTCGCTCCGTCCGCCGGCATTCGACCGCAACATGTTGGTCAAGCATAATCTTTTGGATTCTTTTGGCGTGAGCGGCTTGGTTTTGGTAGGATTTGTCAGCGGCTTGACTAAGGGGGTTTTATAACTGCCATGCAGGTAGCTGTGTTGGTAACGTTTTACCGACTTGTCAAATACCCCTCATTTTTAATGCGTCTGCAAAATGACCAATTGCTTTGACCTGCTGAAACACTATATGTTGTGTTTGACCTAAAAAAAGAATACAGGATATAGATGCCTCTTTGTCGTATGATAGATGGCGGACAGAGAACGAAGACCTTAACTGCCTCTTTTGAACGTATCCTTGAGCCGCTTGATCGGCTCCTGGGAATGTCCGCATGGAGGCTTATGGTTTATCGAGAACACAGATTGCGCGACGGCGCCGCAAGACAGGGGCAAGCCCTGCCGGGCATCGTTTGGCTCTGAAGCGCAATGAGGCTACGATGCGAAAGAGGCAAGAGGATGAAGATCATCAAGCGCAGCGGCACCGAGGTTGTCTTTGACATCGATAAGATCGTCAATGCCATCCGCGCCGCCAACTTGGAGGTCGAGGAGAGCTCTCGTCTAACCGACCGCCAGGTGGTTTACGCGGCACAAAACGTCGCCGAGGCATGTGAGAACGCGGGCCACACCGTTTCGGTCGAGGAGATCCAGGATTTGGTCGAGGACGAGATCATGCGTCTCGACTGCTACGAGGTTGCCCGCCACTACATCATCTATCGCTATGTTCAGAGCCTGAAGCGCCAGAAGAACACGACCGACGACAAGATTCTGTCGCTGATCGAGTGCAATAACGAAGAGGTCAAGCAGGAGAACTCTAACAAGAACCCGACCGTCAATTCCGTCCAGCGCGACTATATGGCCGGCGAGATTTCCAAGGACCTGACTCAGCGTGTGCTGCTGCCCCAGGAGATCGTGGATGCCCACAATGAGGGCCTGATCCACTTCCACGATTCCGACTACTTTGCCCAGCACATGCATAACTGCGACCTGGTGAACCTGGAGGACATGCTCCAGAACGGCACCGTTATCTCGGGCACGCTGATCGAGAAGCCGCACAGCTTCTCGACTGCCTGCAACATCGCGACGCAGATTATCGCCCAGGTTGCTTCCTCCCAGTACGGCGGCCAGTCTATTTCGCTGACCCATCTCGCCCCCTTTGTTGAGGTGAGCCGTCAAAAGATTCGCGGCGAGGTTGCCCGCGAGCTCGAGGAGCTCGGTGTTTCGGCATCTGCCGAAAAGGTCCGTGAGGTCGTTGAGGACCGTCTGCGTGACGAGATCCGTCGCGGCGTCCAGACGATTCAGTATCAGGTCGTGACCCTTATGACCACAAACGGCCAGGCGCCGTTTGTGACGGTCTTTATGTATCTCAACGAGGCTCGCTCAGCGCAGGAGAAGCACGACCTTGCCATGATCGTGGAGGAGACGCTTCGTCAGCGCTATGAGGGTGTTAAGAACGAAGCCGGTGTGTGGATTACCCCGGCATTCCCCAAGCTTATCTATGTACTCGAGGACGATAACGTTCACGAGAATTCCCCGTACTTCTACCTGACCCAGCTGGCTGCCAAGTGCACCGCCAAGCGCATGGTGCCCGACTACATCTCCGAGAAGAAGATGCGCGAGCTCAAGCTGTCTAAGGGCGAGACCGCTGGCAACGGCGATTGCTACACCTGCATGGGTTGCCGCAGCTTCTTGACGCCCGACCGCTCCGGTAACGGATTTAACAATGTGGCCAACGCGCTGAACTATGACCCGAACAAGCCCAAGTACTACGGTCGCTTTAACCAGGGCGTTGTGACCATCAACCTGCCCGATGTCGCGCTGAGCTCGCATCAGGACATGGACAAGTTCTGGAAAATCTTCGACGAGCGCCTCGAGCTGTGCCACCGCGCCCTGCTGTGCCGTCATGAGCGTCTGATGGGTACGCTTTCGGATGCCGCACCGATTCTTTGGCAGTACGGTGCCCTCGCCCGCCTGAAGAAGGGCGAGACGATCGACAAGTTGCTCGTGGGCGGTTACTCCACCATCAGTCTGGGTTATGCCGGTCTGTATGAGTGCGTTAAGTACATGACGGGCCACAGCCACACCGAGAAGGAGGGCACGCCCTTTGCCATGGCCGTCATGCAGCGTATGAACGATAAGTGCGCCGAGTGGAAGGCCGAAAGCGATATTGACTTCTCGCTGTACGGTACCCCGCTTGAGTCGACGACCTACAAGTTCGCCAAGTGCCTGCAGCGTCGTTTTGGCATCATTCCGGGCGTGACGGACAAGGGCTACATCACCAACAGCTACCACGTCCACGTGTCCGAGGAGATCGACGCATTCGACAAGCTCAAGTTCGAGGGCATGTTCCAGCAGCTTTCGCCGGGCGGTGCCATTTCCTACGTCGAGGTTCCCAACATGCAGGACAACCTCAAGGCTGTCATCCGCGTGATGCAGTACATCTACGACAACATCATGTACGCCGAGCTCAACACCAAGAGCGATTATTGCCAGGTGTGCGGCTACGATGGCGAGATCAAGATTGTCGAGGACGATGGCAAGCTGGTGTGGGAGTGCCCCAACTGCGGCAATCGTGACCAGGAGAAGATGAATGTCGCCCGTCGCACGTGTGGCTACATCGGTACCCAGTTCTGGAACCAGGGTCGAACCGAGGAGATCCGCGACCGCGTGCTGCATCTCTAATAACCATCCCAGACTGCCCCGTAGCGAGGCCCCGGACCTTTACTCGCTATTTCGGGCAGTCCTGGCTCACGACGGAGGCGCCACTGGCGCCTCCTGTTCGTGCGGAACTCATATCGAGCAAAGGTCCGGGGCCTCGCTACGGGGCGGCCAAGTTGACGTAGCTGAGATGCAGCGCGCGGTCTGCTCACTCCTCGAAGTTCTTAGCGGAAATGAGTCGACTTGCAATAACGGTTTGCTTGCAGCAACGGTTGAGCTGCAACAAATTTTTTATTGGACCTCGAACCCTATACTCGATGTTCGCTTCGTTCATTGAGTGTTGCTCGCGAGGGGTCTGGAGTATATCGTTCCGCCCGCAGTTTCGCAGGCCAAAGGCCGAGAATGTTTGAGGACGGAATGATATACTCCAGACCCCCAGGAAGGTTACTTATGAACTACGCGAACATTAAGTATTTCGACATTGCTGATGGGGAAGGCGTTCGTACTTCTCTGTTTGTGAGTGGGTGCCGTCGTGGGTGCAAGAATTGCTTTAACTCTGTTGCGTGGGACTTTGCTGCGGGCGAGCCGTTTGATCGCACCGTCGAGGACAAGATTATCGAGAGCCTCGATCATCCCTTTATTGATGGCCTGACGATTCTGGGCGGAGAGCCTATGGAGCCCGAGAACCAGGCGGGGCTCGTTGAGTTTGTCGAGCGTGTTCGTGCCGCTTATCCTGCGGGGTCAGGAAAGACCATTTGGTGTTTTACCGGCGACGTGCTCGAGGAGCTTATGCCGGGTGGTCGTCACCATACTGAGGTGACGGACCGTATCCTTGCCTGCCTTGACATGTTGGTGGACGGCCCGTTTGTTCAAGATCTGTACGATATCTCGTTGCGTTTTAGGGGCTCGAGTAACCAGCGCGTGATCGATATGAATGCCACGCGTGCCCGTGCTGAGCGCGAGGGCGTTGCGCTTTGTGATGCGGTTGAACTTTGGCGTGATGATCCGGTCTATTCGACCCATACTATGTAGCTTGTGGTCGATGCCGGAGGGCGTGGTACCATAGCGCGAACGTGAAATCGGAAAAGTGAGGCCCAGATGGTCGATCAGGAAAAAGTCGAGGCCGCCATTGAGCTGTTGCTTGAGGGCATAGGCGAGGACCCAACTCGTGAGGGCCTGCTGGAGACCCCGGCGCGCGTTGCCCGTATGTATGGTGAGATCGCCGGCGGCATGGACCAGAGTGCCGAGGAGCACCTGTCCAAAACCTTTGCCGTCGCTTCGAACGATTTGGTTATCGAGCGCGACATTACGTTCTACTCGCTGTGCGAACATCATCTGCTGCCGTTTTATGGCAAGGCCGCCATTGGTTATATCCCTAACGGTCGGGTGGCTGGGCTTTCCAAGCTCGCCCGCACGGTTGAGGTTTATGCCCGCCGTCTTCAGCTGCAGGAGCAACTGTGCGCACAGGTTGCCGATGCCCTCATGGATTATCTCGCTCCCCAGGGAGCGATTGTGTTGATGGAGGCCGAGCATATGTGCATGACGATGCGTGGCGTGCAAAAGCCCGGCACCAAGACCGTGACGCTTGCTCGCCGCGGCGTCTTTGAGACCGATTCCGCGCTCGAGGAGCGTTTCTTTAGGATACTGGGCCGCTAACCATGAGAGTCGTCAACGACTTTACATCGAAGACCGATGAGGGGACGTCGCGTCGCGGCTTTATGGCTTCGGGCCTGGCCCCCTTTGGTGCCATGCCTCGCATTGATTACATTTGTGCCAACGGGCTGTTCCGCCGGCACCTGGGCAACATCGTACAGTTGGAATCGGGGCGCATCTTCTGCCGCCACGGTATTGACCATCTGCTCGATGTCGCTCGCATTATGTGGATCAAGAATCTCGAGGAGCAGCTCGAATTTGACCGCGAGGTCATCTACGCCACGGCACTTCTTCACGATATCGGCAAAGATGAACAGTATGAATCGGGTATATCCCATGATGTTGCAAGCGAACGCGTCGCTGATGCGATTCTCGGCGGCATGCCCGATGACGTGGCGTTTGAGCCGGCCGATGCCGCAGCCATTAAGACGGCCATTCTGGGCCATCGAAAGCTGCGCGTGAACAGCCAACCGCTTGAGCGTCTGCTCTATGCAGCCGACAAAGCGTCGCGTGCCTGCTTTGCATGCCCCGCGCGCAACGCTTGCAACTGGAGCGATGATAAAAAGAACCTGTCGATTCGCGTGTAGTTAGTTTGCGCGGTCGGGGTTCTAAACGAAGGAGACGATCGCGTTGAGTAACAAGAAACTGCCCGAGAATGCAACCAAGACTGAAGGTGCTGAGCTCGCTCGCCGTGGAAGGGACGAAATATCCACCGCAACGGCGGTGCCTCACGTGAGCTATGACGATCTGCGCCATGCCGATCGCATTGTCATTGACGGCCTTGAGGTTTTTGCCAACCATGGCGTGTATCCCGAGGAGAATGCGCTGGGTCAGAAGTTCATCGTTTCTCTGGTGCTCTATGCCGACCTGCGCGCGGCGGGGGAGCACGATAACCTGGATGCCTCGATTGACTACGGCTCGGTGTGCCACGATGTCGATGGCTATCTGCGCGAGCATACGTTTAAGCTCATCGAGGCGGCAGCCGAGGGGACGGCCCAGATGCTGCTGCGCCGTTATCCCTCGCTGCTTGGTGTGCGCATAAAGCTCGATAAGCCGTGGGCTCCTGTTGGCCTGCCTCTGGCAAGCTGCGGCGTCGAGATCGAGCGCGTGCGCTAGTCGACGCTAGAGCTTGTTGAGGGGTGGTTGCTTGAGCCGCTGCGACAGAGCTTTATTGTTGGGACAGTACGTGTCGAGCAGGGCGTGGAATCGCTGATTGTGGCTTGGCTCGAGCAAGTGGACGAGCTCGTGGGCGACAACCATGTCGAGGCATTCGATGGGATAGGCGGCAAGTTCGCGTGCGATGCGAATGGCGCCGGTCTTGGGCGTGCATGATCCCCAGCGCGTTTTCATGCTGCGCACGGAGACGCGGGCCACGGTGACGCCCATTGCGATTTCGTACGTGTGCACCATATCGTACAGCGCCGTGGTGACCTCGGTTGCATAGAGCTGGTCGATACGGGCTTGGAGCTCATCGGACGTTAGGCCGTCGAGGATTGCGTGCCGCTTGGCCTGTGGGCCTTCGTCCGATTCATCGGTACCCATAAAACTTGCGAAGGTGGCCTGTTTGGGTCGCGGTGCGGGTGATGCAAAGTTGTGATCGAGTGCATCCTGTACCGTGATGGGCTTGCCCCAAAGGGCAATGATGGACGAGGGGCTGAGCGGCTCTCGTGCCGTCGCCTGACGCTGCTCGCGCTGGGCAAGTCGGCTGATAATCCAGGCGCTGTTGCGCTTCACAAATGCTTCGATACGCTCGCGGGTGGCGCCGAGCGGTGCGCTGGCGTGGACCTCACCGCTCGAAGTGAAGCGTAGGTTGAAGTTCTTGACGCACTTTTTGGTAACGACGACGGGGATGGGCGTCCCATCCGGTCGGGATGCGGAAATCGTAAACTGCTGCGTCAAAAGCGGTCCTTTGGATTGGGGGACGGGCCGGCATGTCGACCGTTCGGCATGCCGGCCCGCTCAAGGGATGTGAAATTAATAACGCTCAAAGAAGGCAAGCGCGTTGTCGCTGCAGAGCTTTTGCATCACGGTCTTGCCAAAGTGCTTGGAGAGCATGTTCTGGAACTCGGGCATCATGCTGGCATCGGAGAGGAAGGCGGGCACCGTGGCACCGTCCCAGTCGCCACCGAGTGCGATGACGTCCTCGCCGCCCAGGTCGAGCCAGTGCTCGATATGTGCCGCTAGCTGGTCGAAGGTGACGTCTGCGGCGGTCTCGTCGGTTGCGTCGTTGGAAAGGAACTCGCTGCAGTAGTTGAGGCCGACGATACCGCCCATGTCGCGAATGGTGCGGAACTGGTCGTCGGTGAGGTTGCGCTTGACGCCGCAAACCGCGCGGGAGTTGGAGTGGCTGGCGACGAAGGGGCGCGTGGCGTGGGCGACAACCTCGTCAAAGCACTCATCGTTGAGGTGGGAGACGTCGAGCACCATGCCGGCGTGCTCCATCTGCGTAAGGGCCTCGATGCCGGCGGCGGTGAGGCCGGCGTGGGTGTCGTGGCCGCTCGCGAGCGGCCCCTGCGCGTTCCAGCTGAGTGATGACATGAGTACGCCCAGGCTCTTGAGTACCTCGATCAGAGCGGGGTCCTCGGCAAAGAACGTGGCGTTTTCGATGGTGTGGATGCAGGCGACCTTGCCGTCTTTGAGCGCAGGGCGAATGTCTGCCGCGCTGCGTACGTTGACCATGCGGTCGTGGTTAAGCATTGCCTGGCCGCTCATGTGCGCCATGATCTGCGCCTGGAAGCGCGCGGCGTGGGCGGTGGGAATCTCGTCGGGGACAAACGTGGCGAAGCACTGTGCCCACGGCGTGTTGCCGATCTTTGCGAGCGAGATGGCGCAGGCGTTGCCCTCGATGAGGTCGAAATCTTGCGGATGCGTTTCGTCGCCGGGGAAATAACCATCGGTGCCGGCGGTAAAGCGCAGGTCGAGATCGAGCGTGGCCCAGCCGATGCGGTCGGCGGTGTCGCAGTGTAGGTCAAATACAGGATATGCCATAGTTCCTCCGGTTGCAGCGTTTCTTTGCAAACTGTCTTTGAATTGTATGACTAGGGTATAGTTAGCGCCATATGTTCACGGCGGCCCGCGTTGTGCGCCGCCCTTATCACGGAGGTTACCATGTCCAACCAGGGCAAGAAGGTCAAGACCCATTATCGCGGCACGCTCGACGACGGCACGCAGTTCGATAGCTCTTACGATCGCGGCGAGCCGCTGGAGTTCACCTGCGGCGCCGGTCAGATGATCAAGGGCTTCGACGCCGCCGTGGTCGACATGCAGGTGGGCGAGAAGAAGACTGTGCACATCCCGGCTGCCGATGCCTACGGCGAACACAACCCCGAGATGGTCCTGACCTTCCCGGCCGAGCAGGTTCCCAATATCGAGCAGATCGAGAAGGGCATGAAGCTCTTCCTGTCCACGCCGAGCGGTATGCCCGTCCCCGCCGTCGTCATCGACGTGACGCCCGAGGCTGTGACGCTCGACGCCAACCATGAGCTGGCCGGCAAGGACCTCAACTTTGATATCGAGCTCGTCGAGGTCGAGGGCTAGAGTATGCCTGAACGCTTGGTTTCGACGACATGCTTGGGAAATCTCAACGATCCGTCCTATGAACTCCTGCTTCGCCGGAAGTTAGGCGGCGTCTTTGAAGTTGACGAGCTGCTGCTCGATTGGGACCAGGCTGATGTATGCGCGTTTGTGGGCGTGACGGAGCTGGGGCGCACGGTCGATGTTCGGCTGGATACTGCCGACGGCGGTCGTCTTGTCGACGGCGACGTGCTCGCCATCGACCGTTCGGGCATGGTGCCCGTGGCGGTTGTCGTGCGCCTGAGCAGCGCCGAGGTTTATTTGGTCGAAGTCGACCGCATGGACCCGATTGCGCTCGCGCATGCGTGCTGGGAGATCGGCAATATGCACGTGCCGCTTTTCCGAGGCGACTCGGACGAGCATACCGTGCGCATGTATACGCCGGTGCAGCCTGTTTTGGGCCGCATGCTTCGGGGTGTCGAGGGTGTTCGGCTCTCGGTGGTTACCCGTGAACTCGATGCGGGCCGACGCTTTGCGTCGAGCGCGGCCGATGTTGTCGTGAGCATGGCTCCGGACTTTACCATCGTTAAAAAGACGCGCGACTAAGCGCGCGTATGCGCAAGACGGGCTTTGAGGGGCGACCGATCAAAGTCCGTCTTGCTGTTGATAGGAGGCTTTGGGGGAAGCATATGGGTCTTGAGGGAATCAAGCTGATTGCATGCGATTTGGACGGCACGTTGCTGCATCCGGGGGAGCGCGAGCCGCGTTCCGAGGCCTTTGAGCTTATCGATGAGCTACATCGTCGCGGTATCGTGTTTATGCCGGCGAGTGGCCGTCAATATGCGAGCCTGCGCTACCTGTTTGCCCCGGTGGCCGATGAGCTCGCCTATGTATGCGAAAACGGAGCCCTGGTGATGAGCGAGGGGCGTGCCGTTGTCAAGCGTTCCATGGAGCGTAGCCTTGCTATGGATATCGCGAACGCCGTGGTTGCGTATCCCCATGCCGACGTGACCCTTTCGTGCGAGGGACACCTCTACACCATGAGCGGCAACGATGCGTTTGTTGATCACCTGCGCTATGAGGTCCATTGTGATGTGGCGGTAGTCGACCGTCCCGAAGACATTGACGAGGATGTCATTAAGATTGCCTTCCAGACGCCCGAAGCAGAGCAGCCGGCGGCGCTGGAGTATTTCGAGCGCCACTTTAGCGATCGAGTCGATGTCATGACATCGGGAACCGAATGGACGGACTTTATCGGTTTCGATTCGGGCAAGGGCTCCGCGCTTGCCGATTACGGTCGCGCTCTGGGGATTTCGCCCGATGAGATGATGGCGTTTGGCGACAATGAGAACGATCGCGACATGCTCAACGTCGTGGGCCATCCCTATCTGATGGAGAGCTGCAACCCCACCATGCGCGGCATCAACGACCGTGTCCGCTACACGCGCACGGTCGAAGAAGAGCTGCGTCGTCTACTTGCTGAGTAGGCATGTCCCAAGCATCTACCGGCAGTCGGGGCAGAGACCCTCGAAGATGGTGTAGTGCGATGTGACGTGCCAGCCGATTTGCTCGGATGCCTTGGCGTCGAGCTGGGCATCGAAGGGGAGCGGTACGTCGATGACGCGACTGCACGAGATGCAGATGATATGCGCATGCGGCTCGATCGTGCGATCGAAGCGGCTGCCGCCCGGCGTCTTGATGGAGAGAATCTCGCCGGCGTCGGCCAAGAGATTGAGATTGCGGTAGACCGTACCGCGGCTGATTTTGTCATCCTGTGCGCGCACGACGTTGTAGATTTCCTCGGCGGTGGGATGGTTGTAGCTTTGGCGCACGGCGTCAAGAACCAGCTTTCACTGCCTGGTATTCCTTCTTTGCACCGCCATGCGCCTCGCCTCTTTTCTATCAACGGTCGTAGGTAAATGATACCGTATTTAGCACACAATACTAATAACGAGGAATGAAACTGTCTTCATTGACAAGTGGGGCTCGGGCCTGGGCTTCTACGAGGCGAAAACGCGTTCCCATGCGCTCGTAGGAGGCATGAAGCGCCTCGAGATGAGATAGGATGTTTGCCGGAGCTCCCTGTATCTCCATCTCGACCGAGCCGTCTTCCATGTTGCGCACCCAGCCGGTGAGCGCGCGTGCCTGCGCGAGGTTGGTGTTGGTAAAGCGAAAACCAACGCCCTGGACTTGCCCCGCCCAGCGCAGGAAATAGCGCAGGGGAGTGTCTTGAGTGGCCTCGTCGCTTGCGAGCACAGTAAGCCTGCGGCGCAACTCGAGCTCAATGTTTGATGGTTTTTGAGGCTCTCGACTGCCGCCGGTGACGCTGGAGAAGAACGCATCGAAGAAGCCCATCGCTAGGCCTGCTTGCCTGCGTCGGACGGGAAGGTAATGCCGGCCTGCTGGCGCACGGCATCCATGATGCGCAATGAGACGAGCGTGACATCGCGGTAGTGGCCAAGTTCGTGACGTCCCGCCGGGGTCTCCCAAATCTCTTCCTTAACGTTATCGATGCCGCCGATGGCGGTGATAAAGTCTGTGAGTTCGTATTCCATAGTGTTGCTCGATTTGGGCAGGTCGAGCACGCGGCCGTTGTCGCCCTGTTCGCGCGGTGCCTCGGTCGCCGAGCCGCGTACGACATCGCCGCGATGGTCGATGCGGACATTGCGGGGCGTGGACAGATGGTCGATCTGGATGGTGCCACGCTCGCCTTCGATCTGCGAGGGCAGCAGGTCATTCGTTATTTTGGAGTGCGCGAGCTCGACGGAGATACGGCCACCGCCGTAGCTGGCGAGGATGGAACCGCAGCCGTCGATGGGGCCGTGCGTGAGCTGTCGCGTGGCGGGGTCGAGCAGAGTAGCCATGCTCGTAAGGCCGGAGGGCATGCCGAAAATCTCGACCATGGGCTCGACGGTGTAGACGCCAATGTCCATGAGGGAACCCGATGCCATATTGCAGTCGAAGATATTGGTGGCGCGTCCCGCGAGAATCTCGTTGTAGCGCGAGGAATATTTGCCAAAGCGCAATGAGGCGCGGCGGATGGGGGCGATCTCGCCCAGGGCGTCCTCGATGGCGTGGAAGGCGGGGTCGTGGAGGGGACGCATGGCCTCGAGGGCCACGACACCTGCTGCCTCGGCAGCGCGGAAGACTTCCAGCGCCTGCGCTTCGGTGGCGCAGAAGGGCTTCTCGACGATGACGTGCTTGCCACCGGCGATGCAGGCAAGGGCCTGCTCGTAGTGAAGTGCGTTAGGGCTGCCGATATAGACGGCATCGACGTCGGCGGCTGCCGCGAGCTCATCGAGTGAGGTAAAGTTTCGCTCGCCACCGCGCTCGGCGGTAAAGGCGGCACCGCGATTGGCATCGCGTGAAAGCGTGCCCACAAACGCGGCTTGGTCGTTGGCGTTGACGACTTGGATAAAGTCGTCTGTGATCATGGATGTGCCGATGGTCGCGATGCGCAGCATACGTCCCCCTTGCGTTGTTTGGTCTACAGGATGAGTGTAGCGCGTGGGGATATAAAGCTGCGCGAAAACGCTATTACAGGTCGCTCTCGTTAAAGCCGGCGTCGATATCGAGGTTGCTGCCGTCGGCCGCCGTGGTGGCGAGCTCATCGCAGCGCTCGTTGAGCTCGTGACCGGCGTGACCCTTAACCCAGATGAACTCAACCTTGTGCTTGCTTTTGGCGGTGAGTAGGCGCTCCCACAGGTCGCGGTTCTTGACGGGTTGCTTGTTGGCGGTTTTCCATCCGCGCTTTTTCCAGCCGTCGATCCAGTGCTTGTTAAAGGCGTTGACGACATACTGCGAATCGGAATGGACTTCGACCTCGCAAGGGCGGTTGAGCGCCTCGAGCGCCACGATGACCGCCATGAGTTCCATGCGGTTGTTGGTGGTCTTGGCGTAGCCGCGCGAAAGCTCGGAGGTGAAGGTCTTGCCGGCGGGGTTGGTGTATTTGAGCACGGCGCCGTAGCCGCCGCGTCCCGGATTTGATCGGGCCGAGCCGTCGGTGTAGATGATGACCTTCACGGGCTTCCTTTCGTTGAGTGCATTTCATGTGAGTGACCATTGTAGCGCCATGCTCGCCGGGGGCCAGCAATCTACGATTTCTACCCCGTCTTCCGACTGTTAGTTGGCATGGATGATGCGGTTGAGCTCGTCGAGGTATTGCTGCAAGAGGAGAGAGGGCTTGCGCTCGTCGTGCATGATATAGCCTACGCGCATCGTTGGGGCGTCTGCTAACGGGATCGATGCCATACCCCATTGCATTTCATTGGAGAGGACGCCGGTCGACAGGGTGTAACCGTTCGACGTGATAAGTAAGTTAGTAAGTGTTCCGCGGTCCGAGATTCGTATGTTGCGGTCGCAAGGGATATAGCTAAAAGGTTCCTCGGCGTAATAGAAGGAGTTTGAGGTTCCCTGCTCAAAGCTGTAGCGCGTATAGGGCGTGAGGTCGGCAAGGGACAGCTGAGGGCGGCGGGCGAGCGGGTGGCGCTCGCTAACGAAGACGTGGACCGTTGCGTCGAAGAGGGGATGGAAGCTTGCTCGGGCATCGGCGAAGGCCTTCTGCAGAACGCGGGCGTTAAAGTCATCCAGATACAGAATGCCGATATCGCTGCGAAACGCACGGACGTCATCGATGATCTGCGATGTGGTGGTCTCGCGCATGATGAACTCGAACTTGCTGTCGCGGCAGCGCTCGACTACGTTGACAAAGGCCTCGACCGAAAAGGCGTAGTGCTGGGCGGAAATGGCGAGGCGGGCTTGCGGGGTGCCACCGTCCTCGTAGCGTGCCTCGAGCATGTCGGCCTGCTCTACGACCTGGCGCGCATAGCCCAAAAGCTCGGTGCCGTCGTTGGTGAGCGTGACGCCGCGGCTGGAGCGCGTAAAGATCTCCAGATGGAGCTCTTGTTCTAGGCTTTTGACGGCGTTTGAGATGTTGGACTGAGCGGTATAGAGGCGCTGAGCTGCGGCGTTGATTGAGCCGGACTCTGCCACGGCGATCAGAAAACGAAGCTGCTGGAGGGTCATCGGTGCCCGTCCTTTCGATAGCTATCTAAAAAACCGATAACAGGTTAGCGCTTTTAAGTGATTGACCGAGCGAAACAATGCTCGTACTATTCAAAACACACAAAGGCGGTAGGTAATTAAGCCGACCACGGAACCGGGATGTCAAAGGGAGGACCGCATATGAACTGCTTGCCAAGACGAATGCCGGGCTCCTGTTTGCGCCCGTTGGCGTGATCAGGAGACAGCGACTTACTCTTCTCTTATTTATTTACTTTCGTTCGATCAAGGAGATCATCATGAGCCAGTTCATCAACAACCCCGAGCACACCTTTGGTTTCGATACCCTGCAGCTTCATGTTGGCCAGGAGAGCGCCGACCCCGCATCCGACTCCCGCGCCGTGCCTATCTACCAGACCACGAGCTATGTGTTCCGCAACTCCCAGCACGCCGCCGACCGCTTTGGTCTTGCCGACGCCGGTAACATCTACGGCCGTCTGACCAACTCCACCCAGGGCGTCTTCGAGGACCGTATCGCCGCACTCGAGGGTGGCGTGGCCGGTCTTGCCGTCGCCTCCGGCGCTGCTGCCATCACCTATACCCTGCAGGCTCTTGCCCAGGCTGGTGACCACGTGGTGGCTCAGAAGACCATCTACGGTGGTTCCTACAACCTGCTCGAGCATACGCTCTCCCAGTTTGGCGTCGAGACCACGTTTGTCGATGCTCATAACCTGGAAGAGGTTGAGGGTGCCATCAAGGACAACACCACGGTCATCTATCTCGAGACGCTCGGCAACCCCAACTCTGACATCCCCAACATCGACGCCATCTCCGAGATCGCCAAGAAGCACGGTCTGCCGGTTGTCGTCGACAACACTTTCGGCACCCCGTATCTGTTCCGTCCGCTGGAGCATGGCGCCAACATCGTTGTCCACTCCGCAACCAAGTTCATCGGCGGCCACGGCACCTCGCTGGGCGGTGTGATCGTCGACGGCGGTAACTTCGATTGGAAGGCGAGCGGAAAGTACGCCCAGATCGCTGAGCCCAACCCCTCCTACCATGGTGTTTCGTTTGCCGAGGCTGCCGGTCCCGCCGCCTTCGCAACCTATGTCCGCGCCATCCTGCTGCGCGACGAGGGTGCCTGCATCAGCCCGTTCAACGCCTGGGTCCTGCTCCAGGGCACCGAGACCCTGTCGCTGCGCGTCGACCGCCATGTCGAGAACACCAAGAAGGTCGTTGAGTTCCTGGCTGGTGACAGCCATGTCGCCAAGGTGAACCACCCGAGCCTGCCTGAGCACCCCGATCACGAGCTCTATCAGAAGTACTTCCCCAACGGCGGCGCTTCGATCTTCACCTTTGAGATTAAGGGTGGCCAGGAGGCAGCTTGGAAGTTCATCGATCATCTGCAGGTGTTCTCGCTGCTCGCCAACGTGGCCGACGTCAAGTCGCTCGTCGTGCACCCGGCTACCACCACGCACTCCCAGCTCTCTGCCGAGGAGCTCGCCGAGCAGAACATCACGCCCTCCACGATCCGTCTTTCCATCGGTACCGAGAACGCCGAGGACATCATTTGGGATCTGAAGCAGGCCTTCGCCGCGCTGGACGAGTAAGGCGACTTGTGCAAGGACCCCTTGCGACTCGATAGGTATAACTGCATAAAATGCCTGCTCAAGGCGCCTGTGCAAGCAATGGTTGCGCAGGCGCCTTTTTTGCATAGGAAGGGCGCTATTACAGGGTTTTTGGCATGCTTTATGCATTCGAGTTGTGGAAAACTCCTGTTGAGAGGATGTGAGTTTTACGCAATTGACGTGCGTCTTTTGAGTAAAACCGCAGGTCGCGATTTGCTCGAGGTACTATGCAGCGCGATCGAATCACACGCAGCTCAAACGCAGCAAAAACGCACTACGGAGGTTTCCAGCTACATGAGGATCGATTCACGAAAACCGAAAGCCGCCGCCCTTTCCGCCGCTCTGACCGTGGCACTTTTGGCGGGCGCCGGTGCAACTGATGCCCACGCCGCAACACTGTCCGATACGGTTGGATCTACGCCGTCCGAGACGACGCTGGTACAGCCCGTTGATTATCGCGGCGATGGTTATGGCTCTATGCAGGAGTGGAACGCCTCGATGGAGGCCAAGCGCGATTCCCTTGAAATGCGCGCTCAGATTATCCTAAACATGTATGGTGACTATGCCACCGATGACGAGCGCGCTGTGCTGCAAGGTTGTATCGATGGTGCGGGCAGCCTTTTGACGATGGGGGAGGTCGACGCGAAGTCGACCGAGCTCGATGAGCTGCGCACTGCGCTTGAGAATGCCAAGCGCGAAGCGCTCGAGGCCGCTGCCGCCGAGGCGGAGGCTGCCGAGGCCGCCCAGGCTTCGTACTACAACGCCGGTTACACTCCGTCCTACGCGACTGCCGCGTCCTACGCGAACGGATCGGGCCTGACGCGCTCTGCGGGTGTCAATAACTACAACGGGCGCCGTGAGACCTATTACAGCAGCAATGTGCTTTATCACTATCGCACGGGCGAATGGACTCAGGATTCTGAGGGCTTCTGGCGCGATTCCGACGGCTATTACGTTGTTGCCGCGGGCGATATGGCCCAGGGCTCGACCTTTACGGGCTCCAAGGGTGATTGCAAGGTCTATGACTCCGGCTGCGCTGCCGGAACCACCGACTACTACACCGGTTGGTAGTTTTTCTGTATCACGGATATTTGGCGGACGGGCGTCTTTACCGAGCTTTAGGGCAACGTAAGGACGCCCGTTCTATGTATACGCTTGAGCTAACAGAGCCCTTACCGTGACGGTACGTCGCGCATATGGGCGCGGGGCACACTAGTTCATGAGAAATAAGGTCTTTCTCGTGGAGGAAGTGGTCTTGTGAACGCTCGAGATATCGCCGTTGCCGCCGTTGCATTGACGCTTGGTTGCCTTGGTCCTACGGCCGCGCTCGTCGCGGGCATGCAGGGGTCTTGTGGGGCTGCCTCTATCGTGGTCGGCGCGTTGATCGCGGCCACACTGCTGGGAAGCGCCGGTGTTGTCCTTTGTCGCGATGATGAGGACGAGGTTCCGGAGTCGCATCTCTAACTGTTGCGAAAATGACTGTTGGCCATGGCTGAACATGAAAACCGCACAAGGGGAGTGCCCTTTGCGGCGGTTTTTGCTATTGAGACTGTTGGATGCGGTGCGGCGGCGTTACCAGCTTGCCTCGATATCACGGATGCGCTGATAGAGCCATTCGTTCTGCGGCGCTTGGATATCGTGCTTGGCCGCGAGGCGGCGGACGGTGCCCGCGAACTCCTCGACCTCTGTTTTGCGCTGCGCGACGCGGTCCTGCGCCATCGAGGGCATGCCGGCGGGGTCGAGCCCCTCGATGAGATGCACCATCTGCGTTAGGTCTGCCTCGGTGAGCTCGATACCCTCGGCGTTGGCGACCGCAAGCGTCTCGCGCATGGCGGAGACAAAGCAACGACGCTGCTCGGAGCCCTGTTCCGTGGCGCTTCCGTACGTACCGCCGTAGGCCATGCAGGTCTGGTTGATGCCGTCGTTGAGCATGAGCTTGGCCCACATGCGATGTGCGATGTCGTGCTCGACGGTATGGGCGATGCCGCAGCGCGTGTAGAGCCCGTCGATAGCGGTGACGGTCGCGGGGTCGGTGCCGGCGGCCGCACCAAAGCGGATCTCGCCCGCATTGGTAAAGGTGAGCGCGCCGTTGAGAAACACAGCGTCCATGCCTTGGCAGATTCCGAGGACGGTGTGCTCCCAGCCAAAGCGCTCGGCAATCTTTTGCTCGCTGGTGATGCCGTTGCATAGGGATGCGATGAGCGTGTCGGGCCCTACGATGCGTTCCATAGTCTTGAGCGCCTGGTCGAGTCCGGTTGTCTTGACCGTGAGGATGACCAGGTCGACGGGCGTCGCCTCGCTCGCGCGGACGGACTTGAGCGCGCAGGGCTTGCCGTTGACGGTGAGCGCATCACCCGCGTGGCGCTCAAAGCGCGCGTCGTCCATAACGTATTCGACGGCGTCGTTGCCGAGCGCTTGGGCGATCATGCTGCCGTAGAGCAGGCCCACGCCGCCCTTGCCGATGAAGGCGACCTTGTTGATCTGCATGTGAATCATCTCCCCATAAAAAGGCGCCCGCGTATGGGGCGCCTGATGGATTGTATGCCGCCGGGCCATGTCGCGTGCACCGGATGGCCGTATTTAGAAGAACAAACGCATGGGAACTTATGACGCGGGGCAGACCGCAAAGACACGTGCGGGATAGCCGACGCCATCACGCACCTTGGGGAAGGTGCAGAAGATGACGGCGCCCGTGGCGGGAAGCTCGTCCAGATGGTCCATGACCTCAATCTGGTAACGGTCGACCGAGAGGATGTACTGTTCGCCGGGGTAGGGGTAGGCATCCTCGCGTGTGGTCACGGTTGCGGGGTCGGTGTCTGCCGGTTCGTGGCCGATGGCACCGATGTTGCGCTCTTCTACAAGCCATTTGATGGCATCGAGGTCCCAGCCGGGGTAGTGGGGTTGGCCGTCCTCGTCCTTGTTTTCGAGGTCGGCGAGCTTGGACCAGTCGGAGCGGAAGGCGACAAAGGCGTCCTCGGGAATGCGACCGTGCTCGTCCTCCCAAGCCTTGAGGTCATCGATGGTCAGGATAAAGTCGGGGTTTGCGGCGCACTCCTCGTGCTTGTCGATCACACAGAGCGGATGCATAAACTCGATAGGTTCGATCTCGCCAAGGGAACGACCGTCAACATGGAAGTGGCGCGGCGCGTCGACGTGGGTGCCGTACTGCGAGGCGACCGAATACTGGAAGCAGCGCATGGGCGCGAGCATGTCTTCGGGCGTGCCGGGCAGGTAGTCGAAGAGCTTGGTGGACTCAAATGGCTCAAAGCCAAACCAGTGCGGGGTGTCGCACGAGAGCGTGTGGGTGAGGTCAACCCAGCGATAATCGGTGCTTTTGAGCTGGGATGCGAGGTTCCAAAGGTCGAGCGCGGGCATGGGTGGCTCCTTTCATCGGGCTTTTTGCTGATGTTAAAGCGGTGCCGTGACAGCTCGATTTCTGCTGGGTTACGATACGTTCTCGATTGCGATTCCAAGTTGTTTCGGTGATGTGACCGTTGTGTTTCGCCTTGTCAGGGTTTCGAGGGGAGAGGAGGAGCCGTGCAATATCGTGTTGACCCCAAAAGCGGCAACCGCATCTCGGCGTTGGGGCTGGGGTGCATGAGGTTTCCCGGCGCGCCGGGGCGCCCCGATGCCAAGACGGCCGACGCCATCATCTCCCGTGCGGTGGAACAGGGGATTAACTACCTGGATACGGCCTACCTCTATCCCGGCAACGAAGCTTGTGTGGGCGCTTCGCTTGAGCGCCTGGGTCTGCGCGACCGGGTTTTGCTTGCGACCAAGTTGCCGCACGCTTCGTGCAAATGCGCGGAGGATTTCGACCGCTATTTTGACGAGCAGCTGCGCCGTCTGCGGACCGACCGTATCGACTACTATCTCATGCACAACATCACCTCGCCCGCGCAATGGGAGCGCGTGGTGGCGTTGGGCATCGAGGACTGGATCGCGCGCCAAAAGGCGGCGGGGCGCATTCGCCAAATAGGCTTTTCGTACCATGGCAGCGCCTCGGATTTCATTACGATGCTCGATGCGTATGACTGGGATTTTTGCCAGATCCAGTACAACTATGCCGGCGAGCGCTATCAGGCGGGAACGGCGGGACTCATGGCTGCGGCGGAGCGTGGGCTTGCGGTATTTGTGATGGAGCCGTTGCTGGGTGGGCGTCTGGCGGGCAAGTTGCCCCCGCGGGCGCGCGCCGTGTTCGATGGCGCGAGTGATCCGCACCTGCAGACGCCGGTAGCCTGGGGACTGTCGTGGGTGTGGAACCATCCTCAGGTGACCATGTTGCTTTCTGGTATGACCGATACTGCGCAGGTGGACGAGAATTCGGCGCTGGCCGATCGTGCGCTGCCGGACTCGATGACGACAGGCCAGCTCGATACTATCGCGCGCGTGCTGGAAGAGTTTGAGAAATCGAACCGTGTGCCCTGCACGGGGTGCGGCTACTGCATGCCGTGCCCCAAGGGCATCAACATCCCCGGATGCTTTGCCGCCTACAACGCGAGCTATGCGCACAGCTGGTTTACGGGACTGTCGCAGTACTTTACGGCGAGTGCGGTGCGCACGAGCGAGCCCAAGCTGGTGAGCAATTGCATCAAGTGCGGCAAATGTGCACGGCACTGTCCGCAACATATCGATATCCCCGAGCGTCTCGACGATGTGCGCCGCCGCTTTCAGCCTGGCCCCGTGACGGCCGCACTCAAAGCGTTCGGCAAAACGCGCTCCTTATGCCCCTTTTAAAGCCCGCACCGATGACCCTTTTATAACTTGTGGCGGAATAGTTCCTGGTTGCGGCAGAATAAGGCGTTAACGGGGGCCGTTTCACCGCAACTGATGGGGGTTATCGTGGGTGACCGAGATTTATGTGATGATTCGCGTGATGTGCGTTGGGGCGTTTTGGGTGCGGGACGCATTTCGCATCGATTTGCATCGTCGCTCAAGGAGGTCGACGGGGCACAGTTGGTGGCTGCGGCCGGCCGCACTCCTGCACATGTCGAGGAATTTTGCCGAGCGTTTTCGATCGATACCACGCATGGCTATGCTTCGGCCGACGATAACGGGTGTGCGGCTTATGACGCGTTGATCGCCGATCCCGATGTCGATGCCATTTATTTGGCACTTCCGCATGGCATGCATACGCATTGGGCCTGCCGCGCGCTGCGTGCCGGAAAGGCCGTGCTGTGCGAAAAGCCGGCGGTTTTGAGCGAGGAAGAGGCCCATGCGATCGTTTCCGTCTCTCGTGAGTGCGGCGTGCTGTTTATGGAGGCAATGAAAAATCGGTTTTGCCCAATGCGTGCTCGCGTGAAGGACTTGCTTGCGTCGGGTGAGCTTGGCCGTATTGTCTCGATTAAGAGCGTGCAAAAGCTCGATTACGGCGAGTCCCCATCGAGTTATCTGCTCGATCCGTTGCAGGGCGGCTGCCTATATGACATGGGCTGCTATGCAGTCGGTTGGTTTGAGGACCTACTCACAGGTGCATGCGATGTCTCGTCTCGTGAAGTTCGCTGGCGTGACGTGCCGGGCGGCAAGGTGGATTGGGCAGATGATGTTCATATGAGCATCGGTGGTGTGCCGATTCATATGGTGTGCGATGGCATGGCTGAATATGAAAGCCACCTAACGATCATCTGCGAGCGGGGATCTTTGGAGATTGAACGCCTCCATCGCCCGGAGCTCGCTCATGTGAAGTATTCCGACGGTCGGGTAATCGAAATCGACGCCCTATTTGAGGTCGATGATTTTTACGGCGAGGTGTCGCATGCGACGCAGCTCATCCAGGTGGGGAAACTCGAAAGCCCCGTCATGTCCCTGGCCGCCACACAAGGCTGCGCGCACATCATCGATGCGATTCGCTTGGCGCCCTAGGCTGTGGTGCTGGTGCTCAGGGGCTCGGCGGACCGTGTCTCTGATGCCCCTTTTATAACTTGCGGTGGGATAGTTCCTGTTTGCGGCAGAATAAGGCTTAAACAGGAACTATTTCACCACAACTGATGAGGGGGAGCTGGAGATGCTGACGATTGGGTGCCATCTTTCGACGACGAAGGGCTATCGGGCGATGGGGGATACGGCGCTGTCCATTGGCGCCAATACCTTTGCGTTCTTTACGCGCAACCCGCGCGGCGGCAAGGCGAAAGACCTTGATATGGATGATGTGGCGGCCCTGCGTGAGCTTATGGCGCAAAATGGCTTTGGTCCGCTCGTGGCGCATGCCCCATATACCTATAACCCTTGCTCCGCTAAGGAGCGGGCGCGGGAGTTCGCCCTGGAGGCTATGGCGGAAGATTTGCAGCGTCTGGAGGCGCTGCCCGGCAACTACTACAACTTCCACCCCGGTGCGCATGTGGGGCAGGGTCCCGACGCCGGCATTCAGATGATTATCGATATCCTGTGCCAGGTGATGTTTGAGGGCCAGCAGACGACGGTGCTGCTCGAGACCATGGCGGGCAAGGGCACCGAGGTGGGCCGTAGTTTTGAAGAGCTGGCGCGCATCATCGAGGGCGTTGCTGCCGAGCGCCCCGAGTTGTCGGACAAGCTGGGCGTTTGTTTGGACACCTGCCATGTGAGTGATGCCGGCTACGATATCATTCACGATCTTGACGGTGTGCTCGACGAGTTCGACCGCGTGGTGGGTATCGATCGCTTGTACGCCGTGCATATCAACGATTCCAAGAACCCCTGCGGCGCCCATAAAGACCGCCACGAGTGCATCGGCAAGGGCTATCTTGGTAGCGAGGAATTTGGCGGTGGTATGCAGGTTATGCAGAATATTGTATCGAATGGTCGTTTACGTGCATTGCCATTCATTTTGGAGACACCGAACGAACTTGCAGGTTATGCAGCTGAAATCAAACTATTAAAGTCATTGCAGCAGTAATAACTGTCACAAAGCGGAATACTTCATTCACGTTATGGGTTTGTTTCAATCAGTTTTCTAATTGCAGATTCTTACAAGCGGGTGCATAATAGCCCTCAGTTTTTGCAGACCTCTGAATCACGTGGGGTCATTGGAAGGAGACTGATCATGAAGCTTAAGAAGCTTGGCGCATTTGCCGCCACGGGTGCCATGGCACTCGCTCTTGCACTGACGGGTTGCGGCTCGTCTAACGCCACCTCTGGTTCCGATGCCGGTTCCAGCAGCTCTGACGACGCGAAGGTCGAGAAGGTCGACGGCTCCAAGGAGTACGCGCTCGTCAAGGACGGTACGCTGACCGTCGGCACCTCTGCCGAGTACGCTCCGTTTGAGTACAAGGACGACAACGGCGACTACCAGGGCTTTGACCTTGAGCTCATCAAGGCTATCGGTGACAAGCTGGGTCTGGATGTCGAGTACGTCAACAACGACTTCGACACGCTCGTCCCCGGCGTTGCTTCGGGCGCCAAGTATGACGTTTCCATCGCGGCTATCACCGACACGCCCGAGCGTGAGAAGGAAGTCACTTTCTCCGATTCCTACTACATGGACGATCAGGCTATCGTGACCAAGGTCGATAACACCGACATCACGGCCGACAACTACAGCGAGAAGCTCAACAACGCCGACGCTACCATCATCGTCCAGTCTGGATCGACCGCCGAGGCCTTTGCCCAGGAGAACTTCCCTAAGGCCAAGATCGTCCCCTACAAGGACGCCACCGAGTGCTTCAGCGCCCTGCAGTCCGATAAGGGTGACGCCGTGGTGACCAACCGCTCCGTTGCCAGCCAGCTGACCGCCGAGCAGTTCAACACCTGCCAGACCATCAAGCAGATCAGCACCGGCGAGGAGTACGCTATCGCCATCAACCAGGGCAACACCAAGCTCAAGGACGACATCAACCAGGCCATCAAGGACCTGACCGACGACGGTACCGTTGACGCCCTCATGGCTAAGTACAACATCAAGTAAAATAGTCACTTGATTGCGCGCGGGCCCTTTCCGTTTTGCGGAGAGGGCCTTTGCGCTTTTCTTGACGGAGAGCGTTTCCGTCTCGTTTTGCCGGCAACTTCTACGATAGGAGCCACCTTGTCTCGACTGAACAAAGGAGCCGCGGAGCAGCGTTTTCCACTGCCCGCCTTGCTCCAAAAGCTAGCCTGCGTCATGGCCGTGGCGCTCGCGCTGGTGTGCGCGGGGGCATATGCGCCCACGACCGCCCAGGCGCTTGAGACCGCAAAGATTACCGCCCGACCCAACACCGGTTCGGGCAGCGCTGTGGTCGGCGGCACCGAGACGCGCATTACCTGGGAAGTTCAGGCCGATGCCGACGAGGAGCTGAGCGGTCTTTCGCTGACGTTTGTCGACGGCACGACGTTTGGTACCGATGACACGCGATTGACGATGCTCTCGGGCGAGGACCTCATGGATCGTACGCCCATGAAGCCCACGTGCAAGGCTGACGGCCAGACGCTCAAGATCGACTTTGGCGAGACGGCGTCTGCCGGCGGCTATTTCCGCGTCGAGGTCTACGGCGTGACCTTCCCCGTCGAGGGTGGCGACGAGGCCTTTAGCGGCACCTACACCTTGGCTGACGGTTCAACCAAGAAGATCTCCAAGATTCCGTCGGTGGAGATCAAGGGCGTGACGGCATTCGATAACTTCCTAGCCGACCTTAAGGAGCAGCCGTGGGTCGAGGCATGGAATTCCAACATGTTCCTTCGCCTGTTCCTGAACCCGGTCATTTTGGTCCAGAGCCTGCCGATCGTCTTCAAAGGCTTCCTCATGTCGCTCTCGATCGTGCTCGTGGCGTTTCCGCTGGCAATTCCCTTTGGCTTTGCCTTGTCGCTCATGCGCATCTCCAAGTCGCGCATCCTGCGTTGCCTTGCCGGCATCTATGTGAATATCATCCGTGGTACTCCGGCGTTCCTGCAGATCTACATCGCGTTCTTTGGCCTGCCGCTGGCCGGCGTCAAGGTTGACGACTATGTGCTGGGTGTCATCGTCATGGCCATGAATTCGTCTGCCTACCTGTGCGAAATCTTCCGCGCCGGTATCCAGTCGATCCCCAAGGGCCAGAACGAGGCCGCGCGTTCGCTGGGCATGAATGCCTTCCAGACGCTGCTCTACGTTATGATCCCGCAGACGTTCCGTAATGTCTTGCCTACGCTGACCAGTGAGTTCATCCTGCTCTACAAGGATACGTCGCTGCTCGCGGCCGTTGGCGTGGTCGAGATCGTCATGAACGCCCGCACCATCGTGGCCACGACGGGCTCCATCACGCCGTATGTGGTTGCCGCCCTGTTCTACCTGGTCATCACCCTGCCGCTTGCCCGCCTGGTGAGCGGTCTTGAGGCGAGGCTTTTGGGCACGGCCGAAACCAAAAAGAAGCGTCCCGCCAAGAGCGCCGGACAGGTCGTCGCGACGCCCGCTGATCATATCGCCGGTCTGTAAGGAGGTCCTATCATGAGCGAAACCAATAACTCGAACGAGGTTGTCGTCAGCATCAAGAACCTCCAGAAGGCCTTTGGCGATAACGTCGTTCTGCGAGATATCGATCTGGATGTGCATAAGGGCGAGGTCGTCGTAGTTCTGGGTCCCTCGGGCTCGGGTAAGTCGACGATGCTTCGCTGCATCAACCGTCTTGAGCATCCCACGAGTGGCTCGATTGTCGTTGAGGGTGTGGACGTGTGCGCCAAGGGCGTCGACCTTAACAAGGTACGCACCCATCTGGGTATGGTGTTTCAGCAGTTCAACCTGTTCCCGCACCTGTCGGTCAAAAAGAACGTCATGCTTGCGCAGCAAAAGGTGCTTAAGCGCAGCAAGGAGGAGGCCGAGAAGATCGCCGTCGAGGAGCTCACCAAGGTCGGCCTGGCCGAGCGCATCGACTTTATGCCGAGTCAACTTTCGGGCGGCCAGCAGCAGCGTGTGGCCATTGCCCGTGCTCTATCGATGAATCCGCACGTCATGCTCTTTGACGAGGCGACCTCGGCGCTCGATCCCGAGCTTGTTCGCGATGTTCTGGGTGTTATGCGCGACCTGGCGCGTGATGGTATGACCATGATCGTCGTGACGCACGAGATGGGCTTTGCCCGCGACGTTGCCGACCGCGTGGTCTTTATGGACGGCGGCGTTATCGTGGAAGAGGGCACGCCGAGCGAGGTCTTCGACCACCCCAAGAGCGAGCGCACCAAGGCATTCTTGGGCAATATCTCGTAGCTGGTTGACAGAACTTTCGTTACAAAGAGCGGGGGCTGGACGTGAATCCAGCCCCCGCTCTTTTGTAGGGATGGGGATGCGCTTTGATGCGGGCCTTATTTGCTGGAGGCCCTTGGTGCCATTACACCAGCTCGGCTCCCAGGGCCTTGCAAGCGGTCTCACCCTCGTCGTCGGGCGCGTCGTAGCAGATGGTCGAATCGACGACGTTGACGCCCGCCTCGTCGGCGTCGGCCTTCCAATTGTCCATCCACTCGCCCTCGGCCCACGAATAGGAGCCAAAGAGGACGACCTTCTTGTCGCCGAGAGTCTCCTTGACTTCGTCCCACATGGGCTGGAACTCGTCATACTCGAGCTCCTCGGAGCCCATGGCGGGGCAGCCGAAAGCGAAAGCATCGTAGCTGGCTACCTTATCTGCGGAGAAGTCGGCGCAGGGGATGATCTCGGCCTCGGCGCCGGCGGACGTGGCGCCTTCGGCGACGAGGTTTGCCATGGCCTCGGTGTTGCCCGTGCCGCTCCAATAGACGACGGCGATCTTGCTCATGTTTTGTCCTTTCGGTTGTGCGGCGCGCGGCCGCGGCTTGTATGTCCTATCGGGTTGCCTGGGCAAGTTGCGCCAAGCTGCAGCCCTGCTGATAGATAAAGGTGAGGTATTGGGTGCAGGCGCGGTAGGCATCAAATGTCGCGAGCGCCTGTTCGACGTTGGTGTAGACCTTCCAGGCCCCAAAGACCTTGTAGTTCTCGCCGCGCTGGGCGATAAACTCGTGCACGTCGTCGTAGGGGTATCCCAGGAAATAGCCTATTTCGTGCGGAAACCCGCAGACACAGTCGTTGCTGCAGCTGCCTTGCTGGGCCAGCGCGCATCGAGCCTGACTGCAAGCGCATTCCGCAGCGTTACTGCTCGCGAGCGTGATGCGCGATGCCAGGTGAACGAGGCATGTCGAGAGGTCGCTCGTGTCGTAGCCTTCCTTGGCGAGCGCCGTTTGGACGCGCGGGTCTGTGAGGTAGGCGGCGAGGCTTTTGGGCCGGTATACGTACACGAGCGCTCCGCAGGGCCGCCAGACCAAAACGCTCAGGTGGATGCCGAGTGGGTCAAGCTCGCGATTGCACTGGGCGATAACGTTGAGTAGGCGCGCTCGGCGTTCTGCGATTGGCTCGGTTACTGCCGAGCCGTCCTGGTTGGCATAAGTGCCTGGATAGGTAAAGAGCGATGCCGGCTTGATGCCTGCGAGCGTGGGGGAGCAGTTGCGCACGACTGCCGCCTGAAACGTTGGGATGTCTATGGTTCGAGTCAATGCACTGCCGTCCTCTCGTGTTAGCCTAGGAAAACTTATACACGAAAGTATGCCTTGGTCAACAAAAAAGTTCGATTAGGGAAACTAATTGATCGAACCGACACGATATTGCGTTAAGATGGGGACACCCCATGGGGGTATCCAGATAAGACTACTTGGAAAGGGGAACGCATGAGCGACTTGCTCAATCCTGCGAGTCTCATCGTGTTGGCCGTGATTGCGCTTGGCATGTTCTTTGGCTTGCGCCGTATTGCCGCTTCGACGCGTGGAAAGAGCTGCTGCAGCGATGGCGCGTGTGGCAAGAAGGCCAAAAAGGTCGTTGTGTCGGATACCGATGCGTCGCACTATCTCTATAGCGATGAGCTACTCATCGGCGGCATGAGCTGTGACGGCTGCGCTCAGAACGTCGAGAATGCCCTCAATGCGCAGGATGGCGTGTGGGCAACGGTAACGTTTGCGGACCACACGGCACGCGTGCGTTCTAAAAATCCGATCGACCGCGAAGCGCTCGAGACGGCGGTGAGGGGCGCAGGCTATTACGTTATGAAACTGTAGGCGTTGCCCTCTCCGGTGGGTACCGCCTCCTGCCCATTGTGACTATCGGCATCCAAAAATTTGCGCAAAAAATAACCTTCAGATGCGGCAAAAGTGGAGTTTGGTGACGGTTTGCGCGGAATTCGCTACCAATCGAGCATCCGCTATTCTGTCAGAAAGATTACTGCTGTAAATTATATGCTGATTATTGCTGTGCCCAGATTGCAATTAACCGTGGACAGAAATGAAGAATGCTAAAGCTGGGCTTTAGGACAGGGGAGGCTATAGCCTTATGAGACGAGTGGGAACACTTGGCTTGGTGGCAGCGCTTGCCGCTATCTTGGTATCGCCGCTGCCGGCGCACGCCGAAGACGCTTCGGGTGCCGTTACCTACAATGCGGGAAATGGGTATTCCTTTGAGAAGCTCTCGCATCCTACGGTAGGAACGTCGCAGCCGGATGGTATCGTCGACTACCAGGGTAACGGTGCCGTTGCCGTTCCGGGCGCCGATGGTAATACGGCCAACAATGAAGGCGATCGCGGCCAGAGCTACACTTGGGCGGCTGCGAGCTATGGTGACTGGCTTTATGTGGGCACCTGCTATGCAGCGATGGGCAACACGCTTACGCTCATGAACGGCACGCTGGGCGATTCTTTTGATGCCGAGACCATGCGCCTGACGCTGGAGGCCATGTTTAACGGCACCTTCTTCTATGGACAGCAGAAGGAGGACGGCACGGCCGACAAGGACAGCGGCGGTATCTTGGTCAAGATCAATACCAAGACCGGTGAGACCAAGCTGCTGCTCTCTGAATCGCTCAACGGCGTCGGTCCCTTGTTCCGCATGCCGTGAGCTATAAGGGCAAGCTCTATTTCTGCGGCAGCGTCAGGACCAATGGCGGCAAAAGCGGTCTGCCTTCTGTATACGAGATCGATCCTAAGACGGATGAGTACAAAGTTGTCTATCAGGGCCTTTCGAGCATGCAGGATTACGGTGCCGCCTACAAGCAGGGCATTTCTACCGGTATCCGCGGCATGTGCGTTCATGATGGCCAGCTCGTCATCAGTAATGTGGGTAAAGACGCGGCCGGTAAGTTTGTGTCGACAATCCTGACGTCGTCTGACCCGTCGAAGGGCCCGGAGAGCTTCACCGAGATTGCTAACTCGGACACGTTGTTTAACTATCCGGCGATTCGCTATCAGGACAGCATCTACGGCGGCGCCATTTGGGATATGGTCTCGTACAATGGCCATCTCTATGCGACCATCTGCACCGGTACGCCCGAGAACGCTCCCGATGATAATTCCATGCAGTCGTTCGCCATGGTTCGTGGCGACAAGAACGCCGACGGCAGCTATTCGTGGACTCCCATTGTTGGCGATCAGGAGACGGACGGTGCAAAGTACTGCTTTGGCATCGATCCTGCCCGCACCCGTTCTGGTGCAGCCAACCTCATCGTCTACAACGGCTACCTGTACATTGGCGAGTACAACGATGAGGAGATTGCCCTCGAGCGCATTCTCTTTAATAAGTCTGATTCTGACGAGAGTGGCAAGAGCGGTATGGGTGGCGTCGACTGCTCGTTTGTGAATGCCAATCTTGAGCAGTCAGTCAACATCTATCGCATGGACAAGGACGAGAACATGGAGCTCGTCGTCGGCGATCGCACTGACATGTTCCCCGAGGGTGGCATTTCCGGTCTGACTTCGGGCTTTGGCCGTAACGAGAACCAGTACATCTGGCGTATGCAGAAGTTTGACGGCAAGCTGTATGTCGGTACCTTTGACACCGCGAGTCTGCTTGAGCCGATCGGCCAGTTCTCGAACGGCGACATTATCGATATGACGCCCGAGGAGTGGGACTCTCAGGTTCAGCGTCTCAAGGACCTGCTCAATCATCTGCTCGACAAGAATTCGCCCGACGACCCCATCGTTCCTGTGAATACGCTTGCGGACGATGATTCGAGCGAGGCCGTCGAGGTCGACGACGAGAAGGCTGAGGTTGTTGAGGGCTTTGGCGACCTGAGCGATGCTCTGGAGGATGCAACGGGCGATCTTTGCGATCAGGCTGCAACGATGTCCGAAGAAGTCGAGGACGACGCCGCTTATGTCCAGAAGATCGATAGCGAGATCGCGTACTTCAAGTCCTTTGCCGATCAGTATCAGGATATGCTCGATAGCTATGAGAACCTGAAGCAGCAGTATGAGGATGCCTATGGCACCGAGCTGCCGGGCGATATTCAGGATGCATTCGATAAGCTGCTGAGCGAGGAGAATCTCAAGAAGTTGAAGAGCGTCCTTACGTGCATGTGCTACCTGCGCGATGCCGAGCGCGGCTTTGATATGTATGTGACCGAGGACGGCGTGAACTTTACGACGCTGACGACCAACGGCTTTAACGATCCGTATAACCATGGCCTGCGCACCTTTGCGGTGACCAACCAGGGTCTGTGCCTTGGTACCGCCAACCCGTTCTATGGCTGCCAGGTTTGGATCCAGCGCAAGGAGAATTCGGAGAATCCGGTTGAACCCGGTACTCCGGATCCGACGGAGCCCACGGATCCCTCGCAGCCGGGTGGCGGCGATCAGCCTGGTGGCAGCCAGACGGGCGGTAACGACCAGTCGAGCAGCACCACGACCACCGTCACGACGACCACTAAGAAGACTCCGAAGGACGGCTCGCTGCCTCACGCTGGCGACTCGACCCTCACGCTGGTCTTGGGATTGCTGGTTGCAGCTGCCGCAGTGCTTGGTATTGCCTTTGCCCTGCGTAAGCGTTCTCGCCACTAGGCTCGGCCGCGCAGCTCGATGTCTTGGATGTCGTCGAAATCGATGACAATATCTCTGAGCTTGAGCAGTTTGAAAGCGGGGAGTACCTCGTCGAGAATGCCGGTGCGGCTACGATAGCCGTACGTATCGTAATAGGTGACACGAAGCAAGTCGCCGCGTTTGAGGCCCTCGAGCTTTTTCGAAAGCTCGAGGGCCTTTTCTTCTGTGAGTTCACACTTGGGTTCGACGGTTATCTCCTGCTTGCGTACGAGTTCGTAGTATCCCGTGAGGGCGGCAAAGGGCATAAACTGCACGGCGCGGTTGGCACGAACGGCGCCGTTGGCGGTGAGGTTTGGGTCTGCGGCGCGACGCCTTCCCTCGGGGTCTGCCAGACGTTCGAAGGGAGTCGGCGGGCGCATTGGCTGTTGTTTGGATTTAGGCACGATGTCCTCCTACCTGGTCGTTGCGTTCGCGCGCGGTGGCGCCGGCGGTAAAGCTCAGTCCTTTAACCAGCGCGTTCTTGCCGTATTTGCCTTTTACAGCCAGCACGGCGCGTGCCAGGTCGTGCTCGCGCTCATCGGCCTCGACGTCGCTAAACAGATCAATGGTGGCGAACTCTTCGGGCATCAGATTGCCAAAGCCCAGATTGATGCGCTTGACCGGTCGCTTGGGGTCGACCGTTTGCGCCCAGAGCTCATCGAAATACCCCATGATCTTCTTAAACGAATTGATGCGCTCGGGCAGCTTGCGCGAGGCATTGGAGTGCGCGAAGAGCGCAGCGTAGCCACCACGCGGCTTGCCGCCGTGCTCGCCCACAAAGACGCCGTCGATCGCTTGTGCTTCTCGCACCAAACGTCGACGTTCGTCGTCGCGATGAACGGGTTTGGGGGCACGGGGCGCGACTTCGGGGCCGTCGGTTATTGCGGGCTCGATGCCCGAGGTGCTCGAGCGTAGGTGCCCGCAGCCGTCTATATACTGCGCCGTACCGCTGGCATCGAGTCGGCGGATGTCTGCCCGCTCGCTCGCGTAGCCTACGAAGAGTGAAATGCTATCGCACACCACATGCTTATCGACCAAGTCCAGTACGGCGGCGTCGACCATCTCACGCAAGACGGTATAGGCCTGCTCGTAGGCATAGCCCTTCGAGAGCACCTGTCCCGTGGTGGTCGAGGTTGCCTGCGGGCGATAGGCCTGGATATCGGCGATGGTTGTCGGCTCACGCCCAAAGGCGTGATCGATAAGATACTCGGCATTGACGCCAAGCTCGTCGTAGAGCAAGTTTTCGTCGAGCGCGGCGACCCCCATCAGGTCGTAGACGCCATACTTTTCGAGCCGCGTCGCCACGCCGGGGCCGATGCCCCAGATATCGGTAATGGGACGGTGGGGCCAGATCTCCTTGCGGAAGGTCTCGTCGTCAAGTACGCCGATGCGACTGGGCGCGTGCTTGGCGGTGATATCGAGTGCTACTTTGGCCTGGAATAGGTTGGGGCCGATGCCGACCGTTGCCGTGATGCCGGTGCGCCCCAGGACCTCGTCGCGCAGCATGCAGGCGAACCCTTCGGCATCGGTATGGTAGAGGTCCAGGTAGGGCGTCACGTCGATAAAGCACTCGTCGATTGAATAGACATGAACGTCTTGCGGACTGACGTATTCCAGGTAGATACCATAGATTTGCGCCGATACCTCCATGTAGTGCTGCATGCGCGGTACGGCCTTGATGTAGTCGATGCCATCGGGGATCTCGAATAGACGGCAGCGGTTGTGAATCCCTAAGTCCTTCATGGCTTGCGTGATGGCGAGACAGATGGTTGTGCGTCCGCGCGATTCGTCGGCAACGACCAGGTTGGTGGCGAGTGGATCGAGTCCACGGTCGACGCACTCGACGCTGGCATAAAACGTCTTGAGGTCGATGCAGATATAGGTGTGCTGCTCGTGCGCCATCCGTGTCCTTCAATCAAACACATGTTCCTATCGAATACCTGTTCGATAATACCCGCTCGACCGGACACCGTCAAAACCTGCCAAAAAGGGACAGGTTTATTTTGGTCGGTAAAACGCTTGACCTGCCAAAACAAACCTGTCCCTTTTTGGTGGGTTTTAACGCAGCCCTAAAGAGCGCGAAACAGCTCGGAAAAGCTCGCTTCGTAGCATGAGCCTAACGATCTGTTTCACCTCAAAAGCATGGAAGGGTTGTGGGGAAGATGGTCAACTATGGGTTTGGTATGCCGACGCGCTTGGTTGCGGATGGAGACGTGGCTCGCTGGTGCGGACGATTGGTCGCCCACTACGGCGGCACCAAGGCGCTGGTCGTGTTGGGAGGCGACAAGCATGCGCGTGATGAGCTTGTCTCGGCGGCACTGGGATCGCTCGATCGCGCTCTGCTTGAACGCGTGCTCTTCCGTTGCGGCTCGGTCGGGGGCGACGGAGGGGACGAATTGGTCGATGAAGCCGTAGCCCTTGCGATCGATGAAGGTGTGGACTTTGTCCTAGCGATTGGCGATGCCGACACGGCGGGCTTTGCGCGCGAACTCGCTCGTCGCATGGCCGTGCTCGATGCCGGCGAGGACGGCTTTGTTCCCTACGGGTGCATTGTCTCGGAGGGAAAGGTGCCTGCCGTCGTGGGCGCCGGCGAGGTTCCCGTTTTTGCCATTATCGCACCCGAGCTGTTGGAGGGCATCGGCTCGCCCTTGCGCGAGCTGCTCGGTAGCGTATGTGCTGCGGCATAATAGCCTGCCAGGAAGGGACGGGTTTATTTTGGTAGGTAAAGCGTTTGACCTGCCAAAATAAACCTGTCCCTTTTTGGTCGGTCGCCGTCTGGGGGCAGATTGGCAACGCTCGCTGATTACGGTCTTGACCTGCGTTAGAATAGGGGCATCTGATTATCCGGGCGCATGGAGGAGTGCGCCCGTATGCTGAGGAGGACTTTATGGCAACTGTTGCCGCACCTATCGACGCTACGTCGACCGCCGCTTGGAAGGCGCTCGAGGCCCATCAGGAGAAGCTCGAGGCCGAGGGCATCGACCTCAAGGCCTGGTTCGCTGCTGACGCCGACCGCGTGAACAAGCTGAGCTTTGATGCCGGCGACCTTCACTTCGATCTGTCCAAGAACCTGGTGACCGATGAGACCGTCAAACTGCTGTGCGATCTTGCCCGCGAGGTGAAGCTCGAGGAGCGCCGCGACGCCATGTTCTCCGGCGAGCACATCAACACCACCGAGGACCGCGCCGTCCTGCACACCGCGCTTCGCCGTCCCGCAAGCGAAAAGGGCCAGCTCATCGTTGACGGCCAGGATGTCGTCGCCGACGTGCACGAGGTCCTCGACCGCATGTACGCCTTCGCCGAGCGCGTGCGCTCCGGTGAGTGGAAGGGCGTTACCGGCAAGAAGATCGAGCACCTGGTGTCCATCGGCATTGGTGGCTCCGACCTGGGCCCGGTCATGGCCTACGAGGCTCTTCGCCCCTATGCCGACGCCGGTATCGACTGCCGTTACATCTCCAACATCGACCCCAACGATCAGGCCGAGAAGCTCAAGGGTCTGGACCCCGAGACCACGCTCGTGATCATCGTCTCCAAGACCTTCACCACGCTTGAGACCCTCACCAACGCCCGCGAGGTCAAGACTTGGATGCTCGAGCAGCTCAAGGCTCAGGGCGCCATCGACGGCTCCGATGAGCAGAACGCCGAGGCCGTGACCAAGCACTTCGTCGCCGTCTCCACCGCGCTCGACAAGGTCGAGGCCTTCGGTATCGACCCGGCCAACGCCTTCGGTTTCTGGAACTGGGTCGGCGGCCGTTACTCCGTCGATTCCGCCGTGGGTCTGTCGCTGATCGTCGTGCTCGGCCCCGAGCGCTTCCAGCAGTTCCTCGAGGGTTTCCATGCCATCGACGAGTACTTCTGCAACGCGCCGCTCGAGAACAACGCCGTCGCGCTGATGGGCTTGTTCAACGTCTGGTACGTCAACTTCTTCGGTTCCAAGAGCCACGCCGTGCTGCCGTACTGCCAGTACCTGCACCGTTTCCCGGCCTACCTGCAGCAGCTCACTATGGAGTCCAACGGCAAGCACGTCCGCTGGGACGGCAGCGCCGTGACCTCCGACACCGGTGAGATCTTCTGGGGCGAGCCCGGCACCAACGGCCAGCATGCCTTCTACCAGCTGCTGCACCAGGGCACCGTGGTGGTCCCGGCCGACTTTATCGCTTTCGCCAACACTGCCAACCCCGCAACCGACAGCGGTCAGGACGTGCACGAGCTGTTCCTGGGCAACTTCCTGGCCCAGACCAAGGCGCTCGCCTTTGGTAAGACGGCCGATGAGGTGCGCGCCGAGGGCACGCCCGAGCAGATTGTCCCGGCCCGCTGCTTTGAGGGCAACCGTCCGACGACCTCGATCTTTGGCGACACGCTGACCCCGTTCGCACTCGGCGAGCTTATCGCCCTGTACGAGCACATCACGTTTGTCGAGGGCACGGTCTGGGGCATCGACTCCTACGACCAGTGGGGCGTCGAGCTGGGCAAGCAGCTTGCCAAGCAGATCACCCCGGCCTTCCACGACGACGCCGCCAAGGCCGAGCAAGACGCTTCGACCCAGGCGCTCATCGAGTTCTACCGCGCTCACCGCAAGTAGGATTCGCTGCGATAAGTAACGCATAGCTGACAAGGGCCCGTATCCGTTGGGATGCGGGCCCTTGCTGTTTGTGGTCGAGCGTGGCGGACTGCGCGGCGTTGTTAATGGGCGAATTCGACCTGGGTGGTGTCTCGCTGCGCTTCGGGTAGTTCCCCGTACAGCGGATGGTCTTCGAGCCTAAAGCGCTCGACCTGCTGGGGATCGCGGCCGCGGACGAAGAGCCAGGAACGGTCGACGGGCGTTGCCATGAGCGTGCTGGACAGTACGTCGGCGCGCTCCGAGAAGACGCGGGCGCTCTCGGGGTCTTGGAAGGCCAGTACCAGCTGCGTGTCGCAGTTGCCCATGATGGAGCGGGCACGCGCCTCGCCATAGAGTGCGTCGAGCTGGTTGGTCGACTGCAGGAGCAGCGTCGCCCAGATCTCACGGCTGCGGATGATGGAGAGCACGTTGTCGATCTGGGGGATCTGCAGATTTGCGAAGTCATCGAGCATAAAGCGTACGGGCACGGGCAGGCTGCCATCGGGCTGCTTGTCGGCCTCGCGTATGAGGCCCATAAACGCCTGCGAAATAAAGAGGCCGGTCAGCGGATCGAGATTGCGGTCAATATCGCTCACGGTTACAAACAGGGCGCAGGGGGTGTGTCCCATGGAAGCGAAGTCCACCTGATGGCACTCACGATAGAGCTGTGCCGCACCGTCGAATCCCAGACACATGACCTTTTCGGCAAGGATGCCGACGATGCTCGCGTGCATGCGCTCGGCATTTTGCGTAATGGCGTAACGCCGCCATAGCGAGAGGGCATAGCTTTGGGGTTCAGTCGTGATCAGGTCGTCAAACAATCGACCCGTGGCACCGTCCTGCAGGTGCTCGATCAGCTTGATGACCGAGCTGATCGTCTGCTCGTCGGCGGGTAGCTGTTCGGTGACGTAGGCGATAAGACACGACAGCAGGTTTGCCGCCGCATGATCCCAAAAAGGCTGGTTGTTGTCCTCGATGGGGCAGATGGCCTTTGCCACCGAGAGGATGTCCTGCTGGTTGGGCCTGCCGTCCGCCTTGCGGCGAATGTGCCTCAGGGGGTTGTAGCCGCAGCGCTCGATGCCGGGCGCAAGGGCCGGGACGGTGTTGAGGTCGGCGAAGTTGAGACATTGCACGCGGTAACCGTGGGCTGCCAGCACGGGTCCCACTTCGCGACAGAGCGTGCCTTTGGTGTCGAGCACGATGTAGCTTGCGTTCATTTGCAGCAGGTTGGGCTTGAGGACGTTTCGGGTCTTGCCGGCTCCCGAGGGGCCGATCACAAGTGCGTTGTTGTTGAGTCCCGTTTGGCGGGTGTCGCAGGAAAGCGTTCGATCCTTGGCGAGGATGGTGGACGATGCGGACTCAGATGCGGCGAGGCAGCTGGCGAGGTTAGACATGGGCGACCTCCTTGGTGGTCGAGAGGATTTCGTGGGCAAAGCCGAGCTCGACGGCGCGCTCGGCCGAAAGGTAGGTGTCTTTTGCAGTGAGGGACTGGATGCGCTTGGGCGTGAGGCCGCTGCGGTCCGAGAGGATTTGCGTGAGGGTCTTGCGGGTCTGCATGAGACGCCGGCTGGTTTCCTGCAGCGCAAGTGCCGAGCCGCCTGCCCCCTGGGGGATCAGCGGGTCGTGAATCATGAGCTCTGCATGGGGCGCCATACGGCGATCGTCGCCGCCCATAAAGATCACGGCGCCCATGGACGCGGCGAATTCCAGGCAGACGGTGCGGATGGGGCACGAAGCGAGGCGCATGGCGTCATAGATCGCAAGACCCGATCGCACGCTTCCGCCGGCGCTGGCGACAAATATGGTGATGGGGCGGCTGGGGTCGGTGGCATCGAGCAGGCGGATCTGCTGGCATAGGTCGTGGGCCATCGGGGTTTCGATGTTTCCCATGACGGAGAGCTCGCGGCGGGCGAGCATCTCGTCATAGATGCTGGTGAGCGTGATGCCTCGGGCGGATTCGCGCATGGTGAGGGGGCTGATAACGGGGGATTGACAAGTGTCCATGAGGACTCCTTTCTGGTTGGTTGGGTTGTGGGATGGGTTGCTGCCCGCCGAGGGCGGGCGAGCTATTGGGTTCGTCCGAGCCTGCGATCGAGCTCGGTTTCGGGACAGGCCGCCTGTTCGTGCGGCTCTCGGATGTCAAGGGCTCCAAAGCGATGGAGCGTTGCGATGGGCGTGGTGTATGCGAGTCGTAGCTGATGCTCCACTGGGACGCGTTCGCCGTTTGTGTAATGGGCCTTGTAGTACCGCACGATACTGGCGTTCATTTCCTCGTCGTTGCGATGGCGCCCAAACTGGTGCCTGCAGGTCTCGATGATTTTTGCCACCGACTTGGGTGCCGTCGCGGGGACAAGGGCGAGATAGCCCTCGAACAGTTCGTTGATGCTCAGGAGGCACAATGTGTCGACCAAGGCTCTAACGGCTGCCTCATCGATGGAAAACTGCGCGGTCAACTGGTTATGGCGGTTGCGGTCGATAACGGTCGCGCGGGGCCTTGGGGTCTTCTGCCTCGCGGCGCCGGGCATTTGCATTTGCCGGGTCTGCGCATCGAGCTCGACGTTGCCGCGCTTGAGGTCGTTCAGCGGAAGGAACAATGCAGTGCACAGGGCGTCCCGCTTGATTTCGAGCTTACAACGTTCGTCGGGTGTCCATTCGAGCTTGAGTTTCGTGTCGAGCGCCGTGAGCATATGGGCTAAGCAGCCCGTAGTAAGGACGCGAGGCTCGTTATTTCGATTTGGGGCATAGGGATCTGTCAGCCTGCGAATGTTGGGATCGCCCATGATTTTGATGCAGCGCTTCAGCAGTTGAGGCTTGCCGGCCAAGACCGTCGCGAGCGGCAGCGACGCGAAGTTCTCGATGGTTGCGGCGGCAAAGGCGGCGTCGTATTTGTTTGCGGATGCTCGCTCAATGCGGGTATCCAGGACGCTTCCTTTATTGCCATCTTCAATGCGGTAGGTTGTCATAGCTTCTCCAATCGGTTGATGTTCGTGCTGTTTGTTGATGTGTCGGTTGTCAGGTGTGATGTGCTTGCCGTAGGTGATGTGCTGACGTTGGGGTGCTATGCGGTTTTCAATGAGCCCGTGAGGCGGTTGCTGCAGGGGCGGGGTGGGACTGCCCATGCAAGGCGGAGCGCACTGTGCTCAAAATCGAGACAGCAATGCCCGGGATGCCTCACATATGGCAGTTACCTCATTAAGTTGTCTTTACGCTTGGGGTTGTACTTTGCCGATCTTCCTTCTCTTACACGCTAAAACTCAAACTGCATATGCTCGATCTACTTAAAACCGCAACAGCGGTCCTTTTTAACTTAAATGTCGGGATGCGTCTTTGCAAGCACTTTTTTACTTCTTTCAAATGGGGTGGTTTTGCAACCGTCATGCGCTGCACCGTGCGAACGTGCCCCGGCTCGGATAAGATGGTGCACGGAAAAACGATGCAAGGAGGCGCATATGGCAATCAAAGCCATCGCAATGGATATCGACGGTACGCTCACCAACGACCAAAAGGTCATCAGCCCGCGTACGCGCGAGAAGTTGCTCGCGGCGCAGGAGTCGGGCATTAAGCTCATCCTGGCTTCGGGCCGTCCCGCATGGGGTCTTCATGCCCTGGCGCAGGAGCTCGATCTTCAGAATCACGATGGCCTGCTGGTGGCTTTTAATGGTGCGCACGTGGTCGATGCTCAGACCGACGAGGTGCTGTTTGACCAGGCTATGCCGGTCGACGAGCTGCACCGCCTGCTCGACCACCTGCGCAACTTTGACGTGATCCCTATGATCTCGCTCGGTCGCGATTTGCATGTCGTGGACTCGTATCGCTGCATGATTACGCTGCCCGACGGCTCGCAGAAGAACATCGTCAAGTATGAGCGCGATGCGTGCGACCTTAAGATCCGCGAGGTCGAGAGCCTTCATGAGGTCGCGGATGCCTATCCGGTGGACAAGCTGCTCACCGCGGGCGATCCGGCCTACCTGCAGGCACATCACGAGGAGATGTACGCACCCTTTACCGAGACGCTTTCGGGTATGTTTACGGCCGACTGGTACTTTGAGTTTACGGCGCCCGGTATCGATAAGGCACGTGCGCTTCAGGGCGCTCTGCCCAAGCTTGGCATCGATGCCAGCGAGGTCGTTTCGTTTGGCGACGGCCAGAATGACAAGTCCATGATCGAGTGGGCGGGTACGGGCGTTGCCATGGGTAACGCCGTCGATGAGGTCAAGGCCGTGGCTCAGATGGTGACCGCCAATAACAACGAAGATGGCATCGCGGTGGCACTCGACAAGCTGCTGGGTTAGAATCGCCGATAGTGCATGGTTCGGGCGTCCGCTTGCGGGCGCCTTTTTGTTAGGGAGGGTGCCGTGTCCGCATTTCCGTTCGACGCCGTTATCTTTGACATGGACGGCGTCATCGTCGATACCGAGTATTACTACCTGGGGGAGACCGCTGCGTTTGCCAAAGAGCTTGGGCTGAACCTGACCCAAGAGGAGCTGAACGGGCAGGTTGGCACCTCGCATCAGTTCTTTTTGCATATGCTGGTCGATTGGTTTGAGCGCGCCGGAAAGGGGCACTTTACCGGCGAGGAGGCACTGGCCCGCTGGGATGAATGGGCACATAAAAGACCGCGCGATTATCAGACCTTGATCAATCCGGGCGCCGTGGAGACGATTCGCGAGCTTCCGCGCCGCGGCGTTCGCGTGGCGCTGGCCAGTTCGTCTCCCATGGACAGCATCGAGGAAGTGCTCGATGCGTGCGGTCTGTCGGATGCCTTTGAGTACGTGGTGAGCGGCGAGCAGTTTAAGGAGAGCAAGCCCGAGCCCGATATTTACCTGCATGCGTTGGATTTGCTGGGGCTGCCCGCGGACCGCTGCTGCTGCGTCGAGGACTCGGTGCCCGGCATCACTGCCGGCAAGCGAGCGGGTCTGACGGTGATTGCCAAACGCGAGGAGCGCTTCGGCTTTAGCCAGGATGCTGCTGACAAGATTATCGACCAGCTGCCAGAGCTGCTGGAGCTTGCGTAGGACTGGCGATGCGTAATCCGCACCGATTATTGATTCCATATTTGCCAGGGGAGGGCAAATGCCATCGACTGAAGGGTTGACCGACGGAAAAGCGGCAATCCCGCTATATCAACAGGTTATCGATATCATCAAAAATGACATCAATTCTGGTACCTATAAGGCGGGCGCTCGGATACCAAATGAATTCGAATTGGCCGAAAGCTACAAAGTCGGTCGCGTTACCGTTCGGCGAGCCATTGAAGAGCTTGTCCAGCAGGGCTACCTTACCAAGCAGCAGGGGAGGGGCACGTTTGTAAACGCCCCCAAGCTCAAGCGTAAAATCCGCCAGAAGGACGACGTTCAGAGCTTTTCGGACGCCTGCCGTGTCAACGAGATGGAGCCCGGGGCGCGTATTGTCTCAAGAAAAGTGTTGCCGGCCGATGCTGCCGAAGCGCAGTTTTTTGGCGTTCCCGTTGGGTCGGAGCTGATCTGCATTGAACGTGTGCGCACCGCCGATGGCATCCCCGTGATGCTCGAGAACAACACGTACGTTTATGAAGACAGCGCCTTTTTGGCGAAGGCGGACCTTACCGATCAATCAATTTTCGAGGTCGTGCGCGAAAGGACGGGTCGCGGGCCTGCCCTCACAGAGCCGTGCACGCTTGAGATCGCGTGTGCGTCACCCGAAGTCGCCCGGCTGCTGTCCGTTCCCACGGGAGAGCCTCTGTTTTATATGGAGGCATATTTCTACGACGAGCAGCAACGGCCGTTTATCATCGGCCGACAGCGGATTGTGGGATCGCGCTACATTTTTGATATTTAGGACGTTGATCAAGAGAACGCCCGGCGGCCCAAATTGTGCCTGCCGGGCTTTTTTGCCGTTCGCCGCCGTTGAACGACCGTTCACCCGACTCCTCGTAACCTGTCCGAAATATCCTTGAAGTGCTAAAAACACGCTGATAATCTATAGAACGTCATAGGACGTTTGCATTGCGCGAACGTTAAAGCGAGACGCGATAAGGTCTCGGGTTCTTTGGAGGTATCTATGTCAGATACGAAGGCGAAGAAGACAAACAGACGTTTCAAATTCAAATTACCGCACGTCTATACGATCATGTTCTTGCTGATCGTGGTTTTTGCAGTTTTAACCTGGGTCGTCCCCTCTGGCCAGTACCAGCGTAAGACGATTTCGACTGCAGCAGGCGAGCGCGAAGTCGCCGTTGCCGGAACCTATGAACAGGTCGATAAGAACTATACCGATCCCGAGACCGGCGAGACCGTTAACCTGGGTCAAGACATCTTTGCAGTCCTGCAGGCGCCTACTAAGGGTATTCAAGAGGCCGCCGACGTCGTTGCGTTCGTCTTGCTGATCGGCGGTTCGTTCGCGATCATTACCAAGACCAACGCGCTTAACGCCGGCATGAGCCGCGTGATTAAAAAGCTCAAAAACAAAGACATCCTCATCATTCCTATTACCATGACGCTGCTGTCCATCTGCGGCACGACGTTTGGTATGTCTGAGGAAGCCCTGCCGTTCTACGCCATCTTCATTCCCATCATGATGGGCATCGGCTATGACTCGATGACGGCATTTATCATCTGCTTCCTCGGTCCTAACCTGGGATACTGCGCCTCGACCATCGATCCGTTTAACGTTTTGATCGCCCAGGGCATCATTGGTATCGAGGGCAATCCGCAGCTGTGGCTGCGCGCCGTTTCTTGGGTTATCTTCACCGCCGTCGGTATCGCATGGGCTATGCGCTATGCCATGCGCGTAAAGAAAAGCCCCGAGTCGTCCATTACGTATGAGGACGACAAGCTCAAGCGCGTTGAGTTCTCTGTGACCGACGCTTCCATCGAGGAGGAGTTCACCACCCGCCAGAAGCTCGTACTGATCGATTTCGCTTGCGGTATGGGTATTATCGTCTGGGGCCTTGTTACCCAGGGCTGGTACATGAATGAGATTTCCGCCGTGTTCCTTGGTATGGGCCTGCTTGCCGGCATCCTGGGCGGTCTTGATCAGCAGACGATCGCCGAGGAGTTCGTTAAGGGCCTTGCCGACTTTGCGTACGCCGCCATCGTTATCGGTATTGCTCGCGGCATTCTGGTCATCGCCGAGGGCGGCATGATCATCGACACCATCCTCCAGGCACTTGCCACCGCACTCGCCGGAGCGCCGGCCGCCGTGTACACCACGTTTATGTACGTCGTTCTTGGCCTGCTCTCCCTGCTCGTTCCCTCGAGCTCTGGCCTGGCGGCGCTCACCATGCCCGTTATGGGTCCCCTGACCGAGCTCATGGGCCTCAATCCCGAGGCCGCCGTCACCGCGCTCCAGTTTGCCAACCAAACCATCAACACTATCAGCCCTACGGCGGGCATGACGGTTGCCGGCCTTGCCGTGGCAAAGATTTCGTTTGGCCAATGGTGGAAGACCATCTGGAAGTTCTTCATCTTTATGGTCGTGTTTGGCTTGGTCATTACCGCCATCTCCGGCATGCTTCCGGCGTAAGGAGGTCGCGATGTCCGATCGTTTGACGGTGCTGACGTCCAAGAGCGTCTTCACCGGTACGGAAGACCAGCCGTTTGAGGGTTTTGTCGCGGTACGCGGCAATCGGATTGAAGCTGTCGGTGGCGCTGGCGAGGCAGGCTCGTTTCTCGCCCAGGCGGATGAGGTGATTGATTGTGGCGACAGGACTGTCATGCCTGGCCTGGTCGATGTGCATACGTTCTATACGGGCTGGGCGTTGCGGAGCCTGGGGGCCGACTTATCCGAAGCCTCTGACGTCGACGAAGTGGTAGCGCTTTTGCAGTTGTGGAAGGATGCCCACCTCGATTGCGCCGCCGCCTTTGGGCGCGACCTTCCTGCGTCGCTCGCCGAAGACGTCGAGAATAAAAAAACGGCGGCAGCGCTCGATGGCGCCTTTGGAGATATTCCCGTTGTCTGCTTTACCCCGGGTGCCGAGACGTGCGTTCTCAACGCCGCCGCCAGCGAGCGCTATGGTTTTACGCCCGAGGCCTGCTATGCCGAGAAGATCTGGCGTATGATGCGGGACTTCCTGGCGCTTCCCGAGGTGCGCGCCGGGTATTCGGATTACATGGCGATGCTGAACGCTCGCGGTGTCACGGCTATCAAAGAGATGGCCTTCGATGACTATTACGGATTTGCCGATGAGATGGCGCGCCGTGAGGAATCTGGCGAGCTGACGGTTCGCGTCTCCATGATGTCGCAGCCGGTGGGTGCCGGGGCGAATCTGCCCTATGCCCGTGCGGCGCGTGATCGCTTCCGGGGACCGTTTGTTCGTTTCTCGGGCTTCAACCGCATGACCGATCGCGGCGTATGGGCGGGGCTTGCCGAGATGATCGACCCTTATGAGGAGACGGCCGATGCGGGGGCTGCCGGCAAGACGGTTGTCGAGGAGCCCGAGTGGGGTTTGATTGAGGACGAGCTGCGCGCGATTGATGCCGAGGGCTTCCGTTACTCGCTTCATTGTCAGGGCGACGGCGCCGTTCGCCACACCGTTGCGCTGTATGCTTCGCTGCCGCGAGATGAGCACGGAGTTATGCTTCGACGCCACGCGATCACCGACCTCGAGAACTCTGATCCAAAAGACCTTGCCCTTTTTGGCAAGCTGGGCGGAATCTGCGAGGTCTACCCCCAGATCCTTACGCTCGATAAGCGCGAGGACTGCCTGTCGATGATGCGTCGGCAGATCGGCGAGGTCCGACTGCAGCACAGCTGGAACCGTCGCGGCATGGAAGACGCGGGATGTACGGTGTGCTGTGGCACCGACCTTCCGCTCTTGATTCCGAGTCTGGGCGAATCAATCTACAGCGCGTGCGGTGGTTTCTTTGCCGACGGTTTGTCCGTGAATGAGGGTAATACGCTGACGCTTGCCGAGCTCCTTCGTGCATGGACGGCAGGGGGCGCATATGACCTGATGCGCGAGGATGAGCTGGGAACGCTCGAGGCCGGTAAGCTTGCCGACATCTGCGTGCTCGATCGCGATGTGTTTGACCCTGACTACCACGATGCCTGTGACCTTGCTGTTGATATGACCATGTCGGACGGACGTATCGTGTTCGACCGAAATAAGGAGGTTTAGCATGCCTGAAACCAAACCATCGCTGCGACGCGAGCAGATTGCGGGCATGAACATCCACTACATCATGTGGTCGCTCGACTATTTTTTGGATACGCAACAGCGCCTGGGCTTTGAGTCCATCGAGCTGTGGTGCGCCGAGCCCCATGTGACGCTCGATCACACTGGGTATTTTGAGGCCGAGGTTCTGGCGAAAAAGGCCGCCGACCGCGGCCTGCGCTATCGGACGCTCTGTCCCGAGAACGTGGTCTATCCATGGCAGTATTGCGCCCGTAAGCCGCTTCACGAGCAGCGGAGCCTGGCGTATTTCAAGCATGGCATCGAGCTTGCCGAGGTGCTGGGATGCGACCGCATGTCCGTAAACTCGGGTTGGGGTGACTGGGACGAAGACCGCGAAGAGGCGTGGAAGCGCAGCCGCGAGCACCTATCCATCTTGGCGGAGTATGCCGGCGAGCACGGTCTGGTGCTAACGATGGAGAGCCTGCGTCCCGAGGAGAGCAACCTTGTGACGACCGTCGCCGATGCCAAGCGCATGATCGATGAGGTCGCGAGTCCGTATCTGCAGCCTATGGTCGATACGACCGCAATGGGTGTTGCGGGTGAGTCGCTCGAGGACTGGTTTGCCGCATTTGGCGATGGTGCGATCCACGAGATGCACTTTATCGATGGCGACCCCTATGGCCATCTGGTCTGGGGCGACGGCAAGCACGATATGGACGCCTTCGTCGCCACGCTCAACGTCCATGGTTTCGATGGCATGTTGGGTCAGGAAATCACGGACGGTCGTTACTACGATGACCCGGCGGCGGCAGATGCCAAGAACATGGCCGCTTTCGAGAAGTATCTGATTGACTAGATAAGATTTTGCTCGGCCATGCAAGACGCGTCATGCATGGCCGGCCAAACTGGAAAGGAACTAAACATGAACGCACATGATTTGATTAAGGAAGCAATTGCCGAGAAGGGTAAGTTCGACAGCGTCTACTGGATTGCCTGCGGCGGCTCCATGATCGATCTGATTCCGGCCCATGAGCTCTTGCAGCGCGAGGCGACGACGTTCACCTCGTATATCTATACGGCCCGTGAGTTCGACATCATGCGTCCTCGTCGCCTGGGCGAGAAGTCTCTGGTCATTGCCTGCAGTCACAGCGGCAATACCCCCGAGGTCGTCGAGGGCTGCGAGATTGCCCTTGCCGCGGGCGCGACGGTGATCGCGCAGACCGATAACGCCGGCTCCAAGATCGATACTGGCAAGTGGGTCACCTGGGTGTACCCGTGGGGCGAGGGCGTTCCGCAGGCCGAAGTCCCTGCCGGCATCTCGCTGTCGCTCGCGGCCGAGCTGCTCGACCAGCAGGAGGGCTACGCCGATCTCGCTGACATGTATGCCGGTATTGCCGAAATGGATAAGATTTTGCCTCCCGCACGCGAAAAGGTAAATGCCGAGCTGGGCGATCGCTTTGCCAAGCTTTGCCAGGAGCATGAGTTCTTCTATATCCTGGGAAGCGGTCCCAACTTTAGCCAGACGTACGGCTTTGCCATCTGCTCGCTCATGGAGATGCAGTGGCAGCACTGCAGCTATATCCACTCTGCCGAGTACTTCCATGGCCCCTTTGAGGCTACCCAGGATGGCGTCTTCTACTTCTTGCAGATGGGCTCGAGCGAGTGCCGTCCTATGGACGAGCGCGCCCTGGCGTTCCTCGAGACCCATACCGACACGCTGATGGTGCTTGATGCCAAGGAGTACGGTATGGAGGCCGTGCCGGCGAGCGTTCGTGCTTATCTGGATCCGGTGCTGTTCTACGCTATGAACTGCGAGCTGCGTGCAGCGCGCGGCAAGGTGTTCGATCACGACCCCGACTTCCGCCGCTACATGGGCGTTGTTGAGTACTAGGAAGGATAGATACCATGGCTTTTAACGTTAACGCGCTCGGGTTTGGTGACAACGTCGTCGATCGCTATGAGCATATCCATACCATGTATCCCGGCGGCAATGCGGTGAATTTTGCCGTTTACGCCAAGAAGTGCGGTGCTGCGCGCTCCGCGTACATGGGCATCTTTGGCAACGACGCCGCTGCCGAGCATGTGATTGCAAGCCTTGAGGACGAGGGCATCGAGCTTGCTAAGTGCGAGCAGCTCATTGGCGAAAACGGTGCGGCACGTGTGACCGTGGTCGATGGCGACCGCGTATTCCTCGGCTCCAACGAGGGCGGCATCCGTGGTGATGCGCGCTATGTGCTCGATCGCTTTGATCTGGCATACATGAAGCAGTTCGACGTAGTCCACTCGGGCAACTACTGCTTTACCGAGCGCGAGCTCCCCAAGCTGAAGGCTGCGGGCATTACCGTATCGTTTGACTTCTCGGACGATTCCACCGATGAATACTATGAGCAGATTGCCCCGTTTGTCGACTTCGCCTTCTTTAGCGCCGCGGACGCTGCGAGCGAGGATGAGATTCGCGAGCGCCTCGCCTGGGTGAAGAGCCTGGGTCCGCGCTTTGTGTCTGCGACGGCGGGCGCCGAGGGCTGCGTCGCCTATGACGGCGAGCGTTACTATCGCCAGCTGGCAAAGCCCGTAACGGATATGAAGGACACCATGGGAGCCGGGGACTCGTTCCTGACCTCGTTCTTGATGTGCTACCTCGATTCCGCCAAGCGCGGCGAGGACGGGCCTGGGGCCATTGAGCGTGCGCTCGATTTTGCGGCAGGTTTTGCCTCGACCGTGTGCGGCATGGAGGGCTCTTGGGGTCACGGAGCTCCGATCGCCGAGTAGCTAAGCGGCCTTGGGGAGTCGTTTTAGCGTCTTCCCAAGGCCTAGTGGGCAAAAAATGCCAAATATGAGTACTGTCACTAATTTAGTGGCAGCAAAATCAGGCTCTTGAGGCCTTAATTGAGCGTCTTCGGGCGATTGAAACCTGTTATTGATGGCTTTAAGTATGCTAAAACGGCCTGATAATGAACAGCTGTACATTATCAGGCCGTTGTTTTGGTGCAAGATAATGTGACAAGTTTTACAACAGTACTCATATTTGGCATTTTTTGCCCACCAGGGGTTAGCGGAAGTCGAAAATGGAGCGGGAATTTTCCAGGACGACCGACTTGACGCTTTCCGCGGCGCAGTCTTTAAGCGTGGCAATGATCTCGGATGTTCTTATGAGTGAATCGACGAGCTGCCGCGCGGATGTTTTTGCGTCTGGTTCGGTCGGTGCGTCGGTTTCGAGTAACAAGCGATCGAGTGGAATCTGTCGTGCGTATTCGCGCCCGCGTTTGGTCGCAAGCATGCGTTCATTGATGGAAAAGAAGCATCCTGTGTGGCGAGCATTGACGAGCTCATCCGAGGTGCCGCTAAACCAGTGAAAGATGATGGTGGGGGAGTTGGGAGTGTCCTTTAGAAGGCCGTTCGACTCCAAAATGTCCAAAGTTGCTCCCGCCGCGCGAACGGCGTGAATGGACAGGACGCGCCCAGCGAGTGGGTTCTGCGATAGAGCTTGGCAAAGCCGTTCAAATGCCTGCGCCTGGATTTCCTCGGTGCCCGCAAAGCGTGATGAAAAGTCGAGCCCGACCTCGCTGATAAAACGTTCCCGGGTGGCGAGTTCGCAAAGCAGGTCGACTTCGGCGGCTCCGCATCGGCCGTCGGCAATCCACCAGGGGTGGAGACCCACCCCTGCAATGATATTGGAGCTACAGCTGGCGCGTTTATTTGCTGCCGCGAAGCCGCGCGGATCGACGCCGCAATCAAAGAGCCCCAGCCCCATCGTTGCGGCCTCGTGGGCAACGGCGTTCGGGCGGGCCATGAGATCAAAATGGCAGTGTGCATCAAAGGACTGCAGCTCCATCACGGTGCGCCTTGCTAGTCCAAGCGCTGGCCGTCGGCGCGCACGCGCTCGGTACCGCGTCCACTGATCTGGCGAATGACCTCGCCGGCAATCATCTGGCCCATGATGGGCGGCATAAAGCTGGCGGTTCCGAGCTCGGTTCGCTCGTGGATGTTGGAGGGGTCACGGCGCTGGGTCTTGACCGATTCCTCGCAGCTAAATAGAACGTGCAGGCTCTTGATGCCGCGTTTTTTGCACTCCTTGCGCATGATGCGGCTCATAGGGTCGCGCACCGTGTCAAAGATATCGGCGAAGTGCAGACATTCGGGATGCAGCTTGTTGCCGCCGCCCATGGAGCTCACCAAGCGAATGCTGTGGTCCTGAGCATATTTGGCAACGGTGAGTTTTGCCGAGATGGTGTCGATCGCGTCGATGACGTAGTCGAGCTTACCGCCCGTCTGCTCCAAAACGCTGGCGAAAAACTCGTCAATGTTGTCGCTCAACAGATATTCGGTGCGCTTGACGACGGTGGCGGCGGGGTTGATGTCGTGAATCATCGCTTCCATAACGTCGACCTTGCGCTTGCCGATGGTGCTGTGAAAGGCGATGGCCTGGCGATTGATATTGCTGGGTGCGATGATGTCCTTGTCCAGAATTACAAAATGACCAATGCCGCCGCGGGCGAGTGCCTCGCAGCAGTTGGAGCCCACGCCTCCGCAGCCGAGCACCAGCACCGTAGCATCGGCGAGCTTATCGAGTGCCTCGCGGCCCATGATGATCTCGAGCTTGGTGTCGCGTGTCTCGTTGGGAGTTGCGGCTGTGGTTTCGGTCATAGACATCCTCCGATGGGGAAGCGATTCGTGTTTTAGCTATCGCCATTATAGGTATTATCGCGATTCCATTTGAGCCCTAGGGGCTTGTTGAAATGAGGCAGGGATTCGCATAAGATGAAGCAGATGGCACCCGTTGCCGCGGGTTGGCCAACTCCCAAACACGTTTGTAGCGTGAGAAGTGGCTGTCTTCGCATTACGCGGGGGCGGCTATTTTTTTGAGTGTAAAATTAGATAATTAGACAAACATCTAAATATCGAGTATAGTGTGCGCGTCATGTGGGGTGCTGAGAGGAGGTCTTATGCCGGGAGAGGGTTTTAAAGCGCTGGCCGATCCTACACGGCGGCGCATTTTGGAACTGCTGCGCGAGGGTAATTGCACGGCCGGGGAGCTTGCCGAGCATTTTGACATCAGCAAGCCGTCGCTCAGCCATCATTTGGCAACGCTCAAAAACGCCGGGTTGGTGACCGATGAGCGCCATGGTCAAAACATCGTATACAGCTTAAACACCACCGTCATGCAGGACTTGATCGGTTGGTTTATGGGCTTTACAAACACTGAAGGTGATAAGGATGAATAACGAAAACAAGGGCATTCATGCCACGGGGGTATCGCCGCGCGTGTGGGCCGTGCTTGTTGCGCTGTGCGTTGTTAATGTCGTAGCGCACCTTATGGTGATGCCGAGCTTGCCTGCGCAGATTCCCACGCACTGGGGCGCGAACGGCGCCGTCGACGGTTGGGGCCCTAGCTGGATGGCCTCCGCGCTCGGCGTGCTGCCTCTGGCGCTTCTCGCAATGTTCTGCGTGGTGCCGCGCATCGATCCCAAAGGTGAGGCATATCGAACCTCCGGCAAGTTCTATCAGGGCTTCGTAATCGCCTTCACCTTGTTCATGTGTGCCATAAGCTGGTTGGGTGAGCTTACGGTCTGGGGCGTGGTGCCGGCGGTCGGTTCGGTCAACGTGCTGATTTCCGGTGCTATCGGTTTGCTGTTCATCGGCGTAGGCAACTACTTGCCGCGTGTGAAGCAGAACTATACGCTCGGTATCAAGACGCCCTGGGCGCTTGCCGATCCCGAGAACTGGCGCCGTACGCAGCGCTTTGGCGGTGCCTGCTTTATGGTGTTGGGCATTGGCCTCATCGTAATGGGCGTGGCGGGTAGCGTGCTTTCGAGTGAAGTCGTCGCCGCGGTGATTGCGGTGCTGGCGTTTGGTTCGGCTGGAGCTGCCTACGTCTATTCGTATCTGCTGTGGCGCAAATCGCAGCGAGCCGTTCGCTAAGGTTGCGGAAAACTAGCGTACGCAGTTCATAGTGTGTTCCGGGGGACTTTTCCCAGGTAGTATTAGGGGGTGTGGGCAACCATGCCCCTTTTTCGTTAAGTTTCAGAGCTGGTTTCCTCATTTCGTTTCCACTAAAGCAAATCAAGAATAGGGAAGCAGCAGGTAGAAAGGATAAAACAGGCAAATGGCGGAGTTTATCTACCAGATGTATCAGGCTCGTAAGGCCCATGGCGACAAGGTGATTCTTGACGATGTGACCCTGAGCTTCTATCCCGGTGCCAAGATCGGCGTCGTGGGCCCCAACGGCATGGGTAAGTCGACCCTGCTCAAGATCATGGCCGGCATCGAGGAAGTCTCCAACGGCGATGCCAGGCTCACCCCCGGCTACACCGTGGGCATCCTGCAGCAGGAGCCGCCGCTCGACGACGACAAGACCGTCATCGAGAACGTGCGCATGGCATTTGGCGACATGATCGCCAAGGTCGATCGATTCAACAAGATCGGCGAGGAGATGTGCGACCCGGATTGCGACATGGACGCCCTCATGGCCGAGATGGGCAAGCTCCAGGACGAGATTGACGCCGCCGACGGTTGGGATATCGATTCCAAGCTCGGCCAGGCCATGGACGCCCTGCAGCTGCCCGATTCTGACATGCCGGTCAACGTGCTTTCCGGCGGCGAGCGCCGTCGCGTGGCCCTGTGCAAGCTGCTACTCGAGGCTCCTGACCTGCTGCTGCTCGACGAGCCCACGAACCACCTGGACGCCGAGTCGATCCTGTGGCTCGAGCACTTCCTGCACAACTACCAGGGCGCCGTTCTGGCCGTCACGCACGATCGCTACTTCCTGGATAACGTTGCCGAGTGGATCTGCGAGGTCGACCGTGGTCACCTTTATCCCTACAAGGGCAACTACTCCACGTATCTGGAGACCAAGGCCGCGCGTATCGAGGCGCAGGGCAACCGCGACGCCAAGCTCGCCAAGCGCATGGAGGCCGAGCTCGAGTGGGTACGCAGCTCGCCCAAGGCTCGCCAGGCCAAGAACAAGGCCCGTCTGGCTCGCTACGAGGAGATGGAGGCCGAGGCCCGCGCAAGCCAGAAGCTCGACTGGACCGACATCCGCATCCCTGTGGGCCCGCGTCTGGGCAACAAGGTGCTCGAGGCCCATCATCTGCACAAGGAGTTCGATGGCCGTGTGCTTATCGACGACCTTTCGTTCACCCTGCCGCGCAACGGCATCGTGGGCGTCATCGGCCCCAACGGCGTGGGTAAGACTACGCTCTTCAAGACCATCGTGGGTCTGGAGCCGCTGACTTCGGGCGAGCTCGAGGTGGGCGAGACCGTCAAGATTTCTTACGTCGACCAGAACCGTTCCGGCATCGACCCCGATAAGAACCTGTGGGAGGTCGTCTCGGACGGTCTGGACCACATGATGGTCGGCGAGACCGAGGTTCCGAGTCGCGCGTATGTGGCGAGCTTTGGCTTTAAGGGCCAGGACCAGCAGAAGCGCGCTGGCGTGCTCTCCGGTGGCGAGCGCAACCGTCTGAACTTGGCGCTTACGCTCAAGCAGGGCGGCAACCTGCTGCTCCTCGACGAGCCCACGAACGACCTCGACGTCGAGACGCTGTCCTCGCTCGAGGCGGCGCTGCTCGAGTTCCCGGGCTGCTCGGTGGTCATTAGCCACGACCGTATGTTCCTGGACCGCGTCGCCACGCACATTCTGGCGTGGGAGGGCACCGATGAGAATCCGGGCAACTGGTATTGGTTCGAGGGCAACTTCGAGGCCTATCAGGCCAACCGTATCGAGCGCCTGGGCGAGGACGCAGCCCAGCCGCATCGTATTCACAGGAAACTTACCAGGGACTAGTTTGATGTGGCAAAGGGACAGCCCCTTTGTCACACGAACTTATGCTCAACCTGGGAAAATAAAAAACGCGGCGAACGTTTTTGTGACGTTCGCCGCGTTTTGCTATTCGTTGGATTCTTCAACCTTGTCGACGGTCCAGGTGGCTCCGAGGCCTCCGGTGGTGTTGCGGCGGATGCGCACGGTGACTTCGTGGCGCTCGCCGGCCTGCGTGTAGCGCAGGGGGAAGATTGCGCGGTTTCGCGCGGCCTCGATGGTGCCGCGTTCGCGGGCGATCCAGTAGTACTCGCCGACGATGCCGAGCGTGTCGGCGCCGTAGGGGAGATAGGTCGACAGCTGGTGTAGCAACGGGCCGGGGCAGAAGACCTCGGTTGCGAAATCGACGGGGAAGTCCTCGGGGATGGTCGGTGCTGTGGATGCGGGGGCCGGTGCTGCTGCGGGTACCGAAGCCGGTACCGGTGCGGGAATTTGGTCATAGACAGGTGCGGATGCGGACTCGATGACGGGTGCAGACTCAGGCACCGATTCCGGCTTAGCTGTGGAATCTGTCGGTTCCACGGAGACGGATGTGCCTTCAGCCTCGGTTGTGGCATCGGTTTGCGGGGCGTCCTCTGCCTCGACAGACGGCTTTGTCTCGACCGGCGTGGATGCCATGGTGGTGATGCCGGCGTTGGCGTTCTCGGGGTCATAGACGACCGTGAGCGAGATGGCGGGCTGCGGCGTCTCGGGCTCCGGCGCCAACTCGGTAGCGCCTTGATCGGCGGGCTCGTCGGACTGATCGTCCTCGGCCTCGTTGCCAAAGACATCGCTGTTTTGGAACGCAGGCGTCTCATGTTGGTCAGCGGCTTCTTCGGTTGTCGACTTGGGAGCCTCGTCGAGCTCCGCAGTGGCTTCCTGCTCAGCCATGACTTCGGGATCGGTCGTGGCGGCGATTTCGGTTTCGGCTTCTGCTGCTACCTCAATAGCGACTTCGATCTCTGTCTCGGGCTCGGGCTCCGGAGCGACTTCGGCCACGGGCTCGGGACGCTTAACGTGCTTGGGGCGCACGGCCTTGAGGTCCTTCTCACCGCGTTTCTTCTTTTTGTAGGACTGCTTGGCGCCCTTGGCAGCCTTGGGCTTGTCCTCGCCCTTGGCAAGGGCGGTATCCCAGGCCTCGTTGGCGATGACCGTGGCATACAGACGACCGCCCTTAAAGACGGTCAGCTTAATGCAGTCGTCGAGTTCCTCGAGCAACTCGCGCGTGGACTCGAAGCCCAGGTCATAAGCAGTCATGTCGCCAGCGGCGAGAGCCTCTTCGACCTGCGTCATAAACGTTTGCTTGCCGCATCCAATCGCGTCGCGCAGCAGGCGATACAGATAGATGTGGTTGCCCAGCGAAAGCGTGGGCCTAACTATTGTCTTGCTCATGGCAAATCTCCTCTTTACACATGTAAAGCATCTTACCATCGCATGGCGCTCGCCATGACGGCGCCCAAGGCAAACGGGCGCGAACCGCTGTCGATTCGCGCCCGTTGTACAGGTTGCCTATCTGGGGATGCAGTGCCTAGTTGCCCGATGTCGTGCCTTGGCTTGAACTGTCAGATGTCGTGCCCGATGTGGTGCCACTCGAATTGCTGTTGCTGCTGTTTGCTGTGCCCGTTCCCGACGTGGTGTCGCTCGTCTGGTCGCCCGTGCTCGGCTGAGAACCGTCGGTCGTTTGGCTTGAGTCGGTCGTGCCGGACGGCGTGCCACTGTTGGGCGTAGAGGAATCGGTGCCCTGCGATTGGTTTTGGGCGTTCGAGGACGAATTGGCAGAGGAAGAGCTGTCTTGCGTGTCGTCCGTCTGTGTCTGCTGATCCTGCGACTGGGTGTTGCCATTTGCATCGCTCTCGGTCGTGCGCGACGACAGGATTGGCTCGGGACGCTCGCCCAGACCCTCACCGGCAGTGGTGATAAGGATGGCGCCGGCGCAGGCGATGACCGCGACGATGGCGATGGCGATCGAGAAGACGATGACCTTCTTTTGCGTCTGGCTGCGCTCTGCAGCGGCCTTGGCGCGCAGGCTGTTGGGGGCGACGCGCGCCGTGGTCGCGCGCCCCGCAATCTGGCGCATCTCCTGCGTAGTCGCGGCGCCGCCCAGGTGCTCCTCGACATTGGGCTCAACGGGCTCGTAGGCGCCGGCAGGGTAGTCGACAGCGGCGTGCGTGCTCTTGATTGCTTCGGCGCTGGCGGAGATAAAGTGGCGATAGACCTGCGAGGACACAACAGTGATGACTGAGCTCACAGCGGCACCAATCACCGAGCCGGCAATGCCGATCTTTGAAGCAAGCGCCACGCTCGTGGCGGCAGCTGCGGCGCCGGCGACGATCTGGGGAATGGAAATGTCGTCGAACAGGCCCTTTTTGGGCGCGATGGCCATGGTCTGTCCGATGGAATGGTTCTCGTGCACGCCGTTGTTGAGCGCGGCCGGTGTCATGACACGCGTGCGCGGCGCGTCGGTGTACTTGGTTGTCATACGGGGTCCTCCCGGTGTAAATCTGCTTCGTTTCGTGTAGCCATCAGGGTACCCACCAGATGTGAATCGTACGTGACATTTAACAGATACCATCAACTCATCAATAGCTCACCAAGTTGGTGGGGTGCGGTTGCACCCGGCGGTTGAACTACAATAGGGCTTGCTAATTGTTGTGAATGGCGTCTACGCACGGGAGCATTCTTATGAATCTTCACCTTTCTCAGTCTGATGGCTTTTTGCGTGTGGCGGCGGCGTCGCCGCGGATTCGCGTCGCCGATGTCGAGGGCAATGCCGAGGTTGCGCTGGCGGCTGTTCGCGATGCTGCCGAGCGCGGCGTTCGTGCTCTGGTGCTGCCCGAGCTTAACCTGACCGGCTATACCGCGGCCGACCTGTTCCATAACCGCACACTGCTGCATGCCTGCGAGGCGGCACTGGCACATATTCTCGATGAAACCCGTGAGCTGCCGATTGTCTTTACCATCGGTCTTCCCGTTGCAGTTGCCGAGAATATCTACAACTGCGCCGCCGTGTGCTGCGCGGGCGAGCTTTTGGGCCTCACGGCCAAGAAGTATCTGCCCAACTATGGCGAGTTCTATGAGCGCCGTTGGTTTGCTCCGGCGCCTGCGGATTTCGTGTGGGTTGAATTTGCCGGTCAGGGTCCGGTCCCGCTGGGCTCGGGGCTTGTCTACCGTTGCTGTGATGAGGGTGCCGAGGACCTGGTGCTGGGCGTTGAGGTTTGTGAGGACCTGTGGGTGCCGGCGCCCCCTTCGACCGAGATGGCGCTTGCCGGTGCGACGGTGATTCTCAACCCGTCGGCTTCGGACGAGATTATCGGTAAGGCAGACTATCGCCGCAGCCTCATCTCCAATCAGAGCGCGCGCCTGTACTGCGCCTATGCCTACGCGGATGCGAGCGAGGGCGAGTCCACGACCGATATGGTCTTTGCGGGCGAGAACCTCGTCTATGAAAACGGATCTAAGCTCGCCGCCACGAAGCTCCTCACCTGCGACATGGCTATCGCCGACGTCGATCTTGACCGTCTGGTTGCCGAGCGCCGCCGCTCGACGACGTGGACGCGCGCGGACGATGCGCCGGAGGCCACGACCGTTGAGTTCTCTTTTGAGGGCGTGCTGGCCGAAGAGCCTGTCCTGCGCGATGCCTGCGATATCGACCGCGTTTTCCCTCGCGCGCCCTTTGTGCCGGCCGACCACGGTGATCTGGCCGAGCGTTGCGAGACCATCCTCGACCTGCAGACCGCCGGCCTCAAGACCCGCCTTGCCCATACGGGTACCAAGGCTGCGGTCATCGGTCTTTCGGGCGGCCTGGATTCCACGCTGGCACTGCTTGTGACCGTGCGTGCCTTCGATGCACTGGGGCTGCCGCGCACCGGTATCACTGCCGTGTCCATGCCCGGCTTTGGCACGACGCATCGCACCAAGTCGAATGCCGAGTCGCTTGCCCGAGACCTGGGCGTGAGCTTCCGCGAGGTTTCGATTCACGCGGCCGTGGAGCAGCACTTTAAGGATATCGAGCATGACCCTGCTGTGCAGGACGTGACCTACGAGAACAGCCAGGCTCGCGAGCGTACGCAGATTCTGATGGATTTGGCCAACCAGGCTGGTGGTTTTGTCATCGGTACGGGCGATCTGTCGGAGCTGGCGCTCGGCTGGGCTACCTATAACGGCGACCACATGAGCATGTACGCCGTCAACGCGAGCGTGCCCAAGACGCTTGTACGCCATCTGGTGCGCTATGCGGCTGATGTCTTTGGCGGGCGTATTGCCGAGGTCTTGCTCGACATCCTTGATACGCCGGTGTCCCCCGAGCTTCTGCCGCCCACGGGCGATGGCGAGATTGCGCAGAAGACCGAGGATTTGGTGGGTCCGTACGAGCTGCACGACTACTTCCTCTACTACCTGCTGCGTTTTGGCTTTGAGCCGGGCAAGATCTACCGCATGGCGCTCAAGAGTTTCGAGGGTGTCTACGACGCCAAGACCGTCCACGCATGGTTGCGTACGTTCTATCGTCGCTTCTTTGCCCAGCAGTTTAAGCGCAGCTGCCTGCCCGACGGTCCCAAGGTGGGCTCGGTGACGCTCAGCCCACGCGGCGATTGGCGTATGCCGAGTGACGCCAGCTCGCGACTGTGGCTTGCGCAGATCGACGCGCTTAATGCAATGGTTGATTTCCGATCTCAGCCGAACACATTGAGCAGATGAGCCGTTCCCGCAGCTAGCCGAACGCCCCCGCGGCCCCATCCGGGCCCCGGGGGCGCCGTTTTCCCAGTTGAAGGAACGGTGGAGATGTGTTTCGATG
>CABUHO010000014.1 GCA_902491395.1 uncultured Collinsella sp.
CCTCTTCTCATAGCGGCGGCCATCGGAACCGGCGAAGATGATCGACTCGCCGCCCCTGGGGACTTTCATCTTCTTCTCAGTGATAAGCTGGCGGCGCTGGCAGCGAATGCGCTCAAGCAGGACGCTCGCGGGCTCGTCGGCTGGGTCCTGAGGCACGAGCTTTCCCTGCACCGCCATCTGCAGCACGGATTTGCGCAGGCGGCTTGGCAGTGCGGTATCCAGCGCCTCGCGAGCGTCATCGAGCCTCCCGTACTCCTCGACCAGGGGCATGAGCTCGTTCACGCGCTCGACGATGCGGCGCTGCTCGGCCAGAGGCGGGACAGGTAGGATAAAGTCTGGTATATCCCCGAGATTGATTTTGAAGGTGTGAGTGCCACCGCCGACTTTTACAGATTCAATCCATGCGAAGCCGATGGGAGAGTCGATGCAAGAACATATCCACTTTGCAATGGCTGTCAATATCGGGCGAAGCAGTCCCAGGCTAACGAAAATACTAAATTCATAATCAACGTCAACAATAATTGGTTTGCCCAAGGTTCCAATGCGACATAGCAGAATGTCTCCACGACTTGGCTTTGCACGTTTGCAGAGCTCCTCGTGAGTTTCTTGACTGACGTGCCGAACTTTTGTCAAGTCAAACGAGCCGCCAGAAACGTTTTGCACCGAAAGAAACAGTACACCGGACTCGGTATACTGAGGCGTTTTGTGAGTACCGTCCGAAACAAGCGAGAGCAGATTGCCCAATCTCGCCCAAGCCCACCCCTTAGGCAACTCCTCAAACGGCAGATTGTCCGCAATGCACTCATTGCTCAGTACGCGACCCTTGGCGTCCACCCTCTTCTCATAGGGGGAGCCATCGGAACCGATATAGATAATGCTCTCCCCGCCTTTGGGGAACTTGGCCTTACCCTCAGCGATAAGCTTATGCTTCTCTTCACGGATGCGCTCGAGAAGGACGCTGGCAGACTCGTCGTTCAGATCCTGCGGCACAAGCTTGCCCTCGACCGCCATTTGCAGAATTGAGTTCTTCAGGTCTTTTGCCTTCATCTACGCCTCAATCCCAAGAATCTCGCAGATTCGAGCTAACTTCTGGTCAATCTCGGCGTCGAGCTTAGCGCGCTCTTCTTTGTAGCTCCTAATCAGCTCGTCGGGCGGCAAAATCTCTTCTTCCTCGTGTGGATAGCCACACAAATCAAGATTGAAGCCGCCGTCTCGCAACTCGTCGACTGTATAGAACTTTGCCTTGGGATTACCATCTTCCTCGATATCTCGACGGTTCTCCCACCATTCCTTTACAGGTGCAAAATGTTCGAGCCTAATGGGCTTAGTCTTAGAAAAGTGCTTATATCCCTCGGGCATATCCATGCGATAGAACCAGACGCCCTCAGAAGCCCCGGAATTATCGAAAAACAGAACGTTGGTAGTGATGCTCGTGTAGGGAGCGAAAACGCTCTGCGGAAGGCGCAGAACAGTATGTAAGTTCATCTCCTCGAGCATACGACGCTTAATCTCAGTTTTTGCATTGTCCTGGCCAAAGAGGAACCCGTCCGGAATGATAACGGCAGCGCGTCCGCCCCGTTTAAGGCGGTAAAGAATGAGACCAAGGAATAGATCTGCGGTCTCGGAGCTACGGAGCGCAACAGGGAAGTTGTTTTGCACCGAAGCGCTTTCAGATCCTCCATAGGGGGGATTCATAAGCACGACATCAAACTGGCCGTCTGGCCTGTGCCTCCACTCGCGGACATCCTTTTCAAGCGAGTTATCGTGAAAGACCTCAGGGTTATCGATATCGTGCAACAGCATGTTGGTCACACACAGCAGGTAAGGGAGCTGCTTCTTCTCGATACCGTAGACCGATCTTGCATAGAGCTCGCGATCGGCTGGAGTCTGCACCTGGGAGTCGAGAATCTTGAGGGCACTCGTCAAAAAGCCACCCGTGCCACACGCGAAGTCCGCCACAGTCTCACCGAGCCTGGGCACAAGCGCCTGGGCCATAAAGTCAGTCACCGCTCGGGGCGTGTAAAACTCGCCGGCGTTACCTGCGGACTGCAAGTCTTTCAGGATAGTCTCGTAAATTTCACCGAATGCGTGACGCTCTTTATACTCGGTAAAGTCAACCGACTCGTCAATCTCGTTGATGACTTGACGAAGCAGAATGCCATCCTTCATGTAGTTGTTGGCGTCAGTAAAAGCAGCCTTGACGACAACGTGTCGCAAAGGCGCATCGGGCGCAAGCTCAAGACTCTCAAGAGTCTTGAATAGATCGTTGTTTACAAAATCGAGGAGCTCATCGCCGGTAAGCGCCTTGCCGTCCTTCGCATCATGTGCCCAGCTGTGCCAGCGTAGACGCTCGGGGATGATGGATTGATAGGAGTCATCGTGAAACTCCCACTCCTGCTCCTTAGCATCGTAGATCTTGAGGAAGAAAAGCCAGGTCATCTGCTCGATGCGCTGTGCATCGCCATTGATGCCGGCGTCTTTACGCATGATGTTCTGCAGGGTCTTTACAAGAGATCCCAGTGCCATTTGCTATCGTTACCTTTCTCTATGCGATGTAGAGCTCGTCCTCGAGCATCTGTGCTGCCTGAATGTACTGTTGTTTGCCGCCGAATGCGGCAACGATCTTCATCGGGCTGCCAAACCGACGGAACTCCTCGAGATCGAGAACATGGGTATCGTCCAAGTCTACGAGGTTCGACGTCGCATATTTGTCGAGAAGTGCCTCAAGGACCTCGCGCGCGACGCCGGCATACTCATAAAGCACGCCCTTCTTCTTGACGCTATTGGCTCTCTCGCTGCGCGTCAGGGGCCTCTGGTCGTAAGCAATATGGCAAATGAGGTCAAAGTCGCTCATTTGCTCTTGTCCAGTCTCAAGCCGCAGCTCATCCAGAAATACGCCATGAGCGCGCAGCTCATCGATAATCGCCTGCTTCTTATGTTCAGAGTTCCACGCCGCTAGGAAGTGGTCAAGAGTGTCGTATTCGCCAAGGATGTTTTTTCTCGTATAGTCCTTAAGGCTCTCAGTTACAAGAAGGCCATCGGAGGAGTAATACTGCACCATCTCCGACACTACATAGACATCGGCCCCATGAACGTGATATTTCACATGGGAGGACGGATCGTCCGGCGGTAATACGGGTGGGTCTACGATCGGAGGCGAAGGCGGGACGGGGCCGCCGCCATTGCCACCGGAATCCGGGTTCGCAATGGGGTCATCCGGATTGGGCTCAAACACAACAACAGGCTCGCCATCGAACTCGGGATCAGCGAACAAGCGAGACGCATCGCGAAAATCGAGGATAGTGAAGTAGAGCTTGCCATAGTCCTCGCAAATACGGGTACCGCGACCAATAATCTGTTTGAACTCCGTCATTCCGTGCTCACCGAACTTGTTGTCGAGCACGACTACCTTACACGTCTTGCAATTAACGCCAGTGGTGAGAAGCTTCGAAGTCGTAACGATGGTCGGGTATTTCTCGTCGGGGTCGATGAAGTTATCTAGCTGAGCCTTACCTTCCCTGTCGTCACCCGTAATCTTCATGATGTAGGTGGGGTGATCTCTTACGATATCGGCGTTCTCGTTTACAAGGGCGCGTCGCATGTTTTCGGCATGCTCGATGTCAACGCAAAAGACAATAGTCTTGGAGTATCGGTCTGTCTCCTTGAGAAATTGAGTTATTCGCTTGGCAGCTTCCTCGTAGCGCTCCTTGATGACAATCTCGCTGTCGAAGTCTTGCTTCTCGAAAACACGTTTGGGCAGAGCTTCGCCGCGATCATCTACGGCGCCTTCCTCAGTACGATATCCGTAAACGTCAACGTTCAACTTAGGGCGAATAACCTTATACGGAGCAAGAAAGCCATCCTCGATTCCCTGTTTAAGGGAGTAGGTGTAAACAGGCTCGCCGAAGTAGGTAATGTTTGAAACCTCTTCAGTCTCCTTTGGCGTGGCCGTCATTCCGATTTGAATTGCGCAATTGAAATACTCGAGCACCTTACGCCATGCGGAGTCCGCCGCGGCGCTTCCGCGATGGCACTCATCGACGATAATCAAATCGAAGAATTCCGAGTCGAACTCGCGGAATATTTCCTCACCGTTTTCACCAACAAGCTGTTGGTAGAGCGAGAAATAGACCTCGTAAGCAGAATCGAGCTTTCGACCTACGACCTTGGTTGTAACCCTCTTGAGAGGCTTGAAATCGCCGTCTATGGTCTGATCGACGAGAATATTGCGGTCCGCCAGATAGAGAACCTTACGAACCTCGGTAGTCTGTCGCAAGCGATGAACGATTTGAAAAGCCGTAAAAGTCTTTCCCGTTCCCGTTGCCATAACGAGCAAGATGCGATTCTTACCTCGCGCAATAGCTTCAAGCGTACGATTGATGGCGATGCACTGATAGTAGCGAGGATGATTGCCGCCGTGCTCCTGGTAATACGGAGCGGTTACAATCTCCTGGCTATACGGATGCTCAAGCCCCTTAGCTTTTGAGTATCGTGTCCAGAGTTCCACCGGAGTGGGGAACTCGTCCATGGCGAGAGCGCGCTCTTTCCCGGTAAGAAAATCGTGCTCGACAAAACCCTTTCCGTTTGTGCTGTACGCAAACGGGATATCGAGCAGCTGGGCATATCCCATCCCCTGTTGGAGACCGGCATCAGCAGTGTGCTCCGTATCCTTAGCCTCGACGATTGCGATAGGGATGCCCGGAGCATACATCAGAAGGTAGTCAGCCTTCTTCTTGTCTTTACGGGTGACCATACTTCCGCGCACAACGATCTCGCCACTGGTAAAGAAATACTCAGTGAAGACTTGGGTATTGCGATCCCACGACTTCATAATCGCAGGATCAATGAGTTTAAGCCGTGTGTCAGACTCGTTCATGCGTCTCGGAACCCCTCATTGCGCAAAGCGACAGCTATTGATGTTGAGTTGATTAATTTTATCATCACTATGCAATCTAGCAGCCGCTTTATACGAAATGAGACGAAGTAAAGTCAGCCCCGTGAGAAAGCTCCAAAGAAAGCAAAATGAGCCCCGTTGACTTGAGCCAGAGGTCATTCCCGGAGCCCCGCCTACCTCCCCTCCGCCTTCAGCTTCAGCAGCAGATCGCTCAGCTCGGAGCACCTGCTGGAGAGGCGCGTCTGGGCTCGCTCGCCCATCCCCCACCGCTGGCGGATCTCCTGGGCGCGTGGGCTCACGTGGTAGCTCCCGTCCATCACCTGCTTGAGCAACTTGGCGGTCACGCGCGCATCGGCCAGGGCACTGTGGGCGTGACCCGTCGACTCGTTGAACTCGATGCCAAACCACGTCGCTGCGTCACTCAAAGAGACACACCCGTGGCTGCCTACGTCCATAATCGAGGTGTAAAACGCCTGCAGGTCGGCCCAGTCCGTAGGAAATGCGGCAAGGTCGATGTGCTTTGCCTGACACTCGGTCAAAAGCTGTCGACGGTCCGCCCCGCTCCAACAGACCACCTGGGCGGAGTAGCAACCAATCCGATCGCTGAGCCTTTTGATCACCATGCAGAGCGGGTCGGCCATCGCGGTGTCCACGGCCGATATCCCTGTAAGCTCGCGGACGGGAAACGCAACGCCTTCGGCATATTCCGTCTGCACAAACTGCGAGAACTCGCCCATAACGTTGCCGTGGTAATCGAGCTTGACGGCGCCGACCTCGATAATCTCATTGCGCAGCCCATGGCGCTGGCGCTGCTTTGGCACCGGCGCAAACTCAAAGTCCAGCACAATCTGGCGCGCAAAGTTCGTCGTATCGATAGCCGAGATACACGGCGTCTTTTCAGCTGACACGGTTAGGGCCTTTCTCCGTTGCCTGCCGCTTGCCACATAGGCGGCTACATTGCCGTAAGGATAGGCGCCCGTACGGACATGAAAGTGGGGCGCAATACCATGCGCCAGGCACACGCCATGTAGACGGCCCCAAGAGAGTTGCCCGCTCTATTCAAATGCATGAAAAAGATTTAGGACCGGTGACTTGAATCAGCGGTCATCCCGGGCCCATCAATATGCAGTGTACCTACAGAGGGCTGGTTAATCAAACGGGCTTTCGGTGACGAAGACCTGCGCGTCTAGCCCCAATCGCCCAGCGCCGTCTTCTGCCGCCCTTACGAAAGGCTGCTATTCGAGGGAATCACGTTGCTGTTATTATCGAACATATATTCGTATTTATGACCGCGCTTTGATAGAATGGCAGTTGTTGACGGCAGTTCCATGTGCCGGGCAGCGCCCTCCATGCGACGGGAGGTGATGCCCATGACCGATCTGATTGATTTCGTGAAGCTCCTGACCGCTTTGGTCTCGCTCCTCACGGCGCTTATCGGACTTTCCGAGGCACTTAAGCAGCGTACGAAGCAAAAGAAGAGGGGTCGACGCCGTTAAGGCATTGACCCCTTGAACTAAGTAACGGCGCTGCCCAGCTATCACCCTTGGGCTGCCGTCGACTTTATTCTACCCACGGTTGCCAGGTTTAACAAATGAATTTTCAGTAATGGATCCTCGGAGCCCGCTCGCTCAACCACCTGGCCATCGGATTAGCCGGATTCTGGGACACGCCTTCCGTCCCAGGCATCTACCGGAAAATGCGTCCCACCCTGAGGCTCATTCCGGGACACGGTTTCCGTTTGAAGCCCCGATGGGAAAGCGTGTCCCGTTCCAGAGCTCATTCCGGGATGCAGCTTCCGCTAGAGATGCCACCGGGAAAGCGTATTCCGTTTTGGAGCCGAATTCCGGGTCGTAGTTTCCGCCTGAGGGCCGATCCGGAAACGGCATCCCATCCTGAAGCGGGAATCCGGGACGTAGTTTCCGCCAAAGGCCGCAAAGGGAAAGCACATCCCATTCCCAGCATCAAATCAGGACGCGCTTCATTATCCCCGCCCTCACATCTCGGCAAACGAGATCAGCTTGACGTCTCCCCTACTCTCCGCGGTATCCCGACATCCCTGCGTAAAGCCGTGCTTCGAGAAGATCGCATAGCTTTTGTGCTGCCGCCTAAAGAGCTCGCTTCGGTATACGAGCTTTTGCAGCACGTCTTCGCCCGCCGGTTCATTGCGCCATTTGCACTCCGCAAACAGCGCAGCGCCCTCGCCATCGTCAACAATCAAGTCGATTTCTTCCTGCGCATGTGTGCGATTGTCCGTCCCCCACCAGCGCCCGACGCTCGCCGGAACCACATCGAGCTGGCCCGCGCGCGCGAGTTCGTACACGTATTGCCTGCATATAAGCTCAAAGACCGTACCCATGTAATCCGATACGTGCGGCTCAATGCGCTTATACGCCATCTCGGCCATATCGTTTTGAATCAGCCCAATGTTCTGCGGCACAAACTTGTACCAGAACCTAAACATCTGGTCGCTCAGCAGATACACGGCTCGCTTATTGCTCGTCTCGTTTAGGGGCAGCTCGCGCTCGACAATCCCAAGCGACGCCAGCTTATCCACATAGCTCTTTACGTTGCTCGCAGGGATTCCCGTAGAGCTCGCAATCTCCGAGATCCTCGAGCGCCCCTGAGCAATTGCTTGCACGATCGCATCATATTGCTCGGGATTGCGGCACTCTTGCAACAGCAGGTTACTCGGCTCCTCAAAGAGATAGCCCGTAGGAGTAAGAAAAAGACGTTTGATGTTGTCCTTGAGCGGTGCGGCAGGATCGACTTTCTCGATATATGCAGGAATGCCGCCCGTCATGCCATAGCAAACCGCAGCGTCTTCGCGACCCATGCTATGCCACAGGCCGAGGGTCGTCGTAAAATCGAGCGGCATGATCTTAAACTGGGCCGTACGCCTACCGTATAGTGGACTCTCGTAGCCCAACACCTGTTCCTCCATAAACGAAAGAGACGAGCCGCATAGAATCAGCATGAGCCTGGTCTCTTTGTACAGGTGATCGATCTTGTCTTGCAGCAACGAGCTGATCTCGGGATTCGATTGGGCGAGATAGGGATACTCGTCAATCACGACAACCAAACGTTCCGTGCGAGCCATGGTGGCCAATGCATCGAACGCTTCGTCAAAACTACGAAACGACACGCCTGCAGCACCAACCGAGCCTGCAAGTATCGCCTGGCTAAAGCCGTGCAGGTTTGCCTCTGCATTGGTACGACGAGCTTGAAAGTAAATAGCCTTCTTGCCTTGGATGAACTCTGTGATAAGGCGCGTTTTACCCACACGACGGCGGCCGTAAATCACAGGCATTTCAAAGGAGCCCGTGTCATACAGTCGATTGAGCTCGGACATTTCCACTGTTCTTCCGATAAACATAGGGCCATCCTTCCTTTACGTTATAGCTAGCTATATTATACCTTCCTATAATATGTCTAGCTATAACGTAATTCGATAAGCGGAGCACGAAAAGGGGCGGTACACCCCCGCACGTGGACCGTTCCGGAAAATGTATCCCGTTCTGGAGCCAAAAACTGGGCCGTAGTTTCCGCCAAGCATCCCATCCGGAAAGCGTGTCCCGTTCTGAGCGACAATTCCGGGACACAGCTTCCGCATGCGGCCCGTTGGGAAAGTTCATCCCGCTCTGAGGGCTCGTTCCGGGATGCAATTTCCGTTTGAGGCCCGATCTGGAAACGGCATCCCACTCTGAGGCCGAAATCTGGGATGTAGCTTCCGCTTGAAGGGCGATCCGGAAAGCACGTCCCATTCCGAGTGGCAATTCCGGGTCACAGTTTCCGCAGATACAAGGCGACAGTCCGCCGCCCTTATCACATGCCTTCAAATATGCGATCCAGAAACACAAAACAGCAGATAGAATGCTCTTTTTCAAAAAGTACACGTCCCGAAACTTACCAAGACTTCATATCCAGCTACCGTTCACGGTCGCCGATCACCGCCCACCGATTCAAACAAGAAATATGTCGCCAAAAGCAGGTCATCTACCTGCATGGTTAGATTTTGGTCAGCTTTTGGTCAGCTGAGCGGCAAGTTCCAGCTGATACGTTTTTGCTACCCAAAAGGAGGCGGTAGCTCATGACCCATTGCAATAACCAGCTCATCGACCAACTGCTCACTCAAGCCGAACAAGAGGGGCGCTGTCTGATTCCCCCGAGCACGGCGATCCGAAAAGCGCTCCTTCGGCGCACCGGCGGCACGGTTGTCTCGCCCATGCCGGGGTTGTTTGCGCGAAAAACGCGCTGGGATGAACTCAACCGAGCGCAACGCCATTGCGAAATCCTCCGCGCCCTTGCGATCATCCACCCCGATTGGACGTTCTGCTCGTTTTCGGCCGCCTGTCTGCTGGGGCTCGAGGTCTCGTGGCGACACCTGAATGTCGTGCATGTCTGCAGCTCGACAAAGCCGTCGGCTCGCCCGGGCGCACATATTCAGCGGCACCAGATTGAGCCGGCCGGAGCAATACTCAGAGCCGGCATATCGGTAACGCCGCCCATCCAAACGGTTACAGATTGCCTGTTGCAGACCGGTTTTGCCGACGGTATGCCCATTGCCGATTCGGCGATCTCAAAGCTCGGCCTTGTGCGGGAACAGCTGATGGAGGCCGTCGAGCAACGAGCGACCGCCCGCAATGGTCGCACGATTCGCACCGCCCTCACGACACTTCGATATGCCGACGCCCGCGCCGAAAGCGGTGGGGAATCGGTCGCCCGAGCCGTCATGATCGAGACGGGCTTTGCGCCCGACTGGCTTCAATACGAGCTGACGGATCCCTTCGATTCGGCCAAGCCCATACGAACGGACTTTGCCTGGGAGCGCCAGGCGCGAGAACTCACGCTGGGCGAGCTCGACGGGTTCGTCAAATATACCGACCAGGCCATGCTTGCGGGACGCACTACGGCCGAGACGCTCGTTGCCGAACGCCAGCGCGAGGCGCACCTATCGCTCTACGGTCACCCTCTGTTGCGCTTTACCATGAATGAGGTCCGCTCGGCAGGAATGCTCGCCAAAAAGCTGCAGACAGCAGGCATCCGACAGACCGCTCTACCGACATGGCTCAACGAGGTGGACCTGTAGGAGCTGCTAGGCCACGCATCGCCGGATCGCATCCCCCCTATCTGGGCCGCGTTTTCCCAACGGCCACGCCAACGGAAAGCGCGTCCCAGCCTGGACACTCAAAACGGGATGCACTTTTCGGATGGCGGACCTGGCGGAAAGCGTGTCCCGGAATCCCGTCTCAGAGCTGGACAGGCTTTCCGGTTGAGTCCTTCAGCGGAAACCGCAGCCCGGAATAAACACTCAAACTGGGATGCGCTTTCCAAACGACCGGCCAGCGGAAAACGCATCCCATTCTGAGGCATGATTCCGGGACACAGCTTCCGGTTGAGGGCCGATCCGGAAAGCGCATCTCACTCCGGGGCTGGATTCCGGGACGTAGTTTCCGCCGAGGGCCCAAAAAGGAAAGCACATCCCTTTCTGAGTGCCAATTCTGGGTTGTAATTTCCGCCGAGGGCTCCAAAGGGAAAGCGCATCCCATTCTGAGCGCCAAATCCGGGACGCAGCTTCCGTATGCGGAGGCGCTCCAAGCAAAAGGCCCCGGCTCACGATGGAGCTGGGGCCAAAGGCGCAGCTTATACAGTTGATGGCAAGCGCAGACGGCAGTCAGCAATGGCCGTCCGCGCTCTACCCTACCCGCGGTGACGGGCGCGGCTGTAGGGCGTATCCACCATGGGCAGATCCGGACGCAGCTTGCCGTCAAATGCGCGATAGGCGTTCTGCACGGCGGGCGCCGTGGGGATCGTTGCGATCTCGCCGATGCCCTTGCCGCCGTATGCCACGGGCAACAGCTCGTCCTTCTCCACGTAAATGGCGTGGATATCCGGAATCTCGGGCGCACGGAACAGCCCGAGCGTACCGTACCTTGCCTGGGGTACGCAGTCCTTGAGCGGCCAGTCCTCGGTAAGCGCATAGCCCATACCCATGAGCACGCCGCCTTCAATCTGACCCTGGATGGAGATGGGATTGACCACCTTGCCGGAATCGTGCGCGGCATAGACCTCGCTCACGCGGCCGTCATCATCCAGAATGACCACATGTGTGGCAAAGCCGTAGCAGATGTGGCTCTTGGGGTTGGGAACGTCAGCGCCCAGCTTGTCGGTCGGCTCCAGGTACACGTAGCCAAACTCGCAGCCCTCGAGCGCCTTGATGGCGGTCGCGGGATCCTGAGGATGCATGCCCTGGCCGGCGACGAGCTCCTGCGTGCGCAACTGATAGGCGCGACCGTCGTCGTACTCGATCTTGACGCCGTCGCCATGCGCGCTCACGGGAGTATCGGGTGCGGGCTTGCCGGCCTCGATGTCAAGCATGGCATCGCGCAGCAGGAAGGCGGCACCGCGCACGGCCTCGCCGGTCACGACCGTCTGACGCGAACCAGACGTGGTGCCGGAGTCGGGAGCATTCTCGGTGGAGCACTCGCCGTTGGCGATGCGGCTCAGCGGCAGACCGCAGGCCTCGGCAACGTCCTGCAAAAAGACCGTGTTGCAGCCCTGGCCGATGTCGGACGTGGCGGCGTAGACCACGGCGCGGCCATCCTCGACGCGAATCTTGCAGCGGCCGGCATCGGGCAGGCCCACGCCCACGCCGGCGTTCTTCATGGCGCAGGCGATACCGGCATGTCCGGGATGCGCATAGTAGGCGTCCTTGACCTCGAGCAGCGTCTCCTTAAGCGCCGTGGAGCAATCGGCGATCTGGCCGTTGGGCAAAACCTCACCCGGCTCGATAGCGTTTCGGTAACGAATCTCCCACGGATCCAGGCCGACCTTCTCTGCCAGCAAGTCGATCAGGCTCTCGAGTGCAAACTCGGACTGGCAAACGCCAAAGCCGCGGTACGCGCCGGCGGGCGGGTTGTTGGTGTAGTAGCCAAAGCCGCGAATGTCGGTGTTCTGGTACTTGTAGGGGCCGACGGCGTGCGTGCAGGCGCGCTCGAGCACCGGACCGCACAGCGACGCGTAGGCGCCGGTATCAAAATTGATCTCGCAATCCAGGCCGGTAAAGTTGCCCTCGGCGTCGCAGCCCAGCGTAAAGGTGCCGTCCATGGCATGGCGCTTGGGATGGAACGCAAGCGACTCGGCACGCGTGAGCTTGCACTTCACAGGACGCTGGAGCTTATATGCGGCGAGCGCGGCCAGGTGCTGGACCGAAACGTCCTCCTTACCGCCAAAGCCGCCGCCCACGAGCATGGTCTCGACGACCACGCGCTCGGGCTCGCTATCCCAGCCAAACATGTGGGCACACTCTTTGCGCGTGTCGTAGGCACCCTGGTCGGTCGACTGCACCTTGACGCCGTTCTTGTACGGGAAGGCAACGGCGCACTCGGGCTCCAAGAAGGCATGCTCGGTAAAGGGCGTGGTAAAGCGCTGCGTCACGGTGAACGCGCTTTCGGCCAGCGCCTTGGCGGCGTCGCCGCGCGTCACGTGGCGGCTCTGACACACGTTGTCCTTGAGCTCCACCGTGTTGCCGAAGGCAAAGAAGCTGTCGTGCAGGCGCGGGGCGTCAGCAGCCCTGGCCTCGACAATGTTACGCACGGGCTCCAGCGGCTCGTAATCAATCTTTACGAGCTTCTTGGCCTTCTCGAGCGTCGCCTCGTCCTCGGCAACCACCAGCACAATGGCATCGCCCACGCAGCGGGTGATATCGCCCGCCGCGATCATGACGTCCCAGTCCTGGATAAGGTGGCCGACCTGGTTGACCGGCACGTCCTCGGCGCGCAGGATACCCACCACACCGGGCAGGGCCTCGGCCTTGGAGGTATCGATGGAGAGCACACGGGCGCGCGGGTACTTGGAGCGCACGGCGCTGGCATAGGTCAGGCCCGTCTGGTCGATCTCGTCGATGTCGTCGGGGTACTTGCCCTCGCCGAGCACCTTCTTGCGCACGTCGATACGGAAGGCGCGCTTGCCTACGCCGTAGTTGTCGCCGCGCTCCAGATCCTCGTCGATCTGCTTTTCGCCGCGGAGCACCGCAGCGGCCAGCGAAATGCCCTCGATAATCTTCTTGTAGCCGGTGCAGCGGCAGACGTTGCCGCGGATGGCGTACTTGATCTGCTCCTCGGTGGGCTCGGGGTCCTCGGCGATGAGCGCCGCACCCGCCATGACCATGCCGGGGATGCAAAAACCACACTGCACGGCGCCCACGGCGCCAAAGGCGTACACAAATGCCTCGCGCACGTCCTCGGGCAGGCCCTCGACAGTCACGATGTCGCGTCCGGCGGCAAGAGCGGTGGTCAGCACGCAAGCCTTGATGGCCGCACCGTCCACATGGATGGTGCAGGTACCGCACGCGCCCTCGGAGCAGCCGTCCTTGGCGGAGTGAATATGCAGGTCGTCGCGCAGGTAGCGCAGCAGCGGCTTGTTTTGGGTCGTCGTGTGCTCGACGCCGTTAACGGTAAAAGTGAATTCCTGTGCCATGGTGATTCCCTTCTACACGCCGGCGGCGATGCCGGTGCGGTCGTGAATGGCGCCATGCGGGCAGACGACGGCGCACATGCCGCACGATAGGCAGTCCACGCCGTCGATATGGGCGCAGTTGTCCTCGATACGGATAGCGCCAGCGGGGCACTTTTTGGCGCACATGCCGCAACCGATGCAGCTCGTGTCGCAAATCTTGCGAGCGATGGCGCCCTTATCGGTGTTGTTGCAGCGCACCAGGATATTCTGGTAGCCGGGAACGAAGGCAATCACGCGCTGCGGGCACGCCATGCCGCACAGGCCACAGCCCGTGCACTTGGAGCGATCCACGCGGGCGATGCCATCAACCAGCGCAATGGCGCCGTGGGGGCAGGCCGTGACGCAGGCGCCACAGCCAATGCAGCCTTCGCTGCAGCGGGCGTCGCCGCCTGCGGAGGCACAGCCGCTTCCGCAGGCAACGTAGGCCACGTTATGTTGAATGGATTTGGCCATAAGAGACTCGCCTATTTCTTAAGAAGGTACGAATAGTTGTCGCGCACGGCCCTGATGGTCAGGCGGACGGCCTCGGGAAGACCGGTGTTGACGGCATCGACCGAGACGGTGCGGACCGTGCCGGCGACGCGGACTTTAAAGTGGTCCTCGTCCACAGCCAGGAAGCCCTCGTTCTCGGAGTTCTCCATGTCCTGCTCGCTCCAGAACAGGGTGAGCTTGTCCTTGTAGGGACGACCCTCCTGGTAGGGGCAGAACACGGCGCAGTTACCGCACTCGTTGCACATGCCGTCGACATGGACGACCTGATGCTTGGCCAGGCCCGGCACCTTAATTGCCACGTTGGCGCGGTTGGGGCACACGTCGCAGCAGACCTCGCACACCGAGCCGCAGCCCAGGCAGCGGGTCTTGGTGCAGTTGCGCTTGTCGCGGCACAGCGATCCCTTGCGCTCGTAGCAGGTGTCCTCGCGGCCGGCCTGCTCGTTGCAGTCGGCGTACTTGTTAAAGTCCACGCCAGCGATGGCACGGGCGACCTCGGCGGCGTCGGCGATAGCCTCGACCACGGTGGCCGGACCGCGACGGCAGTCACCGGCAGCCCAGACGCCCTCGACGCCGGTGGAGGTGGCGGCAAGGCGGCCGCGACGGTCGTGCTCGACGCCCGCGGCGTCGTACAGGCTGGCATCGATGCCCTCGCCCACGGCGCAGATCACCGTGGTGGCGGAAAGCTCGACGGTCTCGCCCGTGGCGACAGGGCTGCGACGACCGCTTGCATCCGGCTCGCCAAGCTCCATAACGTCGCAGGTCAGCACGGCGCCGTTGAGTGCCTTGGGTGCCAGCAGCTCGCAGAACTCAACGCCGTCGGCAAGAGCAAGATCGAGCTCTTCCTCATCGGCGGGCATCTGCTTCTTGGTGCGGCGATACACCAGGCGCACGTTCTTCACGCCTGCCAGGCGCTTGGCCACGCGGGCCGCGTCCATGGCGGTGTTGCCGGCGCCGATGACCACGACGTCCTCGCCCAGCTCGAGCTTCTCGCCCTTCTTGGCGGCCTCGAGGAACTCCAGCACGTCGAGCTCGGCACCCTCGCCCAAGCCTGCAGAGCCGGGCATCCAGGCACCGGTGGCCACGACCACGTCGGTAAAGCCCTGGGCCTTGAGCTCGTCAATGGACTCCACGCGAGCGTTGAGCTGCACCTTGGCACCAAAGGCCAGGCAAAGCTCGGCGTCGTGGGAGATATCGTCGCTCGCGATACGGAACTCGGGGATCACGTGACGGACCACGCCGCCGAGCGAATCGCGGGCCTCAAAGATGGTGACGGGCACGCCAGCACGTGTCAGGAAGAACGCCGTCGCCAGGCCGGCCGGGCCGCCGCCGATAACGGCAACGTTGTGCTCGCCGTCGTTGGCGATGGCCTGGGCGCGCAGCTTGGGCAGCACGGCGGTCATGGCCTCGCGGGCGGCCTTGAGCTTGCTGGCGCGGATCTGGGCGCCCTCGGGCTCATAGAATGCACGCTCGCAGGCACGACCGCAGGGATGCGGGCAAATGGTGCCGGTAATGAACGGTAGGGCGTTGCGCTCGATGATGATGTTGAGCGCGTCCTCGTAGCGGCCCTCGTCAACAGCCGCCAGGTAGGCGGGAATATCCTGCTGGATGGGGCAGCTCGTACGGCACGGCGTGGTAAAGCAGTCGGAAAGCGGGCTCTTGCCGGCGACCTTGCGGTCGGGCAGCGGGCGCAGCGGCTTCTTGTAGAGCGGGTTGGTGAGTGAGTCGGTCTGGATCGCGGTCACGGCCTCGAGCGAGACGCCCTCAAACGGCTTGCCGTCCAGGTCGGTAAACTCGCCGGCCATCTGGCTAAAGCGCTCGTAGCCACCGGGCTTGAGCACGTCGGTCGCCAGGGTAACGGGCCAAATGCCGGCGTCATACAGGGCGCGGATGTTGTAGACCGTGGCACCGCCGGAGTAGCTGATGCGCAGCTTGCCGTCAAACTGCTCGGTAATGCGACGGGCGGCCTCGATGGTCAGCGAGAACAGCGAACGGCCGGACATGTACATCTCGGTGGAAGGCAGCTCGTTCCTGGTCACGTCGACGGGGAAGGTGTTGGTGAGCTTGACACCAAACTCCAGGCCGCGCTCGGCGCACAGGGCAATCAGGCGCTCGAACATGGGCACGGCGTCGACCCACTGCAGGTCCTCGCGGAAGTGCGTGTCATCGAAGACGATGTAGTCAAAGCCCAGCTCATTGAGGCGCTGACGGGCAAACTCATAGCCCAGCAGCGTGGGGTTGCACTTGATGTAGGTGTTGAGGCCCTTCTCGGTGATGAGGTAGGTCGCGATGCGCTCGATCTCCGCCGGCGGGCAGCCGTGCAGGGTAGACTCGGTGATGGAGTTGGAGACGCGTGCCGGGATGGACTCGACAAACGCAGCGTCGACATGCTCAAACTTGTCCAGGTTGGCAAGCGCCCATGCGCGGCACTCGTTCCAGACGTCGGAGCCGCTGGCATCCTTCATGCCCTCGATGTAGGCGTCGACCTTGGGGCTCTTAATGCCCTCCAGGTCATAGCCCACCGACATGTTGAAGACAAAGCCGTCCGGGCTGCCCAGACCGTACTCGCGAGCGATCAGGTGGCAGGCAAACCATGCCTTCACGTACTCGGCAAAGGCCTGCGGAACCTCGAGCTCGGTCGACCATTCGCAGTTGTAGCACTCGTCCTGAGCCACGATGCAGGGCTTGTTGACGCACTTGGAGAGCTCCTCGCCGTCCATAACCTGAACGGTCTTGAGCTCAAAGAAGCGGGAACCAGCCACATAGGATGCCACGATGTTCTGGGCAAGCTGCGTATTGGGACCGGCGGCCGGGCCAAACGGAGTCTCGATGCGCTCGTCAAAAATGGGAAGCGCGCCCTCCTGGTTGGTCGTGACCATCTTGCGCACGCCAAAGACGGCGCCCTGAGTCTTGTGCTCCTCGATGATCCAGTTCATCAGCTGCGAAAACGGGATCGGCCTCATGATGTCGCTCATAATGAGCTCCTCTCTGTAACGCCCGGCGAGACCGCGCGGCGGGCGCAAATACGGTGTAGCGCTAGCACAGCGCCGGCGACCCCGCGGAGGCCGCCTATACGCGCGTCGAATGCGGCGAAACACCCGACGCGCGTGAATCTACTTGTGAATTAGTAGGTGCGATCGTTGAGCGTGCTCCAGAGCTTCTTGGACTCAGCCATGGTCCACGCGTTGATCTTTTCCTCATCAATGCCAACGAACTCGCGATCCTTGTACAGGATGCGGCCGTTGATGATGGTGGTGCGGCAGTTTTTGCCCATCATGCCAAAGAGCATGTGGCCGTCGATATTCTCCTCGCTCAGCGGCGTAAAGGGCTTGTAGTCCATGACGATAACGTCGGCGGCAGCGCCGGCCTCGAGCACGCCGAGCTTGCGATCAAAGTACTTGCTCGCCATCTTGGCGTTGTTCTCGAACAGCATGGTCATGGCCTCGCACCAGCCCACGTTGGGCATGGCGGCGTTGTGGCGCTGAATGATCAGGAAGACCTTAAGGCTCTCGAGCATATCGTGGGTGTAGGCGTCGGTGCCCATGCACACGGGGATGCCGCGGCGGAAGAACTCAAGCACGGGGGCGCAGCCCACGGCGTTGCCCATATTGGATTCGGGGTTGTTGACGAGCCAGGTGCCGGACTCTTTGACGATGTCCATCTCGGCGGGCGTCACGTGGATGCAGTGGCCCAGCATGGTGTCGGGACCGAGCAGGTTGTGCTGCAGCAGGCGCTCGACGGGGCTGATGCCACCGCGGTTGAGGCGGGAATCCCACACGTCGTTCATGCCCTCGCACACATGGATGTGGAAGCCGGTCAGGCCGTTGTTGGCCTCGGCCATCTTGTCCATGGTCTCGTCCGACAGCGTAAAGGTGGCGTGACCGCCAAACATGGCGGCGATCATGTGGTTGTGGTTATCGCGACGCTCCTTGGCGGCCCACTGGGCAAATTCGGCGTTCTCGGCAATGGCCTGGTCGCATTTTTCCTGGCCGCGGCGATCGGAGACCTCGTAGCACAGGCACGAACGCATGCCCAGCTCCTGAGCTGCATCCTTAATAGTAAAGAGGCTTCCCGGGATTTCACAGAAGCTCGCATGGTGATCGAAGATCGTGGTGACGCCATCGCGGATGGAGTCAAGAATCGTGGCATAGGCGCTGGCCTTGGTGCCGTCGAGCGTCAGGTTGTCATCGATCTTCCACCACTGCTGCTCAAGATTCTCCAAGAAGTTGGTGGGGTTGCAGCCCTTAATGGCAAGACCGCGGGCCAGACCCGAGTAGATGTGGGTGTGGCAGTTGATGAGTCCGGGCATGATGAGGTTGCCCTGGGCGTCGACGTACTCGGCATCCGGGTACTTGGCCTTGAGCTCGCACTCGGGGCCCACTTCGACGATCGTATCTCCGTCAATGGCGACCGCACCGTTGGGAATGAACGGGGTCTGAGCGTTGCGAGTAAAGACGGAACCGTTAGCGACCAGAAGCATGAATGCTCCCTTCAACATCAGGGGCGGGGTTTGACACCTCTGACATGGCGGAGTGCGAAGCGCCGGCCTACACCGGAAACGGGCCCTCTCCCGTCAACGCTTCACCAAAGGGACAAACCCTTTGAAGTGCGGCTTGACGCCGCATGGCGTCGGCGGACGAGGCGATGCGCCCGCCGACGAATAGCACCGAATTGGTTACTTCTTGCTCTCGGGCAAGACCAGATCCACGGCAGCGTCCTTGGCAGCATCGATGTGCTGAGCCACGACCGGCGTCTGCGGAAGGATCAGGTTAAGGACAATGGCCATGATGGCGGTGGGGGTCACGGCATTGGAGCCGATGACGGTGGACACCCAGGCGGGCATACCCTCGCCGGCAAGGCAACCGCTGGCCATCCAGATACCCAGGCCAAAGACGACGGAGGTGCCGACGATGGTGGTAGTGCGCTGCGTGAGGCCCTCGCGGGTGAACATGCGCACGCCGTTCATGGTGATGGTGCCAAAGACGCCGACGGTCGCGCCGCCGATGACGGGCTGCGGGATAGCGGAAAGGACGGCAGAGAGCTGCGGGAACAGACCGGCGATGGCAAAGACGGCCGCGATAATCACAAAGACCCACTTGTTGACGACCTTGTTGGAGCAGATGATGCCCACGTTCTGGCCAAGGGCGCTGGTGGGAAGGCCGCCCAGCAGGCCGCCGACCATAGAGGTGAGGCCCTGGGACACGATAGCGCCGGAGAGCTCGCGCTCGGTGGGCATACGGTCGATGGAGCCCAGGCAGGCGGCGGAGACGTCGCCGATAACCTGAATGGCGACCATGGGGAACACGACGGCGAGGGTAATGCAGACCTCGGGATCAAACTCAAGCGCGTAGGGCATGAGTTTGGGAAGCGCGAAGACCTGGGCGGTGGCGACGCTGGAGAAGTCGATCATGCCAAAGGGGATGGAGACAATCATGCCGACGATCATGCCAAAGAACACGGATCCCAGCTTGAGCGTGCCCTTGCCAAAGTTGGCGAGCGCAAAGACCACGGCGAAGGTGATAAGAGCGACGCACCAGGCCTGCGGGGTGCCCCACAGCGGCGTGCCCATACCGCCGGCCATATACTTGACGGCCGTGGGATAGAGAGAGACGCCAATGGAGAAGATGACCGTACCGGTCACGACGGGCGGGAACAGCCACTTGATCTTGCTGTAGGCCAGACCAAAGAGGACCGCGACGGCGCCGCCGACGATCTCGCCTCCCAACAGCGCGCCAAAGCTAAAGCCCGAGGCGCCCATGGCCTGCAGGGCCGGGAGGAACGCGAACGAAACGCCCATGACGATGGGCAGGCCGCCGCCGATGCGACGGAAGGGAGCGAAAGCCTGAAGGGCCGTGTCGATCGCCGAAAGAATGAGCGCGACCTGAATGATATCGGTGCTCTGCTGGCTATTAAAGCCGTAGACGCCGGCCATGATGACCGCCGGGGTAATGATACCGGCAAACGATGCCAGTACGTGCTGAAGGGCACACGGGATCATTTCCTTAACGGGAGGCATGCCTTCGCGAGTGAACAGGGCTTCAGTGCCGTTCGTAACCGTCTCCTGGGTCATTTGACCACCAATCCTCGAAGTAGTTGTTTTCGCATCTAACGCTCTATTGTGACGCAGTGCGGGGTTGAGGTTGTGCCTTCGTTGCATATCGTATTAAAGATGATTCTCATTCTCAATAATAATTTTTTGTTATCAGACTATTCTTCAGCTGAAATAACTCGTTTCCGCAGGTCAGGAATGTGTCTGGTCTAAATAACATCTTACTTTTCTTTTGGTCGACCGTTTACCGCCAAAATCATACCGTTCGTCTGCATTACGCAATGTACCTGCGGATATACGAGATGATGAGCAGCGTGTTACCATGAGAAAAAATTGTTATGAACATTTCCGATTTCACCCAAAGGAGTTGCCCGTGAACGAGACCGTACGCCGCTTTTTGCCGATGGTCGATTTCCTGGAGCAGATACTCGGCAAAAACAGCGAAATCGTGCTGCACGATTTCTCGGATCCCGACCACGCCATCGTCGATATTCGCAACGGCATCGTGAGCGGCCGCAAGGTCGGCGGTCCTGCCACCGATCTGGCGCTCAAGATCATGCACGACCCCAAGTATCGCGACCTGCCGTTTATTACGGGCTACGAGGGGCGCGGCGCCGGCGGCAAGACGCTGGAGTCCGCGACGTACTTTATCCGCGAGAATGACGAGATCGTCGGTATGCTCTGCGTCAACACCGACCTCTCGACCGTGCGCTCCATCAACGCCATGGCGCAGCAGCTCATGGCCTGCTTCGACGCTGTGCCAAGGCAGCCGGAGCCCGCGTCTATCGAGGTCGAAAGCCTTTCGGAGTCCACACAGGAGCTCATCGACCGCAGCATTGCCGAGTTGCTGAGCGCGCGCGGGCTGGATGTAGCGTCGCTTGGTCAGAGCGACCGCGTGGACGTCATTCGCCACCTCAACGGCAACGGGGTGTTCATGCTCAAGGGCGCTGTGGCCTGCGCCGCCACCGCGCTGGGCATTTCGGAGCCCAGCGTATACCGCTACCTGCAAAAAGTCCGCAAGGAAGGCTAACGAGCAAAATGGAGCGCCCTTGGTGGCTCCACAAGCGATCCGTCACGTGACAAAAGAACCCTGCAGCTCGCACTGCAGGGTTCTTTTTGCATGTCATGTTTAGTTGTGGCCAACGCCTTAGAGAGCGGCGACGACCTCGATCTCGACCAGACCGCCAGCCGGAAGAGCGGCAACCTGGAAAGCGCTGCGCGCGGGGAACGGGGCCTCGAACTTGGAGGCGTAGATCTCGTTTACGGCAGCGAAGTCGGCAATGTCAGCCAGGTAGACTGTGGTCTTGACGACATCGGCAAAGGTGGCGCCGGCAGCGGTCAGCAGGGCCTCGACGTTGGCGAGGGACTGTTTGGCCTGGGCCTCGACACCCTCGGGCAGCTTGCCGGTCGCGGGATCGATGCCCAGCTGGCCGGACAGGAACACCATGTTGCCAGTCTGGATACCGGGGGAATACGGGCCGATGGCTGCGGGTGCGTTATCGGAAGACACGACGGTCTTGCTCATGTTTTTCTCCTTACAAGTAAAAGGGAACGGGAGCGCGGCGTTCACACCGGGAGGCACAGTTCGGTCTGAACACCGCGCTTGATTGGGATAGTACTCAAGGTTTCCGCGCGATGCAAGATTATTATCACGTTGCGAGAATATTTTATCGCCCAACGGTTTCCCCGGACCGCTGAACGGTTCTCATGTGGAGCAGCCAGTCCAAGCTGCTGAAGACTTTATCCCGCTTAGAGCACGGGCATCGCCTGCCGCGACGGCACCACTATACTTTTGAATATCTGAGCATTTTGAAAGGCAGGATATGACCGCAACCGCCAGTCGAACCACCAACCGCAGACCCGAGCTTTTGGCGCCCGCCGGAGGGCCCGAGCCCTTTGCCGCCGCACTCGCCGCCGGGGCAGACGCCATCTACTGCGGCATGGGCAGCTTCAACGCACGCCGCAAGGCCACCAACTTTACCGACGAGGCCTTTGAGCAGGCCTGCCGCGCCGCGCATCTGGCCGGCTCGCGCGTCTACGTCACGGTCAACATCGTCATCAAGGAATCCGAGATGAGCGATGCGCTGCAGCTCATCCATCGCTGCTCCACGCTGGGCGCCGACGCCTTCATCATCCAGGACTGGGGCCTGTTCTTTGAGGTCAAGCGCACGATGCCCGGCATCGAGACGCATATCTCGACCCAGGCGAACATCCACGACGACCGCGGAACCCTTTGGTGCCGCGAGCAGGGCGCCGACCGCGTGACCCTCTCGCGCGAGCTTTCCATCGACGAGATTGCCGCCATCCACGACGCCGCGCCCGATGTGGACCTTGAGGTCTTTAGCCATGGCGCCATCTGCTTTTGCTACTCGGGTCTGTGCCTGCTGTCGAGCTTTGCCATGGCGGGCCGCTCGGCCAACCGCGGCATGTGCGCTCAACCCTGTCGCCTACCCTACGAGCTAATTGACGAGAACGGCCGCTCGCTCTCCCCTGCCGGTCGCGAGCGCGCTCTATGCCCGCGCGACACCAACACTTCGCAGCTCGTTCGCCGTCTGTATGACGCCGGCGCCGCATCGCTCAAGCTCGAGGGCCGCATGAAGGCGCCCGATTACGTGTACTCCATCGTCGATGTGTATCGTCATCAGATTGATGACATGCTGGCCGGAACCACCGTTGCCAAGGACGAGAAAGCCGCCCGCCAGCGCCAGCTCAAGCGCTGCTTTAACCGCGACTTTACGCACGCCTATCAGGATGGCACCTCGGGCGACGAGATGATGAGTTACGAGCGTTCCAACAACCGCGGCCAGATCGTGGGCACGGTGCTGGGCAGCCGCCCGGCCAACCGCGATGTGCGCGGGCTCAAGCCTGACGATCGCCGTCGCCGTGCCGCCATCGCCCGCATTGAGCTGTTTGAGCCCGTGGGCAAGGGCGATCTGCTGGAGCTTCGCCACGATAACGAGTTTGACCAGTTCCTGACCACCATTGCCGCCGATGATGCCGCAGCCGGTGAAGTCATCGAATGTCGCGTACCCCGCAGCATGCCCGAGGGCTGCCGCGTCCGCGTGATTCGCAGCCAGCGTGCCATCGACGCCGCCGGCGCCGCGCTCAAGCGCGATGTGCTGCGCCGCCGAGCTGTTGACGTGTCCGTCGTGGCGCGCCTGGGCGAGCCGTTTACCGTGACGCTCACCTGCTGCGACGACCCTTCGCTTACGGCCACGGCCACGGGCTTTACCGTCGAAGTCGCCAAGACCCGTGCGGTCGAGGCGTCCGATCTGGTTGAGCACGTCGGCCGCATGGGTTCCTCTCCCTTTGAGGCTGCGAGCTTTGAGGTGGCGCTCGATGAGGGCTGTGGCATGGGCTTCTCCGCCGTACATAAGGTGCGCGCCGCCGCTTGCAAGGCGCTGGAAGAGGCCATTCTGGCGCCGTACGCGGAGCGCGCGAAAACGCTCGAGCTGCCGGCGATTGTCACCAGTAATTCCCGCCCCGCGCCCGAGCACTACCGCGACGAGCCGCAGATCTGCGCCACCGTCACCTCGCTCGAGGCCGCCGAGGCAGCGCGGGCGGAGGGTGCAACGCGCATCTACATGACCACTGACGCGCTCGATGCGGCCAAGCTCTCCCCCGCCGATACGTTTGAGCAGGGCATCGTACCCGTGCTCGATGAGGTCTGCCGCGCCGTTGACCACGTCCGCGTTGACCCATGGGTTGTTGCTGGCGCCACGGTCGCTATTGGCAACATCTCTGAGCTTGCCCTGGCCGCTCAGGTTGGCGCCACGGCCGAGATTCGCTCTTGCCTGCCGGTGCACAACACGCCCTGCATGGAGGCACTCGCCGAACGCGGAGCCGGCGCGTTTTGGCTCTCGCCCGAGATCACGCTCGACGAGATTGTCTCGCTCGGCGCCGCCGCGCCCGCGGCTCTGGGCATCACCGTCTTTGGCCGCCCGCGCGTCATGACAAGCGAGCATTGCATTCTGCAGGTTGCCAACGGCTGCATCCACGATTGTGCCAACTGCCGCCTGCGTGCCCGCAAGCTCTCGCTCAAGAATATCGACGGCAAGGTCATGCCGGTGCGTACCGACATCCACGGCCGCTCACGCCTGTACGACGCCTACCCCATCGACCTCACGCCGCAAGTTCCGCAGCTGCTCGATGCCGGCGTGCGCCGTCTTATGGTCGACGGAACCTTGCTCGAGGCCGATGAGATTGGCCGTGCCGTCGCTCGCGTCCGTCGCGCTGTCGAGGCGGCTCAAGCCGGCCGCAAGCCGGCCGCCCGCCTGCGCGGCGCCACCTCGGGCTGCATGTTTGTGGGAATTAGCTAACCGAAAGGCTTACACGTGAACGAAGAACCTCAAGTCCTCTACTGCGACGCCTGGCTCATGGCCATCGACAAGCCCGCCGGCATGATCGTCCACGGTGACGGCACCGGCGAGCGCACACTTACCGACTACGCCAGCGACCTGCTGCTGGCGATGGGCGACGGCTTTGCCGCGACCGACATGCAGCCGCTCAATCGCCTGGACCGCAGCACCACCGGCGTGGTGCTGTTCTCGCTCGACAAGCAGACGCAGCCCGCCTTTGACCAGATGGTCATCGACCACGCATTCGAAAAGCACTATCTGGCGCTCGCCGAGGGCAAGATCGACTGGAACGAAAAGCTCATCGACAAGCCCATCGCCCGCGACCGCCACGATAGCCGCAAGATGCGCGTTGGCGCCAGCGGCAAGCCGTCTCAGACGCGCGTCAAGGTACTCAAGCGTCTTAAGAGCCGTCGTGGCCTGCCCACGCGTTCGTATATCGATGTTGAGCTGCTCACCGGCCGCAAGCACCAGATCCGCGTGCATCTGGCGAGCGAGCGTCACCCCCTGGTTGGCGACGACCTGTACGGAACGCCGCGCCCCTGCGGCCTGATGCTCCACGCCCACAGCGTGTCCTTCACGCATCCCGTAACCGGCGAGCACATCCACATCGAAGCCCCCTGCCCCTGGGAGCCCTAAACCACCACAATGGGGACAGGCACCTTCGCGGTGGTTTTGGCCTTAGCCCGTCCCTTGCTGTTAGACCGTGATGACGTTGTCCATTGCCCGGTACTTGGCAGGGACATCGCCTGCGGTAATAATCGTTGCGTCACGGAAGTCCGCGAACTTGACGGGCGCCACCATGCCAAATTTACTGGCGTCCGAGATTACGAAGCGCTTGGCCGTATGACGCATCGAGATACGCTTTACTTGCGCCTCCTCGATATCGGGCGCCGTGAAGCCCTGCTCGGCGGCAATGCCGTTAGAGCCCCAAAAGCCACAGTTGAAGTTGTAGCGGTCTAAGGTTGCCAAGGCATCGGGGCCAACGAGCGCCTCGGTCTCGGGTTTGAGCTCGCCACCCAGCACCACGGTACGCATGCCGCGCAAAGCAAGGCGTTGAGCATGGAGCACGGAATCGGTCACATAGGTGACATCTTCAAGGTGTGGAAGATGCTCGATGAGCCTGAGCGTCGTCGAACCCGAGTCGATGTATACAAAGCTCTCGGGCTCCACAAGTGCCGCCGCACGGGCGCAGATACGCTCCTTGTCGTCGTTATGGAGGTCACTGCGCTCATTGAGCGTTAGGTCACGCGTCACGTGCGCGCGCTCCAGACTTGTCGCACCTCCGTGCACCTTGGCGATACGGTGCGCGCGGTCGAGCGCCTGCAGATCGCGCCGAATGGTAGACGCTGTCACGCCCAGGGCCTCGGCAAGCTCCGGCACGGTAACCGAGCCGGCCTGCTGCACCATCGACACGATCGCGTTGAGCCTATCTTCCGCAAGCATCGCTTACTCCTCCTCGGGGTACACGACTCCCCAATCGGCGCGGAACTTGGTCATCAGCTCCATTACATCGGAAGCATAGCCCAGTAGCTCGCGCTTCGAATCATCGCCGGCAACGGCCTTCTCCAGGTCGGCCATCTCGTAGCACAGTGCGTAGGCCTCGGTGCCAGCGTGGACCTCCTCGCGGTGGCCGTCGGCAGTCCACACGATGGTCGCGTGATCGGCACGCGGATATTCGTTGACCTCGATATAACACTTGTCGAAGCTAATGACCGAGCGCTTGGGCTGCTTGGAGTGGAGCGTGAGGCTCACCACGCCCAGCTGCTGTTCGGCATTACGGCAGACAATGCCGCCCGCAACATCGACACCGGTCTCGCAGGTGTTGCCGAGCGAAACAACTTCGGTTGGCTGGCTGGCCATAAACAGGCGCATGACCGAAAGGGCATAGACGCCGATGTCGAGCATGGCGCCGCCGGCGAGGTTGCGGTTGTAGAAGCGATTGGTCAAGTCGCCGTACTCCTTATAGCTGCCAAAGTTGAGCTGAGCGAGGTTCATACGGCCAAAGTCGCCTGCATCCATGCGACGGCACAGCTCCTGATACAGCGGCATGTGAAGCACTGTGGTGGCGTCCATAAGGACCACGTTGTGATCGGCGGCAATGGCGCGGGCCTCGTCGAGCTCGGCGGAGTTGAGCGTAATGGCTTTCTCGCAAAGCACGTGCTTGCCGGCCGCCAGGGCAGCGCGCAGATAGGTGATATGGGTGTTGTGCGGGGTGGTGATGTAGACGGCGTCGATGTCAGGATCGGCGTAGAGATCCTCAACCGTGTCATAGACCTTCTCGACGCCATACTGCTCGGCAAAAGCCTGAGCTTTGTTGAGCGTGCGGTTGGCAACGCCCGTAAGCTTGCGGCCAGCCAGAGCAAGGGACTGAGCCATCTGGTTGGCAATAACGCCGCAACCGATCACAGCCCAACGAAGCTCGGGAGCCGTAAAGATGTCGTTAGGGAACGGCTTGTCCTGGACCGAAGCGAACGCTGCTTTGGCGGCTGCCGCGGCGTCGAGCGGAGCCTGCTTGGAATCTGCCATCATGTGCCTCCTGTGTCATAGAACGTCTTGCATTTCGGACAGCTCTATATTCGCACAAACACGCGCGTCTGTGCGCGTTTTTGCGTATCTCACTGCTAAACGGTCATTTTTGCCCCTAAACGGCGCATCTAAACGCATATTCACGCAATCACACGCACGCAAATACGCACAAATACGCACTGGTCATTGCTCAGAGACAGGGGCTTATGCTTAGAACTCAAAAGACAGAATGATCCACTTCGCCTCGTCGCTCATGGCGCGCTGCAGCTCTAAGGACCGTCCCAAACTGCCGACAGAAAAGGAACGTCCCAAACTGCAGACAGAAAAAGAACGTCCCCAGGCGCCGGCATTTCAAGAGCACTCATTTAAGTCTGTCCCCAATGAGTGCAATCACTCATAAAAACCTTCCCCCTAGCATGAGGATTGTTCAGGTCATCATACTAGGGGGAAGGTGATTGCTGTGGCCCAGAAAGCCAACAGCCTCGCGCACACGAAATGGCTGTGCAAGTACCGCATCGCACCGAGGTCAAGCTCATCGCCGCCATCGTCGAGAAGCACCCCAAGGTGCGCTTTGCCGCGAGCCGCACCTCGGCCCACGCCGACCTCTACGACCGCATGGAGCAGGCCCTGTGCGAGCGCGTGGCCAACGCGGTGGAGGTCGTCCGCTCCGACATCAGCCCCGCGTTTCTTGTCCACACCGGTCCAAACCTCGTGGGTGTGGCGGTCCAGGGACTCTAGCGGAGGCGGGGCGTCCTGCCCCAAAAACAAATGCAAAAGACGAGCACTTCTTGCCGCTCAATTGGCAAGAAGCGCTCGTCTTTTCTTAACGCGTTGTATGGCGGAGAGAGCGCAAGTTACGCGAGCGCCCTTCTTGCCAGCTCGGCCGCGCCGAGGATTCCTTGGTCGCCGCCGCAGCCCGGGGCGCAGATGTAGCTCTCCATGTCCTTAAGCTCGGCGGTCTGGATGTAGCCACCCAGATATTCGAGGGTCTTCTTGCGGACGATGCCATAGAGCTGCTCCTGGTGCATCACGCCGCCGCCGAGGACGATGCGGCGAGGCGAGTACATGAGCACGAGGTTCGCGCACATCTGCCCCAGATAATCCCCCTCGAGCGCCCACACCTCATCGTTGTCCGCGAGCTCGGCCGCGGGCTTTCCCCAGCGCGCGGCGATGGCGGGGCCGGAGGCGAGCCCCTCGAGACAGCTCGCGTGGCTCGGGCAGACGCAGCGTCCCTCCTCGGTGGGACGGGTCCTTACCAGCATGTGACCGGCCTCGGGGTGCAGCATGCCGTGAAGGAGTCTGCCCGCGCACATGACGCCCGCGCCCACGCCGGTGCCGATGGTCACGTAGACGGCGTCCTCGAGCCCCTTGCAGCAGCCGAAGACCACTTCGCCGAGGCAGGCAACGTTCACGTCCGTGTCGTAGGCCACCGGAATCCCGAGGGCGTCGGCGAACGCGGCGCGAAGACCATGGCCTCGCCACGCGAGCTTGGGCGTCTGGAGGATGGAGCCGTAGCGCTCGTCGTTGGGGTCGACGCAGGTCGGGCCGAAGGCGCCGATGCCCAACGCGTCCACATCGCGGGCGGTGAACCACTCGATCATCTGCGGGACGGTCTCGGCGGGCGTAAGCGTCGGGGTCTCCATACGGTCGAGGACCTCGCCGTCGCCGGACACCACGGCACAGACCATCTTGGTCCCGCCGGCTTCGAGGGCGCCGAGCCTCATTTGCTTTTCGCTCATGTGATCCTCCTTACAAAGGGACGCCCGCAGTCATGGTCAACCGCGGGCGCCCATAACGTTGGCTTGTTTCGAGGCGACCCTACCTGGGCACGCGGTCCTGCCTTGCGGCAAACGGGGCGAGCACGGCGTGCGGCTCGCTTTGGTACCAGTAGGCGACGGTGGAGATGTCGTCCTCGCGCTCGTAGAGCTTGATGTCGTCGTTGCCGAGGTCCTGGAACGTCACGCGCAGGTCCTCCTTGAACGAGATCGGGTCGGGAAGGTGCCACCTGTAGAGGCCGTGCCTGGGCAGCGCGTCGTCGTTAGTCGCGAGCATCGGATTCGGGTTCGGCTTGCCCGCGCTGAAGCGGTCGCGCGTGGCGTCGCGCGTCGAGCGGTACGGGTAGCCGGCGAACAGCGTGTTGAAGCACTGCGCCTCGGGCAGCGCGTGGGGCGGCCTGTCGAGGAAGGCCCAGGCACCGCCGAAGTAGTCCTCGGCTCCCGTCGAGGTGACCGTGGGGAACTCCTCGTCGCCGTCGAGGAAGAACTTCATCTCGCCCTCGCCCCACCAATAGCGCTCCAGGGCGCACAGGGCCATGTAGGTGCCGACGTAGTAGCCCTTGCCGCGCACGCCGTCGAGCACGGTGTAGTCGACGCCCCTGCGGGTGCTGCGCTCGCGGTTAAAGCGGGCGTGGAAGTACATGGCGTCGTCCGGCACGTCGGTGAGCGCGTAGTTGAACGTGTAGAAGATGTACTTAATGAACCCGGGGTGCTCGCTCGTAAGCGTGACCTTGGCGTGCTTCCTGAAGGGCATCTCGAAGTAGCAGTTCATGCCGCCCGTCGGGTTCACGCAGATGGGCATCGAGTTGACGATGGCGCGCTCACCGAAGCCGTTGCAGAAGAAGTCGCCGACAGGGCACTCGACCGAGGGGGTCTCCTCGTCGTCCCAGTAGAAGCGCAGCACGAGGTCACGCATGACGAAGCTGCCGGCGGCGGTCTTGTCGGGGACGGTCATCCAGATGTGGCGGATGATGCCGGGGCCCTCGATGTCCGCGAGCGTGATGGTCTCGCCGGACTCAAGGGGCACGCAGCACGAACCCTTGCGGCCGACGCCGAGGTGGCTGGCCGACATGGCGGCGCGGCCCTTCTCGCCCGTGATGTTCTCGGGGGTGATGGCGCGGCTTTCCTCACCGCCGTGCATCCACACGTCCTTAAGGAACTCTCTCATCGTCGACCTCCTCTATTCGTCGTCGTCGCACTCGGCGGAACTGGCACCGTTCACGTAGATGATCTGCTGGCGCGCCTCGTTGACGAGGGCGTCGAAGTCGAGTTTCTCGTCGGGGCGCGCGAGCGTGACCGTCATGGCGAGCGGGAGGTTGACACCCGCGATCACGTGGATCCGGTCGGAGGCGAAGCGGGAAAAGCGCTGGTTCACGCTGCCGCCGTACGCGTCGGTGAGGACGACGACCTCGTCAGTGCCCGAAAGAGCCGCCTCGACCGCCGCGTCGAGCCCCTCGCCGTTGTCGTTCACGTAGGCGCACACGGCGTTGACGGCGTCGCCCTTACCCGTAAGGAACTCGAGGGTGTCCTTGAAGCCCTGGGCGAGAAGGGAATGGCTCGCCACAACTATTTTTCTCATTGATTCACCAATCTCTTGGGTCGAAGCTAGGCGAGGATGCCGGCGGCGGAGGCGACCATCGCGAGGACGATCACCACGAGGATGAGGGCCGTCATGCTCGCGTTCTTCTTGGTAAGAAGGTAATACGCGCTTCCCGTGATGGCGGCGGGGATCATGGCAGGCAGGATCTTGTCGAGCAGCGGCTGAATCTCCATCGCGACGTCGCCGAAGCTGAAGCTAATCGGGCAGGTGACGCCGATGACCGAGGCGATGAGGCAGCCGACCACGGTGAGGCCGAGCACGGAGGCGGCGGCAGTGAGGTTGGGAAGCTTCTCGCTGAAGTCGGTGACGAGCTTCACGCCCTGCTTGTAGCCGAACTCGAGGGCGTGCATGCGGACCCAGAAGATGGCCAGGATGAGCGCGAACCAGATGCCGGCTCCCACGGGGTTGCCCTCGATGGCCATGTAGGCGGCGATGGAGCCCATGATGGTCGGGATCATGGTCATGAGCAGGGAGTCGCCGACGCCGGCGAGCGGTCCCATGGTGCCGATCTTCAGGTCTTGGACGGCGTCCGCCGCCGCTAGGCCGTCGCGCTCCTCCATGGCCACGCAGGCGCCAAGGATGATGGCGGCGAGCCAAGGCTGGGTGTTGTAGTAGCGGAAGTGGTTGTTGAGCGCTTGCTTATAGTCCTCGTCGTTCGTGTAGATCTTCCTCAGGACCGGCGAGAGGGCGTAGGCGACTGAGGCGCCCTGCTGGGTCTGGTAGTTGAAGGTGCACACGCTCATGAGCCAGCGCCAGTTCGCGTTGCGCAGGTCCTTCTTGGTGACCTTGTAGCCGGAGGGCTTGCCCTTGGCGACGGCGGTGATGTTCTCGTTTTCCATGGTTACTCATCCTCTCCGATGAAGGCGTCTGCGGAAGCGTGGGCGGCGAGCTCGGTGTCCCTCTCGGCGCGCTGGTAGAACGCGATCGCGAGGGCAAAGCCGACGATGGCGGCGCCGATGATGGGCACGTTCAGGAAGGCCGAGAGGAAGAAGCCGGCGAGCAGGTACTGGAAGTACTTGGCGGTTGGCATATAGCGGAGCAGCATGGCGATACCGACGGCCGGGAGCATCTTGCCGGCGAGGGTGAGGCCGGAGAGGAACCACTGGGGCATGACCTCGAGGAGCCAGTTGACGGCGGGCTGGCCGAGCGTCACGGAGACAAAGACGGGCAGGGCGGCGCACAGGCCGAAGAGCGCGGGGCAGACCCACAGGATGGCGTTCATCTGATTGAACTTACCCTCGTTGCAGAACTTCTGGGACTTCTCGACGACAAAGCCGTTGAGGATCTTGGCGACGACGTCGAGCTGGATGCCGAGCATGCCGACCGGCAGGCCGATGGCGAGGCCCGTGTCGGAGCCCAGGGTCACGCCGTAGGCGGTGGCGATGATGGCCATCGTGCCGTAGTCGGGAATGGAGGAGCCGCCGAAGCCCGCGACGCCGAGCTGCATGAGCTGAATGGTGCCGCCGATGACAAGGCCGGTCTTCCAGTCGCCCATGACGACTCCGGTAATGAGGCCCCAGAAAACGGCGTAATTGACGAAGATCATCGGGATGCCGTAGTAGTCCACGTGCTTGATGAAGGCCAGTAGGGTCAAAAGGACGACCTGCAGGATAGTGAAGTTGACCATATTTCCCCCTTAGATGAGGTCTGCGACGGAGACGGGCTTGTCGGCGGGCACGAACTGGGCCGTCACCTTGACGCCACGGGCGATGAGCGCCTTGTAGCTCTGGACGTTCTCGGCGGAGGCGTAGGCGCGCTGGGTGAGCTGGATGCCGTCCTCCTTGACGAGCGAGCCGCCGACGACCAGCGACGGGAGCTCGACGCCCGACTCGACCAGGCGAAGCATCGTCTCGGGCTCCTTGGCGATGACGAAGACCTTCTCGCGGTCGTACTTGCCCGCGGCGAAGTTCTTGAGCGCGGTCTGCTCGGAGATGATCGAAACGGCCATGCCCGCGGGGCGCGCCATCCTCATGGTGGACTTCAGGACCTCGTCGCCGGCGACCTTGTCGTCGATGACCATGACTCGGGTCGCGCCCGACACCGGGGCCCACTGCGTCACGATAATGCCGTGAAGCAGGCGATTGTCGATTCGTGCCATAACAACACTCATGTTTGCTCCCATCAAATGAAGTTTTACGTTCGGTACTGCCTCGGCGCTATCCGGATTCGCGCCGGGCAAGGGGTTATCGGATTATTGAGGACGCGCGGTCAGCTTGCGGCGGCGCGGGGAAGGTCACTCGTCGAGCAGGAGGTCCGAGGAGCCGAGGCGCTCTTCTCGCGCCGGGGCGGCGCTCACGCTTATGTAGTCGAAGACATATGCGATCTCGCTTACGGGAACCTCTACGCGATAGCGCGTCGAGATGCTCGAGAAGCTCTGCCTGAAGGACTCGATGAAATCGGCGCGTTCCTCCTCGAAGCGGTCCTGGCCAACGTAGGTCTCAATGGGGTTTCTGGTAACAAGGCGCTCGACGAGACAGCAGAGGTGAACGTAGAGCCCAATGATGGCGTTGCTGCCGATCTTCTCGCCTGTCCTGCGCTGAAGCTCGTGCACGGCGCTCTCGATCTCATGGAATAGCCGCTCCGGGTCGAGGATGGTGATGGAGCGGATGACGTTCTGCAGCGTCATGTTCGAGAGCAGCTTCTCGTGGAAAGAAGAGAGCTCGGAAGCGTCAAGCCACCTGCCGAACACGGCATCAACCTTAGAGGCGGACGCCGTCGACATGATGTCCTCGAGGGCGACGAAGGGGACGGAGGCGACCCCGGGGTCTCCCGTGCCGATGACGGCGCAGACGCGGTGCTCGGAGAAAACGGCGTCGTTCGACCCGTTCGCGACGAGCTGCTTGAAGGGCCTCGTGAGCAGGCGCGCGCCTATGGTGCGCGGGAGGCTCTGCGAGACGAGCTGGCGTATCCTCTCCGCGGCGTCGACCCCGGACTCGGAGCAGAAGACGATGGCGTCCTCACGGTTGACGCGCTCGATCACCTTGCAGTGCGTCACGCACGCGGCGGTCGCATCGCCAAGAACCTCGGCGATGGACTTGCCGCCGAGCAGCCCGACCCCGATCTCGAGCGCAAGACCGGTAGAGACGTTGTTCACCACGCCGATAGTGGAGTCGGTAACGTTCTCGAGGGCCTTATAGGCCTCCTCCAAGGAGCCCATGTCGACGAGGAACACGACCCCGGTGCAGTAGGAATGGCGGTCGACGAGGCGCTGGAGCGGACCGACGATGTCCTTCAGCTGCTGGTCGTAGGGCATGTCGACAGCCTCGTACACATGCATGCCGAGCATACGGTTCGCCGCGTCGGCGATGCTCGTCGCCGTTGAGTAGCCGTGGGACAAGATGACGCAGAGCGTCCGAAGGGCCTTCGCATCGCGAGACTCCGATGCGACGCACAGCGTCAGAAGCGTCTTCGTGAAGTGATCGAGCGAGATTCCCAGCGCCCCTTCCACGTCTGCGGCGACCTGATCGGAGACATTCGAGGCAAACGGCAATTCGGAGGTCACGGCACCGAGGAGATGGGAGATTTGCTCCGCACAGGCAGACTTTCGCTTAGCCAGGCCGATACCCGGCCACAACTGCAGGCAAATCTCCTGGGCCAGTAGAAAAGCGACCTTCCTCGAAAGCTCGATGCCATAAGAAGAGCCTGCGTCGGCAAGGACCGCGCCCACGACGCGCTCGAAGGCGCGCGACCTCGAGGAGGCGACGCCGTGGTCGAAGATCAAGTGATCCTCAACGCCGCGCACAGCGGAGACAGCTTGCGAGACAAGCTCGGAGACAGAGAGCTCCCCGGCGCAGAATCGCTCATCAAGGGAGCACAGGGCATCGAGCGCCTGCTCGACCGGCCCTGTGCTCTCGGCGGCATCCAGAGACGCGTCGATCAGAACGCCATCGTCGGGCTGTTGATCGATCTGCGCGGAGGAGAGGAGCCCGCTGGGAAGAAGATACGGGCGAACGACGACGTAGTCGCCCTCGCGATTGAGGAACGCTTTGGCGCAGCAGTTCGTCACGCAGGCGCGCAAGCCGGCGATGTTATCGGAAAAGTCCGCGTTCACGAGGCAACGGTATGCGCCGCGGCTGATCTTCACATCAGAACCGATTCGGCACCCCTCGCTGCGCAGGAAGCTCAAGATGAGATCCTCGCGCTCCTCGGGGGTCCGCTCCTTGAGTGAGGGGACACGGGCACAGATGGGCATTTTGCTGTAGGCCGAGGAAACCTTCAGGTCATCGGCGAAAAGCGTCGTCGAAAGAACGAGGCGAGCGCGCGGCGCATCCTGGGAGGCATCGAGCCCGAGGGCCGTCGCAAGGCAGTGCTCCATCGCAGAGGGAGAGAGTGCCTCGATGCCGTTGACAAAGACCACACCCCCGCGCGCTTTCGCGATCGACTCGTCAAGAAGCCCGTTGAACGAGGCGGCGTCCGGGACCCCGGCGCAGTCGATGCGCACATAGGAGGAGTCGCGGGACAGCAAGCCCTGGTTCTTGCCGTACTCGTACACAAGGCGAGAAAGGAAAGACTTACCGACACCCACGCCGCCGCTCAAGAGGATGGGCAGGCCAAACGGAGGATACTGAACCGCAGCCTTGCACTGCTCGACAACGGAGCTGAGGCTCATGTCGAAGCCCACGGCACGCGCGAAGTCGCGGTGATCGGCGATTCCCGTCGCCTGGATGAGGTCGGCGAGCGAGGCGTACTCGCTTGCAGAGAGCTTTACCTGAAAACGCTTCTGGAACGCGCGGCGATGAAAATAACGGACAGGCCTGCCCGCCACCTTAACCACAAGACCGGCGCGAACAAGGTCGTTGAGGTACTGGCTCGCCAGGCTCCTGGAGATGATGAGCGTCTCGGCGATGTCGGAGGTGGACAGACGGGCAAGGTCGTCGAGCGAGACGGCAGAGGTGAGGGCCTCGAGATGCTCGAGAATCCTGTCCCTCATGTCGACGGGTTTCTTTGCCAAGCTGTCCTGTGTGGTCTTGTCCATGACTTCTTACCTCCTCGTACAAGGAGTATAAGGGGAGAACAGAGAACGGAAGGGGGCGCGTGGGGGAATCAACAGCTCCGAGGAAAAGTCCACCACTTGAGGGGCAGAAAACAACGGCCATTGAACATTCAGGGCCGACGCTCAACACTTCGGCTCGACACTTCGCTTTGAAAAGGGCCCCGGCGCGCCGGGGTCCCAACATAAAGAAGGGCCCCGGCGCGCAGGGCCTAAAGCTTAACCATGCGCGCGGCGATGCGGGCGCAGTCGCAGGCGGCCTTCTTCTCGAAGGTGTTGTAGTCGACGACCCGGCCCTCAGCGCAGGGCTTGTCGCTGATGGCGCGCACGACGACGAGGGGCACGCCGTTGAGATAGGCGGCCTGCGCGATGGTGCAGCCCTCCATCTCGCAGCACAGGTCGCCGAAGGTCGCGAGGATTCGCTCCTTCTGTTCCGCGGGCGAGACGAACTGGTCGCCGGAGACGACGCGGCCCTTGAGGACCTTAATGTCGGGGGCGACGGCGGCCGCGGCGGCGCACGCCGCCAGCAAGGGCCGGAACGGATCGCGCAAGATCAAGGCGTCGCCCGGGAGGTCGAGCGTTACCGTCAGCCGGCGCCGCGTCTGCCGCATCATGAGGGAGAACGGCCTGGCCGGCGCATACGGCAGGAAGAGGTTCAAGGTGCACCCCGGGGCGGTCAACGAGGCCGACGTGTCGAACGTCGTCGCGCGCGGCTTCGGCGGCAGGGCACCGTGCACCCATATATGCAGCGACTTGGCCTGCGAGCGCGTCGGGGCGTCGTGAAACTACGTCTGCCTGCTCGTCGACCTCTGCAACGGGGAGATCGTCGGCCACTCCGAAGGACCGAGGAGGGACGCGCGAGCTCCGAGCCAAGCTCTTGGATTACGTGCACTGGTACAACAACTTCAGGATCCACTCGACGCTGGGCTACATGTCGCCGGTCGAGTTCAGGGAGGCAGGGCCGTCCCTCCCGAAATCGTCCAAATAAGTGTTGCCAATCCATAGCCAATCCAGCCATTATCTCCGCGAAGGCGGACGTCAGGAAAAGCTCGGCTTGAGCTCGGTCGGACGCGGTCTGTGGGGCATCATTCAGGCTCAGGGGGTCTCCTTGTCTTCTTCGGTCGCAACCTGAATGATAGGGACGGCCCCTTCTCTCTTTCCCCTTCGTTTTCGACGCGTCACCCTCTCGGCGGGCTTAAGGCCCGCGCTCGCGGGTGCAGGGGCTACGCCCAAACCCCAAAAACGTAACGCCATGCTCGAAGCGTTTCCGGACGTCAGCGTAATCTCAAATCCCGTTCGTCAACTCATGGGCAAGCCACCTGAGACTACTCATTTCTCCTACTGGCAATGAAGACCTGCGACCTGCAGTTTTGCAAACTGCTTGAAAGCCACCTGCGTTGATTCACTTCCTATTGCAGCTGGCGGCTTGCACGCGAAAAGGCATTTAAGTTTCAAAACGGGCGTTTTCGGCGCTATCGAGCCTTCAAAGGCATCCCGCCGCGCCCTTTGGGACAAAAACAAAAACTCAAAGCCCTGAGTTCGAAAATAGTTTTTGGAGTTGTCCCGACTTTTGTCCCCGAAGCCGACGAAACGCGACAGGGTGTCACCTGGCGGCACTCGATTCGAGACGGCACCGAAAACTGGATGCAACCGGAATGACGGGACGGCAGAACCGAAGCCATCGAGTGGGGATAGAAAAAGGCCCGGGTGCCGTGGCATCCGGGCCTTTGCTAGCAACTTGATGTTGCGGGCAGCTTAGAACTTGTGGCCGCACTTCTTGCAGACGCGCAGCTTGTTCTTGCCGTCCTTCTCGTGACCGACGCGGGTAACCTTACCGCACTCGGGGCAAACGAGATTGACGTTGGAGGCATCGATGGGAGCCTCCTGCGAAACGATACCACCCTGCTGGTTGGCAGCGTTGGGCTTGACGGCCTTCTTGACGACCGAAACGCCCTCGACAACGACCTTGTTCTCGGCGGGGAGAGCACGCAGGACAACGCCCTGCTTGCCGCGATCCTTACCAGAGAGAACCTGGACCTTATCGCCCTTCTTGATATACATATATCTCCCCTAACTACAGGGTCTCGGGAGCGAGCGAGACGATCTTCATGTACTTCTTGTCACGAAGCTCGCGAGCGACGGGCCCGAAGATACGGGTGCCGACGGGCGAACCATCGTTGTTGATGACAACGCAGGCGTTCTCATCAAAGCGAATGTAGGAGCCATCCTTGCGGCGGATCTCCTTAACGGTGCGAACGACGACGCAACGGACAACGTCCTTCTTCTTGACGTTGGCGCCAGGGGTAGCCTCCTGGACAGCACCGATGAACACATCGCCGATGCCTGCATAACGACGCTTGGAACCGCCAAGCACCTTGATGCAGCGAATCTTGCGAGCGCCGGAGTTGTCGGCGACGTTCAGCATGGTTTGCATCTGAATCATGGTAGATGTTCCTCCGAACTAAGAACCGAAGAGAGGTGCGCAGCCTTTATACGGCCCGTGGTATGCAAGCCAGGCATACGCACATCTTCGGAAACGTACAAGTCGTAAGAGCGACTGCTTATTTAGCGCGCTCGACGACCTCGATGAGGCGCCAACGCTTCATCTTGGACATAGGACGGGTCTCCATAACGCGGACGGTGTCGCCCACGCCAGCCGTGCACTCCTCGTCGTGAGCGTGCAGCTTCTTGGAGCTGGTCATCATCTTGCCGTACTTGGGGTGACGCTTGCGCTCGGTGATGGTGACAACAATGGTCTTGGCACCGGAGACGGAGGTAACGACACCCGTACGGACCTTACGCGAGTTACGCGAATCAGTCATGTTCTCTCCTTAGGTCCTACTCGGCGACAGCGGACTTCTCCGCTGCGATCTCGCGGGCGCGCTGCTCCGTGAGGACGCGAGCGATGTCCTTCTTCACGGTGTTGACGCGAGCGGTGTTGTCCAGCTGGCTGGTGGCCATCTGGAAACGAAGGTTAAAGAGCTCGGCGCGCATTTCCTTCAGCTTCTCAACGAGCTGAGCGTCCGAGAGCTCACGAATCTCTGCGGGCTTCATTAGTTCTCCTCCTTGGCGGCGGCGGCGTCCTCAGCAGCCCACTTGGCCTCGAGAGCGGCCTCCTCAGCCATCTCCTTCTCGATGCGCTGCTCAGCGTTCTTGGCAGCAACAATCTTGGTCTTGATGGGAAGCTTGTGCTGTGCAAGACGCAGAGCCTCGCGAGCGACCTCCTCGGGCACGCCCTTGACCTCGAACATGATGCGGCCGGGCTTGACGACGGCCACCCACTCCTCGGGGTTACCCTTACCAGAACCCATGCGAGTCTCGGCAGGCTTCTTGGTGATGGGCTTATCGGGGAAGATCGTGATGTAGACACGACCGCCACGCTTCATGTAGCGGGTCATGGCAATACGAGCGGCCTCGATCTGACGGTTGGTGATCCAATGGGCCTCGAGAGCCTGGATACCAAACTCGCCGAAATGCAGCTCGGTATTACCCTTGGCCTGGCCCTTCATGGAGCCACGCTGCACCTTGCGGTGAAGAATACGCTTAGGGGCAAGCACTACTGACCCCTCCTCTCGGAGTTACGACGACGAGGACGGGAAGAGCCCTCGAGTGCAGGGTTGGGAACAGGCTGGCCCGGGAGCTTCTCGCCCAGGTAGATCCAGACCTTCACGCCGCAAGCGCCCATGGTGGTGCTGGCGACAGCCGTGCCGTAGTCGATCTTGGCACGGAGGGTGTGCAGAGGCACGCGACCCTCGCGGTACCACTCACGACGGCCCATCTCGGCACCGCCGAGACGACCGGAGCACTGGATACGGATGCCCTTAGCGCCGGCCTTGCGGGCGGACTGGACAGCCTTGCGCATAGCGCGACGGAAGGCAACGCGGCCCTCGAGCTGCTCGGCGATAGACTGAGCAACGAGGTTGGCGTCGAGCTCGGGGCGCTTGATCTCGACAACGTCGACGGAGAGCTGGCCCTTGGAGACGCCAGCGACCTTCTCGAGCTCGGTGCGGAGGGTATCGATCTCGGCACCCTTCTTACCGATGACAACGCCGGGGCGAGCGGTGAGGATGATGACCTTCACCTTGTCGCCAGCGCGCTCGATCTCGACGCGGGAGACAGCTGCGCGGGAAAGACGCTTCTCGAGGTACTTGCGGATCTCGAGATCGTTACCGAGGGTCTTAGCGTAATCCTTCTCTGCGAACCAGCGGGAGCGCCAGTTCTCGGTGATGCCAAGACGGAAGCCGGTGGGGTAGACTTTCTGACCCATACAGCTTTACGCCTCCTTTCGAGGAGCAACGACGACGGTGATGTGGGAAGTACGCTTCAGAATGCGAGAAGCGGAACCCTTGGCGCGGGGACGGATGCGCTTAAGCGTCGGACCCTCGTCAACATAGGCAGCGGCGACAACCAGGTTGTCGGCACGCAGACCGTTGTTGTTCTCGGCGTTCGCAACGGCGGAACGGAGAACCTTCTCGACATCCACGGCGACGGCGCGGTCGCAGAAGTGAAGGATGTCGAAGGCCTGAGCGACAGGCTTGCGGCGGATCAGATCGACCACCAGGCGGGCCTTGCTGGGGGAAACACGCACGTACTTAGCGACGGCGCGAACCTCGGTGGCCTCAGTTTCAATAGACTTAGTTGCCATTTACGGTTAACCCCCTATTTGGCCTTGTGGCCACGGAACGTACGAGTCGGCGCGAACTCGCCGAGCTTGTGACCAACCATGGACTCGGTAACATACACGGGCACATGCTTGCGGCCGTCGTGGACGGCGATGGTGTGACCAACCATCTCGGGGAAGATGGTGGACGCGCGGGACCAGGTCTTCACGACGTCCTTCTTGCCAGCCTCGTTCATCGCGGTGATACGCGAGAGAAGGCGAGTCTCCACGAACGGGCCCTTTTTGAGACTTCTGCTCATAAGTGCTTTCTCCTAAAACTCGGTATCCGAAATTACTTCTTACGGCGACGAATGATGTGCTGGTTCGAGACCTTCTTCTTCTTGCGCGTACGAAGGCCCTTCGTCGGCTTACCCCAGGGGGTAACAGAGGGACGACCAGAGGTGTGGTTCTTGCCCTCGCCACCGCCGTGCGGGTGGTCGACAGGGTTCATGACGGTACCGCGGACGGTCGGGCGCACGTTCATGTGACGCTTACGGCCGGCCTTGCCGATGACGATGTTGGCGTGATCGGCGTTGCCGACCTCACCGACGGTGGCGCGGCAGGTAACGAGGATGCGGCGCATCTCGGAGGAAGGCATACGGACGATGGCGTACTTGCCCTCCTTACCCATCAGCTGGCAGGAGTTACCGGCGGAACGGGCGATAGCAGCGCCCTTGCCCGGCTGGAACTCGACGGCGTGGATGAGCGTACCGACGGGGATGTCGGCGAGGGGCAGAGCGTTGCCCGGCTTGATGTCGGCGTCAGAACCGGACATGATGGTCTGACCGACCTCGAGGCCCTTGGGGGCCAAGATGTAGCGCTTCTCACCGTCAGCGTAGTGCAGCAGTGCGATGCGAGCGGAACGGTTCGGATCGTACTCGATCGTGGCAACCTTGGCGGGCACGCCGTCCTTGTTGCGCTTGAAGTCGATCACACGGTAACGACGCTTCACGCCGCCGCCCTGGTGGCGGGTGGTGATGCGGCCGTTGTTGTTACGACCGGCCTTCTTGGGCAGGGGCTCGAGAAGAGACTTCTCGGGCTTGGTGCAGGTGATCTCGGAGAAATCGGAGATCGTCTGCCAACGCCTACCAGCGGAGGTCGGCTTAAGGTGCTTTACAGCCATTACAATCCCTTTCAATAGGAATCCGTTAGCCATCGCAGACAGGGATTCGAGGTTCTGCCTCGGGTGCGATGACACCGGACATATACACGGTTCCGGGCGTGTCCATTTTATACGCCCAAAACCTTGAGCTCTCGCCTCCCCTATTTGGGAGGCATGAGCTCACTCAACAGCAGCGAGTCTTAGGCCTGGTTGCCAAAGACTTCGATGGTGTCGCCCTCGGCCAGCGTGACGATGGCCTTCTTCCAAGAACGGGTCTTGCCGGCGACATAGCGCACGCGCTTGGTCTTGGGCTTGACCGTCAGGGTGTTCACGCGAACGACCTTGACGCCGAAGATCTCCTCGACAGCGTCCTTGATCTGATACTTGTTAGCATCCTTGGCGACCTCGAACGTGTACTTGTTCTGCTCCATGCCGGAGAAGGAACGCTCGGACACGATCGGACGGATGATGATCTCGTGGGCGGTCATTTATGCAAGCACCTCCCCGAAGTGAGCGGCGATGTCGGCGGGCATCAGCACAGCGTTGTTGTTGACGAGATCGTAGGTGTTGGCCTCGTCGGCAGTGATGATGAACGTCTTGGGAATGTTGCGGAACGACAGGTAGGCGTTGACGTCCTCATCGCGAACGATGATGGTCAGACGCTTGCCCTCAAGGCCGAGAGCCTTGAGCATGGCGACGGCAGCCTTGGTGGAAGGCTTCTCGAAGCCGTAGTCGTCGACGAGCACGAGCTCGCCATCGGCCAGCTTGGCGGACAGCGCGGAGCGCATAGCCAGCTTGACCTCCTTGTTGTTCATACGCTTAGCGTAAGAACGGGGCTTGGGGGCGAAGACAACGCCACCGTGACGCCACTGGGCAGCACGGATGGAACCCTGGCGGGCACGGCCGGTGCCCTTCTGACGCCAAGGCTTCTTGCCGCCACCGGAAACCTCAGAGCGACCCTTAGCAGACTGGGTGCCCTGACGCCAAGAGGCCATCTGGCACTTGACGATGTGGTGCATAACGTGGATGTTCGGCTCGATGCCGTACACCTCAGCGGCGAGCTCGGCCTCGGCGACCTTCTTGCCCTCGCTGTTCTTTACTTCAAACTTTGCCATTTAAGTGTTCTCCTTGGTATGACGCTGGGCTAAATGGGCTGGGCCCTTAGGCCATACGGATGGCGACGAGACCATTCTTGGCACCCGGGACAGCGCCCTTGACCAAGATGAGGTTCTGCTCGGCATCGATGCGGACAACGGAAAGGTTCTTGACGGTAACGCGCTCGTTACCCATGTGACCGGCCATCTTGACGCCCTTGAGGACGCGCGCAGGATAGGCGCACTGACCGATAGAACCGGGGTGACGCTGGAAGTGAGAACCATGCGTCATAGGACCGCGGCGCTGACCCCAGCGCTTGATGCGACCCTGGAAGCCCTTACCCTTGGAGGTACCGATGACGTCGACCTTCTCGACATCAGCGAAATCAGCGACGGTGACGACCTCGCCGACCTTGTGCTCCTCGCCGTTCTCGACGCGAACCTCACGAAGGAAGCGGACAGGCTCGACGCCAGCCTTGGCGAAGTGACCAGCCATGGGCTTGTTCACGTTCTTGGCCTTGATGTCGCCGAAACCGATCTGGACGGCGTCATAGCCGTCGGTTGCCTGAGTTTTAACCTGCGAGACAGCGCAGGGGCCAGCCTGGATGACCGTGACGGGAACGACGTTGTCGTCCTCGTCCCAAACCTGGGTCATGCCAATCTTGCGGCCGAGAATCATGCTGATCAAGATATGATCCCAACTCTCGCGTGGTCTTGGGACAATGCGTACACCACCGAGCGTACGCCCCTAGAGGACCACTACTTACACGACGTGCTCCCCAGCCTTGTATTTCGCCCGGACTACCTGACAACCCTATTAAGCAGGCATTTTGTCCAGCCAGAATACTCCCCTGGTTTCACACAGCTGTTTAGTATACACGGCTGCGGGCGTATCCATCGAGATTCATATTTCACTCACATTGTTTACGCAGGTAAAGTGCGTGGATGGCTCCTGGGCACGGCGGAGGGCCGGAGAAATATATTAAGGTCCCTGCTCTACAGTCCTGCGCAAGACGGAGAGCACATTAAGTGCTCTCCTTTGCGTGCGGAACTCGCGATGACCTTAATATATTTCTCCGGCCCTCCGCCGTGCTCGGGAGACGACACGTTGATGTCTGCTAAACCTTGCTCGCTCAGGCTAATGACTTTGTTGGGGGTCCACTATTTGCTGGAGGGTGAACTTGCATTGCATTGGCTCGACCTCTACTTGTGGCTCCGCCTCATCAAAATCGAAGATCATGATGGCGCAGTTGGGGAGTTTTGTTGGGAGCTCGAAGCCCTCTGGGGCTGCAGCCTTGATGAATTGGCGGCTGGCGCTGCCGTGGCTTACTGCTAGGAGGGTTTCGATGCCCTCGGCGCCCATGAGATTGGTGAGGGTGCCTACCATGCGCTCCTGCAGGGCATGGCTTCCTTCTCCGCCAAATGGGATCAGGTCCTCGCCGGGGTCCCAGACGTCGGTGGGTAGGGCGTCGTGGGGGCCTTCTTCGAAGGTGCCGTAGCTGCGCTCGATGATGCCTTCGCAGGGCTCGACTGCTGTGTCCGGGCCGAGGAGCTCGCATGCGACGAGCTGAGCCGTGTCCATGGCTCGGCCTAAGGGCGAAGAGACCACTTTGTCGGGGACGACGCCGTGGGCTTTGAGCCATGCGGCTGCCATTCCCGCTTGCTTGCGGCCCAGATCGGTCAACGGAGAATCGCAGCGGCCCTGGACGAGCTTTTTAACGTTGAATTCTGTCTGACCGTGGCGGAGTAGATATAGACGCTTCATGCTCTCCCCTTCTGTATAACTTGCTTTACCGGCACAGCCCTACTCGTGGGTATGGCCGACATAGTCTTCGTCGATCGTGATCTTGGCAATCGACTTGGGATATTCGGATTCGACACGTTTCGCCAACGCACGCTTTAGGTCCTCGGCGTTCATCGTCAAATCCGAGGGTCGCACGCAGTCAAAAATCACATTGGTGTGCGTGGGGCCCGGTACGCAACGCAAGTCGTGGATCGAGAGGCGGCTATCAATCTCCTGGGCCATGGCGTTAATGCGCAAACGCATGCTCGCCACCTTTGGATCGTCGGTCACGATGGGGTCGTAATGGAGCGTGACGATCATACCGTCTTCGTTCCTAAACGACTGCTCGATGTTATCGAGCGTGTCGTGACTTTCCAGCGGGCTGGCCTCGGCCGCCATCTCGGCGTGCGCACTTGCAAACTTCCTGCCCGGACCGTAATCGTGAACCATAAGGTCGTGGACGCCCAAAACGCCGGGGTAGCTCATGATCTTGTCTCGGATATGTTTGACCAGCTTGGGATCGGGCGCCTGGCCCAAAAGCGGGCTCACCGTATCCTGAATGAGCTCAAAACCGCTCCAGCCGATATAGGCGCCAACGGCAAGGCCGACCCATGCGTCAAGATTGATATGCGTCACCTGGGAAACAATCGCGCACGCAAGCACGGCGCCCGTGGCTAAGACATCGTTTTTGGAATCCTGAGCGGTCGCGTGCAACGTCTCGGACTCAATGCGGTCACCGAGCTTTTGGTTGAGGGCCGCCATCCACAGCTTTACAACCATCGAAAGTGCCAGGACTGCCACCAGGGCAAGCGAGAACTCGACAGGCTCCGGGTTGACGATACGCTCCACCGAGGACTTCACCAGTTCGATGCCAATAAGCAGCACGAGCGCCGCCACAACCAGACCCGAGAGATACTCGTAGCGGCCATGACCGTAAGGATGCTCGGGGTCTGCTGGCTTGCCCGCCAGCTTAAAGCCAAGCACGCTCACGATGTTCGAGCTAGCATCGGACAGATTATTCATGGCGTCCGCCACAATCGAAACCGATCCCGACAGCACGCCAATTACGCCCTTCGCAGCGCATAGTGCCACATTGGCGAGAATACACACCACGCCCGTCAACGTGCCCACGCGCGCACGGTCGCCCTGCGCACGCTTAACAATCCACTCGACCATCTACATCCGCCCCCACGGTACTACCTATATATCTATTGCTCAAACGGATTGTAGTGTAGCCACTTTGCCCCACAGATACAAAAAGGCCGCAACCCACACGGGCCACGACCTTGGAATGTGACATGCGGACTGTCCCTTTGTCACATCGTGCGGTACCGACCGATTGCGCGGTACTTTTCGTAGCGGAGGTTTGTGAGGGTCGCGTCGTCGAGCTGCCCAAGCGTATCGAAGGCATCAAATGCCGAGGACATGACGGCACCGGCGATCTCCTCATGCGACAGGCCCCTATCGTCAACGATGCCGTCGATGATGCCGAGCGCCAACAGATCGGGGGCCGTGAGCTTAAGCGCCTCGGCGGCCTCATTCGCGCGCTCGGTATCCTTCCACAGGATCGACGCACAGGCCTCGGGGCTCACGACCGAATAGGCCGAACTCGAGAGCATCAGGATGCGGTCGGCCACGGACAGCGCCAGCGCGCCACCAGAGCCACCCTCGCCTGTCACCACCGAGACAATCGGCGTCTTAAGGCCGCTCATCTCCATGAGATTCCGGGCAATCGCCTCGCCCTGGCCGCGCTCCTCGGCACCGATGCCACAAAACGCGCCCGAAGTATCGACCAGGCACAGAACCGGTCGACCAAACTTTTCGGCCTGGCGCATCAGACGACGCGCTTTGCGGTAACCCTCGGGATGCGCCATACCAAAGTTGCGGCGCATACGCTCTTTGGTCGTGGTACCGCGCTCGATGGCGATGACCGTTACGGGGCGTCCGTCTTTCCAGCCAATGCCAGCCACCACGGCGGCGTCGTCGCCATAGTAACGGTCGCCGTGCAGCTCCACAAATCCATCCAGGCCCAGCGAGATCATCTCACCCGCCGTGGCGCGATCTGCCGAGCGGGTCTGCTTGACAATCTCGAGTGCGGTTTTTGGTGCCGTCGAGCGCTTAAACAAGTGTCCCAGCTTTTTGCCGCGGCGACCCGCATGCACGATCTCATGCGGTGCCCCCAGGCCGGGCGCGTGCCCTTCGTGCAGCGCCAGCAGCTCGCCTACCGTGAGCGCAATCTCGCCACGCGGAACAACGGCATCGCAAAAGCCGTGCTCCAGCAAAAACTCGGAGCGCTGGAATCCCTTGGGCAGGCGCTTGTGCATGTTCTGCTCGATCACGCGCGGACCGGCAAATGCCGTCAGGGCATCGGGCTCGGCCAGGATAATGTCGCCCTCCATGGCAAAGCTCGCGGTTACGCCTCCGGTCGTGGGGTCGGTGAGTACCGTGATATACAGGCCGCCCGCCTCGCCGTGGCGCCTAACCGCCGCAGAAATCTTGGCCATCTGCATAAGCGATGTCACGCCCTCTTGCATGCGCGCACCGCCCGAAACGGTAAAGCCGACAACCGGCAATCCCATCTCGGTCGCACGCTCAAATGTGCGACAGATCTTCTCGCCCACCACGGAACCCATCGAGCCCATCATAAAGTTGGCGTCCATAAAGAAGAGCGCTGTATCGCAACCGCGGATTTTGCCCCTGCCGCACACAACGGCATCTCGCTCGCCCGAACGCTCACTCACGCTCTTGAGCTTGTCGGCATAGCCGGGAAACGAGAGGAAGTCCTCCGACACCAGATTGGCATCCCATTCCTCAAACGTGTCCTCGTCGACCGTCATGCGCATGCGCGCGCGACCGCTCACGCGAAAGTGTTTGCCGCAACGAGGGCAGACCTCGAGGTTGTCGTGCAGGCGTGCCTCATCGATCACACGGCGGCACTCCGGGCATTTGACAAACACGTGGCGCGCGGGGAACTCGGCGCACGACTCGGTTATCGGCCCCTCAAGGACATTGACCGTCTTCGCTTTTCTATTCATCAGCATAGAGATGCCCCATCAGATCGGTGTGATACATGCCCGACAAGAACTCGTCGTTTGCCAGCACGTCGAGCTGAAGCTCGCTATTTTCGCTCACGCCCTCAATCACGAGCTCGCCCAGGGCCGAGCGCATCTTGCGAATGGCACCGTCACGCGTGGGCGCGCACACGATGAGCTTGCCGAGCATGGAGTCGTAGTACGGCGGAACTTTCGCTCCGGTAAACATGGCGGAATCCCAGCGCACGCGCGGACCACCCGGCACACGCAACGCGGTGACCGTTCCGCATGACGGCAGAAAGTCCGGCGTTTCGGCATTGATGCGGCACTCCATGGCGTGGTTGCGCACCGGCATGTCCTCCTGCTCAAAGGGCAGAGGCTGGCCGGCAGCCACGCGCAGCTGCCACTTGACCAAGTCGGTATCGGTCACAAACTCCGTGACCGGATGCTCAACCTGCAAGCGCGTGTTCATTTCCATAAAGTAGAAATTACCGTCATCTGAGTACAAAAACTCAATGGTACCGGCGCCCTCATAGCCAACGGCACGAGCCAGGTCGCGCGCGGCCTTGTGCATGCGCGCGCGAATATCATCGCGTCCGTCGAGGCACGGCGCGGGGCTCTCCTCGATCAGCTTTTGGTTGCGGCGCTGCACCGAGCACTCGCGCTCGCCGAGCGAAAACACATGGCCCTGCTTATCGGCCATAATCTGCACCTCAACGTGGTGCGCCGGCGCGACGAACTTCTCCATGTAGCACTCGCCGTCGCCAAAAACGGCCTCGCCCTCGGCACGCGCCTCGATGAACGCCTTTGCCGCATCTTCCACGCGCTCGACCTTGCGAATGCCGCGACCGCCACCACCTGCACGCGCCTTAATAAGCACGGGGCAGCCAATGCGCTCGGCCTCGGCCGTCGCCTCCTCGGGGCTTTTGAGCAAATCGCAGCCCGGCACGATGGGCACGCCCGCCGCGGCAGCCGTTCTACGTGCGGCATCCTTGTCGCCCATGCTGTCGATGACCTCGGCCGAGGGACCAACAAACGCCAGACCGTACTTGTCGCAGTCGCGCACGAAGCTCGCCTTCTCGGAAAAGAAACCGTAGCCAGGATGGATCGCCTTTGCCCCCGACTTCACGGCACAGGTGAGCACAGCATCGTCGTTGAGGTAGCTCTCGGCAAGACGCGGGCCGCCGATGCAATACGCCTCGTCGGCAAGCTGCACGTGTAGCGCGTCCGCATCGGCCGTGGAATATACGGCGACGGTCTTGATGCCCATATCGCGGCACGCGCGGATAACACGGACCGCGACTTCGCCGCGGTTGGCGATGAGCACTTTGTCGAACATGAAGCCTTCCTTAACTTTCGTGCATGAGTGCAAATGACATATCGGCGCGGCAGCACACCTCACCGTTGACGCTCGCAGTACCCGTCGCAAAGCGGAACGGCCCGCGCGCACGCGTGATGGAGCACACCAGATCCACCGTGTCGCCCGGGCGCACCGGACGCTTAAAGCGCACCTTGTCCAGACTCGTGTAGAACGGCGTCGCGCCGCGCGCCTCCTCATCGCCCATCAGCAGTACGCAGCAGTTCTGGGCGAGCATCTCGCACTGAATCACGCCGGGAACGACCGGGTTTCCCGGAAAATGCCCCTGCAAAAAGTACTCGTCGCCCGTAATCGTGATCTTGCCGTGGGCCTCGTCGCCCACCAGCTCGGCTTCGTCGAGCAAAAGCATCGGCTCGCGATGCGGCAACAGCTTCTTGAGCTCCTCTTTGTTCATGGATATCACCTATCCGATCCTCATGAGGCAGCTGCCAAACTCCACGAGGTCGCCGTCGGCCACGCAGATCTCGAGCACCTCGCCATCCGCCTCCGCCGTCACCTCGTTGAGAACCTTCATGGCCTCGATGATGCAGAGGGTCTCGCCGGCTTTGACCTTGGAGCCCACGTGCACAAACGGCTCGTCGCCCGGCGCCGGGGCAGCATAGAAAACGCCGACCATGGGAGCAGTCACCTCGGTGCCCTTAGGCTCCGACGCGGCGGCAGGTGCCTGCGCGGCAGGTTCCGGTGCGGCAGGCGCGACTGTGGGAGCTGCAACTTGAGCGGCCATGGCGCTCGGCATGGGCATGGGCACGGCAACCGGCTGCGCGGCGCTCGCGCGCTCGAGCTCGACCGCGGTGCCATCGGGCTCCTCAACACGTACGCGCGTGAGGCCGCGGTCCTCCATAACATCGGCTATCTCGGCAAGTCTTTTGGAATCCATGCTCTAGCTCCTTGCATATCTACGCAGCGCGATGGCGGCGTTGTGCCCGCCAAAGCCCAGGTTGGTCGAAAGCGCCCAGGTAAGGTCGGCGCGAACCGCTCGATTAGGCGTGTAGTCAAGATCGCAGGCGGGATCGGGCGTGTGGTAGTTAATGGTCGGGGGCACCACGCCCTGCTCGAGCGCCATGGCACAGGCCATGACCTCGATGGCACCCGTAGCACCGATCATGTGGCCGGTCATCGACTTGGTCGACGAGACGTGCGCCGCGCGCGCCGCGTCCTCGCCGAGCGCACGCTTAATGCCCGCCGTCTCGGACGAATCGTTGAGTTTAGTCGAGGTGCCGTGAGCGTTGATGTAGAGGCCCTCGGAAGGCTTAACGTCGCCCTCGGCCACCGCCAGCGATATCGCACGGGCAATGCCGGCAGCCTCGGGATCGGGGCTCGTGATGTGATAGGCATCATCGGTGTTGCCGTAGCCCACGACCTCGGCATAAATGTGCACACCGCGCGCCTGCGCATGTTCCATGCTCTCGAGCACGAGCACGCAGGCGCCCTCGCCCATCACAAAGCCGTCGCGATTCGCATCGAACGGACGACAAGCCGTCGCAGGATCGGGATTGGTAGTGAGTGCACGGCAGGACGTAAAGCCCGCAACGGCATCGGGGATGATGGCCGCCTCGGCACCGCCGGCGAGAATCGCATCGGCATAGCCATGCTTGATGGCGCGGAACGCCTCGCCCACGGCATGAGCCGAGGTCGCGCACGCGGTCACCACGGGCAGGGTCGGGCCTTTTGCCTTGTGGCGGATCGCGATATTGCCCGAAGCCATATTGGGAATCATCATCGCAATCATGTAAGGCGATGCGCGGCGGGGCCCACGGTCGGCAATCGTATGGACGTTGTCGACAAGCGTCTGCATGCCGCCCACGCCTGAACCCACGTAGACGCCCAGGCGCTCGCGATCGATGGCGCCTTCGACATCAAAGCCCGCATCGTGCATGGCCTCGTCCGACGCCGCCAGTGCAAACTGAACGCAGGGGTCCAGGTGCTTGGCATCGTGCTTGCCAAAGTAGTCGTTGCCGTCAAAGCCCTTGACCTCGGCCGCCACCTTTACGGCAAACGCATCCGTATCAAAGTGAGTAATCGGGCCGATGCCGCAGGTCCCGGCGCACATGGCCGCCCAGGTAGCAAGCGCCGTGTTACCGAGCGGCGATACGGCACCGATACCGGTGATTGCAACTCTCTGTTCCATCATGGTCTCCTCATTCAAGCCGTTGTTCGGCCCTGGTTTCTACATCGCCATTCCGCCGTCGACGCGCACGACCTCACCCGTAATGTAGGCAGCCGCATCACTCGCTAAAAAGCGCACCACACCGGCCACCTCCTCGGGCTGCGCCATACGCTTAAGGGGAATCTGCTCCTCGGTTGCCGCACGCACCTTATCCGAGAGCTTTGCCGTCATATCGGTCTCGACAAACCCGGGGGCGACCGCGTTCACTCGTACGCCGCGGGGCGCAAGCTCGCGCGCTACCGCCTTGGTCAGGCCGATGACGCCCGCCTTGGAGGCGGCGTAGTTGGCCTGCCCGGCATTGCCCATCAGGCCCACAACCGAGCTCATGTTGACGACGCAGCCGCCGCGCTGACGCATAAAGGTCTTGGTGAGCGCGCGCGTCGTATTGAACGTGCCCTTGAGATTGACATCGAGCACACGGTCGAAGGCATCGTCACCCATACGCATGAGAAGGCCGTCGCGTGTGATGCCGGCGTTGTTGACGAGCGCCCAAATGGAGCCGAAGTCGTTGAGGACCGTCTCCACGCAAGTGTTGACGGCGGCGGGGTCGGCCACGTCACATTGATATGCGCGTGCCGTGGCGCCTGACGCCTCGCAGGCTTCGCACGTCTCGCGCGCCGCATCGACGCTGCCGGCATAGACGACGGCGATATCGTAGCCATCCTCCGCCAAGCCCACGGCACAAGCGCGACCGATGCCGCGCGAGCCGCCCGTGACCAGCGCCACGCGGCGCGATCCGTCGCGCTCGAGCGCGCCGTTGTTCAAGTTGCCCATGTCGTTCCTTTCGGGTTACAGCCCTGTGGGCTATGCGAGCTCGTCGGCAATAGCTGCGACCTGTTCGGCCGTTTCGCATGAATACGCACGAACGTCGCTCAACGTACGCTTGACCAAGCCGGACAGCGTTTTGCCGGGGCCGACCTCAATAAACGTGTCGATGCCTTGATCCTGCAGAGCATGCAGCGTGTCGACCCAGCGCACGGCATGGCTCACCTGGTTGGCCAAGACATCCGATGCCGCCTGCGTGTCGGCCGGATAGGGCGCCGCCGTCATATTTGCCATGACCGGAATCAGCAAAGGGGACGGGGCGTGCCCGGCTTGGATATACGTCGCCAGCTCCTCAGTCGCCTCGGCCATATAGGGGCTATGGAATGCACCCGACACCGCGACCTTCATGGCGCGACCGCCAGCCTCTTTTACCAGGACGTCGAGGGTCTGCAACGCATCGGGCGCTCCGGCCACAACCGTCTGCTGCGGGCTGTTGTAGTTGACCGGCCAGCAGTCCTCGCCGACCTGTTTTGCCAAACCCTCGACTTGCGCCGCATCGAGTTTGATGACGGCGCGCATGCCACCGGGATGACGCTCGGCCGCCGTGGCCATCAATGCCGCGCGCTCACACACGAGCTCAAAACCCGCTCGCGTATCGAATGCCCCCGCAAAGGTGAGTGCAGTGACCTCGCCCAGCGAGAATCCCGCACAGGCGGCAGGCACCACGCCGCGCTCGCGCAGGGCGGCGGCGACAGCCAAGTCGTGCACGAACACGCAAGGCTGCGTGTTCTCGGTCTGCGAGAGCTCCTCTTTCGAGGCGCTCCGGCACTGCTCGCTCGTCCCCGGGCGCACCTCATCGGCGATTGCAAACACCTCGGCAGCCGCCGGCGATGCCTCGATGAGGTCGACGCCCATCGCGGGATGCTGGGCACCCTGACCGGCAAACAGAAACGCTACGCTACCCATGCGGACGCACCCTTCAGGACATGCTCGGCGCCATCGACAAGATCGTCGACGATTTCGCGTGCGCTCTGGCGTTCGTTGACCATGCCGGCAATCTGTCCGCACAAATACGAACCCTCTTCGTAATTACCGTCCTTTGCGGCTTTACGAAGCGCGCCCGTGCCCATGGCCCCGAGCTCCTCGGGGCTTGCGCCCGCCGCCTCGTTCTTGGCATACGCGTTGGTGAAGGGGCTCTTGAGGGCGCGAACCGGATGTCCCGTCGAGCGACCGGTCGCACGCGTCGACGTGTCGCCAGCCTTGAGCACCAGCTCTTTGTACTGTTCGGATACGGTGCACTCGTTTGCGACCAGAAAGCGTGTTCCCACCTGGACGCCGGCAGCGCCGAGCATAAAGGCGGCCGCCACACCGCGGCCATCGGCAATGCCGCCAGCCGCAACCACGGGAATATCGACCGCATCGACAACCTGCGGGACCAGCGCCATCGTCGAGGTCTCGCCAATATGGCCGCCCGATTCGGTGCCCTCGGCAACCACGGCAGTGGCTCCGCGACGCGCCACGAGACGCGCCAGCGCCACCGAGGCGACAACCGGGATGACCTTGATGCCTGCATCGCTCCAGGCCTTCATGTACTTGGTGGGATTGCCGGCGCCGGTCACCACAACGGGCACCTGCTCATCAATCACCACTTGTGCGACCTCGTCGACAAACGGGCTCATGAGCATAACGTTGACGCCAAAGGGCTTATCCGTCTTGGCGCGCAGCTCGTGAATCTGATCGCGCAGCCAGTTTGCGTCGGCATTCATGGCCGCGATAATGCCTAAGCCGCCTGCCTCGGACACGGCAGATGCCAACGAGGCGTCGGCAATCCAGGCCATGCCACCCTGGAACACGGGCTTTTCGATTCCGAGCAAATCGCAGAGAGGAGACTTGAGCATCACTACTTCTCCAATGCCGCCTCGACCGTATCGACGAACTCGCCGACCGTCTTGGGGTTCTCCTCGGTATCGAGCTCAATGCCAAACTCGTCCTCGACGGCAACGAGGATCTCGACGGTACCCAGGCTGTCGAGGCCAATCTCCTCGAGCGTGGACTCGGGCTTCATGTCGACATCGTCAAGGCCGGCGGTCTCGCGGATAACGTCGCAAACGCGCTCGAAGGTCTTCTGATCTGCCATGGTAGTTCTCCTTTGTTTGTGCCCTAGGGGCGTTTTTATTTCCTATGTGCGACTACTTCCAACGAAGTAGATAGCCACCTACATCCAAGCCGGCGCCAAATCCGACCAGGGCGATGGTGTCGCCCGCGTGCAGCGCTCCGGTATTTGCCAGTCGATCGAGAGCAAGCGGAATGCAGGCGCTCGAGATGTTGCCGGTTTCACGCAGCGTTCGGACTACACGGTCGTCCGGAACACCTAGGCGCTTGACCGCCTGGCTCAAGATTCGTTCGTTAGCCTGATGGAAAACAAAGTGGTCGATGTCCTCGACCGCGATGCTCGCGTCGCAGGCAAGCTTGTTGACCGTGTCGCAGATGGCATTGACGCCAAACTTGAAGACGCGACGGCCGTTCATGGAAAGCACGCTTTCGCAGTCCTGCGCCGTCTTATACGGCGAGAAGCCCGCCAATCCGGGGACGCGCAGTGTTTCGACGTCAGGCGACGTCGAAAGCTCAACAGCAAGGGGATTCTCTCCCCCAGCCCCTATGACCGCAGCACCCGCGCCATCGCCAAAGAGCACGCACGTGGCACGATCGGTCCAATCGAGCGCGCGCGTCATCTGCTCGGCGGCAACGACCAGCACGTGCTTGGCGCGACCGCGGGCGATATAACCCTCGGCGACATCGAGCGCAAATACGAAGCCGGCACAAGCCGCCGAAACGTCGAAGGCAGGACATGCGGCACCCAGGCGCTCAGCAACGGCGCACGCTTCGGCAGGAACGAGATGATCGCCCGTCGTCGTCGAACAGACGATAAGATCCAGCTGGCTCGCATCGATTCCGGACGTCTGGAGCGCTTGCTCGCTCGCCGCCACGGCAAGGTCGTCGAGTGACTCGGTGGTGCACACATGGCGGCTCTTGATGCCTGTGCGGGTAAAAATCCACTCATCCGAGGTATCGAGGAACTCGGACAGCTCGTCATTGGAAACACTGCGCTTGGGAAGCGCCGAGCCTGTTCCAAGAATCGTGAAACCCATCACTAACCTCCTTTGAGTTGTTGACGTGTTTACATCGACCAAGAGAGGATAGCGCATTCTTCGCTTTGTTGACGTGTTAACATTAAATTGTCCAAATGCGACAAAGGCTTCACATTGTGTCTATCTCTCGACACCATTCGCGTCATTCACTTATTCATTAAGGAGGTAGCAGCCGCTATGGATGCCCAATTAACGATAGTCGACGTAACCGGATCGACCAACGACGACCTGCTCGAAGCAGGAAAACAGGGAGCGCCGCACGGCACGGGGCTTGCAGCCCGCGCGCAAACGGCAGGACGCGGCCGACGCGGCCATAAGTGGGATTCAACCGCTGGTAACTTGTTGCTCTCGATTGTCCTACGTCCACGTGTTGATCCAGCCAAGTACTCCGGTCTTGCCGCCGTCAGCGGCCTAGCGGTGCTCGAGGCGCTCGAGGCGCAAGGTCTTGCAAACAAGATTGGCCTCAAATGGCCCAACGACCTCGTCGCGCGAGGACGCAAGCTCGGCGGCATTCTGGTCGAGGCCGCACGCGATAACGAAGGCAAACCTTTCGCCGTCTGCGGCATTGGCGTCAATGTGAACTATGTGCCCTCGGAGGTTCCCGATGGCGGCCTGCCGGCAATCGGTCTCTCGGATCTCAACGAGAACGTTCCCGCCGTCGATGTGTTACTCAAAGAGGTCTATCACACCGTCGTAAACGCTGTGGACGCGTGGGCAGATCTGCTCGACGCCATGAAAGAAAACACCGGACCGCTCACGCCCGTCCACGGCGAATACGTCACTCACCTCAATTGGATCGGAGAGCACGTTATCGCCCGTTCCCCTGCCGGAGACGAGCTGGCACGCGGCATCTTTAAAACCGTCGATACCTTTGGTCGCGCATGTATCGAAACGGAAGGCGGCTCGCGATCCTTCCATTTTGAGGAGGCATCGCTGCGTCCCTTGAGCGAATAGGGCGCTGCAGCCACCTACTCGGCAGTATTACCCGGCAGTCCAAACCATTATTCAATACAAAAGAGCCCCGCTACCAACATGGCAGCGGGGCTCTTTAAGCTATGAGCGATATCGCTTAGAGCTTGATGTCGATGTCGACGCCAGCGGGGAGGTCGAGACGCATGAGCGAATCAACGGTGCCCGAGGTGGGGTCGAGGATGTCGATGAGGCGCTTGTGGGTGCGCATCTCGAACTGCTCACGGGAGTCCTTGTTCACATGCGGCGAGCGGATAACCGTGTACAGGTTGCGCTCGGTGGGCAGGGGGACAGGACCGGAAACGCGAGCGCCGGTCTTCTGAGCGGTCTCAACGATGAGCTTCGCGGACTGATCGACGACCTCGTGATCATAGCCCTTGAGGCGAATGCGGATCTTCTGGGTAGCCAACTTAAACCTCCAAAGAGTGCGAGAGATGTTCTCGCGGATTACGTAACAGGGAGCTCGAACTTAGGCGTTCTTGCTCATGACCTCGTCCACAATGGACTTGGGCGCGGGCTCATAAGAGTCGAACTGCATCGTGTAGGATGCACGGCCCTGGGTCTGGGAGCGAAGGTCGGTAGCGTAACCGAACATCTCGCCCAGCGGCACCTTGGCACGGATGAGCTTGCTGTTCTTGCGATCCTCCATGCCCTCGATCTTGCCGCGGCGACCGGAGAGGTTGCCCATAACGTCGCCCATGTACTGCTCGGGGGTCTCGACCTCGACAGCCATGATCGGCTCGAGCAGCTGCGGGTCGGACTTCTTGAGGGCGTCCTTGATAGCCATGGAACCGGCGATCTTGAAGGCGGCCTCGGAGGAGTCGACCTCGTGGTAAGAACCGTCGAACAGGGTGACCTTAACGTCGAGGACCGGGAAGCCGGCGATAACACCGGTGTTCAGGGCCTCCTGGATGCCCTTGTCGATGGACGGGATGTACTCCTTGGGCACGACGCCGCCGACGATAGCGTTGACGAACTCGTAGCCGAAACCCTCCTCCATCTTCTCGAGCTTGATGACGGCGTGGCCGTACTGACCGCGACCACCGGACTGACGGACGAACTTGCCCTCAGCCTTCTCGACGTCGTGACCAGCGGTCTCGCGGTAGGCAACCTGGGGCTTACCAACGTTAGCGTCAACCTTGAACTCACGGAGCAGACGGTCGACGATGATCTCGAGGTGCAGCTCGCCCATGCCGGCGATGATGGTCTGGCCGGTCTCGTGGTTGGTGGACACCTGGAAGGTCGGGTCCTCCTCGGCGAGCTTGGTCAGAGCCAGGGACATCTTGTCCTGCTCGGCCTTGGTCTTGGGCTCAATGGCAACGTCGATAACGGGCTTAGCGAACTCGATCTTCTCGAGGACGATCTCCTTGCCCTCGGCGCACAGGGTGTCACCGGTGGTGGAGTTCTTGAAGCCGACGCAAGCGACGATGTCGCCGGCGGCAGCGTCGTCACGGTCGATACGCTCGGCGGCGTTCATCTCGAGAATGCGGCCGAGGCGCTCGCGCTGACCGTTGGAAGCGTTGACCACGTAGGAGCCGGACTCAGCGCGGCCGGAGTAAACGCGGACGTAGGTGAGCTTACCGACGAACGGGTCGGTCATGATCTTGAAGACCAGGCCGGAGAAGGGCTCGTCGAAGGAAGGATGACGCTGGATCTCCTCGCCGGTGTCCGGATCGGTACCGGTGACGGCCTCAACGTCGAGCGGGCTGGGCAGGTAGTCGACGACAGCGTCGAGCAGCTCCTGGACGCCCTTGTTCTTGTAGGCGGAGCCCACGAAGACGAGGTTAAGCTCGTTGGCCAGAACACCCTTGCGCAGAGCAGCCTTGAGCTCCTCGACGGTGAAGTCCTCCTCCATGAGGATCTTCTCCATGAGCTCGTCGTCAAAGCTGGCAGCAGCGTCGAGGAGCTCCTCGCGCTTGGTGGCAGCGATGTCGGCAAACTCAGCCGGGATCTCGTCCATCGGCTCGGGGTAGGTCATGCCCTTCTCGTCGGCCTTGAAGTCCCATGCAGTCATGGTGACGAGGTCGATGACGCCCCAGAAGTTGTCCTCGGCGCCCATCGGGACCTGAGCGGCCACGGCGTTAGCGTCGAGACGATCCTTCATGGTCTCGATAGCGTTGAAGAAGTCAGCGCCCACGCGGTCATACTTGTTGATGAAGGCGATGCGGGGGACGTTGAAGGTGGAAGCCTGACGCCAAACGGTCTCAGACTGGGGCTGAACGCCGGCAACGGCGTCGAAGACGGCGACAGCACCATCGAGGACGCGCAGGCAGCGCTCGACCTCGGCGGTGAAGTCAACGTGGCCCGGGGTGTCGATGATCTGGATGCGGTAGTCCTTACCGTCCTTGTTCCAGAAGCACGTGGTAGCAGCGGAGGTAATGGTTACGCCGCGCTCCTGCTCCTGAACCATCCAGTCCATGGTGGCAGCACCCTCATGGACCTCACCGATCTTGTGGGTCTTACCGGTGTAGTAAAGAATACGCTCGGTCGTGGTGGTCTTACCGGCATCGATGTGGGCCATGATGCCGATGTTACGGGTATCGGAAAGCTTGTACTTAGGCTTAGCCATGTTAGTTCCTTACCTTAACTTACCAACGATAGTGAGAGAACGCGCGGTTGGCCTCGGCCATCTTGAAGACGTCCTCACGCTTCTTGACGGAAGCGCCCAGGCCGTTGGAGGCGTCGAGGATCTCGTTGGCGAGACGCTCGGCCATGGTCTTCTCCTTGCGAGCGCGGGAGAAGTTGACGATCCAGCGGATACCCAGAGCGGTGGAACGACGGGAGTTAACCTCCATCGGGACCTGATAGGTAGCGCCACCGACACGCTTGGGCTTAACCTCGAGCGTGGGCTTGACGTTGTCCATAGCCTTCTTGAAGGTAGCGAGAGCGTCGCCACCCTCGGACTTCTCGGCAACGATCTCGAAAGCGGTGTAAACGATGCGCTCAGCGGTGGCCTTCTTGCCGTCAAGAAGGACCTTGTTGATGAGCTGAGTCACCAGGCGGTTGTTGTAAACGGCGTCAGGCTGAACCTCACGACGATTAGCTGCTGCACGACGCGGCATGTGAAATCTCCTTAAGTGTCTACCGTGCGGCGCTTAGGCGGCACACGGCGAAAGTATCAAAACGTTATCTGGCTTATTTAGCCTTGGGGCGCTTAGCACCGTACTTGGAACGGGCCTGCATACGGTTCTGGACCGGAGCAGCGTCGTAGGCGCCACGGATGACGTGATAACGGACACCAGGGAGGTCACGGACACGACCGCCGCGGACGAGCACGATGGAGTGCTCCTGCAGGTTGTGGCCCTCACCCGGGATGTAAGCAGTAACTTCGATGCCGTTGACAAGGCGAACACGGGCAACCTTACGAAGAGCCGAGTTCGGCTTCTTGGGGCTCGTGGTGAAGACGCGGGTGCACACGCCGCGCTTCTGGGAGTTGTGCTGCAGAGCAGCGTTCTTGGACTTCTTGGGCACGGAACGACGGCCCTGGCGAACCAGCTGGTTAATAGTAGGCAAAGCGTACTCCTTCTCGAATGATTCCAGCTTTCTGTAAAGTGCAACGGCTTGAATCGAGGGGTCAGCATCCCCCTACGAAACACGCAGTTCGATAGGATACGTGGCGTTAGCTGTGCCGTCAACAGACCACGCCGCCGGGCGTATCCTAAAATAGCCATATTTCCGCAAAGCCTACACAAAAGGAATCCCCTCCTGTGCGCGGGGGCGGATTCCCGGCCCGGGCGGCCCGCTGTTTAAGTTTGCTGCTCTACAGTCCTGCGCAAGACGGAAAGCACATTAAGTGCTTTCCTTTGCGTGCGGAACT
>CABUHO010000015.1 GCA_902491395.1 uncultured Collinsella sp.
GCACATGTACGGATGAATGTGGGAAGTGTTCGGATGAAGCTGATAATCAAGGCGCTTAATGCAATTGACTAAGGTTGGCTAAATTGAACCAATACGGGGGTTGCAAGCGTTACACTTTTGCAATCTGATGGCCCGTATCGCGCGGCGCTCTTGTCGGAGCGCCGCGTTTTTCATATCGAAAGGTGGCACCATGCAGGCATCGCAGCGTCTCGACCGCTTTGGCGCGGAGGTCTTCGCCTCGCTCAACAACAAGCTTCTCGCGTTGAAGGCTCAAGGCAAGACCATTTACAACATGAGCGTGGGCACGCCCGACTTTAAGCCGTACGACCACGTGGTCGAGGCGCTCACGCAAGCAGCCCAAGATCCCGAGATGTGGAAGTATGCCCTGCGCGACCTGCCCGAACTCAAGCAAGCCGTGTGCGATTACTATGAGCGCCGCTTTGGCGTTTCGGGTATTACGCCGTCCATGGTGCAGTCGTGCAACGGCACGCAGGAGGGCGTGGGCCATTTGGGCCTGGCCCTGCTCGATCCGGGCGACACCATTCTGGTTCCCGATCCGTGCTACCCGGTCTTTGAGGCGGGTGCCAAGATCGCCGATGCCAAGCTCGAGTACTATCCGTTGGTTGCCGAGCACAATTACCTGCCCTATGTGGCAGGTATCGATCCCGAAGTGGCCGATCGTGCCAAGTATATGATCGTGTCGCTGCCCGCAAACCCGGTCGGCTCGGTGGGCACGCCCGAGGTCTACGAGGAGATCATCGCTTTCGCCCGCGAGCACGACCTGGTCATCGTCCATGACAACGCGTACTCCGACATCGTGTTCGACGGCGAGCCGGGCGGCAGCTTCTTGCAGTATCCCGGTGCGCTTGAGGTGGGCGTGGAGTTCTTCTCGTTCTCCAAGTCGTTTAACGTCACCGGTGCCCGCATCGGCTTTTTGGTCGGCCGCGAGGACGTGGTCTCTGCCTTTGCCAAGCTGCGCGGCCAGATCGACTTTGGCATGTTCTTCCCGATCCAGAAGGCTGCTATCGCCTGCCTGAACGGTCCTCGCGATGAGGTCGAGGCGCAGCGTCTGAAGTACCAGGAGCGCCGCGATGCCCTGTGCGACGGTCTTGAGGGCCTGGGCTGGGAGCGTCCCAACGCGCATGGCTCCATGTTTGTGTGGGCCAAGCTTCCCGGTGGCCGCACCGATTCCATGGCGTTTTGCGAGGAGCTCATGGAGAAGGCCGGCGTTGTGGTGACGCCGGGCGCGAGCTTTGGTCCTTCGGGCGAGGGGCACGTGCGCATGGCGCTGGTCTTGCCGCCCGACCAGATTGCTTTGGCTGTCGAGGCCATTCGCGAGGCGGGCCTGTATTAGAAAGGTATTTCGGCTCGTCAATAGTTCGAAACCGATTTCGTGCAGTTATTTTACGAATTCTGCAAACAATTTCGGTAAACGGTCGATTTTTAGCTGCGAATAGGGGCATAATCAAAGTCCCGATTGGATGTATTGGGATTACGGCAAGCCGCTCGGGTCGTTCCCGGGCGGCTTGCTTGTGGAGAGAGATGGGAGTTTCTAATGGTTAACGAGAAGAAGGTCGCTATTGTCGGCTGCGGTTTCGTTGGTTCGTCTTCGGCGTTCGCGCTGATGCAGAGTGGCCTGTTCTCCGAGATGGTCCTCATCGACGTGGACAAGAACCGCGCCGAGGGTGAGGCCCTGGATATCGCGCACGGCATGACGTTTGCCGAGCCGATGAAGATCTACGCCGGCGATTATTCCGATGTCGCCGACGCCGCCATGATCGTCGTCACCGCTGGCGCTGCCCAGAAGCCCGGTGAGACTCGCCTGGACCTGGTCAACAAGAACGTCAGCATCTTTAAGTCCATTATCCCCGAGATTAAGAAGTCTGGCTTCGACGGCATCCTGCTCATCGTCTCCAACCCGGTCGACGTGCTGACCTATGCCGCCATCAAGATGTCCGGCCTGCCCGAGGGCCACGTTATTGGCTCCGGCACCGTGCTCGACACCGGCCGTCTGCAGCAGATGCTTGGTGCCCACGTTGAGGTCGACCCGCGCGATGTCCAGGCCTATGTCATGGGTGAGCACGGCGACTCTGAGTTTGTCGCTTGGTCCAGCGCTCAGGTTGCCGGCGTTCCGCTGAACACCTTCTGCGAGCTTCACGGTCATCTGGAGCATGAGGCTGCCGAGAAGCGCATCGCCGAGGACGTCAAAAACTCCGCCTACACCATCATCGAGAAGAAGCACGCCACCTACTACGGCGTCGCCATGGCCGTCAAGCGCATCTGCACTGCCGTCATGCGCGATGAGCAGACCGTTCTGCCTGTCTCCTCGCTTATGGTGGGCGAGTACGGCCTGTCCGATCTTGCCATCTCCATGCCGACCGTCGTTGGCCGCGACGGCGTTGTCTGCCGCGTCCCCGTGCCGCTGAACGATGACGAGCAGCATGAGCTTACCGCCTCCGCCAAGGCCCTCAAGGACATCATCGACAGCGTCGACTTCTCCTGCTAAATCAAGCTCGCGAGAGCGAAAAGCTACAATGAAGGCGTCCGGGTCCACGCGGCCCGGGCGCCTTTTTGATGCAAAGTAACCTGACCCCAATGCACCATAGTTGATGGGAGGGCCATGTCGGATTCGCCTAATTTTTTGACCTATGCCCAGACGGCGTTTTATCCGTTTGAGGAGCAGCCGTTCTGCGCGGTGGATAGCCTGGTCTTTGCGTGGTTGTCCTATTTGCGTTTGCCGGGTGATATGGCGGAGCTGACGAACTGGCAGGGCCTAGACGTACGCGAGCTGCTGCGTGCCGAGTGCTACCGGGACATGATTGGCGACTTGTGGGACCCAGAGGGGAGCAGGGCCTTGTTGGAGGCCGTGGCAGCAAGCCCTCGCTACCGTGGCGTGCACGTTTGCGGCTATCGTGCCGTGAGCGATGTGGTGGCGACAGAGCAGTTTGCAGCCATGGCGTTCCGGTTTCCGGCGGGGTTTAGCTATCTTTCCTTCCGGGGGACCGACAGCACGATTGTGGGCTGGAAAGAGGACTTCAACATGGCGTTCCGGTGTCCCGTGCCCTCCCAGGAATCTGCGGCGCGCTATGTGGACGAGGCGGCGGATGCGATTGACGGGCCGCTTTTGTGCGGAGGTCATTCCAAGGGTGGAAACCTTGCGGTGTACGGTGCGGCGATGTGCTCCGATGTTGCCCGTGAGCGAATCGAACGGGTGTATTCCCATGATGGTCCGGGCTTCGTCGAGGAGTTTCTGAACGGCAACGCCTTTGCCGTTCTTTCCGGTCGAATCGACAAGACGCTACCTCGGTCGTCGATCTTTGGCATGATGTTCGAGACGCAGGAGGACTATGCCATCGTTGAGAGCACCGAGTTCAGCCTGCTGCAGCATAATCCCTTTAGCTGGGTGGTTGATGATCGCGACTTCGTGTACTGTGAGCGCCTGTCCGCCGGTGCTCGATACGTTGATGGCTCCATTCGCGAGATGCTGCTTGCAGTGTCACCTAGCGAGCGCGAGCGTTTTGTAGATGCGTTGTTCTCCGTGTTTGAAGCTACGGGTGCTGAGCGGTTTGCGGATATCGCCGGGAATCTGCGCGAGAGCCTGCCCGTGATGCTCCAGGCCGCGCAAGGCTTTGACGAGGATACGCGACGCTTTGTCTCGCAGACCATCGTGGCAATCCTTAAATGCGCGCTGCTGCCCAAACGACCCCAGATCGACATGCCCGCTGCCGGCAAGAGTTTGGCAGAACAGCTCGAGGCTTGGCAGTCCGAGCTCCTGCGCTAGCCATTGGCGCAAAGCAGCCTGTCCCCGATGGACCAAGCTTCGATGCGCCTGGGGCGGGCTCGACCGCTATACTGGTTCGTGCCGAAATCGATCTAGAACGGAATGCCGTATATGAAAATCAATCACGCGATTCTACATATCCTGGACTTTGACTCTGCCGTCAACGTCATGAGCCAGCGCGAGCTCGATATCGAGAGCCGTACCGTGCGCAACTTTGTGACCACGCATCTGCGCCGCGCACGCGCTTCGGCCGACAATAAGCGCGCCACGTTTGCCGAGAACTCTGCGTTTGGCGGCGAGCTCAAGGGCTATTTCTTTGGCGAGCGCGAGTTCGTAGACCTGTCGCAGCAGATTGCGGAGTTCATTTCCTCCGAGCTTACCAAGGCCGAAAAAGCCGAGTCCACCGATGTGCTCGTGGCCGACTTTGACGACGACGAGGATGCCCGCTGGTTTGCCGTGATGCTGCTGGGCTCCAAACAGGCCTTTATGCACGAGGTGGGCCGCGAGGAGGGCGAGGTACGCAACGACATCGCGCGTCACTACGCCATTCTGCCGAACCCTTCGCAAAAGGTGCCGAGCTATGCCATCGTGCGCGCGAGCACCATGGAGATCGGCTATGTGGACAAGAAACGCAAGATTGCCGGCGAGGACCGTATGCTCATTCCCGACGGTCTGCTGCAGTGCGATACGGGCGTGTCGGGCAAGGAAGTTATCGACACCGTTACGCGTGTGGTCGAGGAAGTCGCCGAGGAGCACGGCGCCAACACGGCCGTGGCGCTCGCCAAGGTTAAGGCTGCCGTTGCCGAGAAGGTTGAGGATGACGAGGAGCTGCCGCCTTGGGATATCGTCGATGAGGTCTTTGAGGACGAGCCGGTCATCAAGGAGAGCGTGCGTGCGGCGCTGACCGAAGAGAAGGTGCCCGAGCGTGTGCCCGTGGAGCGCAAGCAGGTCGAGCGCGCCGCCGTGCGCAATCACAAGATCCGTACCGACACGGGTATCGAAATCAGCTTCCCGGCCGAGATGGGTTCGAACTCCGAGTACATCGAGTTCGTCAACGAGCCCAACGGCCTCATCTCCATCGAGCTCAAAAACATCGGCAGCATCGAGAATCGATGAGTTGCGTTACGCCTACAGCGGGAAAGCAAAGGCCGAAGCTCCTTGGGGCCTCGGCCTTCTTGTTTGGGGGTGAATTGCCCCGCAGGTTGAGCATAAGTCAGCGAAAACGCGGTTTGTCAAAATCGCGTAACTATTAAAGTTGACGTAAGCCCTCTTCGAGACCGGTCTTGCTGTCGGTCTTCTCGTCGCGCATCTTGATGACGCGGGCGGGGACACCGGCCACGACGGCACCGGCGGGGACGTCCTCGACGCATACGGCGCCGGCGGCAACGACAGCGCCCTTGCCTACGTGCACGCCCTCCAGGACCACGGCGTTGGCGCCGATCATGACATCGTCCTCGATGATGACGGGCGTGGCACTTGCGGGTTCAACGACGCCTGCCAACACGGTTCCAGCGCCGATGTGGCAGTTCTTGCCCACGGTGGCACGGCCGCCCAGCACGGCGCCCATGTCGATCATGGAGCCCTCACCGATGACGGAGCCGATATTGATGATGGCACCCATCATGATGACGGCGCGATCGCCGATCTCGACGCGGTCACGGATGATCGCGCCCGGCTCGATGCGGGCATTGATGCCCTTGAGGTCGAGCATGGGGACGGCGGAGTTGCGGCAGTCATTCTCGACGTCGTAGTAGTCGATGGAGTCGGCATTGGCATCGAGGATGGCCTTGAGCTCATCCCAATCGCCAAAGACAGTCTTGCCACGACGGCCGCCGTAGACGTGCGCATCGCCCCAGGCAACCTTCATGCCGGGCTTCTCGCGCACATACAGCTTGACAGGCGTCTTTTTGGGCGCGGTGGCGATGTAATTGATAATCTCCTGGGCATCCATCTCGGCTGCGTTACTCATTTGCTGTCTCTCCTTTGGGTGGATCCGGTTGATACCTGGTTAGGCAAACATGACCTGGTCGAACGTATAGAAGCCGTGCTCGCGGGTGACGAGCTTCTGCGCGGCTGCCAGAGCGCCGTTGACGAAGATCTGACGGCTCGTGGCGCGATGCGTAAGCGTGATTTCCTCGTCCTGGCCAAAGAAGCTCACCTCGTGCACGCCGGCGACGGTGCCGCCGCGCAGCGAGTGCATACCGATTTCCTTGGGGTCGCGCGCACCGCACATGCCCTCGCGTCCGTAGACGGGGTGGTAGCCTGCCTCGGGCTCGGCTTCGACGACGGCATCGAGCAGTAACTTGGCAGTGCCGCTGGGGGCATCGACCTTTTGGTTGTGGTGCGTCTCGACGATCTCGCAGTCAAAGCCGGGCAGCTCACGCGTGGCCTGGGCTACCAAATGACGCAGGGCTGCGATACCGATGGAGTAATTGCCCGAGTGCATGACGCGGGCGTTCTGACCCAGCTCGCGCAGGCGATCCATCTGCTCGGGTGTGTAGCCCGTGGTACCCGAGACTAACGCGGCACCTGTGCGCTCGACATAGGCGACGACGGCATCGAAGGTCACGACGTTCGAGAAGTCGATGATGACGTCGGCTGCCGGGGCGCTCTCGAGCTCGGACAGATCAAAACCGATCTGGGCCACGATATCAAAAACGGGCTGCCCGGCGGCGTCGACAATGCCTTCGGCGGTAGTGCGGATGAGCGAGCCCATGCGGCCCGTTCCCATAATGACGGTCTTAATCAAGCAGACCAGCTCCCTTCAGAGCATCGGTAAGTGCAGCGCGCGTGTCGTCTGCCATGGGGCATAGCGGCATGCGGTAGTTGGCTTCGATCATACCCATCTGAGCGAGCGCTTCCTTGACGGGGATGGGGTTGACCTCACTAAAGAGGGCGTTGATGAGCGGCTGGCCGGCAATCTGGATATCGCGGGCGCGCTCCACGTCGCCGTCCAGATAGGCGCGGCACATGTCATGTACGAGCTGCGGTTGAACATCGGCCCACACGCTGATAGTGCCCGAGGCGCCCAGGCTCATGAGCGGCACGGTAAGCGCGTCCTCGCCCGAGTACATGCGGAAGTCGTCGGACAGCAGGTGGGCGATCTTGGCTGCGTAGGCGACGTTGCCCGAGGCCTCCTTGATGCCCATGATGTTGGGGTGCGCGGCCAAGCGCTCCACGTTGTGCACGCTGATGCCGCAGCCGCAGCGGCCGGGGATGTTGTACAGGATGCAGGGGATGTCCACGGCGTCGGCCACGGTCTTAAAGTGCTGGTAGATGCCCTCTTCATTGGACTTGTTGTAGTAGGGGGTAATGAGCAGCAGACCATCGGCGCCCAGGCCCTGGTAAGTAAGCGACTTGGTGAGCATGGTCTGCGTGGAGTTGGATCCCGAGCCGGCAATGACGGGGACGCGGCCCGCAACCTGCTTGACCACTGCGGCGACAACGGAGTTGTCCTCGTCGTCGGTCATCGTGGCACTCTCTCCGGTGGTGCCCAGGGTGAGGATGGCGTCGGTGCCGTTTTGCAGGTGGAAATCGATAAGGCGCTCGAGCGCGTCAAAGTCGACACTGCCGTCCTTTTTAAACGGCGTGACGAGGGCGACGATTGAGCCCTCGAGATTGCGGATATCCATGTTCTTCTCCTTCGCTTCCGCGATCTGGACGCGTTTGTTCCATTGGGCGGCGACTGCCAGGCGCTCGTCCTGAGCGCGACGGCGGGCGCTTTCGGCGCGCGATTTGGCCAGCAGCTCGCGGCCGCACGGCAGCACGTCGAGCGTGGCAAAGTAATCGCCCGGGCGTTCGGCGCGTCGGATGAGGTCGGCCGAGCCATCGGGGCGTAGCAGGACCTCGGCGGAGCGCAGGCGGCCGTTGTAGTTGTAGCCCATGGAGTAGCCATGCGCGCCGGTGTCGTGAATCACGAGCAGGTCGCCCATGTCGATATGCGGCAGCTCGCGGTCGATGGCGAACTTGTCGTTGTTCTCGCACAGATTGCCCGTGATGTCGTACGTGTTCGTGACGGGGGCTGCGGTCTTGTCGGCGCCACCCGGCTGACCCATCACCGTAATGTGGTGGTAGGCGCCATACATGGCAGGGCGAATCAGATCGACGGCACTGGCGTCCACGCCGATATAGTCCTTGTAGATCTGCTTCTCGTGGATGGCCTTGGTGACCAGGCACCCATAGGGGCCCATCATAAAGCGGCCCATCTCGGTGCAGATGGCCACATCGCCCATGCCGGCGGGAACCAGGATCTCGTCGTAGGCCGTGTGTACCCCTTCACCGATGGCGTGGATGTCGTTGGCCTGCTGCTCGGGCAGGTAGGGGATACCGACGCCGCCGGACAGATTGATGAAGGCGACGTGTGCGCCGGTCTCGCGCTCCAGGCGCACGGCAAGCTCAAAGAGGATGCGCGCGAGCTTGGGGTAGTAGTCGTTGGTGACGGTGTTGCTGGCAAGGAATGCGTGGATACCAAAGCGCTCGGCGCCCTTGGCCTTAAGCATACGGAAGGCCTCGAAGAGCTGCTCGGTGGTCATGCCATATTTGGAGTCGCCCGGGTTGTCCATGATGCCGTTGGAGAGCTGGAACAGGCCGCCTGGATTAAAGCGGCAGCTGACCGTCTTGGGGATGGGCCCCGCAACACGCTCAAAGAACTCAATGTGGCTGATGTCGTCAAAGTTGACGATGGCGCCCAGCTTGTCGGCGAGCTCAAAGTCGGCAGCCGGCGTGTCGTTGGACGAGAACATGATGTCGTGTCCCGTGATACCCAGCGAGCGGGCGATCATAAGCTCGGTATAGCTCGAGCAATCGCAGCCGCAGCCGTATTCGTTGAGAATGGAGATGAGCGCCGGGTTGGGGTTGGCCTTGACGGCAAAGTATTCCTTAAAGCCCGGGTTCCATGCAAAGGCGTCGCGCACTTCTTGCATGTTGCGGCGGATGCCCGCCTCGTCGTATAGATGAAACGGCGTGGGGAACTGCTCGACGATATGCTCGAGTGTTTCCTTGTCCACAAACGGCTGCTTGGCCGCATATGCCTCGTTGGGGGTCAATGCCATGTCCCGTAAACCTCGCTATCCAGACGGCGCCATCTGCGCATCGAATCCGCATAGCGTGGACCCAATGTCCGGATAGCGCTCCCGCATTGCTGCAGACAGTCCTGTGAGTGTTTCCCACAGGCCCACCAGGTTGTTCGTGCCCGAAAAACCCAGTTCGGCGGGTTTCGCCTCCCCACGGGGTCAAAGCCTGCCGGCTCGCCCGCGGCTCTTCGTGCCCGCGCCTCTATCAAGTGGTAAAGACCCTATCACGTTGCACTTTACCAAACAAGAGTATTCGTATATAACGTTTAAAAAATGCAGGGATATGCTGGAAACATGTGCACCACAATCCTGTATCACAATAAGTTGCAACAGATGTGCCTCACGAAGGGATCCTCTATGACCGAGCTCCAAGAACTCCGTCGCTATCGCCGCGATCTCCATCGCATTCCAGAGCTCGATTTCGATCTTCCGCAGACGATCGCCTATATCGAGGGCGTGTTGGCACCGCTCACCTGCGAAGTGACCCATCCGTGCCCCAGCTGCGTCTGTGCTTTCTTCGACGCCGGCGTTGATGCCGCGCATGCCACGGCGATTCGCGCCGATATGGATGCGCTGCCCATCGCGGAGGCGACGGGGGCAGCGTTCGCTTCGACCCATCCCGGCAAGATGCATGCTTGCGGCCACGATGGACACATGGCCATGGCACTTGCCGCCGCGACGTATGTCGACCGTACAATTCGCGAGCAGTCGGGCGCCATTAAGCGCAATGTGCTCTTTGTGTTCCAGCCGGCCGAGGAAACGACCGGTGGTGCCAAGACGGTGTGCGAGAGCGGCGTGTTCGAGCGCTACGGGGCGGATCGCATCTTCGGCTTCCACGTGTGGCCCGATCTGCCCGCCGGCACGTTGGCGAGCTGCTCCGGTCCGTTGCTGGCGCGTTCGAGTGAGACACACATTCATATTCACGGGACGAGCATCCATATCGCTAAGACCTATGGCGTTCCGGTCGAGGAGTCGCACGATGCGGCGCTGGCGGCTGCCAAGTTCTTGGTTTCCGAGCGCGAGCTTATGGACGAGTTGGGTGTCGACGAGCCCTGCATTGGTAAGTTCGGCCTGCTGCAGGCCGGCACCGTCTGCAATGCGGTGGCGGGGGAGGCCCATGTTGCCGGCAGCCTACGTGTGTTTACGGACGCCATGTTCGACCGTGCGCGCGAAGGAGTGCGCCGCGTTTTGGACGATGCCTGCGCCGCAACGGGCTGCACATATGACCTCGATTTTGCCGAGGGCTATCCGCCGGTCGATAACGACCCTGAGCTGTTCGCCCACATTGCGCCTGCCTTGTCCGAGCTGCAACTTGCGGACGAGCCGCTGCTAATCGCCGAGGATTTCGCGTTCTATCAGCGCCATCTGCCGGGCGTGTTTTTCTTGCTGGGCACGGGCGTGCCAGAGGGACAAGAAAACCCGATCGACGCTGATGGCTGCCCAGCCTATGCCACAAGCGCTCTGCATACCGATAGCATGCTCTTCGACGAGGAAATCCTACTCAAAGGCCTCGATGTCTACAAACGATTGCTTTTGCTTGACTAAGGCGTGAAGGAGTATTTGTTCTAGAAAACACGAACAAACGTACGATATAATAGAGATGTAAGTCTATAGAAACGTTTGACGTTACTAACGTAAGGCGATACTATGATTGCATCGTATAAAGATGAGGATACCGAACGCTTTGCCATGGGTATGCGGGTCAGGAGGTTCGTGCCCTTTGAGCGTGTTGCGTTGAGGAAGATTCGCCAACTGCAGGTTTGTGCTTCGCTTGATGATCTTCGCGTTCCACCGGGCAACCGCCTGGAAGCTTTGAAGGGCGATCGTGCCGGTCAATATAGCATCCGTGTTAACGAGCGCTATCGGGTCTGTTTTGAGTGGAGACAGGAGATGGCTTGGAATGTCGAAATCGTCGATTATCACAAGTGATGAGACTTCGGCCGATTTGCTGTCGCCGGTGACTCCTGGTGAGCTTCTCAAAGAGGAGTTTCTTGTCCCTATGGGCATTTCTCAATATCGCCTCGCCAAGGAGACCGGGATTCCGGCTCAGCGTATCGGGCAGATTGTCTTGGGAAAACGTCGCGTGACGGCCGACACCGACCTCCGTCTTTGCCGTTATTTTGGCCTGACGGATGGTTATTGGCTGCGCGCTCAGGTGGCGTTTGACCTTGAGGCCGAGAAAAGGCGGATTGAACCGGAACTCGATAAGATCGTTCCTGTTCAGCAGGCCATCGCACTGTAGTGCTCAAAGATGATGGGGGGTGGCGATGAGGCGATGCCGACAGTCTTCCGTATATAGTCCGGGTGGATGCGGGTGCGGTTTGCTACTGCTTCCGGTCATCGCTGTGAGCATTGGCGTGATGTTTGTGCTTGCTGGGCTGGCTGCGGCGGCACTCGTACTGTTTATCACCGCCATCGGCGTGACGGTCTGGCTGTGCCGTTCTCGCGAGCAGCGTCGTGCCGATGGTAAGACTAATGTCGGATGGATTGCCTTTTTGATCATCGCCTACCTGCTGAGCATCAGCTATTTGGCCTTCTTTATCCTGTTGCTTGTGAGCACCTTTACCGGGGAATCCGTCACGGTGGGGTAGGTTTCGACGAGCTTCTTGAGGATGAAGCGAGGGGACGGACCCTGAATGAACCGCGCCCCACATCAACAAGTTCCATTCGTTGTGTAGCAATCCGAATGTGCAAGTGTTTGGCGTGAGGGCACCGCCGCCAGTAACACGGGGATGCAGGCCGCGATCGCCAGCCCCTATACCAGCTCATCGCAATAGATTCCATAAGGACCCACCAACAGGACATAGGCCAACTTGCGAGCCCATCATTCGCTGCGGCCACAAATCAGCTGGCAGCTGAATTATCGCTATAAATCGCGAGGTAAAATGTCCAAAGATTGATGGACGGTTCGCAGAATTTGCAAGGGTCATTGAGAAAGCAAAGCTGCGAGAAAGGAAGAGCCATGGCTAAGAAGACGGGAGAGAAAGAAACGGTTGAAAAGGCCAAAGGCTTCGAGATTCCCATCGATGAGGAATCGGCCGGCAAGCTGCTCGATACCATCTACAGGAGCGCACTGAATGGCGTCCCTAAGGTGAGTCGTTCGGTCGACGAGATGGTTGCCGACTACACGGGAAAGGCGAAGTCGCCCGATGATGCCGCAAGGGCACTCGCAAAGTGGCAGGTCATGAAATGCGGAACCTCAGGTTTCGTCACCGGGCTCGGGGGCTTGATTACGCTTCCGGTCGCAATTCCCGCGAACATAAGCAGCGTCATGTACGTTCAGATGCGCATGATCGCCTGCATCGCGAAGATGGGTGGCTATGACGTTACGTCCGACCAAGTTCAGACGATGATCTACATGTGCCTCACGGGTACGACGGCGAGTGATCTTGTCAAAATGGGGCTCATCAAGACTGGGACGAAATCGCTTGAGGCTGCAATCAAGAAGATTCCCGGGTCGGCACTCGTGAAGATCAACCAGAAGGTTGGCTTCAGATTTATCACGAAGTTCGGCGAGAAGGGTATCATCAACCTCGGGAAAATGCTGCCCCTCGCCGGTGGCTTGATTGGCGGCGGCGTGGACGTGGCATCGACGAGCATCATTGCTAAGAACGCCATCAGGATGTTCATGGAGGGCGAGGACCCCGATGGAACCCTGCCCACTGAAGCGGAGGTCGAAAGCATCGAAGACGTTGAGGTGGAAAGCGACCTGCTTTAGTCTTCGCTATACGCGCCACACCCCATTGCCTAGCTTATGCCGTAGGGGCTGCCGGCTGTTATGAGGTAACCCGCCTGCTCGCCGCGGTCTATTCGGCACATCGCGTGCGTCGTCTGCTTTGAGTCGCAGGCTGTGTCATTGCCGCCCACGATGGCCATGTGGTCGTTGAGTGTAGTCGAGCCCATGTGACCCTTGGGTGGCTCTCAGCCCGCATCTACCAGGATTCTTGTCGAGTTCGTGCGAGCATCGAGCGTGTAGGGCATGCTCGAGAGCGTCGTTGTCCGCATGGACCACGCCGCGCGGGTTCGCCATGTCGGAAATCGAGGCAAAGCGCTGCAACCGTAGAACCAGTAGTTCAAATCGATGTTGGCAAGCCTCGAGGTGTCATCGGTGATGGACGCGCGCTTCATGCTCTTCTATATGGCAACCTTAGCTCTCAGCTAATGAATTCAAGTTCAATCCTTCCTACGATGTGCTGTGTGCCGGCACGGTAGCCGGATCGTAGGAAGGATGAATAATGGCAAAAGAGGGAAAGAAGCCGATCGGCAAGATTGTCCTAGGCGTCATCGTGGTGCTGGTTATCGTCGGTGCCGTGGGTTCTATGGGCGGCAATTCAACCGATTCGTCTGCGAGCGATTCGGCAAAACCTGCCGAGGCGACACAGCAGGCTGAGGAGCAAAAAGAACCGCAAGAACCGTATATCATTGCTGACGAGGCTGAAGACACCTCCAGTCAGTTTGCCTATAAGATCACGGGCACGCTTACCAATAACACGGACAAGGAAAAGAGCTACATTCAGATTGAGTATGTTCTGTATGATGCCGATGGCAACCAGGTTGGAACGGCTCTTGCAAACACCAATCATCTGAAGGCGGGCGGCTCCTGGAAGTTCGAGGCGCTGGGTACGGTGTCTCCCGACCAGGTTGCTAGCTGGGAGCGTTCGGACGTAAGCGGTTTCTAGTATGTTGCATGCACTGGGGGAGGTGAAGTCGTATGCCCGATAAAAAGCTGACCGAGGAGCTGCTCAATGAGCTTCTCGATGCGCCGAACATCGATGGCTATATCAGGGAGCACGACTTTGCTGCCCCGTCGCTTTCGGACTACCTGAAGCAGCTGCTGCAGGAAAAGGGCTTGGAGCGCTCGCGCGTGGTTCGTATGGCCGATCTCAATGAGACCTTTGGCTATCAGATCTTTACCGGTGCGCGTCACCCGAGTCGCAATAAGGTGCTGCAGATTGCCTTTGCGATGGCGCTGACGCTCAAAGAGGCCAACCGTGCACTGACGGCTGCCGGGGTAAGCGTCCTCAACTGCAAGGATCGCCGTGATGCGATTATCATCTTTTGCATCGATCGCGGGTGCAGCCTCCAAAAGGTCAACGAGGAGCTGTATCGCTTTGGCGAGGAGACGGTGAGTTAGCGGCTGATATCTGAGCCGGCGGAGCTGCCGAACAACGATGCAAACGAACGGGGCGCGGATGCCATGGGGTGTCTGCGCCCTGCGCTATGATGGAGGCTATGGATACTCAGACCACAACATATTCCGATGACGAGCTGACCGCAGCGCTTGCCGAACATCTGGCGTCGCTCGATCGCGACGACAGCTATCGCGTGGAGCGTGTACTTAAGCGCTCGTCCGTTGAAACAACCGAGCTCGTGTACTTTGAAGGAACCGGCGGTGGTTCGCTCGGCCCCTTTGTCCGTAAACGCATCGATGCTTCGGCTCAAATCGGCGGGGCATACGAGCGTCTGTTTGCCGCCCAGCGGGCAGGCAGGCGTTTTGAGCACCTGCCCAGAATCGTCGATTGTCATCGTGTGGGCGACGAGCTCAACGTGGTTATGGAATACATCGAAGGGGAGACGCTCAGGGCGCTGGTGGACCGTCTGGGAGCCACCCCCGATTATGCGCGTGAATTGTATCCTGCCCTATGCGATGCCGTGGGCGAGCTCCACGCCGGTTTTGCAATGGCGGGGGAGACGTCGGCGCCGGTGATCCATCGCGACCTCAAGCCGTCGAATATCATCGTGACGGGTGCCAACTATACGTCTGATGACGGCCTGACGTTTTCGTCGCTGGTGATTATCGACTTGGGGATCGCGCGCGTGTGGCGCGATGGCGCCGATGCAGACACCGTCAAGTTCGGCACGCGACCCTATGCGCCACCCGAGCAGTATGGGTTTGGGCAGACGAGTGTACGCAGCGACGTCTACGCACTTGGCGCCCTGTTGTTCTTCTGCTTGACGGGAGTCGACCCTAAACCAGGGCTCGACATGCGCGAGCAATGCGAGGCGCGTGGCATTCCCACTCCACTTGCCGATGCCGTCTGCATGTCGATGGCGCTCGACCCGGCCAAGCGTTTTGCGAGTGCGGAAGCGTTGGGACGGGCGACGCGCTCGGCATACGATCTGAGCCGCCCCGTGCGGCCTTCTACACCTGCGCCTGTCCGTACTCCGGCCTCGGAGACGGTGTTGACGCTCCAAGGGCTCCAGAACCCCGCAGGGCTTCCTAGGCCTGCCGCCTCCGCTGCATGCGGTCTGCTCTCTCGCGTTCCGGAGTCTCTGGGGCGCATTTGGAATACGCTTGTCTGCTTCTCGCTACTTGTGTTCTTTGCCGGAAGTCACTTTGCCGTCTTTCACCCCACGGGAGCAAACCAAAGCTACCCGACGTGGCTTCTCATAATCGAGTATTTTTTCTTTGTCGATGGCCTTATGGTGCTTATGCATTTTGCGCTACTCGATAAGCGCCGTCTTCGTCGGCGATTCGCGCTGTTCGACAGCTATCGCGGCAAGAAACTCGCGAAACTCTGGCTCAAGGCATTGGGTGTGCTGCTCCTATGCATGATCGTCATAGTCGCGGTTGCCAATGCGACCGGCGTCGTCGATACCTCCGCTACCTAAAAGAAAAGGGCCCCATTGGGGCCCTTTGCAGTTGCACCTAGATGCGGTTCATCTGAGCGGCGACTTTGTTGTACCAGTCCTGCCACGTGGGCGGGCAGTACTTTTTGGCCGCTGCCGGGGTAAGGGTGGAGCCGTAGTTGGCGCCCAGATAGGCAACGTGAGCGGAGATGCCCTCGCTCCAGCTGCCAAAGCTGCGCCAACCGCCGCCACGGGCACTCCAGCCCCAGGCGTTGTAAGAATTGGCGCAATAAGCACCCTTGGTGCTCTCGATGCAGGCGATGGCGGGGGACCAACGGGGGTCGACACCGGTATTCCAAGCGGCGACGGCAAAGTTATAGCCCTGGCCTGCCATGGGGGAGCCGGCGAGATAATTGTCGATGCGGCTCGTCCACTCATTAATGAACGAATCGTAATCGGAGCTACCGGTATTGGCGTTGTTCACCGTGGTGTCGATGGTGGTGTTGGTGTTGGTGGCCTGGCTGCTGGAATTGCTGCCGCTTACGCCCTCGCCCGAGAGCTTCTCGGCGGCAGCGGCCTTATCGGCCTCAAGCTTGGCAAGCTCGGCGGCATTTTCCTGCTCGGCTTTTGCCTGTGCCTCGCTGCGGAGCTGCTGGGCCTGAGCCAACGCATCCTCGGCGTTTTTCTGCTCTGCCTCAAGCTGAGACTTGGCCTGCTGGAGCTCAGCCTTGTTCTGCTCGAGTTCGGTTTGCATGTTATTGAGCTGTTCGATCTCGTCGACGCTCGAGCTCGTGATCTGGTTGGTGTATTTGCAGGTCGTGATGAACTCACCCAGGCTCTGCGCGTTGACCAGGAAGCTCACGATGGGGTTGGTGCCCTTCTGATACTTGTAAAGATCGCGCATGGCGGAGCTTGCCTTGGCCTGCTGCTCGGGAAGCTTAGCCTCGATTTCCTCGATGCTTGCCTCATTGGAGTCAATCTGCTTTTGCAGGTCATCGAGTTTGGTGCGGGCGTCGTTGTAGGCGCTCGTGGCGGCTTCGATCTTCTGCTGGGCTGCGGAAAGCTGGTCCTGCGTTGCCTGCGAGGCGGCATACGCCGCAACGGGGGAGAGCATCGGCGTGGCCGTCAGCGCAACGGCGAGCGCGGCGCTCGTGATGATACGAGCCGGCTTCGACGCAATGAGCGCTGCGGCGCGATGATTCGAATGCTGCATCCAGTCCCTCTGCAATCAATCGTAGGTTATGGTTCGAACGGTATTCTACTACTGCTTTCGACCTCAACTTGAACCTTAAAGGTTCCAAAGGGTCAAGTTGAACTTGAGGCTTTGGCTTTGACCTGCTGTTATGATGAATTGTTGAGAAACCATAGAGTTCAACTTTAACGTTACAGAGCCCTGTTTGAGAGGAGTTTTGGGATGTAAAAGCTATCTCAACATGGGGTTTTACAACTACAGCGTGCCCTCCTGACGAGCCTGCTCAATCTCTTCGAGGGCCTCGGCAGGGGTGAACGAGCAGGCGCCGTCGCCGGGCTTGACCACCTGGATGTCGTCGCCGGTATGAACCTCTCCGCCCTTTAGTACCACGCCAAAAACGCCCTCGTGGGGAAAGACGCAGTCGCCGGCGAGATAGTAGATGGCACAGCGTGTGTGGCAGACCTTGCCGATTTGGCTGATTTCGACAAGCACCTCGCTGCCAAGCTTGAGCTGCGTGCCCAAGGGGAGCGAGAGTAGATTGATGCCTTGCGTGGTGAAATTCTCCCCAAAGTCACCCTGGCGCACATCGAGTCCGCGGGCCTGCGCCGTCTGGATGGACTCTGCGGCCAAAAAGGAAACCTGACGGTGCCAATGCCCGGCGTGTGCGTCGGAGGCGAGGCCAAATTGCTCTATAACGGTGTCGTGTCCATCGGCGACGGGCGACTTGCGTGTGCCCTTGTGCGCCGACGTGTTGATTGAGACGATGCGGGCGGGCCTGTCGTAGGCATCGTTTGCCGTGCGTAGGGGAACGGCCGTCTGTGCGCGTTCCGCCAGCTCGCGCTTCGCGGCATTGAGGATGGGGTTATCGGTCGGATGGTCTTGGGGCACGTGCGCGCCTTTCGTTTGAGGATGTCAATACGCTGAATCCTACAACAATGGTAGGTTCATTGCCCATTGTCATACAACGGTGAGCGCCGTCTTCGTGCTGGCCTTCGTGCTGGACGATTACGTCGATTGCCATAGATACGGTGGAGCTTTGGGCACCGGCGGTTTGGCACGCTAAAATAAATCAATTGCGCAAAGACCGCCCGTTGTGTGGGCAGTTCATGATAGGAAGTTTCCATGGCATTGCAGTTTACAGAGCGCGAGTTCATTCCCGTGCTGCTCGGTGGCGACATCAACGCCTATTCGGTGGCGCGCGCCTTCTACGAGGAGTACCAGGTCAAGAGTCTGGTCTTTGGCAAGTACCAGACGGGTCCCGCGTACCGCAGCCAGATTATCGACTACACGCCCAACGTGGATATCGATACCATGCCCGTGATGCTCAGGACCGTCAACGGCATTGCCCAAGCGCATGCCGATAAGACGATTGTCCTTGTGGGCTGTGGCGATAACTATGTTGCCCTCGTGGCTCAGGCCAAGGATGCCCATGAGTTGGCGGATAATATCGTCGCGCCTTACGCTCCCTATAGCATGCTTGAGCAGTGTCAGAAGAAGGAGATCTTCTACGAGCTGTGCGAGAAGCATGGCGTGCCCTATCCGCATACCTTTACCTTCACCATGGCGATGCTCAACGCGCAAGGCGAGGCGCCTGCCGAAGTGCTCGACCAGATCGATTTTCCCTACCCGATGATTCTGAAGCCTTCTGACGGCATCATGTGGTGGCAGCACGAGTTCGAGGGCCAGAAAAAGGCTTATGAGATTGCCGACCGTGCCGAGCTGGAACAGGTCATTCGCGACTCGTATGCCAGCGGCTACACCGACGACCTGATCTTGCAGGATCGCGTGCCCGGCAACGACGAGTACATGCGCGTGCTCACCAGTTATTCCGACCGCAACGGCAAGGTGCGCATGATGTGCCTGGGTCACGTGCTGCTCGAGGAGCATCAGCCTCACGGTGTCGGCAACCACGCCTGTATCATCACCGAGCCCAATGACGAGCTCATGGGCGGCGTGCGCAAGTTGCTCGAGGACCTTCACTTTGTGGGCTATTCCAACTTTGACGTTAAGTACGACGAGCGTGACGGCTCGTTTAAGTTCTTCGATTTCAACACGCGCCAAGGTCGCAGCAACTACTACGTCACTAACAGCGGCTTTAACGTTGCCAAGTATGTGGTGGACGAGTATGTGTTCAACCGCCCGTTTGAGCCGGAGTTTGTGACGGCGCAGGACGAGGCGCTGTGGATGGTCGTCCCCATGGGTGTCGTCGACAAGTACGTCAAGGATCCCGAGTTGCGCGCTAAGGTGCATCGCCTGGACAAGGAAGGCAAGGGCGCCGACCCTTCGTTTATGAAGGGCGACTTTGTCTTTAACCGCTGGCTGCGCATGTGGCACACCAAGCTGCGCCACTTTAAGCTGTTTAAGACGTATTACAAGTAGATGAGTGCGGCGCCCGTCCGGTTTACATCGGGCGGGCGCGGGTATGATACGCGCAATTGCGCAAGCGTCACCAAGGAGGCGGCGATGGAAAAGCTGGGAGTTATCGGCGGCATGGGCGCCGAGGCCACGTCGTATTACTACGACCAGGTAGTGCGTCATACGGCTGCTGCCTGCGATCAGGAACATATCGACATGGTGGTGCTCTCTAAGTCGACCATGCCCGACCGCACGCTTGCCATTAAGACCGGCGAGCATGCCAAGCTGCTAGCGACCATGAAAGAGTGTGCCCAGGCACTCGAGTCGCTGGGCTGTGCGCACATTGCCATTCCCTGCAACACGTCACACTACTTCTACGACCAGATCCAGTCGTTTACGAAGGTGCCGATTATCCACATGCCGCGTGAGTCGGTGCGCTATGCCCTTGCGGGTGCGGTGATGGGGGAGTGCGAGTTCGACCCCAACCTGAGTATGCCGGCCGAGCCGGTGCGCAAGATTGGCATCATGGGCACCGACGGAACCGTGGGCGCGGGCGTCTACGGCCGCGAATGCGAGGCTGCGGGTGTTGAGGTCGTCTATCCCAGCGAGAAACGTCAGAACGATGTGATGTCGCTTATCTACGATGATGTGAAGGCCGGACGTGAGCCCGATATGGATAAGTTCGACCGCGTGATGTGGGAGTTTGCCCGTAGCGGCTGCGACCGCGTCATTCTGGCCTGCACCGAGCTATCGGTGCTGCAGAAGTACCGAGAGATGCCCGAGATTACCCTTGACGCCATGGACGTCCTGGTGCGCGAATCCATCATCCGCAGCGGCGCCCCCTACCGCCTCTAGTTCTCTGCCTGCCAAAAAGGGACAGGTTTATTTTGGTAGGTTTTATCTGGTGAAACAGTAAAGGCCTCGGCTCGTTTGGTGCGAGCCGAGGCCTTTTGCGTTGGACGGTTGCTGTCGGTGGCGAACTAGAACAGGAAGCCGATGGCGATGAGGGCGATGCTGACGATGAGCACGGCGATGTCCAGGCCCTTGATGGGGTAGCGCTTGTACGAGCTGACGTGTGTACGCAGATAGAAGCCGCGCTGTTCTGCCGCCAAGGCTGTGGCATCGGTCTTGCCCACGCTCGAGATGAGCAGTGGCACGCACAGTGGCAGCATGAGCTTAAGCTTCTTGATGGGGTTCTTGGTGTCGTACTCGACGCCGCGTGCGGTCTGCGCTTCCATGATGGCGTTCATCTCCTGACCAAACACCGGAACAAAGCGCAGCGCCGTGGTAAAGGTGAAGGCATAGCGATACGGTACGTGCAGCACCTCGACGCAGGCGTTGGCAAGGTCGTTGAGCTTGGTCACCATGAGCATGAGGATGAGTGGCAGCGCCACGCCCAGCAGGCGCAGGCAGGCCTTCGATCCTGTGATGAAGCCCGTGTCGGTGATAAAGCCCCACACCACGTTGCCGTCGCGCATAAAGGCCAGCTGGAGCACCAGCATGATAAGCGCGAGCGGAATCAGCAACTTGAGCAGCGAGAACAGACGGTCGACGACGCCGGCATAGGCACCCAGCGCAAGGGTGAGTGCCAAAAAGCCTAGCAGCGCCACGTAGGTGTCGGACAAGAAGATGCCGACGATGATGGCGGCGGCGAGGCCCAGTTTGACGACGGGGTTCAGGCGATGCAGCAGCGTATCGCCCGGCATGTAGTCGATGACGTTAACCACGGTGGACCATCTCCTTGGTAATGCGAACGACATCGGTGACCTCGCTCACCTGCGCAAAAGCGGGCGAGACGGAAGATGCCAGACGGCGCGAGAGTTCAATAACCTGGGGAGGCTCCACGTAGGCACGCCGCATGAGATCGATGTTCGAGAATAGCTCGTGCGTGCGGCCGCGGTCGAGGATGCGACCGTCGGCCATTACCACAATGCGCTCGGCAAAATCCGAGACGACTTCCATATCGTGGCAGACCATAATCACGGCGCAGCCGCGCTCGGCCATGGTGCGCACCGTTTCCATGACGGTCATGCACTCGCGGTAATCAAGGCCGCTCGTGGGCTCGTCGAGCACGACGATCTTGGGCTCAACCACTACGACGGAGGCAAGCGCCACCATTTGTCGCTGGCCGCGCGAAAGTGAGAAAGGTGCCTCATCGGCAGGCAGGCCAAAGCGGTCGATAACAAGTTGAGCACGGCGCAGAGCCTCGGCACGGTCGATGCCGGCAAGCTCCAGGCCAAAAGCGACCTCGTCGAGTACGGTATCCTTGCAGATCTGGCGGTCGGGGTTTTGGAAGAGCGTTGCGACCTCGCGGGCAATGCGGCTCGTGGGAACGGCTGCGGTATCCAACCCCGTGACGCGCACGCTGCCCGAGGCGGGCTTAAGCAGGCCTGTGAGCAGCTTGGTGAGCGTGGTCTTGCCGGCACCGTTTTGGCCGACGATGCCCACGAGCTCGCCAGGATAGAGCGTCAGGCTTAGGTCGTGGACGGCGGCGCCGCCATTGGGATAGGCAAACTCAACGTGATCGAAGGTGAGCACGGGCTCGGCGTCCTTGGCATGAGGGCGCAACGACGGTGCATGCGGGGAGCCGGCGGGCGCCTGGGCTTCGCTGGCCGCGTGTGCGGGGTCGACGATGCCCGAAATCAGGCGCTCGGCCTCATCGACATCCAAGCAAGGGGTACCGCTTACCAGGCCATCGGCCTCGAGGCTATTGAAGATACGCGTGACGCGAGGGCAGTCGACGCCGATGGCACGGAGCTCGTCGGTATGCGCGAAGACCTCGTGTGGTTCGCCCTGCAGCGCGATTTCGCCATGGTTGAGCACGAGCACGCGGTTGCAGTACTCCGAGAGCAGGGCGACCTTTTGCTCAACGACGACGATGGTGATTCCAAGTGCGCGGTTTGCCTCACGCAGCGTCTCGAAGACCAACGTGGAGCTGGCGGGGTCGAGTGCCGCGGTGGGCTCGTCGAGAACCAAGACGCGCGGACGCATGGCGAGGATGGCTGCGATGGCTACCTTTTGCTTCTGTCCGCCCGAGAGGGTGGCGATCTCGCGGTCGCGCAGGTCGCTGATGCCGACGGTCTCGAGCGTTTCGCTCACGCGCTGCTCGATCTGGTCGTGGGGAACGTCAAAGTTCTCGAGGCCAAAGAGCATCTCGTCCTCGACGACTGAGGCGACCATCTGCGCGTCGATATCCTGCAGCACGCTGCCGACGATTTGCGACACGTCGGTGAGCGAGGCTTCGCAGGTGTCGTGGCCGTCAACCATGACGGACCCAAAGAACGTGCCGGTGTAGTGGTGGGGCACGGCACCTGACAGGCAGGCGGCAAGCGTGGACTTGCCGGCGCCCGAGGGCCCGATGATGCCGATGAAATCTCCCTTGTTCACGCTGAGCGAGATGTGGCTGAGCGCCCGCTCGATTTGCGTGCCATAGGAGAACGAGACATCGTCGACGTTGATGATCGTTTCCATGGATACCTTTCATAGTCATTGGGGACGTTCTTACATGACTAGTCGTTTAAGAACGTCCCCAAGAGCTAGTTGTCTGGGACAGTCTTTGATGACGAGGCCGTGGAGTTGCGGCCCCGTCCATCATATCAGGCTATTTGTTGAGCACCTTGCGGAGGGGGAAGAAGAGGGCCTGGACCACAACGGCGTTGAAGACGGCAGTACCGAGCACGATGGGCACCTTGGCGAGCGCCGTGGGCAGCGCGGCACCCATGATGACGGTGCCCAGGACGGCGAAGAGGGCACCCGAAACCAGGGTGGTGAGCAGACCGGCGATGAAGGGGTTGACCTTGCTGCCGCCGATGTTTGACTTGACGAGCGCTGCCATCGTCAGCGCGCCGGCAAGCTCGGTGACAAAGTTGAGGCCAGGGATTGACGTGGTGATTTGGATAACGGCTGCCGACAGGATGCCAAAGATGGCGGCCTGGGCAAAGCTCGCCTGCGTGAGCGCGATGGCCAGAGCATAGGCGGCAATGATGAACTGCGGCTTAATGCCCGTTGCGGCAAGCGCGTTGCCCACGGTCATGTTGAGGATAAAGCCGGCGGCAAGGAGGATGGCGAGCAGGACGAGCGAGGTGATATCGAGGATGCCCTTGTTGGAGGCGGCGTTGGCAGAAATAGTACGAGCCTGAGTGTTGGTGGCCATGATGTTCTCCTTAAGGTGGGATTTGAGATAAGCGTGTCCTAGACCCCCACGAAAGGGGTTAAATCGAAAAGGGGATTAATTTTGAATAATGGAGCACGGAGACGGCTTTATGAGGGGCCCAGGTTGGCGCGAAAGAGGAGCGAAGCGTACTTGGGTACGCGAGCGACGAATGAACGCCAAGATGGGGTGGCTCGTAAAGCCGAGCGGGTTAGTTGAGCCTAAGGGCCTTCTGGATGGGCAGGTAGAGGGCACCGACCAGGATGGCGTTAAAGACGGCGGTCATGGCGACGACAGGCAGCATGGCGGCGGCGAGCTCGCCCACCACGCCGAGCATAGCCATCTTGATGACCATGAAGATAACGCCCGAGACAAAGGTGGTCACGAAGGTGGCGACAATAGCGACAGCGGGCTTAACCTGGCCCTTCTTGCCGGCGGCGTTGACGATGGCGGCCATGAGCATGGCGGCGATGCCCTCGGCGGCAAAATCGATGAACGGCGAGGTGGTGGTGATCTGGATCACGGCGGCCGAGATGAGGCCGATGACGAGCGCCTGACCGATGTTGGGGCGCACGACCAGGATGGTGAGGCAGAAGGCCGAGATGATGAACTCGGGGCTGATCATGCCGCCCGAGATGCCCGAGATGGCCTTACCGACGGTGAAGTTGAGGATGAAGCCGGCGGCAAGCAGGATGGCGAGCAGGACGAGGGCGCGGACGTCAAGTTTGCCGCGGTCGGCGGCCTGGACGGTGCGGGGCTGGGTGGCGGTGGTGTTCTGAGACATGGTGAAAATCCTTTCGGAAGGGAAGTGCAGGAGAAAAGCGGAGGCGCGTGATGCGAATGCGATCGGGCTCGAGATAGAAAAAGGCCCCCGGTCGAAACCGGAGGCCTTCCAATCACCTAGAGCACAAAAACAGGCGTGAGGGACTCACTGTCGACCGATCGTATTCGCATCACGCCACCACCAGTTGTTGAGAGACTTCATCGTGTTCTTCATGTTGGTGGCTCCTTTCGTGATGCCGTGGCGCGGTCGCACCTAGTTGCTGTTGCGCTGCACTATAGCACAGCAAAGTGTGTGCGGGGATATCTTTTTTAAAAAGATTTCAGCGGTGTTTCCCGCTGGTCAAAAAGCGGGCGGGACGAACCGTGCCATCCCGCCCGCACCAGTGAGGGATTACTCCTTGTTGCGGCGATAGAGGATATAACCGCCTGCGGAGATGACGGCAACGCCAGCGACGGCGAATGCGGCCACCATGCGGCCATCAAAACGATCACCGGTGGTGGGCAGGCCGCCCTTGGTGTTCGTCTTGTTGGTGGTTACCGTGGTCGTGGTATCCGACTTACCAGGCTTCTCGGGCTTGGTGGCGGGCTGCTCGGGCTTAGCGGGCTGCTCAGGCTTGCTGGGCTGATCCGGGGTACCGGGCTGCTCAGGAGTGCCAGGCTGCTCGGGGGTACCAGGCTGATCCGGGGTGACCGGATCGGTGGCGAGAGCGTCCTGGGCGTAGGTGATGGACTCCTTGAGGCCGTTGGTCTCGGTGTTCAGATCACTCGGGGTGAAGGGTTCGTCAAAGTTTCCGGCCTTCTGATAGGCGCGCATCTCCTGGAGCAGGGCCTTGCACTTCTTGTAGGTGTTCTCGGTAGCAGCCTTGCCGGCCTTGTTGGCCAGGGCGGTGCGGCCCTCGGTGGTCGTCTCGGCTAGCATAGCGGCGTCAACTTCCTTGTTCTGCTCGATGAGCTCATTCTGGAGCGCGTCGAGGTAGGCACGGACGCCGGTGGCAAGGTTGGCGCGGTTCTCGAAGCAGAGGGAGCTAATGTCCATGAGGACGTAGTTGATGGAATTCTCGGGCTCCTCGTTGTTTACGATGTCCGCTTCGTCGCAGTGATCGAAGGAGACAGTCTGATCGCTGAAGTACGGGCTAACCTCAGTCATCAGAGCGGAGTACAGCGGTATGGCAACGGAGAACTCGGCGCGCGAGAGCATCTCCCACTGGATGGTTGCAACCTGGGGATCGAGGCCGTTGCGAATCTGGAAGAGGTTAATCTCGGTGTTACGCTCACTGCCAATGCAATAAACACCATCAGTGTTCGCGTTGAGGCCGGGGACGTTCTCGCCGCGGTTGCCGAAGGCGCGAATCAACTCGAAAGTGCTCCAACCAGACTTGCCAGGTTTGAAGAACAGGGGCTGGATTTCGCTGACCATGGCTCCCTTTTGGTCAGGATAATCATCGCTCTTAACTGTGATAATGTCGTAATCTGTGCCTTTGGTCAGCGGGCTACCAAAATAGTTGCGGCCCTGGACATAGCGGGACCACTGGTGAACGCCGGAATCGGCGAGGCTTTCGCCATAGGTTTTGGCGACATCGAACTTGCCGTCGGTGTACTCGGCGAAACCATTTTCTTCGGGCATGGACTGGATCTTCTCAGAATGGAGGCAATTCTCGGTGTCATTGAGGTTGACATCGTAGTTAAGACTGCCAATATTGGGATTGAGTGAGGCCACGTTGCCGGCGAGCTTCATGGCGATCCACTGATGGCCGGAAAGCGCGGCGAACAGCCAGGTCTCGTTGTTGTCGGCGATGATGATCTGGTCGTTGGAGCAGACGCCCTGCTTATCGATCAGGCTGCCGATCAGCTTGACGCCCTCGCGGGCCGTGGCACTTTCGCCCAAGATGACGCCCGCGTAGCTATACTCACCCAAGCCCTTCGTCAGAGGGTCCACGGCTTCGACATCTGCATTCATACTGGTGCTTAGCGTGGCAGAGCAGGATACGCCCATTTCGTTGATGCCGGCCTCGGAGTAGGCATCCCAGCGTCCGTGCCACTGCGAAGGATGATCGCGCACGTAGCTATAACGATACGTGGTCTTGGTCGAGGTGTATGTGAAGTTGGACTCGTCTGAGCCGTAGATATAGCCGGGACCATGTGAGGGCTCGATGCCGAAGTGTTTGAGGTAACGCGTATCAAAGTCCTCGGCACGGCCGTAGTACGTGTTGCCGTCCGCCGTTAGATCTTTGCCCATGTACATCTGCGTGCAGGCGAGCGCAGAGGTCGGCATGGACATGATGGTTGCAGCTCCAAATGCGAGGCCTATGCCAAGCTTTTTGAGCGCGTTGACGGGGTGAGTTTTCCTCATAATCCCTCCCAGCGTGCGAAAGCCCTCTGTCGCCAGAGGGCTTCAGCCAATAAAGACACTCCCTTAGCGTAATGAATCGGAAACAATATTCATCTATGAAAAATATTTACTCGATAAGCGTAATGAAATATACGATGAGCGGTTAAATATACTCAGTTTGTAGCTTTAGCCAAATAAAGACGCCCTGCAATTACTGCATCTGGATAAAGCGTCTGGAAATACCGAAATGAAAAATCCCCCGTTGTTTGGCAAATGCATAAACAGCGGGGGAGACGATAATTGGATGAATATCATACCAATGTGGAGTTACTTCTTCCGGCGGTGAATCACGTTAATCGCGTAGCCGACGAGCATGGCCAAAACGATGACGAGAAAGCCGAGTGCGGGATTGTCGCTCATGGGGTCCTCCTACTTTCCGAGCGGTGAGAATTCGTCGACGATCAGGTCGAGACATTGCGGAAGCGCGCGGGCGCCAAAGACGCCGGAGTTGCTGGAGATAATCTCGCCATCGAACTGCATACCCAGCGACGGTGTACAGGTAATCTTAGCTTCCTTGGTCTGGATGATCTTGAACTGCGGGCGACCGAGCACCTTGCCGGCGGGGTCGAGCGCAGCGGTGATCACGGTGGGCAGCAACTGCACGGTTTTTACGGGCTCGATGACCGCGATGTCGACCATGCCGTCGTTCATGCGACAGCTGGGGAACAGGTTGATATCGTTTTGGATGACCGAAGTGTTGCCTGCCATGCAGCAGATGCCGTCGATTTCCTCGACAATGCCGTCATGCTCAATCGTAAAATGCGCCACCGTGGGATTGGGCGTGGCAAGCGCCGACAGGAAGTAGGCGATCTCGCCGATATCGTTTTTGGTGGGGGCGGCCTTCATCATGATCTCGGCGTCGAAGCCCGAGCCGGCGATGATGATAAAGCCGTGGCGCTTTTCGTTGCCGTCCTCGTCGAGCCAAAAGAGCTCACCCATGTCGACCTTGACCGTGCGGCCGGCGCGGCAGGCCTTGGCGAGTGCCGCCGCCTCGGGGGCATTGCCGATGTTGTTGAAGAACAGGCATGCCGTGCCAGAGGGAAAGACGAGTGTGGGGACGCCGCATCCGCGCATCTGGTCGAGCACATTGGAGACGGTGCCGTCGCCACCCGAGACCACCACGCGATCGAACTCGCGCACGTCTGCCACGGCGTCCTCGGGCTCCATGCCATCGCCGATAAAGCGCATCACGACCTCGTCGCCGCCCTGCGAGAGGGCGTGCGTGAATGCGAAGATTTCATCTGAGCTGGGGCCCGATGCCGGGTTGTGGATGATAAGGCAGCGCATACTTACGTTCCCGTTCTGTGACTAACCGAGTATAGTTGTAAGGCAATGCCGATATCCTACCCGTGTTTTTCGGGCCTAACCTTATTCGATGGGTTGATATGTACATTTCCACACATCAGGCTCTACTCGACTTTTGCCAGCGCGCCCGCGAGTTCGACGCGATTGCCGTCGATACCGAGTTTTTGCGCGAGCGCGCGTTCCATCCGCGTCTGTGCCTGGTTCAGATTGCCACCCCTGCCGAGAGCGTCGCGGTCGACCCCCTGGTGATCGACGACCTGTCGCCGCTCGCCGAGCTTATGGCCGATGAGAGCGTAACCAAGGTGTTCCACGCCTGCTCGCAGGATATGGAGGTCATGCTCCATACTGTGGGCGTGCTGCCGCGTCCTATTTTTGATACGCAGGTGGCCGCCGCCTTTTTGGGTGAGCGCCAGCAGATTTCCTACGGCGCGCTCGTACAGACGTTTTGCGGCGTCTCACTGCCCAAGACCGAGTCACTGACCGACTGGTCGCGCCGTCCGCTGACCGACAAGCAGATTGAGTACGCGATCGATGACGTCAAGTACTTAATCGTGGCCTATACCGAGATGATGAGCCGTCTGCGTGAGCTGGGCCGCGTGGACTGGGTGCTCGACGAGCTACGCCCGCTGGCCGACGAGTCGCACTATCGCGCCGACCGTCACGAGGCATTCCGTAAGGTCAAGCGCATCAACTCGTGCAGCCGCCATCAGCTGGGCATTGCGCGCGAGCTTGCCGCTTGGCGCGAGGACCGTGCCGAGCGCCGCAACATCCCGCGCAAGTGGGTCATGTCCGACGATACGCTGCTGGCGCTCGTCAAGCGCAATCCCGTGCGCGTCGAGGAGTTCCGCAGTATCCGTGGTACCGACCAGCTGGGGGAGCGCGACGTGGACGGCGCGCTCATGGCCATCAAGCGCGGCGCGAGCTGCCCTCACGATCGCCTGCCGCTCATGGTGCGCGGGCATCGCCAGATCTCGCCGGAGCTGGAGAGCGTGACGGACCTGATGTATGCGCTCATCCGCTTGGTTGCCGAGCGTTCGGGCGTAGCGACTTCGGTCATTGCCTCGCGCGATGATCTGGCTGACTACATTGAGCATCCCGAGCAGAGCCCCTTGCGCGAAGGCTGGCGCTTTGAGCTCGTGGGCTCGCGCCTGGACGATTTGCTTTCGGGCAATATGGGGTTGACGGTCAAAGACGGCAAAATTGAATTGCTGTAGTGAAGCCTAACTGCCTGAATGGGTAAAATGCCTCCAACGTGTAACTCGATTCGGAGGAATTCGCATGCCTTATTACTATGGATACGGCTTTGGTATCGACCCGCTGTACCTGCTGGTTGTTCTTATTTGTACGGTGCTCGGTCTTGCCGCGCAGAGCTATATTAACTCGACGTACAAGACGTGGTCCAAGGTGCGCTCGGACGGCGATACGGGCGCTGCGGTTGCTCGCCGCATGCTCGACGCCAACGGTTGCAACGCCGTGGGTATCAAGGGCGTTGCCGGCGAGCTCACCGACCATTACAACCCGCAGGACAACAACCTGTATCTGTCGGACGCCAACCGTTCGGGTGGGTCGGTCGCAAGCGTTGCCGTTGCCTGCCACGAGGCGGGCCATGCCGCCCAGCGTCAAAGCGGTTACGCCATGATGAAGGTGCGCAGCGCCCTCGTGCCGGTCGTCAACTTTACTCAGAACACCTGGACGATCGTGCTGCTCATGGGCTTGTTTATGAACATTGCCGGGCTCACGACCCTCGCGCTGATTTTCTTCTCGTTTAGCGTGCTGTTCCAGCTGGTTACGCTGCCGGTCGAGATAGATGCCAGCCGTCGCGCTGTGGCCTACATTGAGCAGTCGGGCATGAGCTCCAAGCAGGTCAACGGTGCCAAGAAGGTGCTGACGGCGGCCGCTCTTACCTACGTGGCGGCGGCGCTCACCTCGATTATTCAGCTGCTCTACCTTATGGCTCGCTACAACAGAAACTCCAACCGATAAGAGCTTGGACTGACAGGCGCCGCGGGGATTTGTGTCCCCGCGGCGCTGTACTATGTGTGGGACTTGAATTTGCACGGGGCTGGAGCCCGTGTGCACAATGACGAAAGGGGGCTGCGTGGCAGGCTGGAATCTAACCGGCAATAGCGTTTCTGCCGAGTTCGACGGCTCGGACGAGCAGGAGCGCAAGGAGCTCAGCGTGAGCCAGGCGGTGGAGATCGCCGCTGGCGCGCTCGATGCGATTCCGCAGCTGAGCGTCCTGGGCGAGGTCACCGGCTTTCGTGGCCCCAATGCCCGAAGCGGCCACTGCTACTTCCAAATTAAGGACGACTCGGCCGCCGTCGATTGCATCATCTGGAAGGGTGCCTATCTTAAGCGCACCTTTGACTTGCGCGATGGCATGCAGGTGAGCTTTAAGGGCAGCTTCAATCTCTATAAGCCCACGGGACGTATGAGCTTTGTCGCCCGTTCGTTCTCGCTGGCGGGGGAGGGCCTGCTGCGTCAACAGGTGGCACAGTTAGCCGAAAAGCTGCGCCGCGAGGGGCTGATGGACGAGTCCCGCAAGCGTCGCATTCCGGTGTTTTGCTCGCGCGTGGCGGTCGTCACCTCGCTTTCGGGTGCCGTGATCGACGACGTCAAGCGTACGCTGCGCCGTCGAAACCCACTTGTCGAGCTCGTTTGCGTGGGTGCCAAGGTGCAGGGCGAGGGAGCGCCGGCTGAGCTTATTGAAGGCTTGCGCCGCGCCGCCACCATTACGCCGGCGCCCGATTGCATTTTGCTCGTGCGTGGCGGCGGTTCCTTCGAGGATCTTATGACCTTTAACGATGAAGAGCTTGCTCGCGCGGTGGCGGCCTGTCCCGTGCCTGTGGTGACCGGTATTGGCCATGAGCCCGATACCTCGATCTGCGATATGGTGAGCGACCGTCGTGCCTCCACGCCTACGGCAGCGGCAGAATCCGTGGCACCGGCTATGACAGAGCTGGAGGATGTGCTCGAGACGCGCCATCAGCGCCTAGGTGCTGCGATAGCTTCGATGATCGGGTCGGATCAGGTCGATCTGGAGATGCTCGACCAGCGCGGCCGGCGTGCCTGGAGTACTTATATGGCGCGCTTGGGCGATGCGCTCGATGCGGCCGCGTGCCGCCCGTGTCTCAACGACCCGACGTTTATGGTCGAGCGCCGCGAGTCGGAGCTCGCTTTGACGGCTGACCGTCTGTCGGGCGCCATTACACGCTCGGTCGGGGCTTTTCGCTCCAGCTATGAGCGTCTGCCCGAGCGCCTGGTCGCAAGCACCTCGGGACTCGACGGCAAACGCCATGCGCTCACGCTCGCGAGCTCTCGTCTGGAACATCAGGGGCGCACGATGCTGAGCAAGCCCGCGTCCGATCTGGGCCGTGCGGCGGCTTCGCTCGACGCCCTGTCGCCGCTCAAGGTGCTGGGCCGCGGCTACTCCATCGCGTACAGCGACGACGGTGTAGCTACAAGCGCCAAGACCTTTAAGCCTGGTGACGCAATTCGTGTGCGTATGGCAGACGGCAACGTGGCGGCAACCGTCGACACGGTCGAATAGGCCTCGTTTAATTGTGATAGACCTTTAGGAAAGGAAACAGATATGGCAGAGAAGACCCCGGTCGAGCAGCTTACGTACAAGCAGGCTTCGCAGGAACTGGAGCTCATCATCCGCAGCCTGGAGTCGGGCGATATGGAGCTCGAGGAGTCGCTCGAGAGCTACACCCGCGGCGTCGAGCTTCTCAAGAGCCTGCGTACCCGCCTGGCTGATGCCGAACAGAAGGTCTCGGTGCTCCTGAAGGACGTCGACGGCAACGACGTGCTCGCCGACGGCGAAGCCGCCAACACCGACGACAACCTCTCGTTCTAACCATCTCGCAGCCCACTTTGGGGTAGTCTTTTTGGGACGGGGCTTTTTTGACTACCTCTTGCCGGCTGCCTCGCCGAGCGTCAGACGCTGGCGAAAAGTAGTCAAAAAAGCCCCGTCCCAAAAAGACTACCCTGGGGCTGGGCCATTGGGGGATGAATGTGGCTGGCCTTTTGGCGCGCTAAAGATGAGTTGTGACGCTATCGCTGCTCGGTTTCATTGGGTTCAACCATTATTTCAAGCGTGTGTAAATACTCATCTTGATTGTCGGATATGTATTCGCTTACATACCAGAATTCTAAAAGAGGCCCCGTGGCAACGAGGTGATTCCGGTTCATGAATTCGTTCATTTCCCTCCATACTGTCGGCGTTATTTCTGCAGGTCCGGTGGTTGTCCTGCAAAGATAGTCGCCTTCCGGGAAAATCTCACACCCTTTATCGTCGTTTGATCCGAGTGAAAGCAGCGTCTTCTCTGCTACTAGGCAACCGTCAGCGCTCCTGCGCGATGGGTCAAGGATGAAGCACGGAACCGTGTGTATCGAATCGATTTCCATCCCGAGTTCTTTCATACGTTTAATGGTGGCGTAAGGAATTATGTCGCCTTTTAGCTCATCCTCGCTTACGATGACATATCCTCGGGGTCCTTTATGAACCACCCTCGACTGCTTCTCCTCGCGCGCTCTTAACGACATGGATATGTTTTGCATGCAATGCTCGATCTTTCGGCGCCGTTGCGATAGTTTTGTTATGGCTGCGTCGATGGTATCAAGTTCGTTGCTGAACAGCTCGAAGCTCGTTTCGAGTGAATGGTTATCTAGGAAAGATCTGATTTCGCTAAGCGTGTAGTTCATGTTGAGCATTGACATGATGATGTTGAGCCTGCAGAAATCGTCCTTCCTGTATTCACGGTAGGCATTCGCTCCGCGCTTTGGGGCAACTAAACCGATTGACTCGTAATAGCGAAGAGTGTCTGCGCTTACGCCGTAGAGACCGGCCGTCTGCTTGATATTAAGGGAAAACTCGCGTTCCATGTCGTACCTTCCGACTGCCCTAGGGCCACTCAAAACCTTAGAGTTATTCTAATGTTTGTAACTCCGCCATTGTCGGGCAAGCGGTCGTTTTGACGGGGCGAACGGTCTTAAGCGCTTGGTATCCAGCAGGTATTCCGTCGAAACACGTCGTTGACCTTTGACTTTCTCCAAATTCTAAGATGGTTTCAAGCCAGCTAGCTTAAATCATATCGATCTAGCATCTTAATTGTGAGGAAGGACAAGCAATGAAGGTCAAGACTAGGACGGGTATAGTTTCGGGCAAGACGCTCGAAAACGGGGTTGAAGCTTTTTTGGGCATTCCCTATGCAAAGCAGCCGGTAGGTGATCTTCGTTGGCGTGCCCCTGAGCGCCTTGATGATTCCGATGAGGAAATTGAATGCGTGGAATTCGGGCATTCTGCCAGGCAATTTATCGATGAAGTTGAACTCGCTTCGCTTCATGAGCAAGGGGAGGATTGCCTGAGCCTTAACGTGTGGGTCAGGGGACACGCACGCAAGAACCTTCCTGTCATGGTATATATCCATGGTGGTGCCTACTTCTCAGGTGGATCTGCCGACCCGCTATATAACGGCTCCAATTTTGCGGCAGCGAAGGATGTCGTTATTGTTTCGATTAACTACCGTCTGAACTTGTTTGGGTCGCTGCTGCTCGATTGCCTGCCGGGCGGAGAGGACTACAAAGACGCCGGCTATCTTGCCATTCTTGATCAAATCCGTGCGCTCGAGTGGGTGCATGAGAATATTTCGGCCTTCGGCGGTGACCCCAATTGTGTCACGCTTTTCGGTGAGTCGGCAGGCTCTTCCAGCCAGGCTCTTCTTTCCATATTGCCAGAGGCAAATAAGTATTTCCAACGTGCGATTTTGGAGTCCGGCCCTATCCAGCTTTATAAGACCCGCGAGCGCGGCGAGTACTTTGCTCGGGAGTTCGCCGAAATCATGGGATGCAAAACCGCCCAAGAGCTCTTAGCGAAGTCGGCAGACGAGCTCATTGAGGGCATGCAGGTGTGGTGCGATCGTCATACCTACGAAGTGTCGCTAATTTTCTCGCCGGTTTGCGACGGGTCTTTTCTTCCCAAGAAGCCGATGAAGGCCTGGGCGGAGGGCGCAGCCAAGGATATCGATATCATGATTGGATGTACCGAGGACGAGTTTACTTATTTCCATTTCTATTTCGATGACCTTCCCGGATTCTGGCACGGCCAATTCCCGATTCATTTTGATGATCAGATTGATATCGATTACTGGGAGCAAGCATATCGAAAGGCATGGCCTGAGCGCGATTTTGCCGAGAATTACACCAATTTTATGAACTCAACCGGTTTCTTTGTCGGCACCGACCTTATGGCTGAAGAGCAGTCGGCGTTTAAGCCCGTGTACAACTATTTGTTCCGTTATAAATCTCGTGTCGAGGGAATGGGTTCTTGCCATGCAATCGAGGTGCCGTTCGTTTTCAAGAATCTTGATACCGCGAGTGGTCTGATGTTTACGGGTGACAATCCTCCAGCGCATCTCGCGGATGAAATGAACGATGCGTGGTTCAGCTTTGCGAAGACGGGCAAACCGTTTGTTGAGGGCAAGGCACCATGGGACCCCTATACCGCTGAGAACCACATTCATATGGTAATTGACGAAAACGAGTGGAAGCCGGTGCATTCGCTGCATGCCAAAGAAGATTCGGTGTTCCGTCCTATGTACGAGGTACTACTCAACGATTAGTGAAAGAAGCCGCAATGGAGTGGGCTAATTAGCCCCATTGAATTCAGCTTGAACTATCCCTGCGTAAGGAGAAAGAAATGGCTCAAGAAGAAAAGCTATCGGGTTATCGGTGGATGATCTTATTCGTAGTTTGCCTCATTTGCTTCATGGCAAACTTCATGCAATATCAGGTTTCAGCATGGGGTGTCGTCGTGATGACGACTCTCGGCATCGATGCCGGTGGGCTTACCAATCTCATGTTGATGCCGATGCTCACCGCTGTGTTTTTGTCGATTCCTGCAGGATCTCTTGCTGATCGCTACGGCGTTAAGCTTGTCGTGTCAATTGGCATGGTGCTTTCTGCTGTAGGCGGCTTTCTGCGTTATTTCATGATTAATGACTTTACCGTGCAGATCGTTTCGATGTTTATGATCGGCTTTGGCATTGCGGCGCTCAATGCCAATCTGGCAAAGGTGCTGGGTTCCTGGTTTAAACAGCAGACCTCCCTTGCCGTGGGAGTTTTCTATGCTGCTTCATGTGTGTCCATCGTGATAGCCCAGGCATTCAGCACTTATTTTCCTACGCTTGACGTGTCTTATCTGGTCGCTGCTATTGCCGAAGCTGTAACTGCTGCGCTGTGGATCTTCTTTATGAGGAACGTCCCGGAGGGCGAGCCCATGCCCGAGCCCGAGCCGGTTATGAAGTACATTAAGATTGCCGCTAAGTCGCGCGGCGTTTGGTGCATTGCCTTGGCTTATGGTCTTACCCTCGCTTCAACCACGGCATATTGCGCAATTCTGCCGTCTGCGCTTGAGCTCGTTCGCGGCGTTGATACTGCCACCGCTGGATCTATGGCAGCAATTATTACAGTTGGTAGCTTCTTTGCTTGTTTTGCGGGACCGGCTGCCGTCCTCAAGCTCGGTAAGAATAAACCGTTTCTCATTGTAACCACGGTGATTGCCGCCGTTGTAATGGTTGCAAACTGGTTTTTGCCGCTTGGCACTGTCATGTGGGTTGCTCTCGTCCTCAATGGTTTTATGACCGCTCTTTCTGGCCCCATTATTCAGGCAATGACTCCTGATCTTCCTGAGATTGGCGCGAAATATGCCGGTAGCGCTGGTGGAATAATCGGTACTGTCGGCCTTCTCTGCTCCTATTTTGTTCCCGTTATTGTTTCGTCTATTTCTGGTGACAATTGGACGTTGAACTTTACGATCGAATCGATTCTTTTCCTTGCGAGCGTTTTGCCTATTGCGATGTTGCCCGAGACTGGTGCGGCGGCAAAAGCCGAGATGCCTGAGACTTCTGAATTATAATTAATCGGTGTTTTGCCTGGTCGCGACCTCCAGTTGATATGGGGGTCGCGACCATTTTTAATGTGAGGTTGGTGCAATGGATGGTGAAGCGTGCGAAGTTGCGCACAAAGTTGAGCAAAAGCGGGCTTCGAGTGGTTACCGCTGGTTAATATTGCTGTTGACGTGTGGTCTCTGTTTTTTGGGCAACTTCATGCAGTATCAGGTCGCTGCCTATGCTACGGTCATCATGCCTCAGATGAATATCGACCCTGTCGGATTCTCATCTCTCTTTCTGGCGCCAATGCTTGCGGCGGTTTTCTTTAGTCTCCCGTTCGGATCACTTGGAGATAGGCTTGGGCCCAAAGTAGTGATACTTGGCGGGTTCTGTGTTTCTTTAGTCGGCGGCGCTATCAGAATTTTCACCCTATCGAACTATCCTGCTCAACTTGTCTCGATGTTTTGCATCGGCGTGGGGATGGCGGCATTGACTGCCAATAATGCAAAGACGCTTGGACTTTGGTTTGCAGATAAGACGGATGTTGCGATGGGCATTTACTATGCGGCGACTTGCTTTGGCATTGCGGCGGCGCAAGCGTCATCGGCGTTTATGTCTTCCGTGCTAATGGGCTATACAGTTGCAGAAGCGTTGTTGGTCGTTCTGACTATCTTCTGGGGTTTATTTGGTAAGAACGTACAGCATGACTCACTTATTCCTGATGGCGTTGAGCACGACCAAGCCCTTCTGACTGCTTTTCGTTCGCGTAACGTTTGGCTTTGCGCGATTTGCGCCGCTTTCTCACTTGCCGCCACGACCGCCTTTTCCGGTGTGCTACCTCAGGCTCTTGAGCTTGTGCGAGGCACCGATGCTTCGACGGCCGGCGAAATGGCGGCGCTGACAACCGCTGCTGGGATTATCGGCTGCTTGATTGCTCCGATGCTTTACGGTAAATGCCGCCTTGCGCGACCGTATCTTGTGATTGTCGGGCTTCTTGGCTCTATTTCAATTGCAGTTGCGTGGTTTGCCTCGGGCTTGAAGTCCATGGGGGTATTGCTTGCAGTGTGCGGCATCGTTACGAGCATGATGGGTCCAGTTGTTCAAGCTCTGCCAGTTTCATTTGTTGAAATCGGCACTCGTTATGCTGGCAGCGCTGGCGGCATTATGGCCGAAGTTAGCCTTTTGGGCTCTTATATGCTTCCTATTGGGATTGCGGCTATTTCCGGTTCAGATTACGACAAACAAATGATGCTTATTACTCTGCTTTACGGTCTATCCGTCCTTCCGGTGTTGATCGTTCCCGAGGTCAAACACTTTAAATAGGCGCGAGCATATGGATGGATAAAGCCCTCTGGCCATTGCGATTGCCGAGGAATGGATTTCGCTCAATTCGGATCTTTGAAGTGGGCTAAACTGTCTTGGTGTTTCACTGAACAACGCCACCTTCTGTTGCGTTGTCGTTAGAAAGGAACCAGCCATGTGTGATTGCATCTTCTGCAAAATCGCCAACCACGAGATCCCCTCGACCGTTGTCTATGAGGATGACCAGGTCATCGCGTTCGACGACCTTAACCCCCAGGCGCCGGTCCACACGCTCGTGATCCCCAAGAAGCACTACAGCGACATCGCCGACAACGTGCCTGCCGAGACCATGGGCGCCATGGCTCACGCCATCCAGGAGGTCGCCAAGGCCAAGGGCCTGGAGGACGGTTTCCGCGTCATCTCCAACAAGGGCGTCAACGCCGGCCAGACCGTTATGCACTTCCACATGCACGTCCTCGGCGGCAAGAACCTGGGCGAGAACCTCATCTGAGGGCGCGCAGCCCGTCGCCTTGGCTGCCTTTGGAGTAATCTATGCAGCTTTCTCAACTCGAATACCTTCAAGCGGTAGTGAGCTATGGCGGCGTGCGCAAGGCTGCTCGCGCCGTCCATGTGAGTCCACAGGCCGTTTCGTCGGCAATTAAGAAGTTGGAATCTGAGTATCAGATTGTTTTGCTCGACCGATCGGCGGGGGAGGCTGTTTTGTCTCCGGCGGGCAGAGAATTTGCGCGTCGTGCACGCGTGATCCTGGCTCAAGTCGACGATCTCAAAAAGTACGCTCAATCGAGGGGCGATGGCGTTTCGCCCGACGGCCACTTTCGTCTTTACGCCCCTTGCCTTCATGGACGGGGGCGCCTTTTTGTTGAAAACTGGTATGACTCGTTTGAGCGCTTGCATCCTCAGATCCACCTCGATGTGTGGCATCAGCCAACTGCAACATGTTTTGAGTCGCTCATGCTTGGTATTTCGGATGCAGCCATCTCATTTGAAGAACCACGGGACAGCGCCCTTTCTTCGAAATACTTGGGTGAAAAGGAGCTCAAGGTTCTTTCGCGCCCGGCGGGCCATCAATCTGTGGACGCTATGACCATTCGTGAGCTACTGGGCGGCAGGCTCGCTGTTCCAATTAATTTGTCGCCCTGTCTCAATGCAATCAACCAATGCCCCGAAGCTCAGCTCGTTAATTTCCGCTTCCGTGATGTTGAATACGGAAGCAGGGCTCAGGTTGAGTTTCTTCAAGCGGGGGGATTGATACTGAGCTTGGCAGGCTCTTCTCTCGCATCGGATGGATCAGAAGTGAGCGAGTGTTCCATTGAAGGATCGCGTGACGTAACTCTGCCTATCTACTTTTGCTATCGGCAAAATGCGTGGACCGATCGACACCAGACGGTTTTCCTTCACCTATTGCGCCATCTCGCTTCGTGAGACTATTTGGCATCGCGTCGTCAAGTGAATAGTGACGCTTCGTAACGCATGGTTGACGGCTTTGCCCTCATGCTTTTCCAAGATTCCGAATTAGATTGCTGACTCTTGGAGGGCGGAGCATGAAAAACCGTACGGTTTTGCTTTATATGACGTTCGTTTTCCTGTCGAACTTCAGCACCATTTTGTATTTTCTGACGGTTTACCTTGAATTCGTCGGATTCTCGATGGTGGCGATTTCAAGCATGATGATTGCATACCAAGTGAGCAAGTTCATTCTGGAGATTCCCACTGGCTTTATTGCTGACAGGTTTGGGCGAAAGGCGAGTGGTCTCGTCGGTGTCGTGGGAATGCTCGGGTACTATGCCGCCCTGCTCCTCATCCGATCTCCTTTGCTTTTAATGGGAGCGTTTGCTCTTAAAGGCTTTGCCGTTGCATGCGTGAGCGGGTCCATCGAAGCGATATACGTCGACAGCGTTTCTCAGGACCAGCTCGTGGAACTAAATGTAGTTGAGCGTTTTGTCTTCTATGCGTCATATGCCCTTTCCGCTTGTGTGGGCGGTTTCATTTCGTCTGCCAGCGCGTATCTTATCGGTCTTTCGATCGATATCGTTGCAATGCTGTTGACGTTGGTTGTCGTTGCCTATATTCCTGAGGGACGAAGAGGGGACACCACTGTGACGCCCGCGCGTGGAATTAGCCCGAAGATGATCGGGGACGCAATTGCGGGTAACGGCATTCTTCGCTCAGCGTTCATCATGGACTGTTCTCAGGCATTTGCTTTCGTCGCTCTGGAAGACTTTTTCTCACTGCTGCTTGCGGGTCGCGGAATGAATGCCGTCGCTTCGGGTGTGACCATTGCGGTCCAGCTCTTTGTCTCCGCCTCCATAGGGTTCATTGTGCCCAGCGTGATTGCTCGTGTCGACAAGGGCCGTTTTGCGCGCATTTGCGGCATAGCGCGTCTTTGCCTAACCGCCTTGTTTTTGCTCCCCTTTACTCCAGCCTATTTATTGCCTGTGTTTTATGTGCTGCAGACGGTCGCTTACGCGTTGTTTGCCCCAATCAAATACTCAGTTTTTCAAAATGTTGCCGATTCATCGATGCGCTGTTCGTTGATTTCGGTTCAAAGCCAGATGGTGGCGGTGGGCGCTGTTCTTTTCTATCTGCTCAATGCTGTGTTGAGTAGCGTTGTGGGCATTCGGGTTGTGCTGCTTGTTGCGCTTGGGATTTCTTCTCTGGCGTATGTCCCCGCGCTATTTCGCCTTACAAGTCAAAGACCATGAGCATGCATGCATCGATAACTTATATATCAACGCAATAAACCCGAGCGCGAGGGCGTTTGGGTTTATTATTGAAGCGTATGTAACCTGGCGGCGCCACACCGCCTGTTAGTAGGGAGACACATGAACGTTCTGGTCGTCAACGCAGGATCTTCGACCCTTAAGTATCAGGTCATCGATACCAAGTCCCACAAGGTGTCCGCAAAGGGCTCCTGCGAGCGCGTCTGCTTTACCGGTGGCACCTTCACTCATGCCGCCAACGGCTCCAAGAAGGTGACCGAGAACATCGAGTTCCCCGACCACAAGGTCGCCATCGAGGTCGTCCTGAAGGACCTCGAGGCCAACGGCGTCAAGATCGAGGGCATCGGCCACCGCATCGTTCAGGGCGGTTGGTACTTTGGCGATTCCTCCCTCGTCGACGAGGACGTTCTCGCCAAGATCCGCGAGGTCGCCCCGCTCGCCCCGCTGCACAACAACCCCGAGGCCAACGTTATCGAGTTCTGCCTGGAGCAGTATCCCGACCTGCCCAACGTCACGGTCTACGACACCGCTTTCCACTTCAACATGCCCGAGGTCGCCAAGACCTACGCCCTGCCCAAGGACGTCTGCGACAAACTGCACATTCGTAAGTACGGCGCCCACGGCACCAGCTACCGCTACATCTCCAAGAAGGTTGCTGAGATGACCAACGGCGAGGCCCGCAAGGTCGTCGTGTGCCACATCGGCTCCGGCGCTTCCCTGTGCGCTATCGAGGACGGCAAGTGCATGGACACCACCATGGGCCTTACCCCGCTCGACGGCGTCATGATGGGCACCCGTTGCGGCTCCATCGACCCGGCTACCGTGTGCTACCTGCAGCGCGAGGGCGGCTACACCTTCGACGAGGTCGACGAGATGATGAACAAGAAGTCCGGCCTCATGGCTGTGACTGGCGGCAAGACCAACGACTGCCGCAACGTCGAGGAGCTCGCCGCTGCTGGTGACCCCGAGGCTCAGCTCGCCTTCGATATGTTCGTCTACAAGATTGCCGCCAAGGCCGCCGAGATGGCCACCTCCATGTGCGGCATGGACACGCTCGTCTTTACCGCCGGCATCGGCGAGCACGCTCCGGCCGTCCGCGCCGGTGTGGCCGACCGTCTGGCCTTTATGGGTGTCAAGATGGACCATGCCCGCAACGCCCTGCGTGGCGACGGCGCTTGGTGCCTGTCCGCCAAGGACTCCAAGGTCAAGATCTTCGTCATCCCTACGGACGAGGAGTTCATGATCGCTTCCGACGTCGAGCGCATCGTTAACGGCAAGTAATTGATGCAAGGGGAGGGGACTGGATGGCCTTGTGCCGTTCAGCCCCCTTTTATGCGCTTTGGGCGAAGAGTTTAATAGATATTTATTGAATTCTGATAACTTCTTATTAAGGATACGGCCGCCTTATGGGTTTGCCGACCGTTCTGTAATCACGAAGGAGTCTCATGAACGTACTTGTTGTCAACGCCGGCAGCTCGAGCCTTAAATATCAGCTTTTGGACACCGATACCCGCGAGGTTTTCGCCAAGGGTAACTGCGAGCGTATCGGCTCGGAAATGGGCATCTTTGGCCACTCCGAGAACGGTGGTGCCAAGCAGACCGAGGAGATTCCCTTCCCCGACCATCGCTCTGCCATTGCGCGCGTGCTCGAGGAACTCGAGAAGACCGATTTTACGATCGATGGCATCGGCCACCGTATCGTTCAGGGCGGCTGGTACTTCGATGATTCCGCGGTCGTCGACGATGAGGTCATGGCCAAGATCCTTGAGGTGGCGCCGCTTGCCCCGCTGCACAACTACGGTGAGGCCGCGGCAATTGAGTATTGCCGCGAGAAATATCCGGAGCTGCCCAACGTGGCCGTCTTCGACACGTCGTTCCACATGACCATGCCCGAGGTCGCCTACACCTACGCGCTGCCTAAGGACGTGTGCGACAAGTATCACGTGCGCAAGTACGGTGCCCACGGCACGAGCCACCGTTACGAGTGGATGATGGCCAAGGAGATCCTGGGCACGCGCTGCCACCGTCTGCTGTCGTGCCACCTGGGCAACGGCGCCTCGCTCGCCGCTATCGAGGACGGCGTGTGCCGCGATACCACGATGGGCCTCACCCCGCTCGACGGTCTGATGATGGGCACCCGCTGCGGTTCCATCGACCCGGCCACCGTGTGCTACCTGCAGCGCGAGGGTGGCTACAGCTATCAGGAAGTCGACGACATGATGAACAAGCAGTCCGGTCTGCTTGCCATCTCGGGCATCTCCAACGACGCTCGCGACATCCGCACGCGCGCTTCCGAGGGCGACGAGCGCTGCCTGCTCGCCTTCGACATGTTTGCCTACAAGGCTATGCAGCAGGCCGGTTCCATGATCGCCTCCATGGCGGGCGTGGACACCATTACCTTTACTGCCGGCATCGGCGAGAACGACTGGTCGATCCGCAAGGCTTTCTGCGACTGCTTTGAGTGGCTGGGCGTGCGCATCGACAACAACAAGAACCGCGAGGCCGTGGGCAACGGCCCGCAGGTCATCAGTGCCGCCGGCTCCGCCGTCACGGTCATGGTCATCCCCACCGACGAGGAATACATGATCGCCCACGACGTCGAGCGCCTGACCGCGAATAACTAGTGCGTTCGCTTGCGATTGAACGAAAGGCCTCCTGAGCAGCAGCTCAGGAGGCCTTTTTGCTAGCAGGCGGAAATTCCAGTTCCAAAGTGATCATCGCCGGCAACGCCTGCGCTCCCAGCAACGTCACCCATTCGTTCAGATCCTCAGCCCCGGCTCGTAGCCAAGCCGCCGTCCACTCCAGATGCTCTGATTGCTACGTGGCGGCAGGGACCCTACAGGGCAAAGCTCTGAAAACATTCCGCAGGACGGAGGAAGCCCCCGCCGCACGTAGTGCGCAGCGGGGGCTTCCGACATGTCCGAGGACGTTTTCAGAGCTTTGCCCTGCAGGGTCCCGAGGGGATATGTAAGCTACTCAGCCATCTGAGCCTGGACGGCGGTGATGGCCACGACACCCACGATGTCGTCGGCAGAGCAGCCGCGCGACAGGTCGTTGACCGGCTTGGCGATGCCCTGCAGGATGGGGCCGTAGGCATCGGCGCCGGCGAAGCGCTGGACCAGCTTGTAGCCGATGTTGCCGGCTTCGAGGTCGGGGAACACGAGCACGTTGGCCTTGCCGGCGACAGAGGAGCCGGGAGCCTTGAGCTGGGCGACGGTGGGGACGATAGCGGCGTCGAGCTGCAGGTCGCCATCGATGGCGAGCTCGGGAGCCTTCTCCTTGCAGAACTTCACGGCCTCCTGGACCTTCTTGGCGACCTCGCCGCCGGCGGAGCCCATGGTGGAGTAGGAGAGCATGGCCACGTGCGGCTCAACGTTGCCCATGAAGGTGGACCAGGAGTGAGCGGAGGCGATGGCGATCTCGGAGAGCTCGTCGGAGGACGGGTTGATGTTGAGGCCGCAGTCGGCGAAGATCAGCGTGCCGTCGGTGCCGAACTGCGGGGTGTCGGTGCACATCACGAAGAAGGCCGAGACCAGCTTAGTGCCCGGGGCGGTCTTGAGAATCTGCAGCGCGGGGCGCAGGGTATCGGCGGTGGAGTGGCAGGCGCCGGAGACCAGGCCGTCGGCATCGCCCATCTTGACCATCATGGTACCAAAGTAGGTGGCATCCATCACCTGGGCGCGAGCCTGCTCGATGGTAACGCCCTTCTTGGCGCGGAGCTCGGCAAACTTCTGTGCGTACTCCTCGTGCTTCTCGGCGTTGCGCGGGTCGATGACGGTGGCGCCGGGGACGTTGATCTCGTTGGGATCGCCCAGGATGACGATGTTGGCCAGGCCTTCCTCGATGATCTTGTTGGCCGCGACGATGGTGCGCGGATCCTCGCCCTCGGGCAGGACGATGGTCTTAAGGTCGGCCTTGGCGGCAGACTTCATACGGTTTAGGAAATCGCTCATGTTACTCCTTGCAAGCGTTTCGCTAAGCTCCAGGCGCCCGGCTGTTCACGAATAAACCCGCTGCTAGCGGGTCTACCTTTCAATTATGTACGCCGCGGTGCTTGAGCTTTCCTTGTGTGGCAAGCTCATTATAGGACGCATTAGCGCTATAATCGCTCTGATAAATATGTCTCGAAGAATGTTCGAGAAAAGCCCAGCTAACGAGCCCGTGGCTTTTGACAAGGAGTATCGATGCAGATTACCTCAGGCCTGCCTGAAGGCTTTAACGCCGGCGCGTACGACATGATTGTCGTCGGTGCTGGATATGCCGGTGCCGTTTGCGCCCGCCGTCTTGCCGAGACCATCGGCTATCGTGTTGCCGTTTTGGAGCGCCGTAGCCACATTGCGGGCAATGCCTATGACTGCACTGACGAGGCCGGAATCCTGATCCACGAGTACGGTCCGCATATCTATCACACCTTTAACGAGCGCGTGCACAATTTCCTGTCGCGCTTTACCAAATGGACGGATTATCAGCACAAGGTGCTCGCCAACATCAACGGCACCCTTATGCCCGTGCCCTTCAACCATGCGAGTCTCAAGCTCGCCTTTGGTGATGAGCGCGGCGAGGAGCTGTATCAGAAGCTCGTGGAGACCTTTGGCAAGGATGTCAAGGTGCCCATTATGGAGCTGCGTAAGAAGAACGACCCCGACTTGGCCGAGGTCGCCGATTACGTCTACGAGAACGTCTTTTTGCATTACACCATGAAGCAGTGGGGTCAGACGCCCGACCAGATCGACCCGTCGATCACCGGCCGCGTTCCCGTTTTTGTGGGCGATGATGACCGTTACTTCCCGCAGGCCCCCTTCCAGGGTATGCCGCAGGATGGCTACACGGCGCTGTTTGAGCACATGCTCGACCACGACCTGATTGATGTGTTCTGCGACGTGGATGCTCGCGATCTCTTCGAGATCGACGAGACAACCGTCAAGGTCGACGGCAAGGTCTACGGCGGCGAGATTGTCTATACCGGTCCGCTCGATGAGCTGTTCAACCTCGACCTGGGCGCGCTGCCGTACCGCACGCTCGACATGAAGTTCGAGACGCTCGATATGGACCAGTTCCAGCCTGTGGGCACCGTCAACTACACCACGAGCGAGGATTACACGCGCATCACCGAGTTCAAGAACATGACCGGTCAGGTTTTGCCCGGCAAGACCACCATCATGAAGGAGTACTCCAAGGCCTATGCGCCCGGCTCGGGCGAGACGCCGTATTACGCCATTCTTGAGCCCGAGAACCGTGAGCTCTATGAGCGCTATCTTGAGCGCGTCCAGAACCTGACAAACTTCCACCCGGTGGGTCGTCTGGCCGAGTATCGTTACTACGATATGGATGCCGTGACCAATTCCGCCCTCGATCTTTCGGATGAGATTATCGCCTGCCATGCATAAAGTCATAACATTCGGTATTCCCTCGTATAACGCCGCTAAGGACATGGACCATTGCATCACCTCCATCTTGGAGGGGAGCAATTATGCTACCGATATCGAGATTATCGTGGTGGACGACGGCTCCAAGGATGAGACGGCCGCCAAGGCCGACGAGTGGGAGGCCCGTTATCCTGGAATCATCCGCGCGGTGCACCAGGAGAATGGCGGCCACGGTATTGCCGTCCTTTCGGGTCTGCGCGAGGCGCAGGGCACCTACTACAAGGTTGTCGACTCGGACGACTGGCTTGACGGCGCTGCCCTTTCGACCATGCTGTCGATTCTGCGCGGCTTTGAAGAGCGCGACCAGCGCGTTGACCTGTTTATCTCGAACTACGTGTACGAGAAGGTTTACGAGGGTACGCATACGGCCATTGGTTACAAGTTTGCCCTGCCTCGAAAAAAGATCTTTACCTGGGACCAGATCGGCCATTTCCGCCTGGACCAGAATCTGCTCATGCACAGCCTGTGCTATCGCACGGACGTGCTGCGCGAGTCCAACCTTCCCATGCCGCCGCACACGTTCTATGTGGACAACATCTACGCCTACGTGCCGCTGCCGCGTTGCAAGACCATGTACTACGCCGACATCGACCTCTATCGCTACTTTATCGGTCGCGAGGGCCAGAGTGTCAACGAGGCCACGATGGTCAAGCGTCTGGACCAGCAGTTCCGTGTTACGCGTATCATGATGGAGTCGTACCACCTGTACAGCGATGTCGAGTCGTCGCGTCTGCGTTCGTACATGATGGGCTACTTCACCATGATGATGGCGATCTGCTCGGTGTTGACCAAGCTTTCCGAGGAAGATTGCGCCGACGAGCGCCTAAAGACGCTGTGGAATGATTTGAAGGCCTATGACGAGCGTATGTATCGTCGTGCACGTTACGGTGTGGTCGGCTTCTTCACCAACCTCCGCGGTCGTGCCGGAGACAAAACCACACTCGGCCTATACCGTCTTGCCTCAAAGATCTTCAAATTCAACTAGCTGCTGAGTAATCGCTGCTGATAGGTTGGCTGGGCCCCTTGGCCTTTAGTTTGCTACTGCGAACAGTCCTGCTCGCACGGAAAGCACATTAAGTGCTTTCCGGCTCGTGCGGAACTTGTAGCAAACTAAAGGCCAAGGGGCCTCTGCTATAAGAATCGATTGTCAGGTTATTTGAATTTGAAGATCTTAGACGCGCGGTACACAGGGGCCTGGGCTGAAAAGATTTTGGTTGGTAGGTTGCCCGGTGGGGCTTGGTTATGTTTGTCGCGAGTTCCGCACGAGCCGAAGAGCACTTAATGTGCTCTTCGTGCGAGTCAGGTCTGTAGAGCAGCAAACATAACCAAGACCCACCGGGCAACCGGACGAGCTAGTTTACTTCGCGGCGCCGGGGATGCCGTGGGAGGTTTTGGCGGTTTTGGCTCCGTTTACGATGGCGGTTTGCAAAGCCCTTACGGCGAGCATGCCCAGCAGGTCTAGGGGAACGGCGGCGCTTGCCTGGGCGCCCAGTTTGCCGCTGGCGAGGGTGTAGATGGTGTCGCCATCGTTGGTGGTGTGCGTGGGACGGATGGCGTGTGCGTAGGCGTCTGCGGCCATTTGGGAGACCTTGGTGGCCTGGGCCTTAGTGAGCTCCATGTTGGTGACGATGCAGCTGATGGTGGTGTTGGTGCGGTCGAGCGGCATCTGCATGGATCCGGCGGCGGCAAAGGCTGCGAGTTCCATGTCGACGATCTGGTCGCTATCGGCTGCGGCACGCATACCGGCGACCCACTCGCCGGTGAAGGGGTCGACAACGTTGCCGCAGGCGTTGACCGAGACCACGGCGCCCACCTTGACGGGGCCGAGTGCCACGGCGGCGGCTCCAAGGCCAGCCTTCATGCAGGTGGCAGGTCCCATGAGCTTACCTACGGTGGCGCCGGTGCCGGCGCCCACGTTGCCCTGCTCGAGCGAGGCAGGGGTGTGGTCGAGCGCCTCGCGCACGGCGGCGATGCCGGCCTCAATGTCGGGGCGAACGGTGGGGTTACCAAAGGCGAGGTCGAAGATACAGCTGGAGCACACGATAGGCACCTGCGTGGGGCCGACGGGAAGGCCGATGCCGCGGCTCTCAAGCTCGCGAGCGACGCCGCTTGCAGCCTCGAGGCCAAAGGCCGATCCGCCCGAAAGGCAGACGGCGTGGACCTTGTCCACGGTGTTCTCGGGTCGCAGCAGGTCAGTTTCGCGCGAAGCGGGAGCACCGCCGCGAACGTCAACGCCGCCGGTGGCGCCCTCGGGCGCCACGATTACGGTGCAGCCGGTGCCAGCCTCCTCGTCCGTATAGTTGCCAAAGCAAAAGCCATCGACATTGCAAACATCGATGGCTTCGAGCGGTGTGTCCATGTTTTCTCCTATCGGTTTTCCGCCGGGCCTTATGCCCGGTCGGGATCCGTACGGTACGGCAAAATTGTAGGCGCTGGGGGATACCCAGCGCCAGATGCAATTACGAGAGTTTTTGAATCGCGCGTGCGACGCGAGCGATGGGCAAGCCCACCACGTTGTAGAAGTCACCCGAAATATCGTGCACAAGCATGCGGCCGCCTGTGCCTTGGATACCGTAGGCCCCGGCCTTGTCCATGGGTTCGCCGGAGGTAACATAGCGCTCGATCTGCTCTTCGGTAAGCTCATAGAACGTCACGTCGGTCACATCGACAAACGACAGGCTCTCGGCGGCATGCGGAGCGGCCGTGTCGCCTGCCTTAACGATGCAGACGCCGGTTGCGACCTGGTGCGTGCGGCCCGAAAGCTCGCGGAGCATGGTGCACGCCTCGTCCTCGGTTGCCGGCTTGCCCAGAATCTTGCCATCGAAGGTGACAATAGTATCGGCCGCGACGGTCAGTTCGTTGGGCTCGGCATGCTCGGCGGCAACGGCGGCGGCTTTGGCGCGTGCTAAGCGTTCAACGAGCGTAAGCGGGGCCTCGCCATCAAAAGGCGTTTCGTCGATATCTGCGGGAATCACGCGAATGTCATAGCCCGCCTCGCGCATCAACTCGATGCGGCGCGGTGATTGCGAAGCCAAAATCATAGCTGAATGCCCTCGGCGACCTTCTCGACGGCCTTGTCGCCGGCGAGCGTGCGCAGCAGCTCAAGCGCAAAGGGGAGCGACTGGGCCATGCCGCTGGCGGTGATGATGTTGCCGTCTTGCGTAACCTTCTCGCCGGTATAGACGCCTTCGGGGAAGCTTTTCTCAAAGCCAGGGAAGCACGTGGCGTGGCGCCCCTCGAGCAGGTCGAGCTCGCCCAGGATAAACGGGGCGGCGCAGATGGCGGCGACGTGCTTGGTCGCGGCGAACTCGCAGACCACGTCGCAGACGCGCTGATCGGCGCGCAGGTTGGTGGCACCGGGTAGGCCGCCAGGCAGCACGACGCAGTCGTACTCGTCAAAGTCGATCTCATCAAAGAGCGCATCGCAGGTCACGGGAATCTGCAGCGAGCTTACGACCTCACGCGTGGGCATGATCGAGACGAGCGTGGCGCGCACGCCGCCGCGACGCATGACATCGACCATGGTCAAGCATTCAATAGTTTCAAAGCCATCGGCGGCGAGAACGGCAACGCTGGGCATGGGGGTTCCTTTCATAGGCGGCATACAATTAGCCGTCTTATACCCCGAAGACCTCCGCTTGCCACGCTCGATTTCCCAATGATTTTTCTGAGCAATGATTAAGTGGCTAGTTGCGCTTAAGGTGGACGACGGTCTCGCAGTGGAAGGTTTGCGGGAATAGGTCGACCGGCGTGATCTTGACGGGGGAGAAGGTGCCCTCCTCGACAAAGCGTTTGAGGTCGCGGGCCAGAGTTGCAGGGTCGCAGCTCACGTAGGCGACATCACGGGCGCTCGTGCTCGCGATGAGGTCGATCGCCTCGGGGGCGAGGCCCGCACGCGGCGGGTCGACCACCAAGACGTCGGCGTCCTGATCGGGGAACTCGCGTACCGCGTCGCCGCCGATGACGTCGACGTTATCGAGCTTGTTGATCTCCAGGTTGCGACGCAGGTCGCGCACGGCCGGGCCATAGGCTTCGACGGCAGCGACAAAATCGCAGCGGCGGGCGAGCGGCAAGGTAAAGGTGCCGGCACCGCAGTACAGGTCCACGGCCAGTTCGTCTTCCTGCGGGTCGAGGGCGTCCATAACGAGCTCAATCAAAATCTCGGCACCCTTGGTGTTGACCTGGAAAAACGACGGAGCGGACAGGCGCATCTGGCCTTCGGCGATGTTCTCGGTCCACGAGCCCTCGCCGGCGAGCATCTCTACCTTAGAGACGCGGCGGGCCTTCTTCTCGCCCTTGCTCATCACGCGCACCACGCTTGTGGGGTGCGCGGCGTCTGCCAGCACGCGCGAGACTTGCGAGCGCGGGAAGGAACCCGTGGGCGTCCAGAGTGCGACTTCGAGCGCCTTAGTGCGGCGCGAGGCGCGAATGCCCACGCGCTCGAGGCCCAAATCATGGCTGCCGCTTAGATAGTTGAGTGCGCCGACGACCGATTTGAGCGCCTTGGGAAAACGCTTATCGAACAGCGGGCACGCATCGACGGTCACAATTTTGGTGGGGTCGACACCGTGCATGCCAAGACGAACACGACCGTTGACGACGGTCGGTTCGAGCTCGATCTTGTTGCGGTAGCCCCAGTCGTCCTTGGTGTGGCGGATGGGCTGCACCAGCTCATCGACCTGCTCAGGAGCGAACTTGCCGATGCGCTCGAGCGTGGAGCGCAGGTTTTGCTCCTTGGCGGCGAGCTGTGCCGTGCGTGAGAGATTGCCCCACGAGCAGCCGCCGCAGATGCCCACGAAGGGGCAGGGAGGCTGAATGCGATCGGGGCTTGGCTCCAGAATCTCGGTGGTGCGGGCGCGCATGAACGACTTGCCGTCCTGTACGACCTCGGCCTCGACGGTGTCGCCTGCCACGGCGCCCTGCACAAAGACGGCCTTGCCGTTGTCGGCGTGCGCCAGCCCGTCGGCGCCGTAGGTCATCGATTCTATAGTGAGCTTCATATTCCTGCCTGTCATTCGCGTTGTTGTCCGCACCATGGTAGCAGGGAAAAGCGCCCCGCATTCGAGGCTTTCCTCAAATGCGGGGCGCTTCTACAAACTGCTTCTACAAACGACTATTTCGTCTTGCCGGTAATGAGCGTCTTAAGACCCAGGCCGATCAGACCCAGGCCCATGCGCACGCGACCGGGGCGATGGCGCTCGATGGCCTTGGTCTTGCCGGTGGGCTTATCGCGACGGGCGTTCGGCTCGTGTGCGGGCTTGGTGAACTGCGGCTCGGGCCGAGGTACAGGTGCAGGCTCGGGCTCAATGACGGTCGCCTGGACCTTCTGAACCTCGGGCGCTTTCTCCGCGGCGGGCTCTGCGGCAGCCACGGGTTCATTCACCGGGGGAGCGGCAACCGTTTCCGGTTTGGCAACTGCCTCATGTTCAATCTCGGCCTGAATAGCCTCTTCGGCCACACGTTCCTTCTCCTGTGCGCGCTGCTGCCCGGCGGACTCAGCGTTGCGATAGGCACGCTCCAGCAGAGCTTCCTGCGAGTTGAAGGGCTTCTCGTCCTCTTTGCGCTCCACGGGGACCCAGGTGCCGTCGCTCGTGAGGCTGCGTGCCTTTACGTTGTCGCGCAGCTGCATGCCCATGTATTCGTGCACCAGGGCGCGGCAGGTGGGGTCGAGCACGGGGAAGGCGATCTCCACGCGGTGCTCGGTGTTGCGCGTCATCATGTCGGCCGAGCTCAGATAGATCATGTCCGAGTCCACGCCAAAGGCGTAAACGCGCGCATGCTCCAAAAAGCGTCCGACGATAGAACGGACATGCACGTTCTCGGTCTTGCCCGGAACGCCCGGCTTGAGGCACGAGATGCCGCGGATGATCATGTCTACGCGGACTCCTGCGCACGATGCCTCGGCGATCTTGTCGATGACCTCGCGGTCGGTGAGCGAGTTGAGCTTAAAGAACACACGGGCGGGCTCGCCAGCGAGGGCACGCTGGATCTCGCGATCCAGGCCGCGCATAATGAGTGGCTTCAGGCCGACCGGCGCCACGCCCAGGAAGCGGTAATCGCCGCGCAGGTTGCCCAGCGACAGGTTGCGGAAGAACAAGTTGGCGTCCTCGCCGATGCCGGGATGGGCGGTCATGAGCATAAAGTCGCTGTAGAGCTTGGCCGTCTTCTCGTTAAAGTTGCCGGTGCCCAACAGCGTCAGGCGTGTAAGCGCCATGCCCTCGCGATAGGTGAGCTGGCAGATCTTGGAGTGGCACTTAAAGCCTTCGGAGCCGTAGATGACGGTGCAGCCTGCCTCTTCCAGACGCTCGGCCCACTCGATGTTGTTCTGCTCGTCGAAGCGGGCGCGGAGCTCCATGAGCACCGTGACCTCTTTGCCGTTCTCGGCGGCATCGATCAGCGACTCGCACAGGCGGCTCTGCTTGGCCACGCGGTAGAGCGTGATGCGCAGCGAGATGCACTCGGGGTCGTAGGCGGCCTCGTGTACCAGATCCAGGAAGGGGTTCATGGCCTCATAGGGATAAAAGAGCAGTTTGTCGTGCTGAAGCACCTGCTCGCGGATGGAGCGGGTCATATCGATGGTGGGGTTGGGCTGCGGCTTAAACGGCGTAAAGAGCAGCTCGTTGCGTAGATGCTCGGGAATCTTGCCCTCAATGCCGAAGACGTAGCCCAGGTCGAGCGGGATATCGCAGGTAAAGACCGAGCGGCGAGAAAGCTCGAGCGCCTTGCGGATGGTCTTGAGCGTCGCCTTCTCGAGCGACCCCGAGACCGCGAGCACTACCGGCTGCAGACGCAGGCGCTTCTTAAGGATGCGCTTCATGTGCTGGCGGTAGTCCTCTTCCTCCTCGACGCCCTCGCCGTCCGGATCGATGTCGGCGTTGCGGGTGACGCGGATGAGCGCGCGGTCGAGCGGCTTATAGGAGCCAAAGCAGCTGTCCAGGCAGGCGAGGATGACGTCCTCGAGCAGAATGTAGGAGTAGGTGCCGGTGGGCGAGGGGATCTCGACCACGCGGTTCATCGAGGCGGGGATCTCGATAAGGCCCAGCAGACTCTCCTCGTCGGTGACGCCGTCCAGGCCACAAGCCAGATAGAGTGCACCGTTGCGCAGGTTGGGGAAGGGATGGCGCGGGTCAATGACCAACGGCGAGATGACCGGCGACACGTAGGCCTGGAAGTAGCGGGTTACAAAGGTGCGCTCCTCGGGCGTAAGCGAATCGATGCGGGCGCGGTGAACGCCCAGGGTGTCGAGCTTGCCCTCGATGCTCTTAAAGATGGACTCCCATCGGGTAAGGAGCCCGGGCATTTCGGCCATGACAGCATCGACCTGTTCGGAGGCGGTCATATTGCTCTTGTTGTCGACAGGCTGTTTTTTGAGCTCTGCCAGATCGGACAGGCCGCCCACGCGCACCATGAGAAACTCGTCGAGGTTAGACTCGAAAATCGACACGAACTTTAGACGCTCGAACAGCGGAACGGTCTCGTCGAAGGCTTCGTCAAGCACACGGTTGTCAAAGCGCAGCCAGCTGAGCTCTCGGTTCTGCGTGTACGAGAAGTCGCGCGGCGGTTTGCGCAGCTTTGCGGCGGCTTGCTTTTTTTCGATTTTGCTCGGCATATGCATCTGTCCGTTCAGTCCCCGCAGGGGACGGTTGCCTAACACTATTCACTATTGTCTCAATTTAGTCGACCTATGGCACGGACGTATCGCGTGAACGGTATCTTTACCTACTTCTTACGCTGACAAGCCATAGAGCTGACGCCCGTCGCGTTGTGAAAAACGGTCTATATCCTCACTCAACTGGTGAGTATGTGTGAATAAGAATGATAGGTAGCTGAATATCATCGAATACAGACAGAAACACGAACAAGCGTCATTTATATACATAAAACCGTTTTAGATATGCAATTCTTAATCGTAAGATTGGAGTTGTAATTGCGAATGATTTTTGAGAAAAAAGAGCGTTTACCTTAGAAAAGTTACTTTAGAACGCCGAAGTACATCATGGGGGAATCACATGCGATATACCGTTCATCGCACTTTGTTGACCGTTCGGGGGCGAGGTGGAATTGCGGGTGATTTTTGGATATAACTAGAGCTGTCAGCAAGCAGCGTCCCATATGGAGGGGCGCTGATACATTCGGCCAGTAAGGCCCGAAAGAAAGGTAGGAGGCCATGACGAAAGGTCTG
>CABUHO010000016.1 GCA_902491395.1 uncultured Collinsella sp.
GTTCCCACATTCATCCGCACATGTGCGGATGAATGTGGGAAGTGTTCGGATGAAGTTGATAATCAAGGACGAAGCCAAGCGTTTCAAAAAATGCCAACTTTTCTGTTTGCACTTTGCGATTCCTCGTGTATACTGACTTTCGCATTTAACGGAGAGTTGTCCGAGTGGCCGAAGGAGCACGATTGGAAATCGTGTAGGCGTCAAAAGCGTCTCCAGGGTTCAAATCCCTGACTCTCCGCCAGTTAATTCCAAAGCAGGCCTTCGAGCCTGCTTTGTTTTTACCCCACGCGGAGGGGTGGCAGAGTGGTTGAATGCGGCGGTCTCGAAAACCGTTTGGCCTGTATAAGGTCACGAGGGTTCGAATCCCTCCTCCTCCGCCATTTTGTTTGAGAAAGCTCCCGGGAATGGGAGCTTTTTTGTTTTGAGTCTCTAACAAGCAAATACGGCGGAGGAGGAGGGATTCGAACCCGCTAGGGCGCGGAGCGTAAAGAAAACGCGCCAGCGGCGCGTTTTTAGCGCAGCGCGATCGGCGTAAAAGCCGATCGAATAAATTTTGAGCAATGCTCAAAATTTGGACATCCCTCCTATTCAGCCAAGCCCCCATCGCATTCAGCATCAGCCCAGATCTCCAAACATGTACACCACCCTCCAAAACCGACATTTTTCGACATCTTTGGAGTGTGATGTGCACGTTTTGAACCTATGACCGCACCTAGTCCCGACCGTTTGCCGAGCGGTAGGGTCGCAATCGGCGCCGAACATGTACTATGTACGGGCATTGTCCAAACCCGTAACTCAAAGGAACCCATCTTGCCCGTCGTCGCCGCTATAACCGTTACCTCACATGCCTCGGATGCCATGGTCGCTATCCCCTTTTGGCTCGAGATGTTCGCTGTTGTCGCTGCATCGATCTCGGGCGTGCTGGTTGCGCGCGAACACAAGCTTGACCTGGTGGGCGCGGTCGCACTCGCCGTGGTCTGTGGCCTGGGCGGCGGTCTTTTACGCGACATGACGCTGCAGGTGGGCAACGTCTACATCCTCAACCAGCCGATGGCGCTGCCGCTCTCCATCGCCACGGCGGCCATCATCTACATCTTCCCGGCAATCGTCGATAAACCCGAGAAACTCATCCCATTGCTCGACATCATCTCGGTCGGCATCTACGCCGCCACCGGAGCGGACAAAGCACTGGTTTATGGCTTTGCGCCGGCCGTATGCATCATGATGGGCTTTTTCACCGCGGTGGGTGGCGGCATGTTGCGCGACGGCTTTATGGGCGTGGTTCCGGGCATTTTCCAACGTACTAACTTTTATGCCATCGCCGCCATCGCCGGATCGACAAGCTATGTGTGTCTCGTTATGAGCGGCATCATGAGCAATGTCGCCGCGCTGGTCGTATGCGTCGCGGTGACCATGGGTCTGCGCTGGCTCTCGCTGCGCTTTGATATCAAAAGCCCCACCGAGGAAGACATCGCGCGCTTCCTGCATCGCAAAAAGTAGACAGCACGGCGCAGCCCTTCGAAATGCAACCGAGAGGTTCTTTTAGAGCGCCCGCGCGTTGGGTACCCTGTTAGATACATGTCGAGTATCTAACGAAGGATTCACTATGCCTTGCAACCTAGAACCGTCGACCAAGCGCCGCAAAGCGCTGGGCCGCATCGCTCTTCTATTCGCACTGATTGCGCTTGCGCTGACCGCGCTTCCCACGACGTCGTTCGCCGGTACAGACACCGCGGGCAACGTGCTCGCAACCGAAGTTGACTCAAATCCGTCTGGCGTCGAAAGCGACCTGTACTGGGCCGGCCAAAGCCTTAACCTAGACGACGCTTCCATCGGCCGCGATATTATCGCGGCAGGCGAGAGCTTGTCGATTCGCGACTGCACTGTAGGCGGAGCCGTTCGCCTGGCGGCGCGTACCATCGATATCTCCAAAACCGCAATCGATGGCAGCGTGACGGTAGCCGGTCAGCATGTCGTGCTCAACACTGGTAGCACCGCCAACTGTTTTTACGCGATGGGCGAGACGGTTGCCCTGCGAGGCTCCACCAAGTCGGCAGCACTTGCAGGCGATACGGTGACCATCGACGGCACCGTCGAGGGCGATGTCGAGGTTTGGGCCGATAAGCTCGTCTTGGGCAAGAATGCCCGCATTACCGGCACCGTGAGCGCGCATGTTTCCGAAGACCCCGAGCGCGCCGCAGGAGCCGAGATCGGCGCGCTCAAGATCGACCGCACCGAGAACGAAGATACTTCCACCATTAACGATGTCATCGGCGGCATCGTCGCCGCGGCGCTCTCGACCTGCTTTGTCGCTCTGCTGCTCGAGCTCGTCTTTCCGCGAGCGACCGCCAGCGCCGCCGGAATGCTCCACCAGCACCCCACGCCCCTGTGGGTGAGCGGTCTTCTGGGCACGATCGCTATCGTCCCCGCCGTCCTACTGCTGATTATCTCCATCGCTGGCCTGTCGCTTGCCGGAACCCTCTTGTGCGGCGTTATCGGCATCGCGCTGGTCTCCACCGCTTTTGCGGGCTGCGCAATCGCCCGCATGGTCGGACATAACCAGAACCGCTACGCCATGGCAGCCGTCGGCGGTATCGCCGCAGGTGCCCTCACGGGACTTCCCCTCATCGGCGACTTCATCAGCGGCGTGGCCTTTGTCTTTATGCTCGGCTACGTTATCCAAATCATCTGGCGCAACGCCCGCCTCAAGCCCCAACAAGCCTCCAACACGCCAGGACTCCCCACCGCCTAGCCGCCAACCACCACAAAAGGGCCAGGCACCTTTGTGGTGGTGCAAAGCAACCTGACCCCATTGCACCAAAAAGGACGCCGACCATTGCGGTCGACGCCCTTTCTTATTGACGGTTATAAGCCCCGGCGCTTATTTGTTGACCTGGCCAGCGCGGACGGCAGCCTTCTTGCGGTCGGTGGCGTTGAGCAGACGCTTGCGCAGGCGAATGTTCTTGGGAGTAATCTCCACCAGCTCGTCGTCGGCGATGTACTCCAGCGCCTCTTCCAGCGAGAAGGTGCGAGGCGGCACCAGCTGCACGGAGATGTCGGAGGTCGAGGAACGCTGGTTACCCAGGTTCTTGGTACGGGCGATGTTGACGACCATGTCGCCGGCCTTGCTACGCTCGCCCACGATCATGCCCTCGTAGCACTCGGTGCCCGGCTCAACGAACAGCTGGCCGCGCTCCTGCAGCGTACCCAGAGCGTAGGCAACGGCCTTCTCGGTGGTCATGGAGATCATGGCGCCGTTCTGACGGTTACCGATCTCGCCGGCGTAGGGACCATACTCCAGGAAGGTGTGGTAGAACACGCCCTCGCCGTGGGTGACGTTCATGATGCGGTTCTTAAGACCCATGATGCCACGGGTCGGGATCTTAAACTCGAGGTGCGTCACGATGCCCGAGGTGTCCATGCTCGTCATGATGCCGCCGGAGGTGCCGAAGACCTCAACGACCTTGCCCGAGTACTCGTCCGGGCACTCGACGACGGCCTGCTCGACGGGCTCCATCTTGTTGCCGCTCTCGTCCTTCTTAAACAGAACGCGGGGACGGCCGACCTGGAACTCAAAGCCCTCGCGGCGCATGGACTCCATCAGAACGGACAGGTGCAGAATGCCGCGGCCCGAGACCTCGACGCCGCTCTTGTCCTCGAGCTCCTCGATCTTCATGGTCACGTTGTTCTCGGCCTCGTTGAACAGGCGCTCCTTGAGCTGACGGGCGCCCACGATATCGCCATCGCGGCCGACGAGCGGGGAGGTCGAAGCCTCAAAAACGATGGACAGGGTCGGCGGGTCGATCTCGATGGGCTCGAGCTCAACGGGGTTCTCGGGATCGGTGTAGACATCGCCGATATCGGTGCGGTCGATGCCCACGACGGCGGCGATGTCGCCAGCGCCGACTTCCTGGCACTCGGTGCGGCCCAGGTAGTCGAAGGTAAAGAGCTGCTTGACGGTAGCGGTGGCGCTGGAGCCGTCGTTCTTCACAACCAGGATCTGATCGCCCTGATGGATGGCGCCGGAGTACACGCGACCGATACCGATGCGGCCAACGAAGTTGGAGTGGTCGATGGTCACGCACTGCATGGCCAGCGGGGCGTTCTCGTCAACCTCGGGCGCGGGCATGTCGTCGATGATCATATCGAGCAGCGGATACATGTCCATGTTGCCGTCGTTGGGGTCAAGGCGAGCAAAGCCATTCATGGCGCTGGCGTAGACCACGTGCTCCATGGCGAACTCGAGCTGGTCGTCGGTGGCGCCCAGGTCGGCCATAAGGTCCAGGCAGTCGTTGTAGGCCTTCTCGGGGTTGGCGCCCGGACGGTCGATCTTGTTGATGACGATCATGATCTTAAGGCCGGTGTCGATAGCGTGACGCAGCACGAAGCGGGTCTGGGGCATGGGGCCCTCAAAGGCGTCGACCAGCAGCAGGGCGCCGTCAGCCATACGCAGCACGCGCTCGACCTCGCCGCCGAAGTCGGCGTGGCCCGGGGTGTCGATGACGTTGATCTTAACGTCCTTGTACTCGATAGAGATGTTCTTGGCGAGAATCGTGATGCCGCGCTCGCGCTCCTGGTCGTTAGAGTCCAGGACGCGGTCCTCGACCTGCTGGTTGGCACGGAAGGCGTCCGTGGCACGCAGGAGCTTATCGACCATCGTCGTCTTGCCGTGGTCGACGTGGGCGATGATGGCGATGTTCCTCAGATTGTCTACGCGCATGTAGTTCCCCTATCTTCTGTCCATATACAAACGGCACGCGTATGCGGCCCGCCCAGCGATACAACGCTCAGCGGGAATATTGAGCCTTTTACCGAAAACTCGTTTATTTTAGCGATTTTAGATGAGAGGGGTTTCCTCACCTGCAGGTTCAGGGTCGCTCCACATAAAACCATCGCCGGCGCCCATGCCCTCATACAGCACATATGCCGAAAAACCGCTCTCGAGCGTCGTCTCAAAGAAGCTCACGAGCAGAGCGTCGTGATAGCCGCCGTCAATCTCGACGCAGCCGGTATAGCCGATGGCATAGCGGGCGATGCGGCCCAGGCCCTCGTCCTTAAGACCCATCTTGTGCTCGGAGATAAAGTTGGTGGCAGCCTCCAGGCATGCCTCTTCGCCGTCCTCGTCGAGCGCCGCAAGATATCGGTTGGAAGCAGCGTCCTCGATCGCCACAACTACGCCCGGATTCTCGCCGGCGGCAAGGTCGTCCAAGAACGCACCAATCAGGTCACACACCATGGCGTCGAGCTCGGCGGAGACGTTACCGGCGTCCTGCATATCCTGTGCCATCTCTAGACCTTCCCATCGAATCCGGCGTCGTTACAGTTCTTGTGCCTCGGCAGCGATCTTGGCGGCAGCGTCGCGGGCGCGCGTCATATCCATCGCGCGCTTGTCGAGTACCTTGATCTGGTTGGTCAGCATTACTGCATCGACCACACCCCAGATTACCAAGCCTGTTGAAATCGAAAACCCAAGCGCACCAACTGTACCACGAAGACGAGAACAGATTATCGCGACAAGGGTGGAGATGATAACCATCTTGATATAGGAGCCGCGGCGCTCGCGAAGCGTGCGGGCCTGCGTCACATAGGCGATGCGAGCCGCCTCGGATGCCTCCGAGCGCATCTGGGCTTCACGCGCGATGGCGGCCGCTTCGGCCGATACGCGGGTACCCATCAGCGACCTCTCCGCTCGCGTGCCAGACATTTAGAAATCATCGGGGGAGAGCGTATGGACGAACTCGTCGAACTTCTCGAACTCCTGCTCGTCGTCAACTTCCTCGGCATGGGCAGAAACGGTACCCAGGCGATTCATGATGTCGTCCTCCACAAACATGGGGGCATTACTGCGCACGGCAAGGGCAATGGCGTCACTGGGGCGGGCGTCAATCTTGCGCTCGCCACCATCGACCAGCACGACAATCGTCGCATAGAACACCGGCGGCTCGGCACGAACGATCTCGATGCGCTCGAGCTTGGCGCCCAGGGCGTCGACGGTGTCAAGCAGCAGGTCATGCGTTATCGGGCGCTCGGCGCGACCGCTATCGATGCCACGGCTAATGGCCGCGGCCTCAAACGAGCCGGTCTGAATGGAAAGCGAACGCAGGGGCGCCGTCGAATCCGACTTGCCGCAGCGCTCGCGAAGCACGATAAGCGATGGCACGGGACCGGCGGCCATGACGATGGTCTCTATGTCGACACGAACCATGGAACACCTCCGGTACGTAGCGGTTAACACGCGGCAGGGCTGCCGCATTGAATAGCTATACTACCCAATCTTTCGCGCCACACACAAAATCAAACTAGTCTTTTTGGGACGGGGCTCTTTTGACTACCCTGGATAAGAAAAAAGCCCCGAGGCATTTGCCCCAGGGCTTCTTACGTTTTAGATGGTGGACCTGACAAGATTCGAACTTGTGACCTCCCGGTTATCAGCCGGACGCTCTAACCAACTGAGCTACAGGTCCATCATGGTGGAGGTTAGGGGGATCGAACCCCTGACCTCAGGCTTGCAAAGCCCGCGCTCTCCCAGCTGAGCTAAACCCCCACGGAGACAGTAATAAACACCCCAGCGGCGACTCGGCTCTCGCTGGGGTGTTTATTGCGAAAGAAAGTGGTGGACCTGACAAGATTCGAACTTGTGACCTCCCGGTTATCAGCCGGACGCTCTAACCAACTGAGCTACAGGTCCATCGCGCAAGGGATATATTAGACGAGTCGTTACGCGCGCGTCAACAACTTTTTTGAAAATCTTTGAGGGGGTGTTCACCCCGGCCGCACGGCGGCATGTGAAGTCGCCTGCTCGGACAGTCCTGACTCGCACGGAGAGCACATTAAGTGCTCTCCGGCTCATGCGGAACTCGCGATCGACTTCACATGCCGCCGTGCGACCGGGGCAGACGTGGGGTTCATAGATTTTCAAAAAAGCGGTCGGCGCGCAGTGCGCCGACCGCCGATATATGGGGTCTGATGTTTTTGATCAGAGAGGGCTACTTACTCGTCTAGGAGATCCTCTGGTATGTCGTTGCCGTCGCCTAGGTCGACGGGGGCTTCCTCGGTGCTAGTTGCAGCTGCATCCTCCGCACCTTCGCCTTCGGGCTTTTCTTTGGCGGCTGTCATGCGGGCTACGGCGCATACGCGGTCGTTGTCGTCGACGGTCATCATCTTGACGCCCTGGGTGGCTCGGCCGGTTTGGCTGATCTCGTCGGTCTTGACGCGAATGACCGTCGCGCCTTCCGTCACGATGAACAGCTCATGCTGCGGGCCCACCGTCTTCATGGCCGCGAGGTTGCCCTTGCGCTCGGTCATCTGGATGGTGTAGACGCCCTGGCCGCCGCGGTTCTGCTCCGGGTAGTCCGCGACCGGCGTGCGCTTGCCGTAGCCGCGCTCGGTGATGACGAACAGGTCGCCGTTGCCGTTGGTAACTTCCATACCCAGAACGCTCACGCCGTCCTTCATGCCGATGCCGCGGACACCACTGGTATCGCGGCCGGTGGCGCGCACCTGGTCCTCGGGGAACATGATCGCCTTGCCGGCGGTGGTGGCCATGATGATCTTGTCGCCCTCGCGCACGCGACGCACGGCGAGCAGCGCGTCGTCGTCCCTCAGGTTGATGGCGATCAGACCGTCGCGGCGGCTACGGTCGTAGGCGCTCATCACGGTCTTCTTGACCATGCCGCTCTTGGTGGCAAACATCAGGTACTCATCGGCGGGGAACTCGCGGCAGCTGATGACACTCGCGATCTTCTCGCCTTCCTCGAAGGGCAGCAGGTTGACGATCGCGGTGCCGCGTGCCTGGCGCGTGCCCACCGGCAGCTCGTGCACCTTCAGGCGATAGACCTTGCCCTTGCTCGAGAAGAACAGCACGTACTCGTGCGTGGACGCGATGAACATCTCGTCGATGACATCGTCCTCTTTGAGGTTGACACCCGACACACCCTTGCCGCCGCGCTTCTGGGCGCGATAGGCGGCGACCGGGATGCGCTTAACGTAGCCGGTGTGGGTGATGGTCACGACCATGTCCTCGTCGGCGATGAGGTCCTCCACATCCAGGTCCTTCTCGACCTGGCTGATCTCGGTGCGTCGCTTGTCGCCAAACTTCTTGGAGATCTCGCGCATCTCTTCCTTGATGACGCCCAGGATCTTCTCCTCGTGCGCCAGCAGGTCCTCGTAGTAGGCGATGGCGCGGCGCAGGCCGTCCAGCTCTTCCTGAATCTTGTCGCGCTCCAGGCCGGTCAGGCGGCGCAGCTTCATCTCGAGGATGGCCGTGGTCTGCTCGGGCGTAAAGCCAAAGCGTTCAATCAGGCGGCTGCTGGCCTCGGAGTCGGTCTGCGAGGAGCGGATGATGCTGATGACCTCGTCGATATGGTCGAGGGCCATCAGGTAGCCCTCGAGGATGTGAGCGCGGGCCTGGGCCTTCTTAAGGTCGAAGCGGGTGCGGCGGGTGACGACGTCGACCTGATGGTCGATGTAGTGCTGCAGCATCTCGCGCAGGCTCAGGCATTTGGGCACGCCGTTGACGAGCGCCAGGTTGTTGGCGCCAAAGGTCGTCTGCAGCGAGGTGTACTTGTACAGGTTGTTGAGCACGACCTGCGGAATGACGCCCTTCTTGAGCTCGATGACCAGGCGGATGCCCTTCTGGTTGGACTCGTCGCGCATGTCCGAGATGCCCTCGATGCGCTTGTCGTTGACGAGCTGGGCAATCTTCTCCTGCAGGGTGCCCTTGTTGACCATGTAGGGAATCTCGGTAAAGACCAGGCGGCTGCGGCCGGTCTTGGTGGACTCCACATGAGCCTTGGCGCGCACGGTGATGGAGCCGCGGCCGGTCTCGTAGCTCTGCTTAATGCCGGCGCTGCCCATGATGATGGCACCGGTGGGGAAGTCCGGACCGGGCATGATCTGCATGAGCTCGTCAACGGTGGCGTCGGGATTGTCAATCAAGTAGCAGGTGGCCTCGATCGCCTCGGTGAGGTTGTGCGGGGCGATGTTGGTGGCCATGCCGACGGCGATGCCCTGACTGCCGTTGACCAGCAGGTTGGGGAAGCGCGCGGGTAGCGCCTGGGGCTCGGCGAGCGACTCGTCGTAGTTGGGCTGCCAGTCGACAGTATCCTTCTGCAGGTCGCGCAGGAGCTCCATGGCGGGCTTTGCCAGGCGGCTCTCGGTATAACGCATAGCCGCCGCGCCGTCGCCATCGATGTTACCGAAGTTTCCGTGGCCGTCGATGAGCGGCGTGCGCATGGAGAACCACTGTGCCAGGCGGACCATGGCCTCGTAGACCGCGGAGTCACCGTGCGGATGGTACTTACCGATAACTTCGCCGACCGTCCAGGCCGACTTCTTGTGCGGGCGGTTGGGGTAGATGCCGCTCTCGTTCATGGCGTACAGGATGCGGCGGTGCACCGGCTTTAAGCCATCGCGCACGTCCGGCAGGGCGCGCGCCGTAATGACCGACATCGAGTACTCGATGAACGACTGCTTCATCTCGCGGCCGAACTCCGAAATCTGGAGCTGGCCGCCGTTGATATCCTCGCCTGCGGAGGCGCCGCGATCGACTTCGCCAAAGCTCTCCTCGAGCTCGCCGTCGTCATCCTCTTCCTCGTCCTCGTCGGCATCGGGGTTGTAGGCATCGGGGTCGCCGTCCTCGCCCTGCTCAGCGCGGGCGAGCAGGCGCTTCAGATCATCGGGCATACCGGCGTCGCTGGCCTCGTCCATACCCTCGTTATTGTTGATATCGTCTGCCACGTTACCTCCTCATGGTTTGCGTGGTCCATTAGTTCCCTACCACGGAGACGGCTTTTCCAGGTGCCGCAGATTCGCCCGAAAGAGGAGGGAAGCGTACTTGGGTACGCGACCGACGATTGAGGGCGAAGGTGCGGTGGCTGGGAAAGCCGCGGGGATTAGGCGTCCAAGAAGCGTGCGTCATGCGCGTGTTTTTCAATATATTCGCGGCGATAGCCGACCTCGGAGCCCATCAGCTCGCGCACGGCGCGGTCCGCCACCACGGCGTCCTCGATCGACACGCGCTGCAGGATGCGGGTCTTGGGGTCCATCGTCGTCGAGGCAAGCTGCTTGGGGTCCATCTCGCCCAGACCCTTGTAGCGCTGGACGGTATAGCCCTTGCGCTTCTTGGTGATCTTGCCGTCCTTGGCCTTGCCGTCCTCGTCGTTGTCGTCGGGATTCAGACCCAGGCTCTGGATGGTGTCACGCAGAATCTCGTCTTCGGGCTGGCGGCCGTTGGGATACACGTAGTGGATCTTGTTGCGCACCTTAATGCCAAAGATGGGCGGGCAGGCAACATAGACGTAGCCGGCATCGATCAGCGGACGCATGTACTTGTAGAAGAACGTCAGCAGCAGGATGCGGATGTGCGCACCGTCGACGTCTGCATCGGTCATGATGATGATCTTGTGGTAGCGCGCCTTGGTGATATCGAAGTCGCCGCCGTCGCCGGCACTCGTCGTGACGCCGCAGCCGATCGCGGTAATCAGCGACTGGATGGTGTCACTCGAGAACGCGCGATGGTCACCAACGCGTTCGACGTTCAGAATCTTGCCGCGCAGGGGCAGAATCGCCTGAATGTCTCGGCGACGGCCGTCCTTGGCCGAACCGCCTGCCGAGTCGCCCTCTACGATGAAGAGCTCGGTCAGCTCGGCATCGCGCACCGAGCAGTCAGCGAGCTTACCGGGCAGGGACGCCGTCTCGAGCAGGCTCTTGCGGCGGGTCGCCTCGCGCGCCTTGCGGGCGGCATTGCGCGCCTTGCAGGCCTGTTGCGCCTTCTTGACGATCTCGCGGGCGGGCTTGGGATGCTCCTCCAAGTAATCGGCAAGGCCGTCGGTCACGATCTTGAGCGTCAGCGCGCGCATATAGGAGCTGCCGAGCTTGGCCTTGGTCTGGCCCTCAAACTGCGGATCGGGCAGTTTGACCGAGATAACGGCCGAAAGGCCCTCGCGCACATCGTCGCCGGTCAGGTTGGCGTCTTTTTCCTTGAGCAGGTTCTGCTTGCGCGCGTAGTCGTTGATCACGCGGGTGAGCGCGGTGCGGAAGCCCTCAAGGTGCATGCCACCCTCGGGAGTGTAGATGTCGTTGGCAAACGACATGACGTTCTCGCCGTAGCCGCTATTCCACTGCAGGGAAACCTCAACCTCGCCCATCTTGGCCACGGGCGCGTCCGGGTCCGATTTGCCCTCGATGTAGATGGGCTCCTTAAAGGCCTCAGGGACGTCCTTGCCCTCGTTGAGGAACTTGACGAAGTCGATGATGCCGCCCTCGTAGCAAAACTCCTCCACGTGGGGAGTCGCCTCGCGCTCGTCGGTCAGCACGATCTTGAGGTTCTTATTGAGGAACGCCGTCTCCTGCAGACGGTTGTGCAGCGTATCGAAATCGTAGATGCAGGTCTCGAAGATCTCGTCGTCGGGCCAGAAAGAAACGGTGGTACCCGTCGTCTCCGAAGTGCCCACGACCTCCATCTTCTTGACAGTCTTGCCGCGCGAGAACTCCATCTCGTAGATGTTGCCGTCGCGGCACACCTGAACGACCACACGCTTGGACAGCGCGTTGACGACGGAGATACCCACGCCGTGCAGGCCGCCCGAGACCTTGTAGGCCGAGTTATCGAACTTACCGCCGGCGTGCAGAATCGTCATAACGACTTCGAGCGTCGGGATTTTTTTGATAGGATGCTCGTCGACGGGGATGCCGCGCCCGTTGTCGACGACCGTGATGGAGTTGTCGGCGTGGACCGTCACCTGAATCTCGGTGCAGAAACCGGCCATGGCCTCGTCGACGGAGTTATCAACGATCTCCCACACCAGGTGATGCAGACCGCTGGCGCTCGTCGAGCCAATGTACATGCCCGGGCGCTTACGAACGGCCTCGAGACCTTCGAGGATCTTAATCTCGCCGCCATCGTAATCGTTTTCGTTTGCCACACGTCCTCCTTCAGTCAAGAAAATGTGTACAGCCTTACTAGTTTATCGTAAAAAAATACCCTCGGGAACGAGGGTATTTGGCTCTACAAGGCCACCAGATGCGATTTAAGGCTCTTTTTTGCTTTGCACGCCCTTGGCCCACTCGGCACTGGCTCTCATGGCATTCTCGAGGGCCTCGCGCAGTTTTTGGTCTTCGATGGGCGCCACTTGGCGCTCGATCTCGGTACGCTCGGCCTCACTTAGGTCGGCGTGCGGGGCCGGCGGTCGCTCGGTCGTCGCCGGGCGCAGGCGCTCCTTGGCGGCGGGCGGCGTGTGACCGGGCGCGGTGGTTTTGAACACCAGGCCGTCCACATGCGCACCGGCGCGCTCCATGCGCGCGCGGATGATCTCGCGCAACAGCGTCATTTCCTGCGTCCACGAGGGCGAGTCGAGGTACACCAGCAGCTCATTGGACTCGGGCAGGTAGCGCAGTCCCGTCACATGCCGTCCCTCGCGCGTGCCCGAGCACACCGCGTTCCATGCGCGATAGACCGCGCGCGACTCCTCGGCGGCCTCCATCTGCGCACGGCGCTCGGGGGTCGCGGACGCCAGGATGCGCTGGCGCTCTGCGTTCAAAAACCCGCTGAAAGCGACCGTTTCGCTCTCGCGCTCGCAATCAGCACGTCTCACCCATGCTCACCACCTTGGCTCGATCAAGCAGGTCATCGGTAAAGTACCCCAGGTTGGTCGTAGTTATGACCGTTTGGATATCATCGCCGATCAGCCGCAGGAAAGCGCCGCGACGCTCGCCGTCGAGCTCGCTCATCACGTCGTCCAGAAGCAGCAGCGGGGCGGTGCCCAGGACATCGCGAGCCACGGCGACCTCGGCCACCTTCCAGGACAGCACCAGCGTGCGCTGCTGTCCTTGGCTGGCAAATGAACGGGCGGAGCGACCCGCCACGGTGAACTCAATCTCGTCGCGATGCGGTCCCACCAACGTCACGCCGCGGCGAATTTCCTCGTCGGCATGCTCGTCAAGGGCAGCCAGCATGCGCTCGTACGCCCAGCCCTTCAGCTCTTCGCGATCCTCGACCTGGGGCAAATCCCCCAGCGTGGACGCATAGGTCACGTTGGCGGCCTCACCTGACGCCACTTGCCCGTAGGCAGTGTGCACATGGCCCGCCAGCCGGTCGAGCAGGGCCAACCGGTGCACGAGCAGGGCCGAGCCCGCGCGGGCAATCGAATCGTTCCACGCGCCGAGCATCTCGCGGCAGCACCAGGCCTCCTTGAGCAAGGCGTTACGCTGGGTCACGCAGCGCCCATAGGTGCTCGCAAGATCGGCATAGCGTGCGCTCAGCTGCATGCCAAAGTCATCGAGGGCGGCGCGGCGCACACTGGCGCCTCGCTTAACCATGTCCAGATGGTCGGGGCAAAACAGCACACTCGGCAGAACCCCGCGCACACCAGCGGCAGAGCATCTCTTGCCGTTGCGGCTAAACGAGCGCTTACCGTCCTCCGCGCTCAATCCCATATCAAGCACGCGGCCGTCGCCCTCGAGCCTCAGCTCGATCTTGCACGAGCCCACGCCGTCATGGACGAGCTCCGCTGCGGTCGGATGCCTAAACGAGGCGCCGCTCGTCAGCAGCTGCAGCGCCTCTATGAGATTGGTCTTTCCCGCCGCATTGGGTCCCGTAAGTATCGTCACGCCCTCGTCCAGGGCAAGGCGATAGCTATCGAAGCTGCGGTAGTGTGCGACGGAAAGATCGCGAGCGAACATGGCCATGGAGCGACCGCTAGATGCGAACTGGCATGACCAGGTACAGGTAGTTGATCTTGTCGTAGGACTTGAAGATGCCCGCCTGCGAGTAGCTCTTGAGCTCCAGCGTGATCTCCTTCTCCTTGGACAGGGCGTTTAGGCAGCCAAAGATGTAGTGGTAGTTGAAGGCGATGGTGCCCGACTCGCCCTCGGCCTCGACATCGATCGTCTCCTGCGCCAGATCCTGGTCATTGGAGATGGAGGACAGGCCCATCTGGCCGTTCTCGACGTCGATCTCGAACTTGACGGCGGGGTTGGCACTCGCGATAACCGCCACACGCTTGAGGGCGGCGTTGAAGGCAGCCACGTCGATCTTGACGCTCGTCACGCACGAATCGGGGATGAGCTGCTTGTAGTTGGGATACACGCCCTCGATACGGCGCGAGACGTAGGTGGTGTTGCCGGCCTCGAAGACGACCTGAGTGTCGGTGGCACCGATCATGATGGTGGCCTGGCTGGCCATAATGCTCAGAGCGTCGTTAAAGGCGTCGGCGGGAACGTTGAGCTCAAAAGAGCCCTCGAGGGTCGAGGTCTCGACCTGTGTATCGCATACGGCCAGACGGAAGGAGTCGGTCGCCACCAGGCGCACGGTGTTGTTCTCGACCTTCATGTGCACGCCGCCCAGAATGGGGCGGGCCTTGTCGGTCGAGGTGACGCGCCACACGCGGCCGACCATTTCGGACAAGACATCGGTCGGAAGCTCAACGGCGCTCTCGATGGCATAGGCCGGAAACTCGGGGAAGTCGTTGGCGTCGAGCGTGTTCAGGCGAAAAGAGCTCTTCTCGCAGCCAATCAATACCTGACGCTCGGACAACTCAAAGGTGACCGGGGCATCGGGAAGGGTCTTGGTGATGTTGGAGAGCATCTTGCAGGGAATTACCATCTCGCCCTCTTCTTCGACATGTGCCGCGATGCGATGACGAATCGAGATGGTGTAGTTAGAGGTCTGGAATTCCAAGATGCCGTCTTGCGCCTTGACGAGTACGCCCGAAAGGATGGGAAGGGTGGATGCCGAAGCGACTCCCTTCATAACGACGCCGATAGCTTGTGTAAGCGAGCTCTGGCTGACGGTGAACTTCATCTTTTAATACCTTTCTATAGATATAAATATCTTAATAATAGTAATAGCACTGACGAAACTGTTGATTACTCCCAAAGACGCAGGTCAGACCCAGAAAGAGAATCGACAGCAACCTGTGTGCAACAGGGGTGGTTTTCCACGTTCAAAACCTGCGCAAAACTTTTCATCACCGCGGGTTGGGTTTTAGACACCTTATGCCCGTGGTTTCGACAAGTTTTCAACAGGTGTCTCTATTTCCCTACGAGCGCAGTGTAATTTTATCGCGCAGCGACTTGAGGTCTTCGGTGACGGTGCGGTCTTCCTGGATCATCTTCTGGACCTTTTTGTAGCTCGTACTGACGGTCGAGTGGTTGCGGTTGCCAAATTCGGCGCCCACCGCCGTGGTCGTCATCTCGCACATCTCGATGGCCAGATAGATGGCAATATGGCGTGCTTTGGCGATATTGGCGTTGCGACGCGGGCCGATGAGCTCCTCGTGCGTCACGCCGTACTGCTCTTCGATGACGGACTGAACCGTCTGGACGTTGATCTTTTTGGCCGATGTGTCGAAGTACTGGCTGGCGATGGCGTCGATATCGTCAAAGGTGAGCTCCCCGCCCTCGCGCTCGCGGTCGCCCGCCTCGCCGGCACAGCGCTCGCAGAAGCTCTCGAGCTCGCGGATGTTGGTGCCCGAGACCTCGGCCATGTGTTTAAAGTGCTCGTCGGTCAGGTGCCCGCCGTCGCCCCCATAGGCCGCCAGCAGCGAGTCGTCGCCTGCCTCGGGAGCGACGACGATGGTGTTCTCGTAATAGCGCTGCAAGATCTTGTATTTCATCTCGTAGCTGGGCTCTGCGACCAGGCAGAGCATGCCGGCGTTGAAGCGGCTGGTCAGACGCTCGTCCATGCTCAGGTCCTTGGGGGCGCGGTCTGCCGCGATGACGACCTTCTTGTTGTTGCGGATGAACTCGTCCATGAGCTGGAAAAAGTAGTCCACGCTCGCGCGCTTGCCGATGATGTTTTGGATGTCATCGATGATGAGCACGTCCACGCCGTGGTATGCCTGCATGATGGGGGCGTTGCTCTTCTTTTGGCGGTCGAACTCGGTCATCAGGTCGTCCAGATATGCCTGGGAGTTGGCATACTTGACCTTGATCTCGGGCGACTTCTCGGCGAGCTCGTTTTTGATGGCAAGCAGCAGGTGCGTCTTGCCCAGGCCCGATTTGCCGTAGATGAACAGTGATGTGCACGTGCCGCGCTCGTCCGCGAGGGCGGCAAACTTGAGTGCCGAGCGATAGGCATGGCTGTTCTCGGGGCCGTAGACAAAGTTCTCAAAGGTAAATTTTGAGTTCGCGGCGAGCGGGGCTCCATCCGCATTCTGCTCGGCCAGTACGGTCGGTGCTGGCATGGGTGAAGCGGGGGTCGCGGCTTGCGTGGACTTAGTCGACGCTCCGCCCTTCATCTGGTTCATCATGCGACGAAAATCATCGGCCGAGAGCGTGTTCTTGATTGCAATGCCCGAATCTGCGCCCGCCGCTGCGTCGTGAGCGATGGGCATGTGCGTGACGGGTGCGTTCGTTGACGTCGCCGCCGCGGTCGGCAACGGTGCCATGGTTTCACGGGAAACATCGCTGTGCTGGTGCTTGATTGCCGGCACGTCGCCTGCGGAGGCCGGCACCGCCGGGGAAGCAGCGGGTGCCGTGGCGGGCGCCGTCGCGGCAGCGGATTCCGCTGCGGTGCCTTGTGGTGCCGCGATGTCGAGCGCAATCGGTGCAAAGGCGATTTCTTCCAGATAGGCCTCAATAGTCGGCTGATGCTTTTTGAGCTGCGCGATGGCAAAGCGCGAGGGGGCCTCGATCGTGAGCGTGTCTTCGGTCAGGCTTATGGCGCGCGATTGCCCCAGCATGTTGATGAGGCGTGCATCTTGGCCGTCGCGCTGGCAAAAGGCGATGGCATCCCCCAGGATGATGCTTGCTTCCTCGTCCACTGTCTCTCCCGTTCTTTAGCTCTGAGCTCGCACGCGAGCGGCGCCGAGTTCGGTCAGATGGTATTTCTGGCCATGCTTGATGACCAAGCCGGCCTGCGCCAAGTCATTGAGCGTGCGTGACCAAGTGGGGGCCGAGTTTCCAAACGCCCTCGCCAGATCGGTAGCACCGCACGCTTGATTTTGCGCCAGATAGCCCAGCGCGGCGTTGCCGCGATCGCTTACGAACACGTCCGGTTGTGGCTGCGCATACTGATTTGCTGCATTAGGATACATCATTTGAGCTGCTGGTTGTTGAGAACTCTGCACCGGCGGCATTTGCTGTTGAAAACTTTGAGGCCACTGTTGGTAAGGCTGCGGAGGCATCTGCTGGGCCCAGGGGTTGTACTGCTGCTGCGGCATCTGCTGGTACGGCTGCTGATATCCCTGCTGGTACTGCTGCGGGAACTGCTGGCCATACCCCAGTGGCGGCATCTGCTGATATGGATATCCCTGTTGGTACGGCTGATAGCCCATTTGCTGGCCACCCGGTGCCCCCGTCGCCTGCTGCATTGCCGCTGCATCCTGATCCGCCAGCGGCATGGCCTCTGGCGCGTTTGGCGGCATCGACATCGATGCCGCCTGGGGCTCTTGTACAGGAAGCATTCCGGGCTGCTGCATCTGTCCCACGGGGGGCTGCATCTGCTGCGTTGCCATGGGCTGCTGCGCAAAAGCTCCCGGCAGGGGATATGTGGGCTGCTCTGTCTCGGGCCGCACGGCAGCACCGCGTCCGCCGGCACGCTCTATTTCCTGCACGCGTTTAGGGTCCAGGCTTACCGTAACCACGGTGCCGTTGCCCATGTTGTCCTCGATGGATACGGCACCGCCGGCGTTTTCCAAATACTCCTGCACCATGGGAAACCCTGCTCCGGTTCCACGGATGTAGCGCTTCATCTTGCTGTTTGCGCTGGTAACGCCAAAGTCGAAAGCGCGTTCCTTGTCGTCGATGCCGGGTCCTTGATCAGCAAAGCGGATGGTGTCTCCGCCGTCCAGAATCGAGATGATGGGCTCGGCAAAGTGCGCGTGGATAAAGTTTTCGACAATTTCGCGGATGACCATGAGCGAGATATGGCCACCCTGTTCTTTCATGCACTGGTAGACGGTGTTGGTCGTCTCTTCCAAATACGTGCGGACATCTTGCGGATCAATGACGATCACACGCGGTGTCGACAGCATGTCGTCATAGACGGCGATGCGCGCGGCGTACATGGCTTTTGGCACCTGTGTGGTCGCCTGCTCGCCTTCCTCACGCTCTTCGCGCACGCCGGTGATGTGCTCGTTGTCGGGTGCCGGGTCTCCGGAATCGACCATGGTGTAAAAGTCGTCAGACATGCCGCTCGCAATCTTCCAAAAGGTTTCGAACAAATAGTAGCTCACCGTGCAATGTTTCTCATCTTTCGACAACTTTTCAAAACCTGTTGAAAACTTTGGAAAACGGACGAAAAGTTCTCAACATTGCCAACATGACCTGTTGAAAACTCGATGAAATATCGTGAAAAGTTGCCATGCACCGCTAAATCGAGCTCGGCTTATGGGGGAACCGTGTGAACTGCGCAACCTTTTACCTTTGATTTCTTGACATTTGAACATTGATTTCCCTACAATCTTCAAGCTCACGTGTCTATATCTGCGTCCGCGCCCCCGCGGACACTCGAAATGCAGCAGGAGGAACTTAAGATGAAGCGTACGTATCAGCCTAATAAGCGTAAGCGTGCCAAGACCCATGGCTTCCGTGCCCGTATGGCCACTAAGGGTGGTCGTGCCGTGCTCGCCCGTCGTCGCGCCAAGGGCCGCAAGCGTCTCACTGTCTAGCAGCGATACACACATCTCGCATGAAGACTATTAAGTCTCGGCAAGATTTCGAGCATGTGTTCAGTCAGGGGCGTCGTTTCAATCACCCTCTGATTCGAATGACCATATGTGAATCGGTTGGCGAAGGCGACTCCGGAAGGGTCGCCTTCGTTGGTGCTAAACGGCTCGGTTGTGCTGTCGTGCGCAACCGTTCTAAGCGTGTGATGCGCGAGGCCGCCCGCAGCTGTGGATTTCCCGTTGCGGGTTATGACATCATCTTGTTCGCAACTCCCAAGACGAGGGTTTCCTCGCCGCAGGAGATGGACAATGCATTGCGTTCGCTTATGAAACGCGCCGGCGTTGCCGGGGAGGAGCGATGAGCAATCACGTTTTGCGACGTGTTGCCATCGCTCCTATTCGCATATATCAACAGGTTATTTCGCCCTTATTGCCTGACGCCTGCATTTATTACCCAACGTGCTCGCAATACGCCGTCCAGGCGATTGAGAAGTACGGTGTTTTGAGAGGCTGCTGGCTTGCCGTGAGGCGCATCGCTCGCTGCAATCCCCTGCACGTCGGCGGTTATGACCCTGTGCCCTAGCGGGCACTCGCTATCGGAGGAAAACTTACATGTGGGATTGGATCGTTAACATCCTTTTCGAGCTGCTCAAGCTCATCCAGACCTTTGCGGTCGACTGGGGCCTGTCCATCATCATCCTGGTGGTCATCATCCGTCTGCTGCTGACGCCGCTTATGCTCAAGTCGACTAAGTCGACGGCACGCATGCAGGTGCTGCAGCCCAAGATGCTCGAGATCCAGGAGCGCTATGCCGACGATCCCCAGCGTCAGGCCGAGGAGATGCAGAAGTTCTACAGCGAGAACAAGTTCAACCCGATGGCTGGTTGTCTGCCGCTGTTGATTCAGATGCCTGTCCTGTTCGCCCTCTTTACGCTGCTGCGTAACCTGCCGGACTACTTTAACGACGGCACGTTCTCGTTCTTTAATATTCTGCCCGACCTGACCACCACGCCGAGTGCCTCCTTTGCCGATGGCTTTATGGTCGCGCTGCCTGCGCTGGTCTGCCTGATCCTGTTCGCTGTCCTGACCCTGATTCCGCAGCTCTATATGTCGCGCAACCAGACCGGCCAGCAGGCTCAGAGCATGCGTATGATGGCCGTTGTCATGACGGTCATGATGCTTTGGATGGGCTGGAGCCTTCCCGTTGGTGTTCTGCTGTACTACGACGTCTCGTCTGCTTGGCAGGTTATCCAGCAGATCTTCGTGACGCAGAAGGTCATCGACAAGGCGAAGGCCGATGAGGAGGAGCGTCTTAAGAACGCGCCGCTGCAGGTTGAGGTCACTCGTCGAGAGAAGAAGCCGCGCCCGCACAAGAAGAAGTAGCGGGATATCAATCTTATTTAGGTACCTAACTTTTGGAGTACGTTATGTCTGAAGAGATCGTCGAGGATATGCTTGAGGAGGTTGCCCCGCAGGTTGCGGGCGATTATCCCGAGATTGCACAGCGCTACAAGGCTGGTGAAGAGCTGACCGATGAGGAGCTCGACACCATTGCCGATGTTGCGATTTCCATCCTGCGTTCCATCCTTTCGCACTTCGATGCCGCCAACTCTCCTATCGATGAGTATGAGGGCGACGAGGGTGAGCTGATTTTGGATGTAACGGCTCCCGATCTTGCTGTTCTCATTGGCCGTCATGGTCGCACCCTTGATGCCCTTCAGGTTATGTTCTCTTTGCTGGTGAGCCGCAAGCTTGGCTTTAGGTATCCGGTTGTAGTGGACGTCGAGGGATACAAGAGCCGCCGTCAGGACAAGGTTGCCTCCATGGCTCAGTCTGCTGCCGAGCGTGCCATCCGCACTCATAAGAGTGTTTCGCTTCCGCCCATGAATGCCTATGAGCGCCGACTGGTTCACATTGCACTTCGTGGCAATGATGCCGTCGATACTCATTCTGAGGGTTCTGACCCTGATCGCCATGTGGTGATTGTTGCTCGATAATCAACTCGAGCTTATGCTAAGGGGACGTGGTTTCCACGTCCCCTTTTTTTGTCAAAAGTTCTCGATACACTGATTTTTGTCAGAAAGGAGCTTTCGTTGTTAGTACTTACTGATCAGCAGGTTGACGAGATGTTGAGTCGTCTAACTTCCTATTGCAAAGAGTATTCCTTGAGTGTAACTGATGTTGAGCTGAGGAAATGTATTCAACATTTGGATTTGGTTCTGGAAACAAATAAGACAACCAATCTCACCCGTATTCTTAACGTAGAAGATGCTGCCGTACTTCATATCCTTGACTCACTTGTTTTGCTCCCCTTTATCAATAAGGCTCCTGAGGGAGCTTTGCTCGATATGGGAACAGGTGCGGGCTTCCCTGGTATTCCGTTAACCATAACCACGCATCGTAAAGCTACTTATATTGACTCTGTTGGCAAGAAGGTTGATGCTGTCAATTCTTTTGTCCATGCTCTTGGATTGAAACATGCTCATGCCGTTCATGATCGTCTTGAAGAATACGCTCGAAGCCATAAGAAACAGTTCTCTGTCGTAACCGCCCGCGCACTGGCCCCTCTACCGATTCTTGTTGAGTATGCGGCTCCGTACCTCAAGGATGGAGGGTTATTTGTTATCACCAAGGGCAATCCATCAGAAGAGGAGCTTGCCTCTGGCATGTCAGCTGCTAAGATCTGCGGTTTCACTTCGCTTCTGAATGACGCAATCGATTTGCCTGAAGGCCTGGGTCACAGGGAGTTCATTGTTCTCAAGAAGAGTCATCCAGCATCCGTTTCATTGCCTCGTGCAAATGGCATGGCAAAGAAGAATCCGCTTGCCTAGATGTTTCACGTGAAACATAATGGATACTAACAACTTGCAGTGTTTCACGTGAAACATGGCGGTTGATATCGATTCGGAATGTTTCACGTGAAACATCCTCCGTTTGACAGCTTTAATACACACCAGGAGGGACCGTGGGATTTCGCGACGTTAAGCGTTCTAAGAGCGCAAAAGACACGCGTATCATTGCAATCATCAATCAAAAAGGCGGCGTCGGTAAGTCAACGACAGCTGTAAATCTTGCAGCAGCACTTGGTGAGCAGGGTCGTAAGACACTGATTGTCGATTTTGATCCACAGGGAAACAGCACCAGTGGATTTGGAATTGAAAAAGAAGACCTTGATCACTGCATCTATGATGCATTGTTGAATGATGTGCCGGCAGAATCGCTTGTTCTTGATACAAATTGCAAAAAGGTATTCGTAATTCCGGCAACAATTCAGCTTGCAGGCGCCGAAATTGAGCTCGTAAGCGCAATTGCTCGTGAAACCCGCCTCAAGGATTTGCTTGAGCCGATTCAGGACGAGTTCGATTTCATTTTCATTGACTGTCCTCCTTCGCTCGGCCTGCTTACTATCAATGCCTTGACCGCAGCAGACAGCGTTTTGATTCCGATCCAGTGCGAGTATTACGCACTCGAGGGCGTTACAAAGCTGCTTGAATCAATGAAAATGGTCAAATCACGTCTGAACAAGGGCTTAGACACCTATGGTGTGCTTATGACCATGTATGACTCGCGTACCTCTCTATCGAATCAGGTTGTTGAGGAGGTTCAATCGTACTTTGGTGATAAGGCGTTTAAGACGCTAATCCCTCGTACGGTTAAAATCTCCGAAGCTCCGTCTTTTGGAGAACCGGTAATTACCTATGCACCTCAAAATAAGGGTGCAAAAGCGTATATGAACCTTGCAAAAGAGGTGATCAAGCGTGCCTAGTGTAAAGAAACGTGGCGGATTGGGACGTGGACTCAATGCTTTGGTCTCAGAGGCCGAGTATGAGACCGGTGGTTCGGCTGCATCGGCTTCAAATGCCGCATCTGAAACGAAACTACCTATTGAGGATATCGTTCCCAACCCTAATCAGCCGAGAATTCACTTTAACGAAACTGAACTTCGCGAGTTGAGCGAGTCAATCCAAGAACATGGTGTTTTGCAGCCGCTTTTGGTTCGCAAACATGGAAACGGCTATGAGATCATCGCTGGTGAGCGTCGTTACCAGGCGTCAAAGCTTGCTGGTCTTGAAGAACTGCCTGTCATCATTAAAGATGTAGATGATGAAGAGATGCTGGCTCTTGCTCTTATCGAAAACCTTCAGCGTTCTGATCTGAATCCCGTCGAAGAGGCTAAGGGCTATCGACAGCTCATCGATGCCAGCGGTATGACACAGGAGGCATTGTCGAAGGCAGTAAGCAAGTCACGCTCTGCAATTACAAACTCGCTGCGTCTTCTCGATCTCCCCGAAATAGTTCAGCAGATGATTTTTGAGGGCAAACTTACTGCTGGTCATGCACGTGCGATTCTTGCAGTTCCCTATGAGGACGCGCGTATTCGACTTGCAGAGAAGGTTGTTGCGGAGGGCCTTTCCGTAAGAGCGACAGAAAATCTTGCTCCATTGTTTTCTGCCGGAGAGACACCTAAGACGCCGCGGCCTGCAACGCCTCAGTCTTTTAAAAAGGCTGCGCGTGTACTTCGTCAGGTATTTAATACCAACGTGCGTGTGAAGAGCTCGCGTGGAAAGAATAAGATTGAGATTGAGTTTAAAGACGAGGAAGAGCTCTCTCGTATTCTTGGCGAAATGATTCAGTTTGATCAAGGAGGCCAAGATGAGGAATAAGATTTTAACTGCGATCGCATTGGCGACGACTGTCGCGGCTGGTGCCTTTGCTGGCTATAAAATCGCGACAGACGATGAACTTCGAGGTCGTTTACTTCGTAGCGCGCAAGATATTGTCGATACTTCCAAGAAGAAAATGGATGTTATGACGGAAGATGTTGCGATGCGCACTGCTCAGGTAACGAAGAATCCCAAGATTAATCAAGGTTGGGTTAGCAACCAATGGGAAAATGTAGGCTATTAGGTACCTAACAATTACTCAGCATATTTTGAGGGGTCCTTGTCTGATTCACGAGACAAGGACCCCTTATTTTTGCCGTGAAAAATGGGGCAGGAAGCAGCTGATTCAAAATTAAGGTCAATAAATGAAACGGCCCCGGTTGCATATCCTGCAACCGGGGCCGTTCGATGTTTCACATGAAACGTTTTGGAGTGCGACTCCCCTATGCGTTCTTCTGAACTTTGAAGCGCTGTTTCAGCTGTCCGCAAGCGGCGTCAATATCGTTACCACGGGAGTTACGAATCGTGGTCTCGATGCCACGGGACTCAAGACGACGCTGAAGATCCTCAACCTTATGAATCGGCGACGGCTTGAGCGGGCTGCCCTCGATGTCGTTAAGTTGAATCAGGTTAACGTGGCACAGCGTTCCCTCGCAGAAGTCGCAGAGTGCCTGCATCTCGGGATTCGTATCGTTGACGCCTTCGATCATGGCATACTCATAGGTCGGGCGGCGGCCAGTCTTCTCGGTGTAGAGCTGAAGCGCTTCGTGAAGGCGAAGCAGCGTGTACTTCTTAACACCGGGCATGAGCTTATTGCGCGTCGACTGGATGGCGGAATGCAGTGAAACAGCAAGCGTGAACTGCTCGGGGATGTCGGCAAATTTGCGAATACCGGGAATAACGCCACTGGTAGAGACGGTGAGGTGACGAGCGCCGATACCGATGCCATCGGGGTCGTTGAGGATTCGCAGCGCCTTGAGAACCTCGTCGTAGTTGGCAAACGGCTCGCCCTGGCCCATGAAGACAACGCTCGTGGCGCGCTCGCCAAAGTCGTTGGATACATGAAGTACCTGGTCGACGATCTCTTGAGCGGTCAGAGAGCGCTTGAGGCCGTTGAGACCGGTAGCGCAAAAGGCACAGCCCATGCCGCAGCCTGCCTGGGTGGAAACGCAGACGGAAAGCTTGTTACGACGGGGCATGCCGACAGTCTCGACGGAAACGCCGTCGTGGTACTCGAGCAGATACTTGCGCGAGCCATCTTTGGAAACCTGCTTGGTGAGTTCAGTGGGCGTGTCAAAGGCAAAAGCCTCTTTAAGCTGCTCGCGGAAAGCCTTGGGAAGGTTGGTCATATCGTCAAACGAACAAACGTTCTTCTCGAAGACCCATTCGATAAGCTGCTTCGCGCGGAAGGCGGGCTGGCCAAGTTCGGCCACGAGCTCGCGAATATCGTTTTGGCTCAAGTCGCGAATGTCCTGAGATTTAGTCCTGGGATTCATGGAAGCCTTTCGATTTTGGGGAAACGTAGAGGGTATCGCTACAATATGGTATCAGCTGCAGAAATTATAGAGGAGGAGTCTGCCCATGTCGGGTAAAAGCCTAGAGAACATGCACGTAGCGGTCTTGGCGGGCGGTCATTCCGCTGAGCGCGAGATCTCGCTCAATTCGGGAAAGAACGTTGTGGTGGCACTGAAGGAAGCCGGCTACACCTCGGTGGAACTGCTCGATACGGCCGCTGATGACTTTATGGTAACCATGGCAACCGGCGGCTTTGACGTGGCGTTTATCGCCGTGCACGGCGCCGGCGGTGAGGATGGCGCCATGCAGGGTGCCATGGAGACCCTGGGTATCCCCTACACGGCCTCGGGCGTACTTGCCAGCGCCTGCGGTGCCGACAAGGAGGTCTCTAAGCTCCTATACGCCAAGGCGGGCATTCCCATTGCCCCCGGCCTTGCGCTCGAGGTGGGCGATGAAGTCGATATCGATCATATCGTCGAGGTTTGTGGCGAGCGCTGCTTTGTGAAGCCGGCCGTCAACGGTTCCAGCTATGGCATTTCCCTGGTCCATGAGCCCTCCGAGCTGCCCGCGGCAATCGCCAAGGCGTTTGAGTACGGCGACAAAGTGCTGGTCGAGAAGTGCATCGAGGGTACCGAGATCACCGTCGGCGTATACGGCGAAGATGACGTGCGCGCCCTGCCGATTGTCGAGATTCGTAAGCCCGAGGACTGCGAGTTCTACGATCTGGACGTGAAGTATGTTGACCCTACGGACATCCATCGCATTCCGGCGCAGATTTCACCCGAGAATTACGCTCGCGCTCAGGAGCTTGCCTGCGCCGCTCACAAGGCCCTCGGTTGCCTGGGTATCTCACGCAGCGACTTTATTGTGAGTGAGGACGGCCCCGTTATCCTCGAGACCAATACCATTCCCGGCATGACCGATACGTCGCTGTATCCGGATGAGATCCGCCACACCGACGACATGACGTTCCCGCAGGTCTGTGACAGCCTGATCCGTATGGGCCTTCGTCGAGCGGGCATTGCATGCTAATCGAGGACGCGGTTTCGTCAGGAACGCCGCAGTTTGTCATCGACTCCTATGCCACGCTTGCCGACCGCGCCAAAACGCAGTCCTTCGGCCTTATCGAGGAAGATGTGATTGTCCTCGATACCGAGACCACGGGTCTTTCGGTGCAGGACAACGAGCTGATCGAGATCTCGGCGGCCCGTCTTTCGGGCCGCGAGGTCATCGACCGCTTCGATACCTTCGTGCATCCCAAGCAGCTGATTCCCGCCGAGATTACCGAGCTCACGAGCATTACAAATGCCGATGTGGCAGATGCCCCGTCGGCGGTTGAGGCCGTCGCCGCTCTCGCCGATTTTGTCGGTGGTTGCCCGGTGATCGCACATAACGCCACGTTCGACCGCTCGTTTATCGAGTCGGTCAAAGGCGGCGTCAACGTGAGCGATATTTGGATCGATTCGCTGGCGCTGTCGCGCATCGCGCTTCCGCGCCTGGCCTCGCACAAGCTGTCTTTTATGGCCGACCTGTTTGGCTGCGACTCGGTATCACACCGTGCCAATGCCGACGTCGACGCCCTGTGTGGCGTATGGCGCGTGTTGCTCGTGGCGCTCACCGACTTGCCCCAGGGCCTCATGGCGCGCCTAGCCGACATGCATCCGGACGTGCCTTGGTCCTATCGTCCTATCTTCTCATTCTTGGCAGGGCAGAACCCTGGTTCTATCTTCTCTCTCAGCGCCGCTCGTGCTGACGTTCTCAAGGCCGATCGCGCCGACGATCGGGTGGACGCCGATGAACTGCCGGTTCTCAAGATGCCGAGTCGTGAGGAGATTGAGGCGGACTATGCGCCAGGTGGCCTGGTCAATCGCATGTATCCCACCTACGAGCCGCGTGATGAGCAGATCGCTATGGCGCTCGAGGTCCGCGATGCGCTGGTCACGGGCACTCATCGTGTAATTGAGGCGGGCACAGGCGTCGGCAAATCGATGGCCTATCTGGTGCCTTTTGCCGAGGCAGCACGCCGTAACAACATCACGGTTGGTATTGCGACCAAATCGAACAATCTTGCCGACCAGCTCATGTACCATGAGCTGCCAAAACTTGCCGAGCAACTGGACGGTGGTCTGTCATTTTGCGCTCTCAAGGGGTATGACCACTATCCGTGCCTGCGCAAGCTTGAGCGCATGAGCCGCGGCCAGGTCGAGATTACCACCAAGCGCGATCCGGCGGACACGCTCACGGCGGTCGCGGTCATTATGGCGTACGTCTGCCAATCAGCCGATGGCGACCTCGACTCGCTCGGTATTCGGTGGCGCAGCGTCAACCGCCCCGACTTTACGACGGCCTCGCGCGAGTGTGCTCGTCGCCTCTGCCCGTTTTTCCCTGATAAATGTTTGGTCCACGGCGCTCGCCGTCGTGCGGCGCATGCCGATGTGGTGGTCACCAACCATTCCCTGCTGTTCCGCAATGTCGCGGCCGAGGGCAGGATTTTACCTCCGATTCGTCATTGGGTAATCGACGAGGCCCATTCCATCGAGCGCGAGGCGCGCCGCCAGTGGGCGCGCGTGGTGTCGGCGGACGAATCACGCGTTCTGTTTGAGCGCCTGGGTGGCTCGAGCACCGGCGCGCTAAGCCAGGTTTCCCGTGATTTGGCAACCTCCGAGGGCTCTACGCTCTATCTGGGCCTTACTGCCAAGGCGACGTCGACGGTTGCGCGCGCGAGCATGGCGATCGCCGACGTGTTCGATGGCGTTCGCGAGCTCGGCCGCCGTGCCCGTGGGGGTTATGACAATGCCAATCTATGGATTGGCCCCGAGCTGCGCGAATCTGACGACTGGCATGATTTCTTACCGTCGGCCTACGCTGCCATCGACGCATTGGAACAAGCTGACAAGAGCGTCGACGCGCTGGTGCAAGCCGTCGCCGCCGACAAGCCCGAGGTTGTTGTCGACCTGGGTGATATCTCGCGCCGCCTGCACGAGCTGGCCGAGAACCTCAAACTCATCATTGATGGTACCGATGAACACTACGTGTATTCGCTGCAGGTCAATCGCAGGCTGCGTGCCGGCGGAGAGTCAATGACCGCAGAGCGCATCGACATTGGCGAGGCCTTGGCAACCGAGTGGCTGCCCGAGGTTCACACGGCTATCTTTGCCTCGGCGACCATGACGGTGTCCAAAAGCTTTGAACACTTTAACCATGCGGTCGGCCTCGATCGCATCGGTGCTTCGACATCCTCATCGCTGCACTTGGACTCGAGCTACGACTTCGATTCGAACATGGCTGTAGTCGTTGCGGGCGATATCCCCGATCCGCGCGATCGTGAGAGCTATCTTACGGCGCTCGAGCGCGTGCTGGTCGACGCCCATCTTGCCATGGGCGGATCGGTGCTCACGTTGTTCACCAATCGGCGCGACATGGAAGACCTGTATGCCCGCGTTGAGCCCAAGATGGCCCGCGCGGGTCTGGAGCTCAACTGCCAGCAGCGCAACTCATCTCCTCGTCGCCTGCGCGACCGGTTTATCAACGAGCCGACCTCATCGCTTTTTGCGCTTAAGGCCTTCTGGGAGGGATTCGACGCCAGCGGCGAGACGCTGCGCTGCGTCATCATTCCCAAGCTGCCGTTCTCGAGCCCCACGGACCCGCTCTCGTGCGAGCGCAACCTGCGCGAAGACCGCGCTTGGGCGCGCTATTCGCTGCCTGAGGCAGTGCTCGAGGTCAAGCAGGCGGCCGGCCGCCTTATCCGCTCGTCGACCGATTGCGGCGTGCTGATTCTGGCCGACCCGCGCCTGGTGACGAAGGGCTACGGAAAGAAGTTCTTAACGTCGCTGCCCACGAGCTCCTACCAGCGCATCGAATCGGCACAGATCGGTCACTATCTGCAACTGTGGCGCGCACGCCACGAGCGGCGGCGCTAAAGCGGACAGACGAGGGTTTTTGCCATATCGCACAGACGCTTTGACAGGGTGGGGTCATCCAAGATGCGGATGGCTCCACCCGCTGCGATTATCTGGCTCAGTAGCCAACGCTCGGAGCCGTAATGCACGGTTACCGTTGCCATGTCTGCCCCGCTGCGCTCGATGAGGGTGATGCCGGCCCAGTCCAGATGCTCCGCCATATCGAATGGCATCAAGAGCTTTGCGCTACGCTGCGTCCGGGCAAGGGAATCGTGGAGGGATGCAACGTCCGGTGCGTGAGGCACGACGGAGTCTTCCGTCAAGGTGAGTCCCTCGATTTTATCCATGCGATAGGTGCGCTGCTCATCGACTGCGATGTCCCAGGCAATCAGGTATGTTTGGTCGCCGTTTGCCGTAATGCGCAAGGGGTCGACCAGACGCTCGCGTGGCCGTGCATCGTCCATCGAGCGATACGAGATGAGGCAGCGAACGCCGTCTTGAATGGCGCAGCTCAGCTGCTGCCAGTGCGACCCACGGTTGACGGTATCAAAGACGCGCTGGTTATAGCCGAGCTCTTCGGGTAGAAGAGCAGATCGAATCCGAGCTGCCGTCTGCGGCTCGATCCCCAACGATTCAAGTTCGTGGTTGAGCACAGCGCCCTCGGCGGCACTCAAGCGCAACGGTAGCACACGTCCGGCGTCACCGGTGAGGACCACACGCTCGCCGTGGCATTCGCAGATGATACGCGCACCCGATTCTCGGTCCGCTAGCGTCGAGACGATCTCGAGAATCTCGTCGAGCGACGCCCCCGTGATGTCAAAGCGACTGCAAATCTCGTTTCGAGTCATGCCGTTCTCGCCGGCGGCGTAGAGGGCCTCCATGATGTCGATGGCGCGCGAGAGTCTCTGCTCGCTGGTGAGTTTACGCACGGGCATGCTCGTGCACCGTCCTTTCGATGAGGTGGTTCCACGCCTGTTTGAGCGATTTGGGGGCCATGGGCCTCATACCGTCCATGGCGTGGGCCATGCAAAATGAAGCGGCGGCTTCAAGGTCGCGCACGTCAACGGTCCAGATCCATCCCGCATCGGTGTGTGCGAGCTTACCTCGCCCGCGCGTGAGACCGTTGATCATATCGATCTGCGTCTGAGGGGCGAATGAGAACGTAGCTGCAACGGGCGGTCGGTCGGCAAAATCGAATTCAAAGAACAGGTAGTCGTTGAGGTTGAAGTCCGCAGGGATGGTGTAGACCTTCGAAGGACGCCAAGCGCGAACGATACGGTCGCAGCGGAATGTCCTGATGTCGTCGGTGGTATTGTCGAGGCCGCAGAAGTACGCCACGCCCTCGCGCTCGAACATGCCGTAGACGCAGACGGTACGCTCTTTCTGCTCGCCGCGTCCGTTCTGATATAAAAATCGCAGCGCGCATCGCTCGGCAAAGGCGCTCCATACCGCATCGACGGTGGGAGAGCGGCTAATTGTCGCCTCGTCCGCCGTCGTCCTGCCGGTGAGGTAGGCAATTTTGGAGCGAATATCGGCAAGCGGCGCGGCAAAGGTGGAAGAGCCGGCCGCTAGCGTCTGGTCGATGGCGTTGAGCAGGATATCGGCGTCGTCTGTGGTGATGAGGCCGCCTGCCGCAAACGTGTGCTCGCGGTCGATTGTCCACGAGCTTTCCTCGGTCTCCTGCGCGCCGGCGGGGCGAACCTCCTTGATTAAGATGCCGCGTTCGAGCAGTTTGTCACGATCGCGCCGAAACTTGCGCTTATCCGAGTCGATATTGCCCGAGCCATATCCCAGGTCAGAATCCAAGACGATCTGCTCGGTCGTCAGCGGTTCGGGGGAGCTGTTGAGCACAAAGAAAAGATTGAGGATGCGCTGAGCCGTTTTATCGAAACTGGGCTCCGAATTCCCCTTTTTAATTGTCGCGGTCGCGTCGCTTGCCGTCATAGAGTCCTCGCATGAGAAGGTGGTTTGCTGCCATGATTTTAGTCCGATATGGAGATTAGGCTATATCCTTGTCCGCTCGGGGCGTTAAGATGGCCCGAATTCGGTCGTTTGCGCTCGCTCGGGGTATACTTTCGACTATATACGGTTCTAATGTGCATGCATTGGGCCTATTTGTCGGATTATGGATGTGGAGCGCACATGGCGAACACCCAGAACTATATTAACCACCTGCTGCAGAACACCGGCATTACGCCGGCATGCAGCGAAGAAGAGCGCTTGGCTGCCGAGGATATCGCTCAGATCTTCCGCAACCACGGCTTTGATCCCGAGGTTCAGGAGTTCAATGCCCCGGCGCCCAGTAGGTTGGCATTTGCCGTTACCGGTATTCTTGCGTTTGCCGGCGCCCTGCTGATGGGCATCGGCGGCGGCATCGGCCTGGTCGGCACCTTGCTGGCCATTGTCGGCGCCGTTCTTTACGTGCTCGAGCGCACGGGCCACCCCGTGGTTTCGCGCCTGGGCAAGACGGGCGTGAGCCAAAATGTCATCGCCTATCACAAGGCCTCGGGCCCGCTCGCGTCTCCGCGCAACCGCCCGGTGGTCGTTGTCGCACACTACGACTCTCCCCGTGCTGAGTTGCTCGCCCGCGAGCCCTATGCTTCTTATCGTGCGCTCATCGCCAAGCTGCTGCCCGTTGCCACGGTTGCCCCTGCTGCCGTTGCCATCTTGCGTATCCTGCCGCTCCCCGGCGCGCTCAAGGTTCTGCTGTGGATTGTCGCGATCCTCGCTTCCCTCGTTGCGCTCGCCAACGCGGCAAACATCATTTCTAACCGCTACATTCTTCCCTATACGTCCGGCGCGGTGTGCAACAAGTCTTCTGTCGCCGCTATGCTCGGCGTTATGGACAACGTTGCTCCCTTCCAGGGCGAAAACGAGTTTCCCGACGATGTTCCGTTCGATACCTATTTTGGGGAGCAGAAGCGTCGTGCCGAGGAGATGGCGCGCGCAGCAGCGGAGTATGCCGCGGCCCAACAGCAAAACGACTACGGCAACACCATCGAGTATGAAGAGCCTACCTACGCCGAGGACGAGTTCGGTCAGCCGATTGCTCCCGACGCTCAGACCGAGCCCGAACAGGGCGAGGCTTTCGACGAGCAGATCGAGGGCTTTGAGGGTGCGCCTGCCGACGAGACGCTGATTGGCGCCATCGTGCCCGAGGATCAGAATCAGACTGTCCAGGCCGAAGAGTTCAATGACGAGGTTCCCACTGCCGAGCCGGCGGAGGAGCCTGTCGCGGCCGAGCCCGAGCCCAAGCTCTATCGCAATGCCGCCGGCAACATCCGCTTTGGTTCGGATGCCATCCGTGCGCTCGGAATGCTTCCCGAATCCTGCACGCTCGATTATGAGGAGGGCGAGGAGCCGACGTTTGAGCCCGAGCCTGCGGCCGTTGTCACCGTGGATGATGAGTCTGCCGCGGTTACCGCTGCCGTTGCCGAGCCCGAGGCGGTGTCCGCGATCGATCCCGCGGCAGGACTGGACATTTTGGCTCCCGCCGCGCCGGCGCAAGACGTTGCGGACGAGTCTGACGACGATTACGTTGAACAGCCGAGGCGCGTGTCTTACGAGAGCGATACTGATTTCTCGGCCGAGATTCCCGCGGCAACGCCCCATGCCGATATTGCATCCGCGTTCTCTTCGATTGGCGCCAGTGCTTCCAACTTCTTTAAGGGTGCGCTTGCAAAGGGCAAGAAATTTGTCGACGATTTCGAGGAGAAGCGCGCTGTCGCACGCGAGGCTGCCGAGCAGGAGGCTATCGCTCAGCAGCAGGCAGCCGAGGCGGCACGTGAGCGCGCGGCGCAAGAGTTCGAGCAGAACGAGGCTATGCAGTCCGTGCCCGTCGACGCTGCCGAAGCTACAACGTCCTTTGAGTCCCAGCAACCGGCGTCCGCGGATGTTGTTGAGGCGACGACGTCTTTCGAGGCTCAGCAGCACGTCGATAGCACCATGTCGTTTGATGCCGCGCAGTTCGATTCCACGATAACGTTTGAAAAGCAAGGCACCGCGATTGCCGAGCCCCTTCCTGTTTCCGATGAACAGAGCGACGCGGCAGACGATGACGAGCCTATTGATGCTGTCGAAATCCAAGATGCCGCCGAGGACGAGCCCGTCGAGGCCAACTCTGACGAAGAGCAATACGCGGCAGCCGAGCAAGATGATTCGACCGAGGTCGAGCAGGAGGAAGTGCCTGCGGTTTCCGAGGCTCCCGAGACAGATGAGTCGAGGCCTTACTCCACGCAGATTTTCACCATGCCGACCCCGAGTGGTTCCGGTGCCACGGTTGCCGATGTCGCTCCCACCCAGGACGAAACGGTCGATTCCCTTATGGCCCAGATTTCCTCCCAGGCATCACCGCGTCCGCAGATGAATGTTCCCGATCCGGCGTCGGCTCCGTCGCCTGCGCCTTCCTCGTCTCCGCTGGCTTCGGTCCCCGATCCGTCGCTGCCGTCGATGAAGCAGGCAAACGTTGCGTCTCGCACGTCGCTGTTCGACCTTCCCGACCCCTCCGCACAGGTCAACGACCCCTTTGCTACCGCTCAGGGTCCCGAACCAACATCGGCACCCGTTGCGCCTCCCAGGCCCGTTGCGTCGAGCGCTCAGCCGATCGAGACCATTTCGGCTCCCGCCCCGGCGGCACCCAAGTCTCGCAAGCGCGGCCTGGGCGGCCTGTTCGGTCGTAAAAAGAAAAACGAACAGGACAGCATGAGTGACTGGCTGGGCGTCGAAGACGATTACGATGCCAAGAAGTCCGGTCGCGGCATCGGTTCGTGGGATAATTTCGAGGACGATAACGATGGCTGGAAGGGCGGCGCTACGTCTTCCGACGGCGCTTCTTCCGAAGATATGCTCTCGGCTGTCGCCTCTATGGGCGACGATGAGCTGCTCGGTCACGATATCTGGTTTGTGGCAACGGGCGCCTCGGATTGTGATGGCGCCGGTATGAAGGCCTTCTTGGCTTCGCATCGCGATAAGCTCCGCGGCGTCTTCTTCATCAATCTTGAATCCGTCGGCGCCGGTAGGCTTTCGGTGGTGACGGTTGAGGGCGAACAGCAGCTGCTCAAGGGCGATCGCCGCATCATGAACCTGGTCAGCAAGGTGTGCAAGTCGTTCCATGTCGATTGTGGCGCGCTCGAGATGCCCTATGCCAAGACCGATTCCTACGCCGCCCTCGAGGCGAGCCGCCGAGCCCTCACCATCGCCGGCGTGGACGGCACGCGTCTAGCTTGCGCTCGTACCGAGGACGACCTGCCCCACAATGTCAACCCGACGAACATTGCCACGGTCTCCGAGGTCGTGACCGAGGTTATTCGCCGTTCGTAGACGGAGCTCTAAGGAGTCAACGTGTTTTCGTATATTAAGCGCCATTGGCCTGTCTACGTGATTTTGACCTTGATTGCCATTGCGTTAGGGTTTGGAGCTGCCTACATCGTGGGCGCGAAGGGCTCGACCCCCGCCTCCGCAATCAGCGAAGAGGTGGAGCAAGAACAGAGCACGGGTGCCGATGGGATTCCTGAGTCCGAGCAAGCAATCGTTGATGGTGGATCTTCGTCTGCAGAGTAGATACGGCGATTTAAATGATTGAAAGCGGGCGAGCCGGGGGACTGGCTCGCCCGCTTTTTCATCGCGCTAGCGCTTCTTTGGGATTGACCTAAGGCGAGCGAACCATAGGGCTGCGGCACCCGAGGTCAGGAGCGCGGTGATGCAAGCGGCGATGGGAGCTGATCCTGTTGCCGGTAGGTCCTGCGGTAGGGTACAGCGTTGAATGACACGGTCCTCGTCATGTGACTCAAGTTTATCGCCGCCGCCGTTGCGGCAAAGATCGACGCGTGCGCTGTTGGTGAGTGCAGTTTGGGGTGTATAAGCCGACGTTGCCTGCATGTGCACGACTGCGCCCCGAGCGTCTGTGCCAAGGATTGCTTTGGCATCGTCAAGGTCGTCGTGCTCATCTTTGAGATCATCGCGGGTCCAAGAATCCGTATCGCTTCGAGTCGTAAAGTCGGCGGCTACCGCACCGTATTCAATGCGAATGCCCGTCACGACGGTATTGGATGCAAGGTCGAGTTCTTTCGCCTCGAGTGTGGTGGATTCCGTGGTCGAGACATCCGCCTTCCAGAGGTGCCAGCCGTCGTAATCGACGAGGCGGCAATCCTCACCCAGACTCTCTTTTACTTCGTCGGACTCAAGCCAAGGATTTTCGTGCCCATCGTCAAGCGTCGCGTTTGCCGGCTCATCGACGTCTGTCGAGTCCAACGGCGTCGTGCGATACCACACGTTGCACAGACCGTTGAGGTCGCCGATGGCGACGGGGGTTTCGATTGAGACGAATCTCGCCGTGCCGTCTTTGGCGCACTCAAGATCATCGGTAATCGTAAACTCATCAACCCAAGTAGCGGAATCGTTTCGAGCATCGATGGTATAGGAGAAAAGCCCATCACTATTGGTTTGCGTCGCGGCGCGATTTTTACCATCGCCGTTGGCCAACAGGCCCTTTTCGATAGGTTGGACAAGCTCCTGACGCTTGTCGACCTGTCCTTTGATCTCGATGGGCGCATCCTTCATCGAGACGGATTGGACTTCTCCCGTGTCCTTTATTTCAAACGTTATCTCCTCGGCAAGGTCATAGGTCCGCGGAGATATCATTTCGCGCAACGAGTAGGTGCCGGGTGCAAGATGTTCGACGCGGTGCGGCTTGTCGGATGAAGTCCAGGAGTCTATTTCGGTTTTATCGGGACCATATAAGGTGAGTTGTGCGCCTTTTACTTCCTGCTCTCCGCTTGCATCGACCTTGGAGATATCAACCTTGGTGTAATCGTCGGATACGTTAAGCCGTGCTTCCACAACGGGTGTTTTCTGGTCGGCATAGGTAAGGTCGACGATATGGTGCGTCCGGTCGAGTAAGAAGCCGGTCGGCGCTTGAGTCTCGACAACCTCGTAGCGTGCGGTGCCAGATCCCAGCGGGAGGTCGTCCGCGCGTGCTTCTCCAGTTTCATCCGTCGTGACGGTAGCGACAGTCTCACCGTCGAGCGCGGCAATGCTACCGTCGGGGCGCACGATATCACCTGAGGCACGGATCTCAAAGATGGCGCCCGCGAGGCTGCTGCCGTCTACGGCATCGGTTTTAACGATCCTGATGTTTCCGGTCGCGGCGTGGTCATAATACGAGACGATTGCAACGGGCGTTAGGTTTATATCGGCGGGTATGTTTACCTCGATCTCTCCGCCGACAAGATAGGGCTCTTTGGCCGAGGTTTCGCGTACATAATAGGTGCCCGGCACGAGCGATTCGGGCAGTGTGACGGTGCCGGTCGCGTCAGTCGTAAAGGTGTCCATTACGTTATGTGCTGGATACCAGCATGTTTGTGAGACAGGTTTGTGATTGCTGTCGAGGAGTTGGAAGGTGAATCCGGCTAGGGGAACAGAAGCGCCTGTTTGGGCATCGCGTTTTACAATCTGGAGATGCGTCGACAGAGCGTGGTTGTCCACGATATATTGAAGCTCGGCGCCGTCGGAAATCTGATTGGCCTCGACGGTCCATTCCCCCGCACGTTTAAAACCCTCGGGGACGGTTTCCGGAACCTCGCGAACGGTGTAGCCGGCGCGGTCGTATGGGATGGCTCCGTGGACACCGGCGGGTCGCTTGCCTGTGCCGAACCATGCTCCGGGCTGATCTTTGGTGGAGGCAAAGCCATAGATGTTTGTAGTCAGTGTGCCAACAACCTGCTGAGAGCTGTTACTGACAACCTCAAAGACAACATCTCCTGCCGGCTGCTCCAGGCCGGATTGATCGTTATTGCCGTAGTCCTTGAATTTTGAAATCTCAAGGTTAAACGCAATGGGGATATCGGAAATGCGAGATTCGATCTCGACCACGCCTGAATCGCCGAGTTGGTCGGCTCCAACGGTGTAAGACCAACTGTCACCGGAGGGCAAATAGCCCTCGGGCGCCTTCGATTCATAGATGGTAAAGGTTCCCAGGGGGACATCGGTGAGGGTAGCTCGACCGCTTTCATCGGTCCTGAGAGTTTGTGTCCATCCAGGGGTTGATTGCGATACGCACACGAATTCTGCTCCTGCGAGCGAAGCCCCAACTTGGGGGCCTGCATTCGTTGCGGCGTCGAGCTTTACAATGCGCAAGGTAATGGTGCCGGGTTGTTCATCAATGGTGACGTATCCGCCGTTATCCGTCGTGGTAAAGGCAATGCGATCGTGCCGGGGGATATAACCAGCTGGCGCTGTTGTCTCAACTAGGTAGTATGCCGTGTTGGGTAGGAGTGTTGCCTGCGCTCGACCGTTGCTGTCCATCTGGACGGTGCCGACACGTGCGCCGCTGGCGCTCTCAAAAACATCGAATGTTGCCCCATCAAACTGATAAGTATTGTTTCCGCTGGTAATGGCAGCGTTTGCAGACTGCTTTTGGAAGGAAACAGAGACCGCCGGTAGTACATAGAGCATGTCTTGACGTTTGCTGCCGCCCGATACGGTTCCTAGATAGCGCCGCGCGCGGTGCGGAGCGGCTTTGATGCTTCCTGATTTTGCGCTGTCGTGGAGCCATCGCGCAGCCGCCACGACTTCATTGTCGGCGGTAAAGTGCCCACTCTTGGTTTTGCCCTGAGCGGTCGTGTAGGAGTAGGTGCCGTCGACATGGGTAGTGCCGTTGAGCATCCATACGGCAAGCTGGGTGGCGGCGCGGGCGCGATCGGGTGAAAGATGGTAACCGCCAAACGACGTGGCGGTAGGATATCCGTGACAAACGATTGCCGCGAACTCGTCGTCGAGCCACACCCAGCCTTGATCAAAGTTGAGCCATGGGCCGCCCGGCTTGGTGGGGCCGGGGCGCTCCTGGTTCATGCAGTAGGCAATCGAGGCGTCTTGAGCTTCATACTTGCCGATGAAGAAGGGCCCACAATCATCGCTAATAGTGCGGAAGCCGAGCTGGTCGTAGCCATCGACGGCAAATGCGGCTCCCGGTGCCAGACAGCCGAAAAGCAGGAAGAGGAGCAGGAGCAGCGGACCTGTTGCGATTGCGCTGTGGACAGAGTGCGTGGGTGCGTTGGACATGGCTGCTCCTTATCCCTCGTGCGCCGCATGGGGAGGTTGCGACGCGTAGGATGAGGCTACCCCCGAGGTTCATGCGGGTAAGTACCGGAGCCTGACCAAAAGCTTGCCCAATTCCTGACAAATTGAGCTCAAATACAACAATCAGGCAAAAGCGCAGGTAGAAGATAAGGAGAACAGGAGGCCAAAGGTCCTCGTCTCCACAATTGATGCGATTTTCAAACGAATCTCCACAGCTAAAACAAGCATCGCCACCCTTGTATCGAACAAGACAACCGCGTTATACTAGCCAACACACAAGCGGGCATCGCCAAGTGGTAAGGCATCAGCTTCCCAAGCTGACACTCGCGGGTTCGAGTCCCGTTGCCCGCTCCAGAAAAAGTAAAAGCACGACACCGTTCCGGTGCCGTGCTTTTTTCAATAAAGCGCCGGGACTCGAACCCGCCAGGGTGCGAGCGTAAAACAAACGCGAAGCGTTTGTAGCGAGCAGGCGAAGGCGCCGGCAGGCGCCTGAAGCCGGTGCGGATTTGCGAAGCAAATACGCGGACGTCCCGTTGCCCGCTCCATCGAGCGCGGGAGACTTTGGGGCGGCCAATTCAACAAAGTCTTCCCCATCGTCTCCGTGAATCCGAGGAGATCGACCGCAGCCGGTGCGGATTTGCGAAGCAAATGCGCAGACGTCCCGTTGCCCGCTCCAATTCCAAAATGTTAGGTTAATGCCTGCTGCCCATACTTGCACCTGCGCACGGTACAATGGTTGGGTTACGACCAACGTGCCAATAACCAAAAAGGAGCCGCTATGATCGATCGCTATACCCGCCCGGAGATGGGACACATCTTCTCCCTCGAGAACAAGTACGCCATTTGGCAGGAGATCGAGGTCCTGGCCTGTGAGGCCCAGGCGGAGCTCGGCAAGATCGGCATTTCTAAAGACGAAGCCCAGTGGATCCGCGACCATGCCAACTTTGAGAAGGCAAAGGTCGACGAGATCGAGGAGGTCACGCGCCACGACGTCATCGCCTTCCTGACCAACATGAAGGAGTACATCGACGCCGATGTTCCCGAGGGCGACCCCAAGCCCAGCCGCTGGGTTCACTATGGCATGACCAGCTCCGATCTGGGCGACACGGCTCTGTGCTACCAGCTCACCCAGGCCTGCGACCTGATCATCGAGGACGTCAAGAAGCTCGGCGAGATTTGCAAGCGTCGCGCCTTTGAGGAGCGCAACACGCTCTGTGCCGGCCGCACTCATGGCATCCACGCCGAGCCGATGACCTTCGGCATGAAGTTCGGCTCTTGGGCCTGGGAACTCAAGCGCGATCTGGATCGCCTTGAGGACGCCCGCAAGAATGTTGCCTTCGGTGCCATCTCGGGTGCTGTCGGCACGTACAGCTCCATCGAGCCGTTTGTCGAGGAGTATGTCTGCGAGCACCTGGGCCTGGTTCACGACCCGCTGTCCACGCAAGTTATCAGCCGCGACCATCACGCCTATCTCGCCGGCGTTCTTGCCACCACCGCGGCCACCTGTGAGCGCATCGCTACCGAGGTTCGCAATCTGCAGAAGACTGATACCCTCGAGGCCGAGGAGCCGTTCCGCAAGGGTCAAAAGGGCAGCTCCGCCATGCCGCACAAGCGCAACCCGATCACCATGGAGAAGGTCTGCGGTCTGTCGCGCGTCGTGAAGTCCAACGCCCAGGTTGCCTTCGATAACGTCGCCCTGTGGCACGAGCGTGACATTTCGCACTCCTCTGCCGAGCGCGTCGCCCAGGCCGACAGCTTCATCGCGCTCGACCACATGTTCCAGTGCCTCATCCGCGTTATCGACGGCCTGCAGCTGTACCCTGCCCGCATGATGGCCAACCTCAACAAGACCCGTGGTCTCATCTTCTCCTCCAAGGTTCTGCTGGCCCTCGTCGATACGGGCATCACCCGCGAGGACGCGTACGCCATTGTGCAGGAGAACGCCATGGCAACCTGGCATGAGGTACAGGATTGTGTCTCCGGCCCCACCTTTAAGGAGCGTCTCGAGGCCGACCCGCGCTGCACCGTCAGCCAGGAGAAGCTCGACGAGATCTTTGATCCGTGGGACTTCCTCACCCGTATCGACACGGTTTTCGATCGTCTGGAGCAGCTGAGCTTCGAGTAGGTTCGGGCATAACGTTAGCTTTTTAGGGCGCTTTGCTGGTAATGTGTGTTGCCGGCAAAGCGCCTCGTTGCATTTAGGGAAAGACGGGGATAATAGTCGTCTCGAATAACATTCTGAGAGGGGATCGCATGATTTCGTTTGATTACAAGCCTCAGGGCGTGTGTGCTCGCAATATTCACCTTGACCTTTCCGATGACGGCAGCAAGGTGCTGGGCGTTGAGTTTACCGGCGGCTGCGATGGCAACCTTAAGGCCATCTCCAAACTGGTCGAGGGCGCTCCTGCCGACCGTGTGATCGAGGTTCTTGCCGGCAATACCTGCGGCATGAAGAAGACCTCTTGCGCCGATCAGCTTACGCGCGCTATCGAGGCCGCCCGCGCCGAGATCGCCTAATGGGTATCGCCGACCACATCAAGAACGGAATATCGCGCCGCGGCTTTGTGCTCGGTGGAGCTGCCGCGGGCGCTGCCACGGTGCTTGCCGGATGTTCGAAAAAAACAGGCACCGGTGATGATGCCGCTGGCGAGCCGCAGGTTATCAAGGACGATTCCAAGATCATCTCGATTACGGATGAGTACGAGGCAGTCGACATCGATCTTGAGCCGGTGGCATCGTGGACGCTGCCGCTGGGCACATTGCTGTACTACTGCGAGGGTGACTATGCTGCGGCAATGATGGCGCCCGCATCGGCACTGCACGCCAACACACTCGGTGTGCTCAACCTGGGCGATGGCTCACTTACCACATTAATTGAGGATCCTATCGAGGGCACGGGATATGCTTTTTACGATGTCCGTGCCGGCGATGGCGTGTTTGCGTGGGTTGAGATGAACTTTGCCAATTCATCGTGGAAGCTCTACGCTCAAAATCTGTCGGGCGCTTCGCTCTCTGGCGACGTGGTTGAGCTCGATCGAGGTGGCAAGGACTACGATCCGCCACTGTTTACGGCGTTCGGGTCATCAGTCATCTGGTATAAAATGCCTTCGGCAGACGGCAATAAAACGAGTAACGATTCGTTTTGCTATCGTCGCTCGCTTGATGAATCTAAGGCCGAGACAATTTGGAAATCGACGGGCCGCTTTGCGTCGGCCCCACGCGCGAGCGACGGCATTTTGACCATCTCGCCGCGTGTCCGCAACGACGAGGGCGTCTACTACGGCATAACGGCAATCGATCTGACCGATGGCAACAACACCAAACGTGCCCAGCTAGTCCTTCCCTCGTCAGTCTCGCCTTTCGAGGCCGTATATATGGGCGATACCTTCGTGTTTTCTATCGAGGCGACCTATAGTGGCGTGGGCAGCCTGGGTAACATGGGCACGTATATCGGTAATGAGGGAGGGCCGTACCTCTTCCTGTCCCGCGAGCCTCTCGCATGTGCGGCTGGCAAGAAGAATAAATACCTTGTTAAGGTACAGGCATCGCATTTCCTGATCGACACCTCTGCCAAGACCTATGGTTCGCTGTTGTCGCCCGACCGCGCTTTGGAGTATGGCGATTATCCAGCTACGGCGGGAAAATCGGACTCATTCCTTACGTACGCCACGGTGCGCAACAGCCAGGGTATACCAGAGACGGTCACCGCACGCCTATTCTCTCTTTAAGCTTAGAGGGGTTAAAAAGGCGCCAACAGGGGAATAAACGCGTTGTAATTGTGAGTACCGCCCGCCGAGCTGCCACGTCATAGCGGCATCCGGTGGGCTCAGGTGCGTTAAAATGAGCTTGTTCTTAGCTAATTGAGACAGGGGGGCCGTGTTATGGCTTCAGATGCAAAAAAGATTCTGCTGGTCGAGGATGAGAAGGCAATCCGTGACGCCGTCGCTGCCTATCTCGAGCGCGAAGGCTACTGGGTTGTGGGCGTCGGCGACGGTCAGTCCGCGATCGAGGAGTTCGAGAAGCATCAGTTCGACCTGGTCGTGCTCGATCTTATGCTCCCCAAGATCCCCGGCGAGCGCGTTTGCCGCACCATTCGCGATACCTCGGATGTTCCCATCATCATGCTGACTGCCAAGGGCGAGATCGAGGACCGTATTATCGGTCTTGAGCTCGGCGCCGACGACTACCTGATTAAGCCGTTCTCGCCGCGCGAGCTTGTCGCCCGCGTACGCGCCCTGTTCCGTCGTGCCCACCAGGCCGACGAGCCCGCCGTCGAGGTACTCGACTTCGGCGATCTGGTCATCGATATCTCGGGCCACAAGATCTTGGTCGAAGGTAAGGAAGTCGATCTGACGGCTTCCGAGTTCAAGCTGCTCACCACGCTTGCTCGTCATCCCGGCCGTGTCTACAACCGTATGGAGCTGGTTGAGAAGGTGCTTGGGTACGACTTTGAGGGCTATGAGCGCACCATCGATAGCCACGTGAAGAACCTTCGCGCCAAGCTGGGCGATGATCCCAAGAAGCCCAAGTGGCTCTACACCGTCCACGGTGTCGGCTATCGCTTCGAGGCTCCGGCCAAGACCGATAAGTCGGACGAGAAATAGGGAAATCACATATGACACCTGCGCGCTTTGAAATCGGACAAAAGCACAAGCAGGAGAGCGAGGCGGGTTCCAAGGCTAGTTGGAACACGCCTCGTTCCGATTCACGGCCAACGATGAGCTATCCCTCGCGCATGGCACTTGCTTTTGCTCTGACATCGCTCATGACGGTATTGGCGCTGGTGGGCGTGGTCTCTGTTGTGTGGGGCACGGTCTTTTCGGATTACACGCGCTCCAATATCGTCGAAATCGCCAATTCTGCTGCCGAAAAGCTTGCGACGTCGTATGAGGAAAACGGCAATTGGACTGCGGGCGAGCTACGTACGGTCGCGACATCGAGTTTGGTGTCCGACGATTTGGGTATGCAGGTCGTCAACAAGAAAGGCGTTGTCGTTTATGACGACTCATGGCCTTCGGCAAGCGCGACCGCCGATGTGCGCGAGAGCGAATCGGCGTCGAGCAGCTCGAGCGGTAAAAAAGCATCGCATAGCCCGGTCTCGTCTGCTCCAACCGACTCCGATAGCGTTGCCAACGTCGAAATCATAACGTCTTCGGGCGAGCATGTCGGACAGGTAAAGCTATGGGCCATCGGCTCCGATGCCTTGCTCACCAAGGCGGATTCTGCATTTAGGGAGAAGACCTTTAACGCCATGGCCCTCGCCGCGGTTGTGGCCATTTGCATTTCGGTCGTTATCGGATCGCTCGTGTCGCGCATGCTCACCAAGCCGATTCATCGTATTACGAGCACGGCCAAGCAAATTCGCGATGGTGATCTGTCCGCTCGTACTGGTTTGCGCGGTGATGACGAGATTGATCAGCTGGGTGAGACCTTCGATGAGATGGCCACTTCGCTCGAGAAGGATATGAAACACGAGAAGCGCCTGACCTCAGACGTTGCACACGAGCTTCGCACGCCGCTTATGGCCATGCTCGCAACGGTCGAGGCCATGCAGGATGGCGTGTATCCCACCGACGATGAGCATTTGGAGACCGTTGCTTCCGAGACGCGTCGCCTGGCTCGTCTGGTGCAGCAGATGCTCGACCTGTCGCGCATGGAAAACAGCACGGCTCCGCTCAACCTTGAGCCGGTGGACATGGTTCCTTTCGTGCGTTCCATCGTCAATGCCCAGGAGCGCCTGTTTGTCGACCGCGATCTGCGCTTGCGCTTTGCTGACGAGACCCAAGGTCACGACGATGTCGTCGAAGCCGATCCCGACATGATCACACAATGCGTCATCAATCTCATGAGCAACGCCATGCGCTACACCCCCGAGGGCGGTTGGGTCGTGGTGTCGGTGCTCAGTGACCGCAAACACGTCAGCATCGCCGTTTCTGATACCGGCATCGGTATTGCCAAGGATGACTTGTCTCGCATATTCGGCCGTTTTTGGCGCGCCGATGCCAGCCGTGCCCGTGAGGCGGGCGGTCTGGGCGTGGGCCTCGCCGTGACCAAGCAGATTGTCGAGCGTCATCACGGCTACATATCCGTGGAGTCGGAGCTTGGAAAGGGTACGACTTTTACGATTCATCTGCCTCGCGAGCACACGGCGGACGCGGCATCTACTACAATGGAGCACTAGCTTTTCGCTATTCGGTGAAGGAGGGGTTTCGTCCCTGCCGCTCCGAGTTTGCGAAAACATGCGGGAAAGAACCCGCATTACTGTCGTATTTTGGTAAGGAGTGACTCACGTGACAACGATGGAGCGTCGTCCGGATTCCCGTGGCAAGGTTCGTGATATCTATGATGCCGGTGAAAACCTGCTGATGGTCGCCACCGACCGCATTTCTGCGTTCGACTTTATTCTTCCCGACGAGATTCCGTTTAAGGGAGAGGTGCTCAACCGCATCTCGGCATTCTGGTTCGATAAGTTTGCCGACATCGTTCCCAACCACCTCGTCTCCATCGACCCGGCGGATTTCCCCGAGGAGTTTGCTGAGTACCGTGACTACCTCGCTGGCCGCGCCATGCTGGTCAAGAAGGCCCAGACGATTCCTATCGAGTGCATCGTCCGCGGCTATCTGACCGGTTCGGGCAAGAAGACCTACGACGAGAACGGCACCGTCTGCGGCATCCAACTGCCCGAGGGTTTGACCGAGGCTTCCAAGCTTCCCGAGCCGCTGTTCACGCCGTCCACGAAGGCCGAGATCGGTGACCACGACGAGAACATCTCGTTCGAGCGTTGCTGCGAGATCGTGGGCGAGGACATTGCCACGCAGATTCGCGACCTTTCCCTCAAGATCTACAAGGCTGCTGCCGAGTATGCAGCGACCCGTGGCATCATCATTGCCGACACCAAGTTCGAGTTTGGTGTTATTGATGGCAAGGTCACGCTGATCGACGAGTGCCTCACGCCTGACTCCAGCCGTTTCTGGCCTGCCGCCAGCTACGAGGAGGGCAAGATTCAGCCCAGCTACGACAAGCAATTCGTCCGCAATTGGCTCAAAGCCAACTGGGATATGACGGGGGAGACCCCGCACCTGCCCGCCGAGGTCATCGATGGCACGTCCGAGCGCTATCGCGAGGCCTTCCAGATCATCACGGGCTCCCAGTTCACAAGCATGAAGGAGAACGCATAAGTGAGTACCCGTAGCGCCACGAACAAGCGCACGCAATCCCACGAGGTTACCGGGGTTGCGCGCAAGTCCGCCGCATCCGCCAAGCCCGCCCGTCAGGCAGCGAGCTCTGTCCGCGTCGTGCCGGCTTCGTCTAAGGCACGCCGCAAAGAGCTCGAGAAGGGCGAGAACCTCGAGGGCCTCTCTAAAGAGGAGAAGCGCGCCCGCAAGGCTAAGCAGCGCGCCAAGGAGGACCGCATCTACACGGTGTCGAATATCCTTCTCAAGCAGGATGAGGACTACACCAAGCGCCGCCGCATCTGGTGGGCCGTGCTCACTATCGGCATGGTGCTCGTCGTGGCCATTTGGGCTTCGCTGTACTTCGCTCCCGCTGGCATGGTGTCCAGCCCCGTCCAGATGGTCGGCATCGTTTTGTCCTACGTCGTCATTTTGGGCGACTTTATCTACGACTTCGTTCGTATTCGCCCCCTGCGCAATATGTACCGCACGCAGGCCGAGGGCATGTCCGAGAACAAGCTCAACGCTCTTATCGAGCGCGCAGCTGCCGAGGAGGACAAAAAGGACTCCAAGAAGAAGTAGCGTTTGCATGCATACTTATCGCTAAGATATAAGGCGCGTCGTTTTTGCGGCGCGCCTTTTTACTGTTCTATAGATAGATGGAGTGGCACATGATTCGAGCTGCCCTGACGGTCGAAGAGGCTCTGGAGGGCATGAAGGCCCTAGAGCCCAAGATTAAAAACTATGCGCGACTGGTTGTCCGCAAGGGCGTAAACGTCAAGCCCGGCCAGGAGGTTGTCGTTCAGTCTCCGGTCGAGTGCGCGCCGTTTGCGCGCGTGGTGGTCGCGGAGGCCTATGCCGCCGGTGCCGGTCACGTGACGGTTATTTGGGCCGATGATGCCGTGACGAGGCTCACGTACGAGCATGTCGAGAAAAGCTATTTTGAGCAGACGCCCGAGTGGAAGCGCATGCAGCTGGATTCGTTGGCCCAGGACGGCGCCTGCTTTATCTTTATCGAGGGCGCGGACCCTGCGGCTCTGAAGGGCATCGATCCCGCTAAGCCTGCTGCAGCTTCTAAGGCAAGGAACACGCAGTGCAAGGTCTTCCGCCGCGGACTGGACTACAACATCAACCCGTGGTGCATCGCCGGCGCGCCGGTCGTCGCCTGGGCGCGCGAGGTGTTCCCGGGAGACGCCGATGAGGTTGCAATCTATAAGCTGTGGAATGCGATTCTGCACACCGCTCGCGCCGATGGCCAGGACCCGGAGAGCGACTGGGAACTCCATGACGCCGCATTCGAAAAGAACCTGCGTTTCCTGAACGACAATCGTTTCGACTACCTGCATTACACCTCGGCAAATGGAACCGATCTGACGATTGGCATGACGAAAGGTCACGAGTGGGCCGGCGGCAAGGGCAAGACGCCCGATGGGCACCCCTTCTTCCCCAACATTCCCACCGAGGAAGTCTTCACCTCGCCTGATCGTATGCGTGCCGACGGTATCGTGTATTCGGCTATGCCGCTCATTCACCACGGTAACAAGGTTGACGATTTTTGGATTAAGTTCGAGGCGGGCCGCGTAGTGGACTACGATGCCCGCGTGGGTAAGGCGACGCTTGCGAGCATTATTGACACCGATGAAGGTGCCGCTCATCTGGGTGAGGTCGCGCTTATCTCCAAGAACACGCCGATCCGTGAAAGTGGCGTTCTATTCTATGACACGCTCTATGATGAGAACGCCAGCTGCCATCTCGCGCTGGGTGTCGGTTTCCCCGAATGCATCGAGGGTGGGTATGACATGTCCAAGGAGGAGCTCCTGGAGCATGGCGTTAACGTCTCGAGCACGCACGTCGATTTTATGATCGGCACGGACGACATCGATATTACGGGCATTACGCCTGATGGACGTGAAGTTGTGATTTTCCAGAACGGCCAATGGAGTTGGGAATAGTCCCAGACCGTGGTACAATGCCACCCGCGGGCCGTTAGCTCAGCTGGCAGAGCAGGGGACTTTTAATCCCAAGGTCCAGGGTTCGAACCCCTGACGGCCCACCATAGTTTACGCAGGTCAGAGACGGTGTCGTCTCTGACCTTTTTCTTTTTGTACCCCGCGAGTACCAAAAACGGTACCCCTCAAATCACGTGGATTCCATAATTCTGACCTGTCCGTAGAGGGACATAGCGTCCCGATGGTCGGACGGATGGATCGTTGTTGATGCGTCCGTCCATCCATCCGAAGGAGCAGGGGGACGGCCCGAATGAGTGCGAGCGTTCTGCGCGCTTTCAACAGCCGTAGGGGCTCCATACCTAGCCCCAGGCTGTCGGAAGGGCGTTGAACGCGAGCTTCGGGCGCGGGTTGAAGGACCAACTGAATGGTGCTGTGGTGGGGCGGCCTTTTTGACGCTTCAGCAGACCACACCTATTTCTATAACTTATATATCTATATAAAAGGGGAATTGACATGAAGTCTATTTTGCAATTTGTCTACCTGCGAATATCCAGGATTGGATGCCCCCTTTTGAGGGTGGGTTTAAATTGACATGAAGTCAACCGAAATTGACATGAAGTCAATTTTTATCGACGTGAAGTCAATCCTTTCTAGGGTTAGAAATTGACATGAGGTCAATTTCTAACCCTGTTTTTTTGGAAGGAAAAAAGCCCTTGCGTCCATATTGTCTGTGCCGTTGGTGCAGTCGCATCAAGCAGGAGCTCGCAACATGTCGCAAATGCGGCTGAGCAGAAAGCGCAAGCAGACGGCGGCGCGTCTCTAAAAGATGAGAACCCGGACTATGCCGGTTGGCTTACGGTCGAAGGGACCTCGATTTCAACTCCAGTTGTCTCATGCCGCCAGGGTGACCCTAACGGTTTCTACCTCAATCACGGTTTCGATCGCTTGCCGTCATTCTCCGGGTGTCCGTTTTTAGCTGAAGGCTCATCGCCATCAAGTACGAATATGCTCGTGTACGCCCATAACATGGGATATGGAAACCTTGGCTTTACCGAGCTCCAGAATTGTTATCGGACGGATTGTTTTGCAAATATCGGAGCCGTGACATTCACGAGCGCAAATGGGAATACCACTCGCTATAGGCCGTTGCTTGGCTTGAGAGTGCCTAAAAAATTTGATTTGCTTCTACGATTTGACTTTGCTGGAGAGTCAGACTTCAATGCCTGGCTTAATTCTTTGTCCGAGCACGCTAGCGCGAAGTCAGATTCCGCTGGGTCTGACTCTGTTATCACTTTGGTGACATGCTCTTCCGCGATTGGCGGTGATCGATACCGCAGCGTTTTAGTTTGCAGGAGAGCATTTTGATTAAGGCAGATGTCCTTCCTAGAATATAGTCATGATTTCTTGAACTCAGGAATAGGCCCTAATGATTCAATATAATGCGAATCATTAGGGCCTACATGCTGTCTTTTTAGTCCTCGGGAAGCTCGATTGGGTAGTGGGCGGTCAGGCTGCGGTACTTGCGGTAGAACCCGGACAGCAGGTCGGTCACGCGGTGGCGCTGCCTGTCCCTCGCCTCGGCCTTCGCGCCGAAGCGCGAGCCGGGCGGCATGACCCTCGTCACCGCCGTTCCCTCCTGAGGCACGCCGCCGACCTCGAACGCCTCGTGCATGAGGTCGCGTGTGGGCTCCGCCTTCAGCCTCTCGGCCTCGATGATGCCCGCCATCTCGTCCTCCATGGAGTCGGCCACGAACTTGCGCCAGTTGCGCTCGACGGCGTCGTGGCGCTCGGACTCGGGCGCGGCAGGGTCGATGTCGAACTGGGCGTCCGCCTCCCCGAAGCCTGCGATCTCGAGGAACCGCTCGATGAGCTCGGACTTGTCGCGCAGCTCGGGCGACGCCGCCACCGAGGACATGATCCGCGCCGCGATCTCCCTGTCCTTCACGTGGTCGCCGTGGCGCTGCTCGACGAGTATGAGGATGTAGTCGATGTTGATCTCCACCTGGCGGACGAGCTCCATCTCGAAGACGAGGTCCTCGGCGATGGACTCCTTCTCGGAGCGCTCGCGGTCGCGCATCTCGTCGCGCACGGCGAGGTACTCGCTCTGGTAGTCCTGAAGCTCGCGGGCGCTCGCGGGGTCGTCGTCCTCGAAGGCGTCGAAGCTCGCGAGGATGTTGCGCACGCGCAGCACCGCCGAGAAGGCGTTCACGAAGTCGCGCTTCTGCTCGTCGGTCATGAGGACGTCGATGCCGTCGAGCGGGTAGTGCAGGCGGATGTAGGCGAGCTTCTCGGCATACTCCCGGAAGTACTCGTCGTAGGCCTTGAGGATGACGATGCCGCCCGCCTCGGGGTCGCCGAACAGGCTGATCGCCTCGTCGACCCGCTCGGCGAGGTTGCGGAAGCACACGATGTTGCCGAACGACTTGACGGAGTTGAGGATGCGGTTCGTGCGCGAGAACGCCTGGATGAGGCCGTGCATCTTCAGGTTCTTGTCGACCCACAGGGTGTTGAGCGTCTTGGCGTCGAAGCCGGTGAGGAACATGTTGACGACGATGAGCATATCGAGGCACTCCGCCGCGGGCAGCGGCTTGCCGTCCACGTCCTCGCCCTTCATGCGGCGCGAGACGTCCTTGTAGTAGCCGTCGAAGCCCTCCGCGTCGGTGGAAAACGATGTCTTGAACATGGCGTTGTAGTCGGCGATGGCCCCGTCAAGGAACTCGCGGTCGGCCTGCGGCATCTCGGAGGCGTCGATGTCCTCGTCGTCGATGAAGCCGTTCGGGTCGTCGTCGGCCCCGTTTGGCGCGAAGCTGAAGATGGTCGCGACCTTGAGATTACAGCCCTCGCGCTGGCCTATCATCTCCCGCAGGATGCGGTAGTAGCTCTCGGCGCTCTTGATGGAGTCGCACGCGAGGATCGAGTTGAAGCCGCGGCGCACGCGGTCGCCGACGGTGTAGGCCGCGCCGTCCCGCTTGGTCTTCTGGTCGAAGTGCTCGAGGATGTAGGTGGCGACGTTGTGCATGCGCACGGGGTTCTGCCAGGCGGTGTCGGTGTCGATGGCCTCCACCTTCACGTCCTCGCCGGTATCCTTGCGCCTGAAGGTCGAGACGTAGTCGATCTTGAAGGGAAGGACGTTGCCGTCAGAGATCGCCCCCACGACCGTATAGGTGTGCAGGCGGTCGCCGAAGGCCTGCGCGGTCGTGCGCAGGTCGGGGTCGGTGCCGCTGCCCGCGTTCTCGGCGAAGATGGGCGTGCCGGTGAAGCCGAACAGGTGGTAGTTCCTGAACGACTTGGTGATGGCGGTGTGCATCTTGCCGAACTGGCTTCGGTGGCACTCGTCGAAGATGAAGACGGTGTGCCTGTCGAGCACCTTGCGCGAAAGGTCCGGGTGCTTGAGGTAGCTCGAGAGCTTCTGGATGGTGGTCACGCAGATGCGCCTGTCCGGCGCGTCCGAGGCGAGGTTGGCGGCCAGCGCCCGGGTGTTCCTGGAGCCGTTGACGGCGCCCTTCTGGAACTTATCGTACTCCTTCATAGTCTGGTAGTCGAGGTCCTTGCGGTCCACGACGAACAGCACCTTCTCGACGCCCTCCATCTTGGACGCCAGCTGCGCGGTCTTGAAGCTGGTGAGCGTCTTGCCCGAGCCGGTCGTGTGCCAGATGTAGCCGCCGGCTGCGAGCGTGCCCAGGCGCGAGCGGTCGTACTCGGAGACGAGGATGCGGTTGAGGATGCACTCGCAGGCGCAGATCTGGTAGGGCCTCATCACGAGCAGCGTGTCGGTGACGTCGAGCACGCAGTAGTGCGTGAGCACCATGAGCAGCGTTCCCTTGGCCAAGAACGTTGCGGCGAACGGCACCAGGTCGGCGATGCGGCGGTTTGAGGCGTCGGTCCACCAGCTCGTGAACTGGTAGGAGGCCGAGGACTTCTTCTTGGATCCGCCCTCGCGGGTCTTCTGCCAGCGCGTGGTGTTGGAGTAGTACTTGGTGTGCCGCCCGTTCGAGATGACGAAGACCTGCACGTACTCGAAAAGCCCGGTGCCGGACCAGAAGCTCTCGCGCTGGTAGCGCTCGATCTGGTCGAACGCCTGGCGGAGCTCGACGCCACGGCGCTTGAGCTCGATATGCACGAGCGGAAGGCCGTTGACGAGGATCGTGACGTCGTATCGGTTGTCGTGGGCGCCGGCGCTGGTGGCGTACTGGTTCAGGACCTGCAAGGAGTTCCGGTAGATGTGGTCGCGGTCGAGCAGCATGACGTTGCGGATCGTGCCGTCGTCGAGCGTGAAGTCGATGACCGGCGCCTGCTGGATGCGGCGCGTCTTCTCCACGATGCCGTCGGTCTCGGCGGCGACGTGGGTGCGGAAGAAGCGCTCCCAGTCCGGGTCGGTGAAGGCGAAGCCGTTCAGCCGCTCGATGCGCGCTCGCAGGTTCGCGATGAGCGCGGCCTCGTCGGTGATGTCGGCGTACTCGTAGCCCTGCTCGACCAGCTGCGCGATCAGCTCGTCCTCGAGCTCGGCCTCGGACTGGTAGGCGGTCGAGTCATGCGCCGCGATCGGAGCCTCGGCGCAGACCGTGGACTCGGGGCCCTCGAGCAGCACCGAATAGGACGGCGCGGTCGCGCCGCCGATGGAATCGATTATCGTCACGAGGACTCCTCTTGGTAGTCGATGATGAAGTAGGGGGACATGCTCCTGCGGGATGCAAGCGACAGCGGCTTGCCGGAAGACGCCACTACGCACTTCGACATGACCTTCGAATCGGCTTTCTCGAAACGACGGACATGGAGCCAACACCCCATCCTATCGGCCAGTTCGCCATAGTACTCAGGATAAGACCCGTACGGCGGAAGCTCCCTGCTTATGGCGTCGATATGGAGCCACCAGCGGTCAGTGCCGCCGCTATGGATCAAGAGGATTCTCGGGTCGTAACCACCCAGGATGGAGTCGCAGACGGCTTTCGACATAGAGCTTCCCAGCTTGCCATACCAGACGGAGCCGAGGCTATCGAGGACCTGCTTATGCGCGGCGATCGTCCCGCATTCGGGAGCGAAGTTCTCCGCGAATCTCAATGCAACTGTTTTCACACAGCAACACTTCCTTTGTGCGGAAAATCAAGTAGGCGGTCGCGATAGTACTCATATTGCGACCGGCGCGCCTCGATCTCGGCGGGGAGGCCGTCGGTGAGCGAGGTCGTGAGGGCGTCGAAGCGGTCGAGGATATCAACGGCCTTCCGCTGGGTCTCGAGGGAAGGAACGGGGATCTCAATCGTGTTAAAACCCGCCAAACTAAGATTCGGCACGTTTGAGTGGTTGGCCTTTTTCCATAAGACGCTTTGAAACCATGTTGAACAGCAATAATGGAAAACAAATCTACTGTTCATATCTTCCGTAGGAGGAATGACGTTGATTTGTTGGTTGCATGCGCCCTCCTTTTGCGCGAATGCAATTTTTCCAAGAGAGGCTATGCAAGTTACAAGTGTTGAACCCGGCTTGACATGCTTGCTCTCCGCAAAACCTGTTTCGGAAAGCATGTCCTCCGTTTCAAGTGTCGTGAACCCATGTTCGAATGCTCATGTACGGTAAGGAAGCAAGCAACCGAAAACAAGAGATAGACCGCCAG
>CABUHO010000017.1 GCA_902491395.1 uncultured Collinsella sp.
ATACTCATGGAAAACCTCCCATTTCCCGATGTCCAAGAAATGGGAGGCAGTTCACAGGTACCTTTGTGGTGGTTTTTGTTTTAGGCCGAGGGGAAGGCTTTGGTGAGACCGGCGCGCGTTTGCGTGTCGGTCTTTTGGTAGATGGAGCTCAGGTGGCGCTGTACCATACGCATCGAGATACCGAGTTCCTCGGCAACCTGCTTGAGCGGGCGTTCATCCTGGGTCACGGCTATGAGCACGTCGACTTCGCGCGGGGTGAGAGCGTGATCGGTGATGAAGGCCTGACGCTGATCCTCGATGGTGGGGGCGGCGAGCAAAACGAGCGCGCCGATCATAATGAGGGCAACGTTATCCGAGGTCACGAGAGCAAGTGAGATGCCCGATGTGGTGAAAGCGCATACATTGTTGGCGGCGCGGCCCATGCCAGCCCAAAGGGCGGGCGCATGCATGCGCGGTGCCAGCTGTGTAAAGGTGGCGGTAAAGAACGTGACGAAAAAGCCCGAGCTCAGGTAAAAGACGACAAGGCCCAGGTTGGGATCGGCGCCGGCCTCCACGGCCAGGATGGAAATGGTCGAGAGCACGGCGATGCCGAGCATGACAAGTCCCATGTAGCGGCGCTCGGCAAGATCAAAGATAACACCGGCGGCAAGGCCGCTTGCCGCCAAAAAGAGGCGCGGCCAGGCTTGCACGGCAATGGTGCCGTGGGCGTTGGAGAGTGTGACCACGTTGTCGAGGGTCGAGAACAAGCAGGCAAGAATCATGACGAGCGCGATGCTCCAGCATGCCTGTTTGGCGAGGGCATGAGAGGGCTCAACAAAGGGATTGATGGCAGGCCTTTCGGGGGGCGCGCTTGGCAATCGCATGCTCGTTGCCTTTTGCGCTGGCAGGTGCGCCACATGAGAATTTGTGCCCCGGAATCCGGATATCTTCCCGTAACATGGTGTTACAGAAGCACCCCTTACGACAAGGAGGCTCATATGCGAAAGCAAATCCATGACAACCCAATCGACCACGGCTGCTCGTGCGCGCTCTCCCACGGAACGTGGCGACGTGTGGGCGCCAAGCTTGCCTGCGCGGGGGCCTGCGCACTCATGGCCGGCCAGCTGCTGCTACCGAGCGTGGCACTCGCCGCCGACTGGGTCAACGTCGGCGGCACGCAGTACGACAGGGGCACGGTCGCCGGCGATGAGGCCGGAACGTGGTCCTGGGACGGCGCCGACGACATGAAGCTCAACGGCTACGACGGCGCCGGTATCAGCGCTCAGGGCAACCTCACCATCGATGTGGCGGGCACCAACACCATCACGGCCGATGCCGGTCAGAGCGCTATTGCTGTCAAGAACGGCAACCTTGCCATTACCGGCGACGGCACCCTTAATGCGACGGCCCAGACCGATGTGATTGCGGCGGAAGGCGACGGCAATGCGGGTGGCGATGTGACCATCAGCGGCGCCAACGTCAACGTGACGGCTTCGGGCGCAGTGAACAGTGCGACGGGCATTCGCGCGACGGCCGGCAGCGTGACGATCGATAAGGGCGCCGATGTCAAAATCGAGGCAAAATCGGCGGAAGGATCTTGGCGTCCAACGGTGGGCACCTACGGTATCTTTGCCGATAACCTTCCCAGTAGACACGCTGCTCAGGAAGGCGAGCAGGAAGAACCGGATTATGTCTCCGTGCACGGGGGCGACGTCACGATCGATGCCGCCAACCTGTCGATCAAGACAGCCGATGCCTGGCAGGTTTCCGTGTGCATCAATACGGTCGGTATCAAAAAGAATACCCTCATGAAAATCGTCAACGGAGCCGATGTCGCGCTTTCCGCCGGCAGTGCGGCTTCGCTCTCGGCGGGCATCAGCGCGCGTTCGCAAAGCGGTGCGGTGTGGATGCTTGTCGAGGAGTCGAATCTTACGTCTCGAAGCCTGTCTGCTGCAAACGGCATCGATGCCGTCCGCAATCAAAGTTTTGGAATCATGGCAGAGGCAAACACCGGGTCGGAAACGCCTTGTATCAAGATTCGCAAATCGAAGATTGAGGCTTCGGGCGCGACTGCGGGAATCTATGCGATCAACTGTAACGACGCGACTGCGACGCTGTTCCGTGCCGCGAGGATTGATTTGAGCGTGAACAATTTACACGGGCGCGCGATGATTACGACTCCGACGGATGGTGCCGTGCGCGATGTGAAAAAGGTTGTTGATACGGGGAAATGGCCGAGCTCCCAGAACGGGCAGGTCGTCGGTGTTGCCGGTTCGTCTGCTATTACGGATATCGTCGGTTCTGCCGAGGTCGCCCATGATGTAGTGATTGATTTTGGAGACGGGCAGGAGCCGGAGCCGACACCGGAGCCCGAGCCGACACCGGAGCCCGATCCCGATCCTATGCCCAATCCCGAGCAGAAGCCTGACCCCAAGCCCGTAGATAAGGACGCAAAGACCACCACGGCGGTTACCAAGACCGTTACGACCAAGACTGCCGCCGGCGCCAAAAACGCTTCCGGTGTTCTGGCTGCCACAGGCGACAACGCCGCGACGGCGGCGGCCGCCCTCGGCATCGCCGGTGCGTCCGTCATCGGCGCCGGCTTCGTCGCGTCCAAGCGCCGCGACCGCTAGCGCAAGCTTCCGCAACATAAAACAGCGGAGGTACCCCTTACGACAAGGAGGCTCACATGCGAAAGCAAATCCATGACAACCCAATCGACCACGGCCGCGCGTGCGCGCTCTCTCACGGAACGTGGCGTCGCGTGGGCGCCAAGCTCGCCTGCGCGGGGGCTTGCGCGCTCATGGTCGGTCAGCTGCTGCTACCCAGCGTGGCGCTCGCCGCCAAATGGGTCAACGTCGGCGGCACGCAGTACAACAAGGGCGCCGGCGACGAGGCCGGAACGTGGTCCTGGGACGGCGCCGACGACATGAAGCTCAATGGCTACAACGGCGCCGGTATCAGCGCTCAGGGCAACCTCAATATCGGCGTGACGGGCACCAACACCGTAACGGCCGATTCCTTGCAGAGCGCTATCGAGGTCAAGGACGGCAACCTTGCCATCACGGGGGAGGGAACCCTCAACGCGACGGCCGAACCACAGAAGAGCAGGAGCGCTGTTAAGGTCGAGTGCGGTAGCCTCGCCATCTCGGGCGACGTGACTCTCAACGCGACGGCCGGGACCGATACGATAGCGGTTTCGGGGGACGGTAAGGCCGGCGGCGACGTGGACATCCGCGGTGCCAACGTTAACGTGACGGCAACGAACAAAGTGCCTCATACCATCGGCATTCATACGCGGGCAGGCAACATAACCATTAACGAGGGCGCCGACGTCCACGTCGAGGCGGAGGCGAATGGGGGGCTCAATGCCGTTGCAGTCTATGCCGAAAACATCTCCTCCGAGCATGGAGGCTGCATCGCGGTGGATAACGCAAAATTAGATGCGGCGGCGCGTAATGCAAACATGTTGTCGGTCGCCCTGTATTCGTCCGGGGGTAAGGATACATATTTGAGTATTACCAACGGGGCGGATGTTGCGCTCGTGGCGAGTGATAGTGTCGAGGTTTTGGATGGTGTTTGGATGCGCGCGCAGGACGGCGTGTCGCGGGTGCTCGTCGAGAATTCGAGCCTTACAGTTCGATGCGGTGACGGAACTGGCCACAGTCGTAAACATGGCTACGGAATATATTCCCAGTCCGGCTCCCAGTCCGCCATCCCTCGAATTGACATCATTAATTCAAATGTTGAGGTGTCGGGTAATACAGCGGCAATCTACGCTGTCAATCAAGGTGATGCAGCCCCTTGTCTCTCAATTGATGGCGGATCGGTAGTTACGACTCCCGCCGGCGGCACTGTGCGAGAAACTACGGGAAACGGACTCGTCATCGGTGCTGCCGGGTCGTCCACTATCCAGGATGTTAGGACCTCCGACGAGGTTGCCCGCAGCGTGGTAATCAGCTCCGGAGATGCGGTCGAGCCTGAGCCCACGCCGCAGCCTGAGCCTACCCCGGCTCCCACGCCGCAGCCAGGCGGCGGAAGTGAGACTGGCACGCCGTCCGTGACGCTGACTCAGGCGAGTTCCACGACTGCTGCCTCCAAGCCGGCCGCGAAGGCCACCGCTGCCCAGAAGTCCGTGGGCACTCTGGCCGCCACGGGCGACAACGCCGCGACGGCCGCAGCTGCCCTTGGCATCGCCGGCGCAACCGTTGCCGCTGCCGGCATCGCCGCAACCAAGCGCCGCAAGCGCTAGGCTTTTGGTGGCAGCGCCCATTCTCGGCTTTTACAAAATCTCGATCTGTAACACCAAACCTGATAGTTGGGCTCTAGGTGTTATAGATTGAGACGAACTGTTCAGCCGCTAACCTAACGTCTCGATCTGTAACACGTGGCGAGGAATTTGGTCTCTAACTGTTACAGATTGAGACAAACGTCGGAATTGGTTCGCCGGCCAAGTCCCCGACCACCACAAAGGCGCATGTCCCCTTTGTGGTGATGGGTTGGCCGGCATAGAGAAAAGTCCCCGCCAGGCGTGTACTCGACGGGGACTTTGCCGTTTGATGGCTAGCACTGCAGGTGATTACTCGCCCAGCAGGCTCTTGGTGATGGAAGCGGCGGCCTTCTTGCCGGCGCCCATCGCCAGAATGACCGTAGCGGCACCGGTGACGATGTCGCCGCCGGCCCAGATGCGGGGATCGGTGGTCTGGCCGGTCTCCTCGTCGGCAACGATGTAGCCCCACTTGTTGAGCTCCATCTTGCCGCCGATCTTCTTTGCGAAGGGGTTGGCGTTGGTGCCGATAGCCGAGATAGCGACGTCGCAGGGGATCTCCTCGATGGCGCCCTCGATGGGCACCGGGCGGCGACGGCCGGACTCGTCAGGCTCGCCGAGCTCCATCTTCTGGACCTTGACGGCGCACACGGAGCCGTCTTCGCCAGCGACAAACTCGAGCGGGGAGACGAGCGGCAGAACCTCGACGCCCTCGGCCTTAGCATGGTGCAGCTCGGCGCGACGGCAGGGCATCTCGTCCTCGGTACGACGGTAGGCGATGATGGCGTGCTCGGCGCCCAGACGCTTGGCGGTACGGACGGCGTCCATAGCCACGTTGCCGCCACCAAAGACAACGACGTTCTTGCCGTGCTTGGTGGGGGTGTCGTACTCGGGGAACTTGTTGGCCTTCATCAGGTTCACGCGGGTGAGGTACTCGTTAGCGAAGAAGACGTTGGGCAGGTTCTCGCCGGGGACGTTGAGGAACTTGGGCAGGCCAGCGCCGGTCGCCACGTAGATGGCGTCGAAGCCCTGCTCGAACAGCTCCTCGGCCGTGGCCATGTTGCCCACGACGGAGTTGTACTCAAACTTGACGCCCATGTCCTCCAGGCCGTCGATCTCGCGCTTGACGACTGCCTTGGGCAGACGGAACTCGGGGATGCCGTAGACCAGTACGCCGCCGCCGGTGAAGAATGCCTCGAAGACGGTGACGTCAAAGCCGTTGCGGGCGAGCTCGCCGGCGCAGGTGATGCCGGACGGGCCAGAGCCGACGACGGCGACCTTCTTGCCGTTCTTGGGAGCCATCTTGGGCGTGGAGGCGAGCTCGGGGCGGTCACCCAGGAAGCGCTCGAGCTGGCCGATGGCCACGGGCTCGGACTTCTTGCCACGGATGCACTTGCCCTCGCACTGGTTCTCCTGCGGGCAGACGCGGCCGCAGATGGCGGGAAGCATGGAGTCCTCGCGGATGGTATCGAGAGCGCCGCCGAAGTCCTTCGCGCGGATTTGCTCGATAAAGCGGGGGATGTTGATGTTGACGGGGCAGCCCTCAACACAGAACGGCTTCTTGCAGTTGAGGCAGCGCTCGGCCTCGGCCAGCGCCATCTCCTCGGTGAAGCCCTTGTCGACGGGGCGGAAGTCGCAGGCGCGCTCGGCAGCCGGCTCCTCGTTATCGGGGGTGCGGGGCGACTTCATATCGGCAACGAAACGACCGTTAACTAGTGGCATGCGCAGCTCTTTTCCTCATAGGCCTTGAGGGACTCGCCCTCTTCGGAACGGTAAGCGGCCTGGCGGGCACGAAGGTCATCCCAGTCGACCAGGGTGGCATCGAAGTCGGGGCCGTCGACGCAAGCAAACTTGGTCACGCCGCCCACCTCGACGCGGCAGCAGCCGCACATACCGGTGCCGTCAACCATGATGGGGTTGAGCGACGCGGTGATGGGGGTGTCGTACTTCTGGGCGGTGAGGGTCGAGAACTTCATCATCGGAACGGGGCCGACGCAGAAGACCTGGCTCACGGCCTTGTCCTGCAGCAGGCGCTCCAGCGGAGCGGTGACAACGCCCTGCTCGCCGTAGGAGCCGTCGTCAGTGGTGATGTGGATGTGGTCCTCGTCGAGGAGCTCGCGGAACTGGTCCTCCATGAGCAGGAGGTCCTTGGTGCGGGCGCCCATGATGGCGTGCACCTCGTGGCCGGTCTCGACCAGGTGCTTGGCGACCGGGAAGGCAATTGCCAGGCCGACGCCGCCGCCAATGACGGCGCAGGGGCCCTCGGCCATCTCGGTGGGAACGCCCAGCGGGCCCACGACGTCGCGCAGCGACTCGCCGGCCTCGTAGGTGGACAGCATCTCGGTGGTCTTGCCGATCACCATGAAGATGAACTCGACCCAGCCCTCGTCACCGTTCCAGCCGGCCAGGGTAAACGGGACGCGCTCGCCCGTCTCGTTGGCGCGGACCATGAGGAACTGTCCAGCGTGCGCATGCTTGGCGATTGCGGGCGCCTCGATGCGGAACTTGAACACCTTCTCCGAGAACTGCGTCTTCTCCAGGATCTTATACATAGAACCCCTCTCTTGTTAGGGCCGCCGAACCGTGCCTCCACGGAAATGGACGGTAGCCCGAATAAAACCGTACGCGCACAGGCGTTGTGCAGACATACGGTACAAATTATACCCTCATGGGCATGTCGCTTACGTGTATCTTCGGCAGGTGGGAAAAGGGTTTATCCGGTTCGACCTACCAAAAAGGGACAGGTTTATTTTGGTCGGTTTTATCAGGCAAAACGGCAAAGGGGGCCGGCCTCGGGTTGTGATGAGGCCGGCCCCCTTTGGGGTGCTATGCGTGTATGGCGGCGCGCGGTTTATCGTGATGCCGCAACTGGGGCGTTTCCGCAGATAAAACCTGCCAAAATAAACCTGTCCCTAAATGATAGGTTTTAGTGCTTGCCGTTGGCGGAGGCGGCGCCGTTGACGTGGTCGCGGGCATAGATCACGCCGTGCACGATGGCGAGACCCGCGGCGTCGGCGGCGCGGGCGCAGGTGTCCTGGAAGTCATCGGCCTCGCGGGCGCGCAGCTGCTTGAGCACATAGTCGGCCACGGCCATCTTGCCGGGAGGGTTGCCGATGCCGGTGCGGATACGGCTAAAGTCGCGGCTGCCCATCTTGTCGATGATGGAGCGCAGACCGTTGTGGCCGGCATGACCTCCGCCCACCTTGACGCGCACGTCACCGGCGGGAATGTCAAGCTCGTCGTGGATGACGAGCAGCTCTTCGGCCTTGATCTTGTACTCGCGGCAGAGCTTGGAGATGGGGCCACCCGAGGTATTCATATACGACTGCGGCTTGACCAGCACGATCTGGCGCTTGCCGCCCTCTTCCTCGGCATCGTTGATGTTGATGAGCGCGACCTCGGCGCCGGCCTGGTTTTTCCAGTACGTGACGCCGGCCTGACGGGCCAGCTCGTCGATCGCTTTGAAGCCAGCGTTGTGGCGGGTTTCGGCATACTCATCGCCAGGGTTGCCAAGTCCGGCAACCATGCGAATCTTAAGCGGCTGTGCAGCTGCCATGTTCATCCTTTCGTTACATAAGTAGTTCGTTCAACGACAAAGGCTACCACGCCCGCCGAAGGCGAGGAAAGGGCGCGGCAAAGTCATTTCAGAAAACAGCTGCCCCGAGACAGCAGGAAGCCCGGTAGGCCGGGAGGGGTTATCTAAGCCGACATCCCGCAGCCGCGAAGCGGCGAGGACGTCGGTGTGATAACCCCGCAGGCCTACCGGGCTTCCGGTGAGATGCGAGGGTCAAGCGACTACAGCGCGAAGTCGCCGCCGACGAGCGTGGAGACGGGCTCCTCGTGGTAAACGGCGGAGATGGCCTGAGCGAACTCCTCGGCGACCGAGATGGTCTTGATCTTGCCGCCGACCTCGACGGGAATGGCGTCGGTGACGACGCACTCGACGATGGGGGCATCGTTCAGGCGCTCGATGGCCGGACCGGAGAAGATGCCGTGGGTGGCGCAGACGTAGATGTCGCCAGCGCCCATAGCCTTGAGCTCCTTGACGTTGGCGCACAGGGTGCCAGCGGTGTCGATCATGTCGTCGTTGATGATGCAGGTCTTGCCCTTGATGTCACCGATGATGCCCATGACCTCGGCGGCGTTGTGGCGCGGACGGCCCTTGTGGGCGATGGCCAGGTCGCAGCCGAGCATGTCGGACAGCTTCTTGGCGGCCTTGGCACGACCCACGTCGGGGGAGACGACAACCAGGTTGTCGGTGTCGAAGTGCATGTCGTTGTAGTACTGGCCAAACAGCGGCAGCGCGGACAGGTGGTTAACCGGGATATCGAAGAAGCCCTGGATCTGACCCTGGTGCAGGTCGAGGGTGATGATGCGGTTGACGCCGGCGCGCTCGAGCAGGTTGGCGACGAGGCGAGCGGTGATGGGCTCGCGCGGGCCGGCCTTGCGGTCCTGGCGGGCATAGCCGTAGTGGGTGATAACGGCGGTGATGGAGCGGGCGGATGCGCGCTTGGCAGCGTCGGTGGCGATGAGCAGCTCCATGAGCATGTCGTTGACGTTGCCGCCGGCCACGGACTGAATCAGGAAGACGTCGGCGCCGCGGACAGTCTCGTCGTAGCGGGCGTAAATCTCACCATTGGCGAACTGCTTTAGCGTAAGGCCCGAAAGCTCGACCCCAAGGTACTCAGCAATCTTCTGAGCGAGGGGACGGTTGGAGGAACCGGAATACACGCGAATGGACTTGCGCATATTCTCCGACTTCTCGGGATCATTAATCGGCATTACCCTTCTCCTTTAAATCGAATGCCATATAGATGCCTTGTTGCATTGTAACCGCGCGGTGGGGTTTATCGAGTCTTGATAACGTCTTTACCGTCAACGGACACGAACCGACCACTCATCCGGCCGCGCAGGTCAGCATAGAAAAAGGAGCCGTCCCCATGGGAACAGCTCCTTAGATGCTTGGTAAAACGTTATACCTCGTCGTCCTCGTGCAGACGGCGGCGATAATCGGCGGCCCAGCCCTCAATATTTACCTGACGGGCGCGGCCCAGACCGAGCGCGTCGGCCGGGACCGGCTCGGTGATGACAGAGCCGGCGGCAACGAGCGCGCCGTCGCCGATCTGAGCGGGCGCGACCATCATGGTGTCGGAGCCGATGAAGGCGTCCTTGCCGATGACGGTCTTGTGCTTGTGCACGCCGTCGTAGTTGCAGGTGATAGAGCCCGCGCCCACGTTGACGCCGGAACCCATGGTGGTGTCGCCGATGTAGGACAGGTGCGGCACCTTGGAGCCCTCGCCGATCGTGGACTTCTTGATCTCCACGTGCGTGCCGGCCTTGGAGCCGTCGAGCATGTGGGTGCCCGGGCGCAGGTAGGCGCGCGGGCCGCAGTCGACGCCGTTCTCGATGACGGCCTCGATGGCGATGGTCTCATCGATGGTGCAGCCGCTGCCGACGGTGGTGTCGGTGAGGCGGCTGTTGGGACCGAGCTGGCACTCCTCGCCCACGGTGACGTGGCCGATCAGGTGCGTCTGCGGCCACACGACGGTATCGCGGCCGATGGTGGCATCGGGGCCGATCCAGGCCTGCGTGGGGTCGATGAAGGTAACGCCCTCGGCCATCCAGTGCTCGTTGATGCGGTCGCGCGCGATGGCGGTGAGCTGTGCGAGCTGGACGCGGCTGTTGACGCCTAGGCCGTCGCGGTAGTCGTCGCAGTGGAAGATGGAGACTGCCTGGCCGTGACCCTTGAGGATCTCGAGCATGTCGGGCAGGTAGTACTCGGACTGCGCGTTGTCGTTGCCGATCTCGTCAATGTGCGCGGCGAGCTGCGCGCCGTCGAAGGCGTAGCAGCCGGCGTTGCACTCCAGCAGCGTGGCGGCCTGCTCGGGCGTGCAGTCCTTCTGCTCGATGATGCGCTCGATCTGACCGTCGGCGCCCAGCTTGATGCGGCCGTAGCCGAAAGGATCGGGCGGGGTCATGGTCATGACGGTGCAGGCGAGCTCGCCGGTGGCGACGGTTTGCGCGAACTTGGCGACGGTGTCGGCGGTGATGAGCGGCAGGTCGCCGTTGAGCACCACGACGGGGCCTTGCGTGATGCCACAGGCCTCGAGCGCGACCTTCACGGCGTGACCGGTGCCCAGACGCTCGGTCTGCTCGACGCACTCGACCTTGGTGGCGCTGTTGGCGTAGGCGCCGTCGATGAGGGCGCGCATCTCGTCGGCGTGGCTGCCGATGACAACCACGACGCGGCTGCAGCCGGCCTTGATGGTAGCGTCGACGATCCACTGGACCATGGGCTTACCCAGGATCTTGTGCGAAACCTTGCAGTGGTTCGACTTCATGCGGGTGCCCTCGCCGGCAGCGAGGATAATTGCGGTTGCGTCCATGTGATCTCCTGTTACGTTATAGAGACGTGTGTTTGGAAACGATACACGGCGCAATATGATACCGCAGGCATATGACGAGCGCGTAACGATTGGTTTGCGGCGGTTGAGGCTTGCGCCGCCGGCGTGGCGTTTGCACTGCTTGTGTGCGGCGTTGGCGGTGCTGCGGAGCTGTTGTTTGAGCGAGGGGACGGGGTGCCCGTGGACAACATACGAGAGGAGTTTGGCGGCGAGCCCGTCGCGGCATTCTCGATGTCGCATCCGGCTGTGCCGGCACTCTATATAGTGCTGACGCTGGGGCTCACTATGTTCTCGATGCAGCCGGTGCTGATTGCGCTGTCACTTGCGGGCGGGCTGGCGTATGGATTTGCGACGCGTGGGGCTGCCCGCACGCTGGGCGCACTCCGCTGGCAGCTGCCGGTGATTTTGATCGTTGCGGTGCTCAATCCGCTGTTTAGCGCCTCGGGCTCGACGGAGCTGTTCCGTATTGGCATGCGCGCGGTGTATCTGGAGAGCATGGTATACGGCCTGTGCATGGGCGGGCTGTTTGTGGCGAGCGTGTTGTGGTTTGAGGCCGCGGCATCGATGCTCGAATACGACAAGGTGCTCGCGCTGCTGGGCAATGCCGCACCGGTGATTGCGCTTATGATCTCGATGTGCATGAGGCTTATCCCGCAGTTTTTGCGCCGCGGTCGTACGGTGTTGGCGGTGCAGGATGCGATTGATGTACCGGGCCGCGCGCCGGCCGACCCCGTGCGCTCGCGCCTGCGGGCGTCGAGCGTGTTGATGGGCTGGGGCATGGAAGATTCGCTGGAGCGTGCGGACGCGATGCGCTCGCGCGGGTGGGGTGCCGCGACGCGTCGTACGACGTATGCGAGGTATCGACTGGGGCGCAGCGACGTTGCCGCGCTGGTTGGGCTCGCACTGTTTGGTGCTGCCGCGGTGGCGGTGGCGTGGACCGCGACGACGCAGTATTCGTTTTATCCGCAGCTCTCGGTGCCGGCGCCGTGGCTGGGCTATGTCGTGTACGCTGCCTGGATGGTGCTGCCTTGTGCGTTGCATGCGATTGATGAGAAGAGGTTTGGCTGATGGCTCGGTTTGATAGGAGCTCGGCGGCGGGTGTGGCATATGGCTCGGCCGCGCCGGCGATTGAGGTGCGAGGCCTTAGTTTTGCCTATCCCGGGGCCGAGGCACCGGTGCTCGAGGGACTTGATTGGCGTGTTTCCCAAGGTGCGTTTGCGCTGCTTGTTGGCGGTACCGGGTCGGGCAAATCGACGCTGCTGTCGCTGCTCAAGCCCGAGATCGCTCCGGCGGGTACGCGCTCCGGCGAGCTGCGCGTGCTGGGCGAGCCCGTCGCCGACATGGACGTGCGGGCATCGGCGGAGCGCGTGGGTTATGTGTTCCAGGATCCCGAGAACCAGATCGTGTGCGAAACCGTGTGGCACGAGATGGCGTTTGGCCTAGAGAATCTGGGTGTGTCGCGCGACGAGATGCGCCGTCGCGTAGCTGAGACCAGCTATTTCTTTGGGCTGGAAGATTGGCTTCACCGCGATACTGACACGCTTTCGGGCGGACGCAAGCAGCTGCTGTCGTTGGCGGCCGTGCTGGCCTTGCGCCCGCGCGTGCTGCTGCTCGACGAGCCCACGTCTCAGCTCGATCCCGTTGCCGAGAAGAATTTTCTGCACGCGCTGTTTCGCGTGAACCGTGAGCTGGGCTGCACGGTTGTTGTGGCGACGCATCAGCCGCGGCCGATGCTCGAGTATGCGACGTGTGCGTACCGGATTGAGGGCGGCCGCGTGCGCGAGGTGGCGGATATGGCTTCTTTGGGACGCCGAGAATCGCTGTTTTCCGATGACATGTTGGGGTGGGGTGCCATCCGATGTGCAAAAACAGGAGTATTCAGCAGGCGTGAGGACAGTTTGGGCTTTCTGGAGTCGCCCGTGGACGCATCGAGCGCGAAAAAAAGTTCGGAATTGGACAAATCGTCCGAATTTGTGGCGCAAACGTCGCTCAAGAACGGCTCGGAAGCCTTCCCGCGCACGGATGGAAGCAGAATACTCCAAAAAATGCACGCTGGGTCGGCTACCACCTTGGCAGGAAGCTGGTTTCGCTACGATCGGGCGTCTGGCTGGGTGCTGCGCGGACTCGATGCGGCGTTTTTGGCTGGCGCGGTGCATGCGATTGTGGGCGGAAACGGCTGCGGCAAGTCGACGATGCTCTCGGTCCTGGCCAAAACGGTCAAGTTGCAGCGTGGGCGCATGGTGCGTGGGGCGGCATCGGCGGCGCTGCTGCCTCAGAATCCCAAGGCGTTGTTGGTTGCCGAGACGGTGCGCGACGAGCTGATGGAATGGGCTTCGACCTGCGGGTACGGCGAGGATATGGCGCGGGAGCGCGCGGTGAGTCTGGGGCTCGCGGGCTTAGGGGAACGCCACCCCTATGACCTTTCGGGCGGACAGCGCCAACTGCTTGCGTTGGCAAAGCTACTGCTAATCGGCCCCGAACTGCTATTGCTCGATGAGCCCACCAAGGGTCTGGACCTGGCCAGCCGCCGCATCATCGCCCGCGCCCTGCGTGACCATGCGAAGGCTGGCGGCACCGTCATCATGGCAACGCACGACCTGGATTTTGCCGAGCAGGTAGCCGACGACGTCGCCATGATGTTTGACGGCGAGATTGCCTGTATGGAGCCCCCGGCCGACTTCTTTGCCGACAACGTGTTTTATAGGGCGTGATGGGATGACGGACTGTCGTTTCTCACGCTTGCTTGCAAAACTGGAGATCCCGCTGCTGCTGGCGGTTCCTGCGGTGATGGCTGCGGCGTTGCTGGCGGGCGTTGAGCAGGCGGCGCTTGCCATGCTTGTCGTGGTGGCACTGGTGCTTGCGCTGTTCTTTGCGGGTTACGAGGCGTCGCGCCCGGGCCTGCGCCAGATTATGCCCACGCTGGTGTTGGCGGCGTTGGCCGCGGCGGGGCGCATCTTGTTTGGCCCCATTCCCGACTTTAAACCGGTGAGCGCCATCGCCATTATCGCGGGGGCGACGCTTGGTCGCCGCAATGGTTTTATGGTTGGCGCGCTGGCGGCGCTGACCAGCAATTTCTTTTTTGGGCAGGGCATGTGGACGCCGTGGCAGATGTACGCCTGGGGTCTGGTTGGCTATGTCGGCGGCGCGCTGGCGTATGCGGGTGCGTTCGACCGCGTCGACGGCACCGTGCGCATGCCAGCGCTGCTGGCGTACGGCTTTGCGTCGGGCCTGCTCTATGGCGTCGTGATCAACGCGTATGACATCATTGGTTTTGTACAGCCGCTTACTTGGGCGGGTGCCGTGGCGCGTCTTGCCACGGCAGTGCCGTTCGATATTACGCACGGCCTTGCGACCTGCGTGTTTTTGGCCGCCCTGTACAAGCCTTGGTGCCGTCGCATTAACCGTGTCGTCGTGAAATACGGGCTGTAGGGCTGGTTCGCCGGGGCGGGAATCAATACTGCCGAAGTGCCATTTCAAAACTATGCCGGTTTACGGGGCTAGATTGGCGCAGGCAGACCATGCCGGCTTTTTTCGAAATAGAGCAAGCCGTTCACCTGCGGTTTTATTATCTCGGAATTGCGTATGGTTGGGGGTTCGCGATTCAGCCCCGTAAACCGGCATAGTTTTGGAATGGCCGGCTGATATGACGGGCATCGTGGCCCTCAGAGAGCCAAATTGATCCATTTTCTTCCGTCCCCAGATGTCCCCAGGGAATCAGTTGACGGCGCTTGCCACGAAACTGGCCCATCTACTACGTTTAGCTTGATACTCCCGACCATGACCGCGTTTTATGAAAAACCGCAGGCTTTCTACCTGCGGTTTTCTTTTTGCGTTGTTCGCTGTGGTTGAGGGTGGTGGCTTAAACGTAGTAGATGGGCGTGTTTCGTGGCGGATGGGTCACGCGGATACCCCCACGAGACCCAAAATGATTCGTTTTCCTCCGTCCCCAGGGGATCAGCTGGGGCTAGAGCTCTAGCGTGAGGGTGACGGGGCAATGGTCGCTGCCAAAGATGTCGTCGCGGATGCCGGTGTCGCGTACGTTGTCGGCGATTGCGTCGCTTACCAGGAAGTAGTCGATGCGCCAGCCTGCGTTGTTCTTGCGGGCATTAAAGCGATAGCTCCACCAACTGTAGACGCCCTCGACGTCGGGGTTTGCCGCGCGCCAGGTATCGGTAAAGCCGGCGTTGAGTAGCTCGGTGAACTTGCCGCGCTCCTCGTCCGAAAAGCCCGCGTTGCCGCGGTTGGACTTGGGGTTCTTAAGGTCGATCTCCTCGTGCGCCACGTTAAAGTCGCCGCAGGTCACGACGGGTTTGCCGGTCTCGCGCTCGAGCGCGTTCAAAAAGCCGCGGTAGGCATCGTCCCACGCCATGCGTACGTCGATGCGCGCGAGCTCGTTTTGGGCGTTGGGCGTATAGACGTCGACAAACCAAAACTTGTCGAACTCGAGCGCGCAGACGCGGCCCTCGGTCGCGGCTTGGGCAACGAGCTCGGCAGCCTCGCCTTCGCCGGCGTAGGGCAGCAGCGCATCGGCGTGCAGCACGCGCAGCGGTTCCTGGCGGCTAAAGACCGCAGTGCCCGAATAGCCTTTACGCTCGGCGTAGCTCCAGGTTTGGTGATAGCCGGGCAGGTCAATATCGACCTGGCCTTCTTGCAGCTTGGTCTCTTGCAGCGCCAGGATATCGACGTCGAGTTCTTGCGCGATCTGGATAAAGCTCGGGTCCTTTTTGAGCACGGCGCGCAGGCCGTTGACGTTCCACGAGGCGAAAGTGTAAGTCTGAGGCATGGTGTCCTTTCGACGGGGTTGGCAGGCTTAAGATTAGCGCAACAGGGGCGGGGTGGACTCCGCGCATGCTGACTTAAAGGCCGCATGCTGGGACGTCGCCCAACGCTGCCCGACTAACAAGGACGGAGGACTCATATGACGCAGGCAATATCGGACCCCAGGCAGGCCTCCGCCGCGCTGGCGGAGCTGTTCAATACCCACGAGCGCGTGGTGTTCTTTGGCGGCGCGGGTGTTTCCACGGCAAGCGGCATTCCCGATTTTCGCAGCGTGGACGGCCTGTATCACCAGCAGTTTGCCTATCCGCCCGAGACCATGCTCTCGCACAGCTTTTACGAGACACATCCGGCGGAGTTCTTCGACTTTTACCGCACCAAGATGATCGCGCTTAACGCTAAGCCCAACCGCTGCCACACCAAGCTGGCCGAGCTGGAGCGCGCCGGCAAGCTTGATGCCGTGGTGACGCAAAACATCGACGGCTTGCATCAGATGGCGGGCTCGCAGCGCGTGTTTGAGTTGCACGGATCGGTCCATCGCAACATTTGCCAGTCGTGCGGCGCGGTCTATAGCGCCGAGTGGATTTTCTCGCGCGAGCACGAGGACGCCGCGGGCGTGCCCGTGTGCCCCGCGTGCGGTGGTCGCATCAAGCCCGATGTGGTGCTCTACGAGGAGCCGCTCGACGAGCGCGTGCTCACCGGCGCCGTCGCCGCCATTGCCGCGGCCGATGCCCTCATCGTGGGCGGAACATCGCTCGTGGTGTACCCGGCGGCGGGTCTCACACGCTACTTTACCGGCGATACACTGGCCATTTGCAATCTGGCGCCCACCGATCAGGATGCAAATGCCGACCTGCTGATTTCTTGCGACATCGCGGCCGCGTTTGCGTTCTAGCCCGCGCGCGCGGATACAATAGAAAGACTGAGTGCAAAGCGACCCCGCCGCCAGCGCCCGAGCGCGGCGGCGTGGGCATTTTAGGAGGATGTTCATGGCGAACGACAGCAAGACATGGCGGTGCGGAAAGTATGAGCTCAGCTTTGACCGTCCGCGCATCATGGGCGTCCTCAACGTGACGCCCGATTCGTTTAGCGATGGCGGGGAGCACTTCGACCCGGACGCCGCGATCGAGTATGGCCTGGCGATGCTCGACGCCGGCGCCGACATCATCGACGTGGGCGGCGAGTCCACGCGCCCCGGCTTTACCCCGGTCAACCCCGACGAGGAGGCGCGCCGCGTGCTGCCCGTGGTGCGCGCGCTGGCCAAGGAGGGCGCCATCGTCTCGATCGACACGCGTCATGTGGCGGTTGCCAAGGCGGCCGTGCGCTGCGGCGCCTCGATCGTCAACGACGTGACCGGCTTCACCGACCCCAAGATGGTCGAGTTTGTTAAGACGAGCACCTGCGGCGTCATCGTGATGCATGCCGGCGAGGTCGCCGCGCCCGCGCGCACGCACGCAACGGTGCAGCTCGATACCTCGGCAGCGGCGTTTGTTGCCGAGAAGGCACGCGAGGCGGCTGCCGAGGCCGCGCGCGAGGCCGAGAAGCCGGCCCGTCGCCGTCGCGGCAAGTTGCTGGGCGAGCCTAAGCCGGAGGCCAAGCTTCCGGGCGGCGTGGTGCAGCCCTCGTTGCCGTTTGGTGAACCGGAGCCCACGTCTGAGCCCGCAAGCGAGCAGGAGGCGCCCGCCGCCGAGCAGGCTACTGCCGCCGAGACCGTCGCGCCCGAGGCCGCGCCCGCAGCCACCGAGGCCGCATCGGAGCCCAATGACCACCTTGCCGCCATGATGCGCCGCAGCGCCCGCCGCGAGGAAGCCTACGTGCCCACCTCGCAGCTCCGCCGCTTCACCCTGCCCGATTCGGCGCCCATCATGCGCCGCGTCATGGGCTTTCTGTCCGACCAGGCCCGCGCGCTCATCCACGCCGGCGTGTCGCGCGACCGCATCTGCATCGATCCCGGTCCGGGCTTTGGCAAGACGGCCAACGAGGACATTGTCATCCAGCGCGAGACTGCCAAGATGGCGTCACTGGGCTATCCGCTCATGTGCGCCGTATCGCGCAAGCGCTTTGTGGGCGCCGTCTCGGGCGTGACCGAGGCCGCCGAGCGCGATGCCGCTACGTTTGGCGTGTGCCTGGGCGCCATCCAGGCCGGTGCCAACATCGTGCGCGTGCACGACGCCGCGGGTTTTGCGCAGTTCCTGAACGGCTACTGGGCGGTTGCCAAGCCGCAGCCGCGCCGCGCGTTTGTGGCCGTGGGCTCTAACCTGGGGCATCGCTGCGACAACATCCGCGCCGCACGCGACATGATCGCCGAGATTCCACTCACCTGCGTGTCCAACTCCTCCAAGATCTACGAGAGCGAGCCGGCCTACGAGACGCGCCAGGACGCGTTTGCCAACGCCGTCATCGAGATCAAGACCGAGCTGGCGCCATTGGTGCTGCTCGACGAGCTCATGAAGATCGAGGCCGAGCTGGGCCGCGACCGTTCCAAAAAGGCCAAGGCCAACGGCCCGCGCACCATCGACTTGGACCTGCTGTGGATGGACGGCGAGACCCACGGCGGCAAAAAGCTGCGCCTGCCGCATCCGCTGATCGGCGAGCGCGACTTTGTGCTGGTGCCGCTCGAGGATCTGATGCACGATCCGGCGCGGTTCTTCCGCTACAACGGCGTCGAGGTCAAGGAGCCCGAGGACCGCGTGGGCCATATCGTGGGCGAATTGGGGCGCATGTAGATGATCGAGATGAATGCTGTTGCCGCTGGCACCGAGCTCGACGCGGCGCGTGACGCGGGCCGCGAGGGCGTGTCCGCGGGTTGGTGCGCTTGGAGCGTGGGCGAGGCGTCGTTGACGTTTTCGCTGGTTGTGCGCCCCGACGTGAATATGCACGCCTTCCACGGCCTGCCGTTTGTGGCCGCGATGGGCATGATGGACGCGCTCGTGGGCACGGCATCGACGCCGGGCCTGGGCCTTGCCGGCAAGGTGGGTATCCAGTGGCCGAGTGACATCGTGTGCGGTGCGCCTGCGTTTGAGACGTCACTCGCGCGCGTCGCCGTTAACGGCGGTGCCGGTGCCGCGGGCATGTTTGCCGCGGTAACGGTGGATGTTGAGCGTGCGGCGCTGGGTGAGCTTGGCGTGGATATGGCCGACGAGGTGCTGGTCGAGGCATTGGCCGCCGCCTTGCTGGTCCGCGTGGACACCTGGGCGGTTGCCGCCAACACACCACAGGGCGCTGCCGGTCCGCTGGCTCCGGTGCTGGGCGAGTACTTTGACATGGTGCCACTGCTGGGTCGTCAGGTCGCGGCGGTGTCGCCCAACGGTTTGCCGCTTGCGGTCGGTGTGTTTGCGGGCCTGGACATCTGGGGCCGCGCGACCGTCAAGACCGATGCCGGCGAGCAGGAGTTTCCGCCCGAGGCCGTACGGATTCGCGGACTGTAACGCGAGGCGCCCGCGTTCAAAGATAGCGATGATAACAAGACCCTCCTCGGCTGTGCCGGGGAGGGTCTTGCTTGTCTGGGGAATGGGTTGTCAGTGCCCTATTCCTCAAAACCGAGAATCTTTCGATTTTGAGGAATAGAAAACATGCACGATATCGCTGTGCTGGGCGTATTCGAGGAGTCTCTATTCCTCAAAAATGAAAACAATTCAGTTTTGAGGAATAGGCTTGGCGAACGTTTGCGGGGGCTGTGGCACCGGGCGCGCTCGACTTAAACCCCCACCTTATCCCTGCTCCTGCATGCGGCGGTAGATTTCGCAGATACCCTTGATGGTGAGCTGCCCGTCGACCACGTCGAAGGCATCGGTCGAATCGGCGACGATGCCGGCGAGACCGCCCGTGGCGATAACGGTGGCATCGTCGCGGCCCAGCTCGCGCTTCATGCGCGCGACCAGGCCCTCGGCCATGGCGGCGGCGCCCATCACGGCGCCGACCTTGATGCACTCTTCGGTGTCGCGACCGATGGCGTGCTTGGGCGCCTCGAGCGGCACGCTGGCGAGCTTAGCGGCACGGGCGGCAAGCGCGTCCATGGAGATGCGGATGCCCGGCGCGATCGCCCCACCAATGTAATAACCGTCCTCATCGATCACATCGATATTGGTTGCGGTGCCAAAGTCCACCACAATCGCCGGCGCGCCGTAGAAAGTCTCGGCCGCAACGGCGTTGGCGACGCGGTCGGCGCCCACGGCCTGGGGACGCGCCGCGCGCAGCTTGGTCACGGCGGCCGTCTGCGGTCCGATGACGATGGCGTCCGCGGCGATGCGGTCGGCAACGGCGTGCCACTCGCGCGAGAGCTGCGGCACCACGCCCGCAAAGGCAATCGCGTCGACCGCGTCGAGTGAGAGGTCGTACATCTTAAAGAAGCCCATCAGGCGCACGTGGATCTCGTCGGCGGTATAGGAGCGGTCGGTGGGCATGCGCCACGACTGCACCAGCTCGTCTCCGTCAAACAGACCCATGGCCGTCTGCGTGTTTCCCATATCGATAGCGAGCAGCATGTCTACTCCCGGTGTCGGCATAAAAGGACGCGCACCATTGTATACGTGTCGTCGACGGCGCTCGGCTGCGATTCGTTTGCTGTGATATGGGCTGAGGGGTTTAAATATGAAGGAATTATGCTCTACGAGATTTTCCTTGCCGTTCACCGAACTCACGCGTAATATTCTTTCTTGCGCACATGAGGCGCCCAGACATTGCGGGGTGGAGCAGTCTGGTAGCTCGCCGGGCTCATAACCCGGAGGTCGTAGGTTCAAATCCTGCCCCCGCGACCAAGAATTTGCAGCTCGTCGGCCTAGCCGGCGAGCTTTTTTGTTATTCCGGGACCGTGTTTTCGGTCCAATTCTCAACCTCTCAAACAAAATCTCGATCTGTAACGCGTAGACCCGATTTGGACGGCTAGATGTTACAGATCGAGATTTTCCGGCAGCCGGCCCCCGTTTGTCTAAATCTGTAACACGAGGGACGGATTTTGCCGAGTTGTTGTTACAGATTGAGATTTTCTGGCAGGCGGGTTTGGTTTGTCTCAATCTGTAACAGGTAGGGGTCAAAAGTGGGTCTAGATGTTACAGATTGAGATGTTTGATCGGACCGAATTTGTTTGTCTCGATCTGTAACAGTAAGACCCGGTTTTGCTGGGTAACTGTTACAGATCGAGACAAACCGACGGGCCGTCCCGCCCCATCCACCTACCGCTACCTGCTATCCGCCGATTTCCGTTGTGCTGCTGTGCCCCCATGTCATATCCTCTAGACAACTACGCGGCACCATCGCCGCCGCGCCTACAAGAGAGGAATGTCCATGACCGCACCTGCATCCAAGTTGCTCCAGCCCATTATGGTTGGCCCCCTTGAGCTCAAGAACCGCATTATGTTCCCGCCGCTGACCACCGGCTACGAGGAGCGCGACGGTTCCATCGGCGAGCGCAGCCTGGCTTTTTACGAGCGCCTAGCCCGTGGCGGCGTGAGCTACATCGTCATCGGTGACGTCGCTCCCGTCATGACCGCAAGCCCCACGCCCAAGCTGGCAACCGACGCCCAGATCCCCACGTTTAAGGCGCTGGCCGACGCCGTCCACAAGCACGGCGCCAAGGTCGCGCTGCAGCTGTTCCACCCCGAGTACGACGTGCCCGGTGTCGGCCGCATGGTCATGGGATCCATGGCCGCCGCCAAGGCCGCGCAGGAGGCCAAGGCCGCTGGCGACGAGGAGGCCTTTGCCGCCAAGATGGCCGAGTCCAACGAGATTCGCAAGCAGGCCTACGCCAAGCTGCACCACGACATGCAGCACTTTGTGAATGAGGCGAGCGTAGAGCAGCTCACCCAGATCAAGGAGGCCATCGCTGCCTCGGCCGCTCGCGCGCAGCAGGCTGGCATTGACGCCATCGAGGTCCACGGCGATCGCTTGGTGGGTTCGCTGTGCTCGGCCATCCTCAACAAGCGTACCGACGAGTACGGCGGTTCGTTCGAGAACCGCGTTCGCTATGCGCTCGAGGTCGTCGCCGCCATTAAGGAAGCCGCGCCGCAGCTGATGGTGGAGTACAAGCTCCCCGTGATTATGGAGAACCCCGACGGCACGCCGCGCGGCAAGGGCGGCCTGCAGCCCGACGAGGCCTGCGAGTTCGCCAAGCTGCTCGAGGGCGCGGGCATCGATATGATCCAGGTCGCACAGGCCAACCACACCGGCAACATGGGCGACACTATTCCGCCCATGGGTGCCATGCCCTACAACTGGACGCTGCCCGTGGCCGAGCGTGTCAAGGCCCTGGTCTCCGTGCCGGTGGCAACCGTCGGCCGCGTCGTCTCGGTCGAGGCGGGCGAGAAGATCTTGGAAGACGGTTCGGCCGACATCATCGCTTACGGCCGCTCCCTCATGTGCGACCCCGACATTGCGCTGAAGGCCGCCACGGGTGAGCCCATCCGCGAGTGCCTCAACTGCAACAAGGGCTGCGTCGATGCGATTCAAAACCGCAAGTACATCTCGTGCGTGCTCAATGCCGAGAACGGCGACGAGGCGACCATCGCCATCAAGCCGGGCGAGGGCGACAAGAAGGTCGCCGTGGTGGGCGGCGGTATTGCCGGCTTGGAGGCCGCGCGCGTGGCGGCCAAGCGCGGCTACGACGTGACCGTCTATGAGGCGAGCGATCACTTGGGCGGCCAGATTGTGCTGGCAGCCGCGCCTCCGCGCAAGGACGAGATCATGCGCTCGGTCGAGTATTACGAGAAGATTCTGCCCGGCCTGGGCGTGAAGGTTGAGCTCAACCATGCCGCTAGCCCCGCGGATCTCAACGCCGCCGACGCCGCGATTGTGGCCGTGGGCGCGCATGACGTGGTCATCCCCGTTCCGGGTGCCGACTCGGAGAAGGTCGTCTCGAGCTGGGACGTGCTGGCCGGCAAGGTGGAGCTTACGGGCCGCGTCGCCGTTATCGGTGGCGGCCTGGTGGGTACCGAGACTGCCGAGTACTTGCTGCAGCACGGCTGCGAGGTGGCGATCGTGGAGATGCTCGACAAGATTGCCGCGGGCGAGTCCGAGACCATTCTGCCGCTGATTATGAGCGACTTTGCCGCCCACAACGTGGAGCAGCACGTTAAGACCCGCCTGACCGCCATTACCGACGAGGGCGTGGAGGCCGTGCACACCACCGAGGACGGTGCCGAGGAGCCGGTGAAGATCGCCTGCGATTACGTGGTGATGGCCGTGGGCTCCAAGGCCAACGCGTTTGACCTGGATGGCGTGACGGTGCCCGTGACCTGCGTGGGCGACTGCTCGGGCGAGCGCACCGCCGACATCGCGAGCGCCATTCGCACGGCGTATCACGCGGCCAACGAGCTGTAGTTGAACATCGCGGCCAGGCGGGACGGTAGCACGGATTCGTCTCGCCCGGCTGTGTCCCGTCGGGTGTCAACCGGTGCGGGGCCTGCAAGCGCAGCAGGCCCCGCCCTTTTTGTTTTGCTCCGGTGGATGGCAATGCGCGGTAATCATGAGGAGTAAGGACGTCTGCTGCCTTGCCGATCACTCAAAATTATTGGGGGAGGGGTTAATAACTATATCCTCTATGCCAAAGGACATAAAGAGATGCCAATTTTGTTGACAAGCGAATGACAATTAGCTGCGAGTCAGCTACCAGCGTAAATAATCGATAAAGAAATGTCGTAAATTGGTGCCAAATGCCCAGATAACACCGCGTCTATTTTAATTAACTGCTTTGAGCAAACAGTAAAATGCTACTATCTAACTTGCACGTAAGAAAGCAGATTAACGGTTAAGGCTAAGAAGTGGCAGGTATGTCGGAAGCAACTAGGACTCGCACGCATGCGCCCGAGGTTAGGCAGCGCGCCGTCGAGATCCTCCAAGAGGGGGTCGGTCATCGCGCCCTCGCCGCGGAGCTTGGCATTCCCCAGGCCACGGCTCGTCAGTGGGCCCGCGCGTATGCCGTGGGCGGTGCCGACGCCGTTCTCAACGCCGGTTCGCATCATCACACCTATTCGTACGAAGTTAAGCTCGCCGTGGTCAAGGACCGCTTGGAAAACGGCTTAACGGTTCGCGAGGCCATGATCAAGCACAAGATTCCCAGCGAGTCTTCGGTCAAGGCTTGGTGCCGCCAGTATCGCGAGAGCGGTGAGTCCGCGCTGGTTGATAAGCCGCGCGGTCGCAAGCCGCGCGTTAAAAAGGCGGAATAGCGAACGGGATGGTGCGCCCACAGGGGCGCATTTTTCTTGCCACGCCAACTTTTTGGACCGTCGTGAGCCTATCGGGACATCCTCCAAAGTGGTTAATAAACCGCGCGCAGTGGCCCGTGCGCCCGCCGCCGCGATAGGGGGAGCGTCGCCTCACTGCTCCAAAGCGGACAGACTCCTTACCCCGTACGCCTAAAACTCCCCAGTTGACCGAAAACCCGCCGCCGCTACTCCTCAACTGAGCTATAACGTTAAACAATTGCAGCGTTTTTGCATGGGGGAGTGATGGTATGACGCTACTGTATTTCCTTACCCTGTTTCCGCTGGTACCGGCGCTGGGCATGCTGCTCGCGCGCGGTGACCGCGCCCGCGATGCGGTAGGGCTTGTAGGCTCCGGCATTATTATGGCGGTGACAGTTGTAGTCGCCGTCATGTTTTTTGGCACGGGTCCGCAGAGCTTTGAGGTCGCCCCCGGCACCTCGCATGTGCTCTCGATCATCAGCTCCGTCATCGACGTAATTCTGTGCGCCGTCATCCTGTACAACGCGTTCAAATATAGGAACGCGCTTACCGGTGTGCTCGGCGTGGTACAGTTGGTGGGCTCGCTCGCCTTTGCAGCTATGACGCTGCCCGCGACCGAAGCCGTCACGGCAACGCCGCTCTACCTAGACTACATGAGCGTGATCATGGTCCTCGCCGTCGGCATCGTCGGCAGCCTAATCTGCGTGTATGCCCTGGGCTACATGAAGGACTTCCAGGCCCATGACGAGCACGAGGCCGCGCTGCGCGGGCAGACCGCGCCCGACCGTCGCCCGCAGTTCCTGGCGCTCATGTTCCTGTTCCTCTCGGCCATGTTCGTCATCGTGACGAGCGACAACCTTGAGTGGCTGTTCTGCGGCTGGGAAATCACCACCGTGTGCTCGTTCCTCATGATTGGCTACACGCGCACGCCCGAGGCCATAAAAAACGCTTTCACCCAGATCATCCTCAACATGCTGGGCGGCATCGCGTTTTTGGCCGGGCTCATGTACCTGCACGTTAACGGCATGCCGCTGACCATCTCGGGCATGATCGAGCTTTCCGGCGCCGGAACCGCGCAATCCGCGCTGCTGGTGATGCCGGTCGTTCTGCTGTCGCTCGCCGCACTCACCAAGGCCGCGCAGATGCCGTTCCACACTTGGCTATTGGGTGCCATGGTTGCCCCCACGCCCACGAGCGCCCTGCTGCACTCGTCAACCATGGTCAAAGCCGGCGTGTTCCTGATGGTCAAGCTCAGCCCGCTCTATGCCATCTATCCCGTGACTGGCTTTATGGTCACGAGTGTGGGTGCCATCACGTTTTTGCTCGCTGCCCTCATGGCCATCTCGCAGAGCAACGCCAAACGCGTGCTCGCGTACTCCACCATTTCCAACTTGGGCCTTATCAGCGCCTGCCTAGGCGTCGGCGCGCCCGAGGCCGTGTGGGCCGCGATCTTCCTGATCCTGTTCCATACGGTGGCAAAGTCGCTGCTGTTCCTGTGCGTGGGCACGGCCGAGCATCATATCGGCAGCCGCAATATCGAGGACATGGACGGCATGTTCAGCCGCATGCCGCACCTGACGCGCCTGATGATGCTGGGCATTATGGGCATGTTCGTGGCCCCGTTTGGCATGCTCGTGTCCAAGTGGGGCGCCCTGGTGGCGTTTGCCCAGACCGGCAACGTGCTCATGATCATGGTGCTTGCCTTTGGCTCGGCCGCGACGTTCTTCTTCTGGGGCAAGTGGCTTGCCAAGCTTTCGGGCGTCGATCCCACGGCTCAAAACGTTGAGGTCAATGTCCATAAGACCGAATGGATGGCCCTCAACACCATCGCCGCGCTGCTGATTCTTTGCTGCGTGGCGTTCCCGCTCATCTCGAGCGGCCTGGTGTCGCCTTACTTGGCCATGGTGTTTGGCCGCGTGCCGTACGTTATTGGCAAGGACTCCATGTATCTGATGGTGGTTATCGTGGCGTTTATCGCCGTGGTGCTGCTGACTTCATTCCGCGTGAGCAACAAACCGCACGTAAACGTATATCTTTCGGGTGTGGGAACCGACAATTACCGCCATTTCCGCGGCTCGATGGGACGCGAGGTGAAGGCCGAAAAGCGCAATTGGTACTCGGTGGACGCCCTTGGTGAGAAGCGTATTGGCCCCGCGGGTAGCGTCGTGTGCTGCAGCATTATCTTGTTTGCGCTGCTGTGTTGCGCGTGGATTGGGCCCGAGCGGCTTGCCATGAGCGCGCCCTCGGTGTTGCGCGGCAAGTATTTTGAAGGTTCGGGTGTCGTGGGCATATTTATTGGCACCGTGGCGTTTGCCCTGCTGGCGCCGCTTGTGGGCGGCCTGATCGACGGCGTTGACCGCAAACTTTCGGCTCGCATGCAGGGCCGCGTGGGCCCGCGCCTGCTGCAGCCCTTCTACGACGTTGCCAAGCTGCTGCGCAAGGCCCCTGCCAGCGTAAATACCATGGACGATACCTATATGGCATGTGCGCTCATCTTTACCGTGGTAGGCGGCGGCATCTTTGTGTCGGGTTCCAACACGCTGCTGTGCGCTTTTATGGTGACGCTCGCCGCGATCTTTGTGGTGCTGGCGTCCGCCTCGACGCAAAGCCCGTTTGCGCAGGTCGGCGCCGATCGCGAGTTGCTGCAGGTTATGAGCTACGAGCCCGCCGTTCTGCTGATGAGCGTGGGCCTCTACCTTGCCACCGACAGCTTTGATTCCATCGCCGTGACGGGGCAGTCGGCGCCCATCATCGTGTACAGCGCGCCCATTTTCCTGGCGCTGCTTGCGGTGCTCACCATCAAGCTACGCAAGTCGCCGTTCGACCTTTCGTACTCGCATCACGCGCATCAGGAGATTGTCCAGGGCGTCGCCACCGAGATGAGCGGCAGCACGCTGGCCAAGATGACCCTTATGCACTGGTGCGAGACCGTGCTGTTTTTGATGTGGGTGGGCATGTTCTTTGTTTGGGGCAACCCGGTGAGCTGGGCCGTAGCCCTGGTCGTGATGGCTGCGACGTATTTTGTCGAGGTGCTGATCGACAACACCTTCGCACGCAGCACCTGGCGCAGCTGCTTTAAGCTCGGCTGGGGCGTGGCGCTGGTGTTTGGCCTACTCAACCTTATGCCCATCCTCGTCGACGTGTTTATTTAGGAGGCGGCATCCATGGATCATAAAATGTCGCGCTCGCCGTGGGTTATTCATTACGACGGCTCGAGCTGCAACGGATGCGATATCGAGGTGCTGGCCTCGCTCACGCCGCTGTTCGATGCGGAGCGCTTTGGCGTGGTCAATACCGGCAACCCCAAGCATGCGGACATCTTTTTGGTGACGGGTTCGGTCAATGCCCAGAACCTGCCCGTCGTGCGCCAGATCTACAACCAGATGCTCGAGCCCAAGTGCGTGGTGGCCTGCGGTATCTGTGCGTGTTCGGGCGGCGTGTTTCGCGATGCCTACAACGTGATTGGCGGCGTGGACCGCGCGATTCCCGTGGACGTGTACGCGCCCGGGTGCGCCATTCGCCCCGAGACGGTGATCGATGCCATCGTGGAGGCGTGCGGCATCTTGGACCAGAAGGAGGCCGTGATGCGCGCCGGCGGCGATCCGCTCACCGTGGGCGGCGCCGCCACCTGGGACGGTGGCGTTGAGCTGGGCGAGGACGGGTTTGTGGCCGCGGCTGAGGCCGGCGACGCGCCCGCCGCTGGCGACGCACCTGCTGGGACACCCGCCGCTGCAAAGGAGGCCGAGTAATGCAAAAGGCTATCTATACCACCGTTGGGATCGACGAGCTCCTGTCGCATGTCCAGGCGCTCAAGGGCGTCGGCGCGCGCTTTGTGCAAATGCACGCCGAGCGCAACGTCGACGACGGCTCGTATCGCTTGGTCTATACGTTTATCAACGTTCGCGCTGCTCAGGAACATATTGCGCAGGACGGCAGCTATGCGATCGAGAATCTGGTGGTTGAGGGCATCGACCAGTACCAGGAGATTCCGTCCATCAGCTTGTATTACCCCGCGGTGTTCCCGTTTGAAAATGAGGCCCACGACCTGTTTGGTCTTGCCATTACCGATATGCAGATCGACTTTAAGGGCTTTTTCTACCAGGTTTCGACTGCCGAGCCCATGAGCGTTATCACGCCCGAGGTGAAGGCCGCGCGCGAGAAGGCCATGAAGGTCCGCGCGGCCGCCGAGGCCAAGGCGCGCAAGGCCGCTGCCGAGAAGGCCGCCGCGGCTGCGGCTGCTGCAGGGGAGGGCGTTGCGGGCGCCGGTGATGCCGCGGGCGCCGCTGCTCAGCCCGCTGCGGCTGCCGGCTCCGATACTCAGCACGATGGGGCTGCTGCGAAGGCGGCGCTCAAGGCCGCCGAGATGGAGGCAAAGCTCGCCGCCATGGATCCCGAGAAAGTGGCCAAGGTCCGCGCGGCGCTTGCCGCCAAGGCCGCCCGCGACAAGCAGAAAGAGGAGGCGTAAGGTCCATGGCACATCGCTCCGTTATTCCGTTTGGCCCGCAGCACCCGGTGCTGCCCGAGCCGCTTCATCTAGACCTGGTGATCGAGGACGATCGCGTCATCGAGGCAATTCCGCAGATCGGCTTTGTGCACCGCGGGCTCGAGAAGCTCACCGAAAAGCGCGACATGCATCAGTTTGGCTACATCGCCGAGCGCATCTGCGGCATTTGCGCCGTGGGTCACAGCTGCGGCTATGCCAGCGCCTGCGAGCGCATGCTCGACATCGAGGTGCCCGGCCGCGTGCAGTATATTCGCACCATTCTGCACGAGCTTTCGCGCATCCACTCGCATCTGCTGTGGCTGGGCCTGCTCGCCGATGCCTTTGGCTTCGAGGCGCTGTTCTATCGGTCATGGACCCTGCGCGAGCAGATTCTCAAGATCTTTGAGAGCACGTGCGGCGGTCGCGTGATTCTGTCGATTAACGAGATCGGCGGCCTTAAGCACGATATCGAGGACTCCGAGCTGGCGGGCATTGTCCAGACACTCGATGCCATGCGTCCCGACTACGAGGCCCTGGTGCATACGTTTTTGGACGATGACAGCTGCGGCGAGCGCCTGCACGGCGTGGGCGTGATCAGCAAGAAGGACGCGCTGGAGCTTTCGATGGTCGGCCCGTTCGGTCGCGCCTCGGGCGTGGACTACGACGTGCGCATGTTTGGCGATGGTGCCTATGCGGATCTGGCTGCGTTTGAGCCGATTGTCGCTACCGACGGCGACTGCTACGCTCGCTGCCAGGTGCGCTGCGCCGAGGTCACGCAGGCCATGGACATCATTAAGGAGCTTGTGGGCAAGATTCCGCACGACGGTATCGGCGGGCGCACCAAGCTCACGCCGGCCGACGGCGCACGCGGCGAGGTTGTGATTGAGCAGCCGCGTGGCGAGGCGTACTACTATGTGCGCGGCAACGGCACCAAGAACTTGGACCGTTTCCGCGTGCGCACGCCGACGTCGCAGAACCTGGCGGGTCTGACACATGCGCTGCAGGGCGTGCTCCTTGCCAACGTGCCCATGATTATCCTGACCATCGACCCCTGCATTAGCTGCACGGAAAGGTAGGCAAGGCATGAGTTTGCTGACATTTGCCAAGACGGCCTTGGGCTCTATGGTCAAGCAGCCGGTCACGGTGTGCTATCCGCAGGAGAAGCTGACGGCGCCCGAGCGCTTGCGCGGGCACATCGTCAACGACATGAACGTGTGCATTTGCTGTGGCATGTGCGCGCGTCGCTGCCCGGCGGGTGCGCTCGCGGTCGATCGCAAGGGAGGAACGTGGTCGATTGACCCGTATGCCTGCGTGGTATGCGGCGAGTGCATCGAGAGCTGCCCCAAACACTGCCTGACTATGGACACCGCCCGCACCCCGGTTGCGGCGGATAAGACTCCCACGGTAGAAACCAAGCTGGAATAGAGCTGGAATAGAGCTGGAATAGGGGCCGGTGGGGCAAGAATGCCCTACCGGCCCCGCGCTTAAACGAGCGGTGGAGCCGCCGCGAACAAAACTATGCCGGATTACTACGATAAATCGCCTGCCCCCAACCACGCCGCATTTGGCAAAATCAAAACCGCAGGTAGATAGCCTGCCGTTTTTCAAAAAAAGAAGGTATGGATGAGGGCCCCGACATTAGCCCCGTAATCCGGCATAGTTTTGAAATGGCACCATATCCGTAACAGCCCTTGATCCCCCAGGGACGGAGGAAAACGGGTCATTTTGGCCTCGCGAGGGCCGCCGCGTGATCCGTCTGCCACGAAATGGGCCCATCTACTACGTTTAGGCTGCTACCCTCAACCATGGCGAACAACGCAAAAACAAAACCGCAGGTAGAACACCTGCGGTTTTTTATGAAATGCGGGTATGGTCGGGGGTATCGAGTCAAACGTAGTAGATGGGCCAGTTTTGTGGCGAGTGCCACCAATTGATTCCCCGGGGACGGAGGAAAACGGGTCATTTTTGCCTGACGGCTCCGAGTCGCACCAGTTTTCCTGCGAAAACGCCGTGTCTCAACTTTGGTGAGACATTTGTCTCACGCCCAAAACCGAATCTGGAACATGTGTCACCTGCCCTAATTGTGTCTCATTCCGTAACTTTAGGCTGATGCAAGGTCTGAGACCGCGAGAAGGGAGACGCGATGAGTAAGTACACGAGGGGTCTCTTGGCGGTGATACTTGCCGTAGTGCTTGTGTTGCCGGCTGCAGCATTTGCCATGCTGCCCGAGGCCAACGCCAGGTCCAGCACCGGAATGGACGGACCGACAGCAACAAAAATAGCCGACTACGACACCAGCAACCATTGGAAGTTCTGGGCGGGCGGCTATGACGGCAGTAAGGTCACGACCCAAAACGTCGGCCGAATCTGGACGGACAAGACGGTCAAGGCTATCGAGGACGGGGAGTCCGACTTCTCGACCACGCTTTCGGCGATGTCCTCGACGTCTGATACGACCTCGCTGGTCTCCAAGCCGCTCGATATCGTATTGGTGCTGGACGCCTCTGGCTCGATGGACGATCCCATGGGCGGTAAAGGGTCCACCACCAAGCGTATCGATGCGCTCAAGAGTGCTGCCAACGGCTTTATCGACACTATTGCCAAGCAAAACGAGAGCATTGAGGATGCAAACAAGCAGCATCAGGTTGCCATCGTAAAGTTTGCGGGCAAGAAGAGCGATGAGGTCGGTAATGGTACCTATCGCGAAGACGGCTACACCTACAACTACTCCCAGACCATGTTGGGCCTTACGGCCTGCAAGGATGAGGGCGCAAAGAGCCTCAAGGACACGGTCGATTCCATCAAGCCTGCCGGTTCCACCCGCGCCGACTATGGCATGGACCTGGCCAAGGACATCACCAAGGGCATCACTTCTGGTCGCGAAGGTGCCCAGAAGATTGTTGTGTTCTTCACCGATGGCTCTCCTACGAGCTCTAATGTTTTTGAGCCCAAGGTCGCTAGGGATGCTATCAATACCGCCAAGACCATAAAGAGCGGCGGGGCGACCATTTACACCATCGGTATCTTTGACGGTGCGAAGCCGGGCGACGATCCAACAAGCAACCGCACGAGCAACGAGAACAAATTTATGCATGCCGTGTCGGACAACTACCCGAAGGCCTCATCGTCCGTTAGCTATGGCTTTTGGAGTGTCGATTTTGGCGACCCCGTTGCCGGTGCTAGCTACTACAAGTCGGCGACTAACGCCAGCGAGCTCGATCAGGTCTTTAAGGACATCTCGAGCGCTATTACCTCGGGCAAGGGTTTCCCGACTAAGGTCGAGGGCAACAACCCCAACGGCTCCGGCTACATTACGTTTGAGGACGAGCTGGGCGCCTTCATGCAGGTCGATGGTTTTACTGGTGCTGAGTACAACGGCAAAGCTTACGACGCGGCCACTAAGTCCACCGATGGCAATATCGATACCTATACGTTTGATGGCGAGCTCGCTCACCTAGTGATTACGGTCGACCGCGCGGACGAGAAAAATCCCCAGCGCGGTGACATCGTGACGGTTAAGGTTCCCGCATCGCTCATTCCGCTGCGCCGCTTTACCGTCGACGAGTCGGCGGGCACGTTTATCGTCGATGCCACTGACGCCATCTCGCCTATCCGCGTGACGTATGCATCGAGCGTAAAATCTATCGCACGCAAAAACCTGTTTACCCCCAAAGACGTGCCGGGGCTGCAGAAGTATATTGACGAGCACAAGGACGCCGATTCCAATACCGTCAGCTTCTATGCCAACAAATGGACTGGCGACGATGTGGGCGATACGGTCGCAAGCTTTGAGCCTGCCGCCAAGAACAGCTATTACTACTTCCAAAAGCTGACGCCTGTCTATACAGACGCAGCCTGCACTAAGCCTGCAACGGAAAAGCCCTCTGGGTCTAAGACCTATTGGTACAAGGATGAGTTTGTGGCGCAGAACTCGTCAGGCGCGCCGTACGATGATTCCGTTTCGATCCCGGTTAAGGGAAGCGAGCTTGAAAGCTTTGACGGCGCTTTGGTAAAGGATGGCGACCACTGGTCGATTAGGGCCGGCACCGCGCGTCTTACTTTTATCAATCAGCTCCATACCACCAAAGATCGCGTGGGCGGAAACCCGACGGGCACCGCGCACGACGTGATCAATCCCCAGTGGAACAACGCGAAGGTTGTTTCCGGTGCGACGAAGGTCAATGTCTACCTGGGCAATAACGGCAAGATTAACTTTACGCTCAATACCACGCCGACAAAGCTGGCGACTGCCGACTTTGGCCTGACCAAGGTGCTCGATGGACGCGAGTGGACGGATAAGGACAAGTTTGAATTTGGCCTGACTTCCGAGGACAACGCCCCGATGCCGAAATCCACGACCGCGATCGCAACCAAGGGTCATGCAGACATTAGTTTCGGCGATATTGATTATGCCAAACCTGGCACGTATATCTACAAGGTTAGCGAGAAGAACGCTGGCCAGACCATCGACGGAATCGCCTACAGCGCGAATGTCGCAGAAATTACCGTAACGGTGACGCCCAACGCAAAGGGCATGCTCGAGGCTTCGGTAGAGAAGACTTCCGGCAAAACCGAGTTCAAGAATAGCTATACCGCCGAGTCCGTCGAGTCTAGCGTTACCGACCATATCGAGATCACCAAGGTCCTAACCGGGCGCAAGCTCAAGGCAGGCGAATTCTCCTTCGAGTTGCTTGAGGGCGACGGCGAGGACGCACGGGTTATCGAGACCGTCAAGAATGACGCCAACGGCAACGTTGCGTTCAGCGCCATCAAGTACACCGAGATTGGCCAGCACACCTACACGCTGCGCGAGGTCAAGGGCGACGCCGGTGGCATCGTCTACGACGGCAAGACCTATACCATCGTGACGACCATTGCCGACAACGGCAAGGGCCAGCTGGTGGCTACGCACGAGCTAAAGGGCGCCGAGGACGTCAAGAGCATTAAGTTCGAGAACGGCTACACTGCTGCGTCCGTCGAGGCATCGCTTGTGGGCAAGAAGAATCTGCAGGTTCCTGATGGCCTGACCCCGGCTGACATTGCCGGCAAGTTTACCTTTACCGTGACCGGTGAAGAGGGCGCACCCATGCCCGCGAACGCGAGCGTGACCAATGATGCCAAGGGCAAGGTCGACTTTGGCAAGATTACCTTTACGCTCGACGACCTTAACAAGGCTCTGGGCGAGAAGCCCGAGAAGCGTGAGCACACCTTTACCTACACCGTGACCGAGTCAGGCGAGGTCGCTGGCGTGACCAACGACGCCAAGCCTTCGTGTACGGTTTCCTTTACCGTGACCGATGACAGCAAGGGTAATCTGAGGGTGTCCCGCAAGCCGGATGGCAACGCAGCCTTTACGTTCATCAATACCTATAGCGTGACACCTGTTGAGACGAGCGTCACCGACCAGATCGCCGCGACCAAGGTTCTGACCGGACGCGACATGGCTGAGGGCGAGTTCTCCTTCGAGCTCGTCGAGGGCGAGGGCAAGGACGCCAAGGTCGTCGCCACCGGCAAGAACGCCGCCGATGGCAAGATCACGATGAGCACCATCGAGTACACCAAGGCCGGAACGCACAAATACACGCTGCACGAGGCCAAGGGCAACGCCGGCGGTATCACCTACAGCGATGCCAAGTTCACCATCGAGACCACCATCACCGATAACGGCGACGGCACTCTCAAGGCCGAGCATGTCCTGAAGGGCACCGAGCCCGCCGAGTTCAAGAACACCTACAGCGTGACCCCGCTCGACACTGAGCTCGACTTTGGCCTGAGCAAGGCCATTGACGGCCGCGACTGGACGGACGCGGACGAGTTCAGCTTTACCATTGCCGCCCCCGAAGGCACCCCGCTGCCCGATCCCGCAACCGTAACCGTGAGTAATAAGGACGCGAAGGACGGCATCGCCGCCATCAAGTTCGGCAAGATTCGCTACACGGCTGCCGGAACCTACAAGTACGAGATTCACGAGAACGCAGGCAACGCGGCAGGCATGACGTATGACGGACATGTCGCGACCGCCGAAGTGACCGTGACTGATAACGGCAAGGGCGTCCTGACCGCCAACGTTACCAAGAAGGAAAACGGACGCTTTACCAACACGTACCGCACTGGGCTCGATTACGCCGCGGCCGGCGGTCTCAAGCTCAGCAAGACCCTCTACGGACGCCCCATGACCGAGGGCCAGTTCACCTTTACCGTGACGCCCGCCGATGCGGCTTCTGCCACCGCGCTCGGCCTGCACGAGGGCGCCAACGTGTACAAGTCCCCTGCGACGGCAGAGGCAACGGTCGGTCGGATTGACATTCTGGCGGGCCATGAGGTCAAGTTTACGCAGGCTGACGCGGGTAAGACCTTTACATACACCGTTGCCGAGAAGAATGACGGCCAGCCCGGTTACACCTACGACGATGCCGAGCGCACCGTGACGATCGCTATCGCCGACGATGGTGCCGGCACGCTCACTGCCACCACGACCGTTACTGGCAACCCCGACAAGGGAACGCTGGTAACCGAGTACAAGACTGGTGCCGCTACGGTCGAGAGTGCCGTGGTCCCGTTCGCCAACAGCTATAGCGCCACGACCGATGCACCTGGTGGTGCCGTTGCTCATGTCGTTGCCACCAAGACCCTGACCGGTCGTCCGCTGGCCGACGGCGAGTTCTACTTTGGCATCGCCTATGCGGGCGAGAAGGAAGCCATCGAGGGTACGTGCGTTACCAACGTTAACGGCCAGGTGAGCTTTGGCGCTCTGCATTACACGACCGAGATGCTCGCCAATCTGGTAAGCGCCAAGCGCGCCATCCGTACCGACACGGATGCCAAGCTTGCATGGACTATCGGTTACACCGCCTTTGAGTTCACGCCGCAGCTCGCGGCTAAGGGCATCACGGCCGCAACGCCGAGCTTTAGCTTTAAGGTCATCGTCGTCGACAACGGTGACGGGACCCTGACGGCGACGCCCGCCTACGACGGCATTCAGCCCTTGTTCGAGAACGTTTACGGCGCCGATGCCGTTGACGCCGCGCTTGCCGGCACCAAGAAGCTCCAGGCAGCTGAGGGCCTGACCCCGGCCGACATCGCGGGTAAGTTTACCTTTACCGTGACCGCTGACGAGGCGGGTGCCCCGATGCCCGAGCACACGACCGCAACCAACGACACGGCCGGCAACGTGGACTTTGGCAAGATCCACTTTACGCTCGAGGACCTCAACCGCGCCCTGGGCGTGACGGACGATGCGACCGATAAGGCCGAGGCAGACGAAGCTGACGAGGCCGAGGCCGACAAGGCAGAGGCCGAAGAGGCCGACACCGACGCTGATGCCAACGCCGACGAGCCCAGCGACGAGTCCGAGCCCGCAGCCCCCACCGCTCCGCGCTCGCACACTTTTACCTACACGGTGACCGAGTCCGGTAACGCCCCTGGCGTGACCAACGACGTCAACGCCACGCGCAAGGTTTCCTACACCGTGACTGACGACGGTGCCGGACACCTGAGCGTCGTGCGCAACGGCGACGACGGTGCGGCCTTCACGTTCACCAACACGTATAGCGTAACGCCCACCGATTCTGTCGTGACCGATCAGGTCAAGACGGTCAAGCGTCTGACCGGACGCGACCTTGCAGCTGGCGAGTTCACGTTTGAGCTGCTCGAGGACGGCGTGACTGTCGCTAGTGGCACCAACGACGCCAGCGGCAACGTTACGCTGAGCCCGATCCACTATGAGGCGCCCGGCACGCACACGTACACGCTGCGCGAGGCTTGCCCCAACGCGCTCGGCCTGTACAAGGGCGTCACCTATGACGGCGCGACCTACACCGTCGTGACCACCGTCACCGACAACGGCGACGGCACGCTGACCGCGACGCACAAGCTCGAGGGAACTACCGAGTCGGCTGGCTTTACCAACAAGTATCACGCCATGCCCACGCAGGTTTCCATCGGCGCCATCAAGGTGCTCGAGGGACGCGAGCTCAAGAAGGACGAGTTTAGCTTTAAGCTCGTTGGCGAAGACATTGAGTCCACCGTCACCAACGATGCCGATGGCAAGATCAACTTCGACAAGTTCGAGTACAGCGAGCCCGGTACGTACGTCTACACCATCAGCGAGGTCAAGGGCGACGAGGCCGGTATGACCTACGACAAGTCCGTCTTTACCGCGACCGTCAACGTGGTCGACGACGGCGAGGGCAACCTCAAGGCGAACGTCGCCTTTACCAAGGGCGACAAGAGCGTCGAGGGTATCGTGTTCAACAATACGTACAAGAAGCCCGAGACGCCCGTGCCGACGCCCGATCCCGGCACGCCCAAGACCGTGACGAACATCGTCAAGACGGTCAAGGGTTTCCTGCCCACCACGGGTGACCAGCAGGCCGCTGCGCTGCTCATGGCATTTGTTATTGCCATGGCCGGCGTCGGAGCCCTGGTCTGGGGTATCCGTAAGCGCTAGGCACGCTGGCAGCGCCCGGGGCCAAAAGGCCCCGGGCGGCCGGCGGGGAGCCAGAACATAGCCCCACCCCCTCACCCCCAGCCGCCACGGAGACGTCTCCCTTCTCCGTGGCGGCACTTTTGTGCGCAGGGGAGAAGGGCTTGCCACGAAATCGGCCCATCTACTACGTTTAGCCCCTTACCCCCAACCATGCCAAAAAATGCGGAAACAAAACCGCAGGTAGAACGCCTGCGGTTTTGTTCAAAACGAAGGCATGGTCAGGGGTATCGAGTCAAACGTAGTAGATGGGCCGATTTCGTGGTTGGCGCCGCCAAATGATCCCTCGGGGACGGAGGAAAACGGATCATTTTGGCCCCGCGAGGCTGGCGGAGGCATTCGTGCAGGGTTGCTCGAACAAAACTATGCCGGTTTACGGGGCCGGATTCCGAATCCCCAACCATACCGAAAAGCGTGAAAATAAAACCGCAGGTAGACGAGTTGCCATTTTGTGGAAAACGCGAGTATGGACGGGGTTCCTGGGTTTAGCCCCGGAAACCGGCATAGTTTTGAAATGGCATTAAATCGATGGCAGCCATTTTGCTATGCCGGAGCGGTCGGCCGTTGGGTAATTACCCTCGCAGGTAGGCGATGGCGATTTGGGTGCGGTTGCGCAGGCCCATTTTGGCCAGGATCGAGCTGATGTGGTTGCGCACCGTGCCTTCTCCCATATAAGCCGTGGCGGCAATCTCCTTGTTATCGAGGCCGCGGGCGATGAGCTCGGCGACTTCGAACTCGCGGTCGGTCAGGCTGGCAAAGGCTGCGGGCCGGCGGGGCGTGCCCGTCTTGTCGCCCATCCCGTCAAAGTCAACATCTTCGATCGCCTTGCCCTCGAGCACGCGTTTGCCATCCATGACCTGCGCCAACGCTGGCGGAATGGCGGCGACATCGGTTTTGATCAGATAGCCGCGGGCACCCAATTTGAGCGCCGACACTATGTACTCGTCATCCGAGAATGTCGTCAGAAACACCACGCGTGCCGCGGGGTCGTGCTCAAGGATTTCGCGCGCCGCCGAAAGGCCGTCGCGCCCCGGCATCTGAATGTCGAGCAGCGCGATATCGGGCGCGTGCTCGGCGTAGAGTGCCACCGCGTCGTTGCCGTTGGCGCCGGTGCCCACCACTTCGATCTGCGGCTGGACGCCCAGGATAATCTTGAGCGAATCGACTACCAAGCGGTCGTCGTCGACAACTATGAGCCTCATCGGGCGTCATCTCCTTGCTGTTTGGGGACGGTGGCAAACACGCGCCAGCCGGGGGCGCCGGCGCGCAGACCGGCGGTGAAGGTTCCGCCAAGCGCCTCGACGCGCTCACGCATGGAGACGAGCCCCATGCCTTCTGCGACGTTGCTGCTGCTCGCCGGGGTCGCGTCCGCGCCATCATCGGTAACGATGAGCTGGTAAAACGATGGATGCTCCATGCACCGCACGGTAATGGTTTTGGCATGGGCGTGGCGCATGGCGTTGGACAGCGCCTCGCGCAGCACCGCCGCAAAGCAGTTGGCGACGTTGGCGGGCGCATGCTCGGCCAAAACCTCAAGCTCAATCTGCGGACCGCTGTCCGAGCGTGCGCCTTCAACGATGCGTTCGAGCTGCACGGAGAGGTTGGTCGCATTGTCGTTGAGCGCGTGGACGCTGGCGCGCACGAGCTGGAGCGCCTCGTCAACGGTGTATTTGACGTCGGCGAAATCGGCGGCAACGCCGGGCTCGTTGGCATGGACCACGCGCAGGGCTTCGGTTTGAAGCGAAGCGCGCGTGAGCTGGTGGCCCACGTTATCGTGGATCTCGCGTGCGATGCGGGCGCGTTCGGCGAGCGTCGCGAGCTCGACTTCGTAGTCCTGGCGGTCGGCGAGGTCGCGGTTGCGTGCCTCGAGTGCCAGGGCGCGTTCTTGCAGCTTGTCGCGGGTGCGACGCATGCGTTCCTGTTCGCGCTCCAGCTGCGCGGTGCGCAGCGACAGCAACGTGGCGGCGACCGAAAGGATGGCGGTTAGCAACAGCGTTCGGGTGGTGAGCGCGCCGCCGCGAAGGTCCGCGACGAGCGCACAGGCAAAGACAGCGCCGACACCCAGCGCGATCCAGGCGTGCTCACGGCGCACGCGCCGCGCGATGTCATAGAGGGCGAGAGGTGCGAACGGCACAAACGGCGGCACGAAGACAGCCGCGATGATGTAGACGTAGCTCGCGGCCTCGCTCGCACGGCGGGCGCGGTTTCCCTGTGCGACCTCGGCCAGCGAGGTGGCAATAACGCCAAGGCAAAACGCCGCGACCAGGCGAGCATCCACAGCAAGGCCCGTGGCGGCTGCGATGCAGCACGCCAGCACGATCGATTTGTCGAATAGCCTGTTCATACGGGTATTGTACGCGATGCCGCGCGTGGTGGAGGGGCCGCCTGCGCAACCGTGACATTCCTCCCGCGCGGCAAAGCGGGGGGGGCGTCGGCAGGCCGGCGACCAAGACCCCTCCGCACTCGTGACAAAGCTCACTGGTGTGCGCCGCCCGCTCCTGCGATGATGCAATCGTACCGGGCCACGACCAACAGAAGGGCCGCCTCATGACAGACATCGTCCACGTCGAAAACCTCGTCAAGCGCTACGACGATCTTATTGCGCTCGACCACTTTAATCTGAGCATCGCCCCCGGCGAGATCTTTGGCCTGCTGGGCCCCAACGGCTCGGGCAAGACCACGTCCATCAACTGCATCCTGCAGCTGCTCGCCTACGACAAGGGCGCCATCGAGCTGTTCGGTGAGCCCATGACGCCCGCCCGCTACGACCTCAAGCGCCGCATCGGTGTGGTGCCGCAGCAGGTGGCGGTGTTCGACGAGCTCACCGTGCGCGAGAACATCGACTATTTCTGCAGTCTCTACGTCAACGACCGCAAGCGCCGCCGCGCGCTGGTGGACGAGGCGATCGACTTTGTCGGCCTGGGCGACTTTACCAAGTTCCGCCCCGGCAAGCTCTCGGGCGGCCTGGCGCGTCGTCTCAACATTGCCTGCGGTATCGCGCACAAGCCCGAGCTCATCTTTTTTGACGAACCCACGGTGGCGGTCGACCCGCAAAGCCGCAACGCCATCCTGGAGGGCATCTGCCGCCTGCGCGACGAGGGCGCCACGGTGGTGTATACCAGCCATTACATGGAGGAAGTCGAGCAGATCTGCAGCCGCATCATGATCATGGACGGTGGGCGCGTGCTGGCGCAGGGCACTAACGACGAGCTCAAGCGCATGATTCAGATGGGCGAGAAGATTGTAATCGAGGTCGGCGAGGTTCCGAGTGCGGCGCTCGGTGCCGTCGCAAGCCTGCCGCACGTTCTGGACCTTTCGGCAACGGCGGGACAGCTCACGTTTTCGTGCGAAGCGAGCCCGCACAACCTGACGGACATTCTCGATGCGCTGCGCTCGCATGACGTGCCGCTCGGCCGCATCTATTCCGAACCGCCGACCCTCAACGACGTGTTCCTCGAGATAACCGGCCGCGAGCTGCGCGACTAGGGGGCGGCCATGTTCAACACCATCATCACCACGGTCAAGACGCTGCTGCGCCGGCCGAGCACGTGGGTCTGGGGCGCTCTCTTTCCTATTGCGCTTTCCACGATGTTCATGTTTATGTTTGCGAACCTCAGCTCCGACGGCACGGTCGACCCGGTGCCGGTTGCCGTCGTGGCGGACGAGGCCTGGGATGCCTCGACCTTTAAGGACGTGGCAGCTTCGCTTGCCAAGGCAGGCGACGACCAGCTGCTCGATGTGAGCGAGTACGAAGACTTGGCTGCCGCGCGCAAAGCGCTCAAGGCCGGCGAGGTCGCGGGCATCTATATGGTCGATGCCGCGGGCACGCCCAGGCTCACGCTGCTATCGAGTTACGACAGCTCTCGCGCCTCGTCGGTGCTCACCGACCGCAGCATCCTTGAAACGGTGGCAAGCTCGTATACGCAAAATGCCGAGCTCATGGCCCAGATTGCTCAAGATGACCCGGCGGCGCTCGCCGACCCGGAGGCGGTTGCGCGCGCTCTGTCGCTCGAGGGCGGAACCCGCCGCGTGAGCCTGACTCGTGCCACGCCCGATGGCACGGTCATCTACTATTACGCGCTTTTTGGCCTGGTCGCGATGATGTCTGCCGAGTTTGCCGCCTTGAGCGTCGTCGATTTGCAGCCTAATCTGTCGGGCCTTGGCGCGCGCCGCTGCGTGGGCGGTCTTTCCAAGACGGCGTCGCTGGCCGGCATTTTTGTCGGCTCGTGGCTGGTTTCCTTGGCCTCGATGACGGTTGCGATCGGCTACGTGCGCCTAGTCGTTGGCGTCGACTTTGGCGGGCGCGAGGGGTTGTGCCTGCTGGGCGGGGCTGCATCCGCGCTTGCCGCGACGGGCCTGGGCCTTTTTGTGGGCACGCTGCCCGTTAAGGGCGGCAAGGCGTCCAAGTCGGGCATCCTCACAGGCTTTGCCACCACGTGCGCCTTGTTCGCCGGCCTCTACGGCGAGCCGGCGATGGCGCTTGCCGACGACGTCGCCCGCGCCTGCCCGGCCGAGTGCTGGCTCAACCCCGTCAAGCTCATCTGCGATATGTTCAATCGCCTGTATTTCTTTGAGGACCTGGGGCCCTTCGCCGTCCGCGCCGGCGCGCTCGTTCTGATGGCCCTGGTGTTTGTCGCCGCCGCTACGCTGATCTTTGGAAGGAGCCGCTATGAGCACCTTTAAGACCGCGCTTCGCATGGCGCTGGCGCACCCGTTCTACCTGCTCATCTATACGGTGTTCATCTCGCTCATGGGCGTATTCATCGCGGCCTCGGTGAGCTGGAACTCGTCGCAGCTCACCGAGTACAAGCCCTACGACACCAACGTGATTGTGGTCGACCGCGACAATAGCGATCTTTCGCGGGCGCTTACCAAGCATCTGGGTTCACGCTTTGACCTGGTCACGGGCATCGGCGACGACGCGTACGACCTCGCGGACGCGCTCGCCAAGAGCAACAGCGCCAAGGGCAGTGCCGATTGCGTGTTCTTTATCCCGGAGGGGTTTGAGGACGATCTTGTTGCAGCCGCCCGTGCGGGGGAGGCCCTGCCCAAGCTCGACGTGACCTACGGTTCCGGCACCATGGCGGCGGCGCTCTCGTCTGCCGAGGCCTCGCGCTGGATCTCGCTCGCGGGCGCTGCGGCGGCGCTTGAACCCGCTGCCTCCAACGGTGACGTCGCCAAGGCCGCCGAGCATGCCGCCGCAAAACGCGCGGAGGTCCAGATCGAGCAGGTCAAGGTCGACTCGACTGCTGCTACCACGCTCGAGTCGTACTTCAACTTTGGCGCGTACGCGATCATCTCGTCGGTCATCGTGTCGGTGGGGCTGGTGTTCTCGGGCATGAACGAGCCCGAGCGCGTGCGCCGCATGGATGCCAGCCCGGTCTCTGAGCGCCAGCGTTCGCTCGCCGTGTTCGCGGCCGCCGCCGTGCTCACCGTCTGCATCTGGCTCGTGTCGAGCATGATGGGCGTCGTGGGCTTTGCCAGCGCGGTTGCCGAGGTCGGCGTGGGTCGCGTGTGCCTAGCGCTGGCGGCAACGTTTGCCCTGGCGTGCACGCCGCTGGCTGTTGGCTTTATGCTGTCGAGCCTGGGTGCGCGCGAGGAGCTGCTCAACGGTGTGGGCAACTTACTCGGCATGCTCATGACGTTTTTGGGTGGCGCCTGGATGCCGCTGTCGCTGATGGGTTCGGCCGTGCAGACCGTGGCGCATTTTGTGCCGACGTTTTGGGTGAACGACGCGATCGGCAAGGCGCTTGCCTCGGACCTGACGTCTGCCGCGCTGGGCGACATCGCCTGCGACCTGGGCGTCACGGTGCTCTTCGCCGCCGCCATCGCCGCCGTAGGCCTAGCCCTCGCCCACAACAAATCCCGCGTCTAGCCACCTAGTCATTGGGGACAGTCTTTGCCGATTCGCCGGCAGGGCTGGCAGGGACTGTCCCAATATGTCGGCACTTGGGGACCACTCATTGGGGACAGACTTAAATTGAGCGATTTCACTCATTTAAGTCTGTCCCCAATGAGTAAGTCTGTCCCCAATGAGTAGGTTGGAAAATAGTTCGCGCACGTCGCTTAAAAATAGTTCGCCGGGGTTTACTATTAGCCTAGAAAAGTAGCAGAAGGCTAACAACGGGGGATAGCATGGCGACAAAGCAAGTCTATGTCCAGGTCAAAGGGCTCAAGAAACACTATGGCGACGGCGATGCGCGCCTGACGGTACTCGATGGCATCGACACGTCCATCAACCGCGGCGAGATCTGCGTCATGCTGGGGCCCTCGGGCTCGGGCAAGTCGACCTTTCTCAACCTGATCGGCGGCCTGGAGGATGCCGACGGCGGCTCCATCATGGTGGACGGCTGCGATCTCACGGCGCTCAAGCCCGCCGATCTGGGCGAGTACCGACGCCGCGAGCTGGGCTTTGTCTTCCAGTTCTACAACCTGGTGCCCGACCTTACCATCAAGGAAAACATCGAGGTCACGGCGCACCTGTCCAAAAAACCGCTCGACGTCGACGATCTGCTGCGTTCGCTGGGCCTCTACGAGCACCGCAACAAGTTTCCGCGCCAGGTCTCGGGCGGCCAGCAGCAGCGCTGCGCCATCGGCCGTGCGCTCGTCAAAAATCCGGGTCTGCTGCTGTGCGACGAGCCCACGGGCGCGCTCGACTACAAGACATCCAAGGAAATCCTGCAGCTCATGGAGGACGTCAACCGCACCTACGGCTGCACCATCGTCATCGTCACCCACAACGCCGCCATCGCGCGCATGGCCAACCGCGTGCTGCGCCTGCGCGACGGGCGCATCGTCGAGGACGAGCTCAACGATGCACCCGTTGCGGCCGCCGAGCTCGATTGGTAGGCGGCACCATGACACCTCTCGCAAAACGCCTCCCGCGCGAGCTGCGCCGCAATATCGGCAAGTACCTGGGCATCTTTTTGCTTATGTGCGGAAGTATCGCCCTTACCTCGGGCTTTTTGCTCGCGGCGCATTCCATCGGTTGCCTTATCGACGACATGCGCGATGCGTACACGATCGAGGACGGCCGCGTGACCACCTCCTTCGAGGCCACCAAAGACCAGCTCAAGGCAGCCGAGGATGCAGCCGGCGACGTCGGCGGCGTCACGCTCTACAAGAATTTCTCCATCGACGCCATCATCAAAAAGACCGCCGGCGACGACGGCACCAAGCGCACCCTGCGCACCTATGCGCACCGCACCAAGGTCGATATCGCGTCCTACTGTGAGGGCAGGCAGCCCAAGGCGGACGACGAGGTGGCCATCGACCGCGTTTTTGCCACCAACAACGACCTCGCCGTGGGCGATAGGGTCGAGCTCGAGGGTCGCACCTACACCATCTGCGGCATCATGACCCAGCCCGATAGCCAGGCGCTGTTCCTCAACAATTCGGACTTCACGGTGAACACCATCACGTACGGCGTGGCCGAGGTCACCGACGCCGGCTTTACCGTGCTCGAGGATGCCGGCGGCGCGCCTGCCTACACCTACTCCTTTACCTTTACCGACCGCGATCTCCCCACCGCGGATCGCATCGATGCGGAGCAGGATATGGTCGAGGCGCTGACCGATGCCGATGCGCGCGTGGACGATCTGATCGATGCCGATTCCAACCAGGGTATTGGCTACGCGCGCGACGACGTAGACGGCGACTCCATGATGTGGATGACGCTGCTCGACATTATCATCGTGATCATGGCGTTTGTCTTTGTGGTCCTTACCGACGCCACCATCGAGGAGGAGAGCGCCATCATCGGCACGTTGCTCGCCAGCGGCTATCGTCGACGCGAGATCGTGCTGCACTACCTGGCACTTCCCGCCATCGTGGGCGTGGTCGCGGCGCTTTTGGGCACTGCGCTCGGCGTTGCGTTCTTTACCGAGCCCATGCGCGGTCTCTACTACGGCTCGTACAGCCTGCCGCCCTTCCAGGTGTACTGGAGCTGGGAAATCTTTGTGAAGTGCGCTGTGGTCCCCGCCGCCGCGCTCATCCTCATCACGCTGGTGGGTCTGCTCCGCAAAATGGGCAAGACGCCGCTGCAGTTCCTTCGTCACGAGGCGAGCGGCAAATCGGGCACCAAGCGCGGTCTGCAGCTGCCGGAACGCATGGGCTTTGTCTCCCGCTTCCGCCTGCGCGTCTTCCTGCGCAACCTGGGCAACTTCGCCACGCTCTTCGTGGGCATCGCGTTTGGGTCGCTGCTTTTGCTCTTTGGCCTGGCGATCCTGCCCACGATGACGCACTATGCGGACAACCTGGAGACGAGCCTGGTCGCCGAGCATCAGTACACACTCAAGGCGCCGCTGGAGCTCGAGGGCACTACCGAGGAGCGCGAGCAGTGGTCGGCACTCGAGCGCTTGCAGTCGGTTGACGGCGCGCTGCTTTCTGCCGCCCAGGATGCCGATGACGAGCTTGACGGCGCGGCCGATGCGGCGCAGACGGCAGCCGATGCCGCGACCGCATCTCCGTCTGCCGAGAGCCTGACCGCAGCGCAGGATGCGCTTGCCAAGGTCCAGGACAAGAAGGATGCGCTCTACGCGCGCCTTGACGATCTTGCCGATGCCCTCGGCTGCAACCGCGACGAGGCTATCGACCTGATTGACAAGGCCTCTAAGATCGACACTGACAACGACGATATCCACCCGGTCAATACGACCGACAACGGCGCTGGCGCAATCGCGCGGGCCGAGAAATACGCCGTCTACCAGCTGCAATACGACCGCGGCGATGGTAATGGCGAGGAGACGATTTCTGTCTACGGCGTCTCGGCAAACTCGCGCTACTGGAAGGGCCTCGACGTCGGCGATGGGCGCGTTGTCTTTGGCGGCGGCCTGCTCGACAAGTTTGGCTGGAGCGAGGGCCAGAAGGTCACGCTCCACGACAAGTATGAGGGCGAGAATTATTCCTTTGAATACGCGGGCAAGGACTGCGTTTGGGGCTCTAAGTCGGACATGAATATCTATATGAGCATCGATGACTTTAACGAGCTGTTCGGCAACGACGCCGCCTACTTTAACGGCTATGTGAGCAACGAGAAGCTCGACCTCGACGCGCGCTACTTTGCCGGTGACACTACGCCCGACGACATGCGCGCCGTGGGCGACCAGTTCATCGGCATGATGAGCAAAATGATCGGCATGATGATTGGGCTCGCGGTGTTTATCTTCCTGCTGTTTATGTACCTGCTGACCAAAGCGGTGATCGACCACAGCGCCCGTTCGATCAGCTACATGAAAGTCTTTGGCTATCGCGATAGCGAGATCTCGCATCTGTACATCCGCTCGATCACGCTGTGCGTGGCGGTGTCACTCGTGCTGAGCCTGCCGGTCATTATTGGCTCGCTCACGGCCATCTTCCGCTCGATGCTGCTCGCCTACAACGGCAATATCGAGATCTACGTGCCCGCTTGGTCCATGGCTGCATGCGTCGGCATTGGCTTTGCGACCTACCTGGTCGTGGCGCTGCTACACACGCGCTCTATCAAGCGCGTCAGCCTGGCCGAAGCCCTCAAGGTGCAAGAGTAGCAATTGGGGACGTTCTTAAACGACTAGTCGTTGGGGACAGTCTTTGCCGATTCGCCGGCTCGCCGGCCGGATTGGCAAGGACTGTCCCTGGCGGCGCTCATTGGGGACAGACTTAAATGAGTGGTTTCAGTCATTTAAGTCTGTCCCCAATGAGTGCCTGCGCTTGACTTCAACCCCACTTCACCGGGTACCATCTCCTATGTCTGTAACGCAATATAGACCGAGGGGATAGATCTATGACCGCAACTGCACCCGCAGCGCCCGCTAAGGTGTACTTTACCAACCTGCGCACGCATGCTCGCGAGAGCCAGCTCGACAAACTCAAACGCCTCATTCGCCGCGCCGGCATTGAGCAGATCGACTTTCAGAACAAGTTCGTCGCCATCAAGATTCACTTTGGCGAGCTGGGTAACCTGAGCTTTCTGCGCCCAAACTACGCCCGCGCCGTCGCCGACGTGGTGAAGGAGCTGGGCGGCAAGCCCTTCCTCACCGACTGCAACACGCTCTACGTCGGTAGCCGCAAAAACGCGCTCGAGCACATCGATACCGCCTACCAGAACGGCTTTACCCCGTATGCCACGGGTTGCCAGATCATCATCGCCGACGGCCTCAAGGGCACCGACGAGGCGCTTGTCCCGGTCGAGGGCGGCGAGTACGTGCGCGAGGCAAAGATCGGTCAGGCACTTATGGATGCCGATATCGTGATCAGCCTTACGCACTTTAAGGGTCATGAGCAGGCGGGCTTTGGCGGCGCCATGAAGAACCTGGGCATGGGAGGCGGCAGCCGTGCCGGCAAGATGGAGCAGCATGCCGCCGGCAAGCCGAACGTCTCGACCGAACACTGCGTTGGCTGCCGTGCCTGCGAAAAGATCTGCGCGCACAACGCTATCTCGTTCGACGACACCCGCGAGCGCGAGCTTGCCAACGGCAACACCCGCACGGTCCACGTCGCTGCCATCGACCACGATCGCTGCGTGGGCTGCGGCCGCTGCATTGCGGCATGCAACCAGGACTGCATCAAGCCCGGTTATGAGGCCGCGGCCGACGTGCTCAACTGCAAGATCGCCGAGTACACCAAGGCCGTCGTCGACGGCCGCCCGAGCTTCCACATCTCGCTTGCCATGGACATCAGTCCCAACTGCGACTGCCATCCCGAAAACGATACGCCCATCGTCAACGACATCGGCATGTTCGCGAGCTTCGACCCGGTCGCCATCGACCAGGCCTGCGCCGATGCCGTCATGGCATCCGAGCCGCTGCCCAACACCGAGCTTACCGACAGTGCGGCCAAGATGGAGCACAACCACGAGCATCTGGAGGGCGAGCAGGCTAAGGACCCCTTCTGCATCACGCATCCCGACACCGACTGGCGCGCGTGCATCGCGCATGCCGAGAAGATCGGCCTGGGCACGAGCAAGTACGAGCTCATCGAGGTCAAGTAGCGCCTAGCTATTGGACAAAACAAGCGCATTCGTGGCTTAATTCAAGCAAAATCCGCCCGCGAGCACAGCGCTCGCGGGCGGATTTTCGGAAGTGCTAGGGGTCAGATAGACCAGTAAACCGTACTATTTGCCTAAAAATTCTCGTCGAGGAAGTCGTCGACCGTATTCCAGTAGAGCTCGGGGTCGACTTGCGCGCTCTTGGCATGGGTGGCGCCGTGGATAGTGAGCTTTTGCTTGACCTTGCTGGCGCACGCGTCGTAGTTTTGGTCGAGCATGC
>CABUHO010000018.1 GCA_902491395.1 uncultured Collinsella sp.
TCTTCTCATAGGGGGAGCCATCGGAACCGATCAGACATTCAATTGTGTCCGCAACAAGCGTTGTAAAATCTAACGATATGGCATCCTGTTTGCTTCTGTGCTTCGATGCTCTCGTCTTTAGCGCCCTCCGCTCAGTGGAGGACTGACCGCAAACGACGTAAACAAGAAAAGGGGGCGACCGCAAATGAAGGCAGCCGAGGCGAATCTGCTCGACCTTATGGGCACGGCGAAAATGCAGTTCGTCGTTCCTGTGTACCAGCGAGTTTATTCATGGAGCGAAAAAGAGTGCGAGGTGCTTTGGGATGACGTCATGCGTGCTGGCCGTGATGGCGTATCGCATTTATCGCAGCGGTGCTCTTTATGCACGCCATCTTAAAGTTGATAACAGATGAATACTCCGTTCGACCGTGACTTGGATATTTGTCAGTACTGTGGCGAGTTGTCGGTGCAATGCTTGGGGTCTTTGAGATAAGCCGTGGTGCCACAACGGAGTTGCGCTATGGCAGAAAGGCAGGTTTCGTTTGGGTGCTTGGATGATTCGTGCAGGGCGCGGGGGCGTATATGCGCCCAGTTGGCTCGAGTGCGGCGTCATTGGTATCGGTTGGGATTTCGATGGTGCCGATATTGCCGCTATGAATCGCGAGCAGATTAGGGCGGCATACAGCCAGGCGCATCCCGGTGACAGCAAAGGCAAAGTCGCGGCAGGCGTTGGTCAGGTCTACCGTTTTGCGCACGACATGACGACGGGCTCGACTGTTGTTATGTACGATCCGGAAAACCGTCTTTACCATCTTGGCGTTATTACCGGTCCCTGCATTGCCGTCTGCGATATGGACGGGGTGACCTACACGAGGGACGTCAGGTGGGGTGAAATTGCTCCACGTGACGTGCTCTCGCCTTCCTCCAAGAATTCGCTTGGCGGCATCCAAACCATCTTCGCTGTCTCCGATGAGGTCATGGCCGATCTCACGAATGCTGCAAGGGACAAGTCGGTGGTGGCTTCAAATGATCCCGTCATCGATGATAACGACGCGACGAATGACCAAGAAACCCTTGCAGCGACCTATGACAATGGCATCGAGCTCATTAAGGATCGCGTCAACCAGCTCGATTGGGAGGATATGGAGCGCTTAGTAGCGGGCTTGCTCAAGGCCATGGGCTACTGCGCTCGCGTTATGCCCAAGGGCCCCGATGGTGGTCGCGATGTAGTGGCGTCCCCGGACGCTCTCGGATTGGAATCGCCTCGTATTGTCGCCGAGGTCAAGCATCGTAAGGGCGCCATGGGAGCCCCGGCGGTTCGTGCATTTATCGGCGGCCTTCGCGCTGGCGATCGCGGTCTGTACGTGTCTACGGGCGGCTTTACGAAAGAGGCACGCTACGAGGCCGATCGTGCGAACATTCCCGTGCGACTACTCGATCTGGATGCCTTCGTACGTCACTATGTCGATATTTATGACAAGACCGATGACGACACCCGCTCTATCCTTCCGCTTACCCGTATCTGGTGGCCAGCTTAAATGAGGAGACATTGCCATGATTCAACAGGTTGCTTTCGAGGTTCCCGCAGAAATAGCGTTGGGCCTAGCCACTGGTAAGTATGTCCAATGGGGCGGCGTTGTACGCGACGGCGCTGGACATATTGTTCGGCATCTTAAGCCTGCAGATGTTCAGAATGGGGCCAACAAAGCGCTGCGTATAGCTGACCAGGCGGTTCAGCTTGCGAGGCAGAACAAGAAAGTTGCTGTAGCTGCGCTTGCGGTTGCGGGCGTAGCTGCGGTCGGCGGGGGCGTATATGCGGGAGTGACTCGCGTGCGCCGCAGCAAAGAAGACGCGTTGCGAAAGAAGCGGATGGCAGACTTTAGCTCTGCATTCTCGGAATACCTTAAGGCTCTGGGGGATGGCGAACTTACGATCGAGATGATTGATAGATTGGAAGGCGCCATAGCTGCTCTTAATGACGGTAAGAAAGGCTTCACGGTCGAAATTAAGAGCGAGCAGTTTGAGGACATTGTTAAGTCCGTGCGCGACTACACAGAGCGTCTTTCGAAGGCAAATGGTGAGAAGGTCCCCAATGTCATTCTTAAGCTGTTCGAAAGGAAACCGAATGACGTTGAAGGCCTTAGGGAATGCCTTAACACCCAGCGTGAAATTCTCTTGCGAGCGGCATAGATAAACCCAGCTGGCACTTGTGCATGCCAAAAGGCATACACAAGTGCCAGTCTTTTGGCATCGCGCGGCTTGAGCGGCGGCGTGCAACGGCTGCACGCCGCCTGCATCTACCTATACCCCCGCGACCCCACGCGCGGCGCTCAGCAGCTCATACTCCCTCTGGCTCCACTGGCGCAGCTCGGCTGCGCGTACGGCGTCGCGGCACAGGTCCAGGAACACCTCGGCTCCCTCACAGAAGTACTCACGGGCAAAGGCTCCGGACCCGCTTGCGACACACGCGCCGTCGGCAAAGAGCTTCCAGCTAGACGGCTCGCGCGAGTTGTCTCCGAGCAGCTGAATCTGCAGTACGTGCGGATTGCCGGTAGTGCAAAGCACTTCCTCGAGTTTCTGCACCGTAAAGCGCATCTGGTGGGAGAGCCTGCTCTTGACCATGGCCGAGGCGTAGCCGTTCGGCTTGTCCAGAAGATGCATTCGTTTTGGCTTGGCTGTCAGGTTGTGGAAGTTGCGCTCGCTGCGCACGGAGAAATTGTCCATACGGACTCCTTTCATCGATGTTGGCAGGGCCACCGTGCCTCTTGGCCGGTTGGCGTCGGGATCGTGGAGCCAACTCTCTACCCCGACTCTGGATAAAACGCGCCCACTCCTTGCGGGCAAGAGGAAGTTTATCAGCGTGTACGGACGGAAATCAAACGCCGCCTGCGAAATGACGCGCGGATGGCGTTGGTTTCCCAAGTGATTATTCGGCTTCCATCCGGAAAAGTGTCGAAATCAGCCGTGTAAAAGTACGGAAAAGTGTCGAAATAGGCACCTTAAAACTTCGGAAAAGTGTAGCTGGATGACAAAACAGCACTTAGAAGCCGGTGCTGGATGCGGGATCCTGCGGCCGCCTTCAGCTCTCGCTACTCATCGTCTCCGTCGTTGGGGTCGCCCTTGAGGGTGTTGATGTCCAGGTACTCGTCATCGTTCTCTTTTTGCTGGGTCTCCGACTCCGCTTGGGTGGGGCCGGAGAACAGCCGGAATCCCTCAAACGCAATGACGCCGAGCAGGGCAATGACAATGGCGATAAAGGCAACCTTGACTGCCTGCGGAAATTCCGAAAAACGCAGCGCCTTTTCCTCGGCGTAATAATCGGCGAAGCGTTCGTCGCCCGTGCTTTTGGTATACGCCGGCGCGGACGCGGCCTCCGGGTCATATTCCGGTGCAGGCGTGGCAGCGTACGGATCGTTGAGATAATCGCTCGATGTGGTGCCATAATCCTCGGTCTCGATGCGACCGGCGTCAGCATGGCCATCGGAATAATCGGAATATGCCGCACCGCCCTCATAGCCCGCGGCGCTCGTGTTGGCGGCAAAAAGCGGGTTAACTGGAACGTCGAGCGCCGGCATGCCGGTAGAGGTCTCATCCAGATCGGCTGCAGCCCAGGAATCGTAGGCAACTTGATGGGCAACGGGCTCATCGAGCCTTGCGACCGGAGGCTTGCGTGCCGCAGGAACAGGCAACTGCTGGGCGCTGTACATAACGGTGCTGTCGGCCGATTTGCCCTGCGTCGCTGCAGCGAGAAATGCTGCCGTCTCGGACGGGTCGCTTGCGGGGCGGGGAGTGGGCGTGGGCGCCGAAATGGGTGCGGGTGTAGGCGCGGGCGTCGAAACAGGCGACTGCGCAGGAGTCGGCGCAGATGCGGGCTTAGGCGCAAGTGCGGGATTGGGGCTTGACGGGCGAGCCCCGCCACCCATGAGTTCGTCGGCGGTCCACGGGCGATCATCCATCACGTCGTCAAGGCTCAGCGAAAACAGGTCGTCTTCACCCTCATCGAACATGCGGTGCACATGTCCACCAATTGCCGGAATCAATCCGCGACCGGTGCATGATGCCTTGCTCAACGCCATTCTGTTCCACCCTTTCGAAATACTAATGACATCGATTATATGGAACTTTCCAAGCGGCTCGGTCTTGGATTCATGATCTCCAGAACTCGCGCCCAAAAGGGGAGGGGCAATCTGGGCGAGTGCCTACTTGTCGTCGGCCGCCGCCTTGGCCTCATTGAGGTAGCTATAGAAGCTGTACTTGGAGATGCCAAAGAACTCGCAGGCGCGCTCGCTCGACTTGGAAATGAGGAAGGCGCCGCGACGGTCGAGGTAGCCAATGGCACGAATGCGCTCGTCTTTGGTCATGAGCGCCGCGGGCTTGCCCACAAACTGCTCGCACTCGTGCAGCAGGTCCTCGAGCAGGTCGCCGATGTTCTTGGTAATGGGCTCGGGCTCGGTGTAGCCCGTGCCGCCGGTGCCGGTAAAGGCGTCGAGCGAACGCTCAAAAGCCTTCATAAGCGTAATGTCAAAGTTAATGCCCAAAATGCCGACGGGCTTGCCCTCGTCGTTGCGGATAAAGATGGTCGAGGACTTGAGCAGCTTGCCATCGGCGGTTTTGGTGAGGTATGGCTCGCGGTCGTGCACGTCGGTGGTGCCCTCGTGCATGGACTCAAGCACAATATGGCTGGGGCCGTCACCCAGTTTGCGCCCGCTGACGTGGCCGTTTTCGATCACTACGATGGAGTGGTCCACGTCATCGGTCTCCAGATCGTGGACGACGATTTCGCAGTTGGGGCCAAATTGGAGCGCCAGGCCGTGTGCAAGGCGCTTGTAGAACTCAATCTGTGCGGGGGTCATGGGTGCCTTCCTAAAAATTAGTTTGGGCTCACTGTGCCATAAACCCCACTTGTTCGCAAATAACGAAAGCGTCGCTGTGTTATGTGACCGTTCGGCGGCGAAAAGGTACCGATTACGGCAACAAACAATTTGTTAGGTTTTCCAATCAAAAAGTGTGATAGAACAGTGCTAACAAACTTTTTGTTTGGCATCCACATAAAAGTTCAGTCGCATGAATGGGAATGGGCTGAAACGCGTATGCGGGGGCCGGCAAGAGAGAACTTAAGGAGTTCACCGTATGGCCGATAAGATCCAGTGGGCGGGCAACACGATGCCCAAGAGCGATGACAAGCACTTGGGAATCATGAGCCTCGACCACGTGAAGAAGGCCCGCGCCTTCCACCAGTCGTTCCCCCAGTACACCGTCACTCCGCTTGCCCGCCTGGATGGCCAGGCCGCGCGCCTGGGCCTGTCCAACTTGTGCGTTAAGGACGAGAGCTATCGCTTTGGCCTCAACGCCTTTAAGGTTCTGGGCGGTTCGTTTGCCATGGCCAACTACATTGCCGACGAGACCGGCAAGGACGTTGCCGAGTGCACCTTCGATTACCTGACCTCCGATCAGCTTGCCAAGGACTTTGGCCAGGCCACCTTCTTTACCGCCACCGACGGTAACCATGGCCGCGGCGTGGCATGGGCTGCCAACAAGCTGGGCCAGAAGGCCGTCGTGCACATGCCCAAGGGTTCCACCAAGCCCCGCTTCGATAACATCGCCGCCGAGGGCGCCACGGTGACCATCGAAGAGGTCAACTACGACGAGTGCGTGCGCATGGCCGCCGCCGAGGCCGATGCCTGCGAGCGCGGCGTCATCGTTCAGGACACCGCCTGGGAGGGCTACGAGAAGATCCCGTCTTGGATCATGGAGGGCTACGGCACCATGGCTTCCGAGGCTGCCGAGCAGCTGCGCGAGATGGCCATCAACCGCCCGACGCACGTGTTTGTCCAGGCTGGCGTGGGTTCGCTCGCCGGCGCCGTGGTGGGCTACTTCACCAACCTGTATCCCGATAACCCGCCCACCTTCGTCGTGGTCGAGTGCGCGCCTGCCGCCTGCCTGTACAAGGGCGCTGCCGCCGGCGACGGCGATCCGCGCATCGTAGACGGCGACATGCCCTCCATCATGGCCGGTCTGTGCTGCGGCGAGCCCAACATCCTGGGCTGGGATATCCTGCGCAATCACGCCACCGCCTTCGTGTCCTGCCCCGACTGGGTCACCGCTCGCGGCATGCGCACCCTGGGTGCTCCCGAGAAGGGCGACCCGCGCGTCATCTCCGGCGAGTCCGGCGCTGTGACCACCGGCCTGGTCGAGACCCTCATGCTCGATCCCGAGTACGCCGAGCTCAAGGAGCTCATCGGCCTGGACAAGACGAGCTCCGTGCTCTGCTTCTCTACCGAGGGCGACACCGATCCGGATCAGTACCGTCGCATCGTCTGGGAGGGCGAGTACCCCACTTGCTAATACTGGGCGGAGCAAATAGGTATCGCTCCGCCACCTCACAGGTAGATTCCTTCGTTTGAAAGGTTATGAACAATGGCTAAAGAACTCGATTTCGACGCTATCAAGGCTGCTGCTGAGTCCCATCGTGCTGATATGACTCGCTTTCTGCGCGCTATGATCTCGCACCCCTCTGAGTCTTGCGAGGAGGGTGAGGTTGTCGCCTGCATCAAGGCCGAGATGGAGAGCCTTGGCTATGACGAGGTCAAGGTTGACGGCCTGGGCAACGTCATGGGCTTTATGGGCGAGGGCGACAAGATCATCGCCATCGACTCCCACATCGACACCGTCGGCATCGGCAACATCGAGAACTGGGATGCCGATCCCTATGAGGGCTACGAGACCGACGAGATCATCTACGGCCGCGGCGGCTCCGACCAGGAGGGTGGCATGGCTTCTGCTGCCTACGCTGCCAAGATGATGAAGGACATGGGCCTCATCCCCGAGGGCTACAAGATCATGGTCGTTGGTACCGTCCAGGAAGAGGACTGCGACGGCATGTGCTGGCAGTACATCTACAACAAGGACGGCATTAAGCCCGAGTTCGTCATTTCCACCGAGCCCACCGACGGCGGCATCTATCGTGGTCACCGCGGCCGCATGGAGATCCGCGTCGACGTTCACGGCACCTCCTGCCACGGCTCCGCTCCCGACCGCGGCGACAACGCCATCTACAAGATGGCCGACATCATCGCCGACGTCCGCGCCCTCAACAACAACGGCTGCGACGAGTCGACGGACATCAAGGGCCTCGTCAAGATGCTCGACCCCAAGTACAACCCCGAGCACTTTGAGGATGCCCGCTTCCTGGGTCGTGGCACCTGCACCGTCAGCCAGATCTTCTACACCAGCCCCAGCCGCTGCGCCGTGGCCGATTCCTGCGCCATCTCCATCGACCGTCGCATGACCGCCGGTGAGACCTGGGAGTCCTGCCTGGACGAGATCCGCAACCTGCCGGCCGCCAAGAAGTACGGCGACGACGTGAAGGTCTCCATGTACATGTACGACCGTCCGTCCTGGACCGGCGAGGTCTACGAGACCGAGGCTTACTTCCCCACGTGGATCAACAAGGAGACCGCTCCGCACGTCAAGGCCCTCGTCGACGCCCACAAGGCCATGTTCGGTGACGAGCGCATCGGCTGCGAGCCCAGCATGGATAAGCGCACCGGTCGTCCGCTGTGCGACAAGTGGACCTTCTCCACGAACTGCGTTTCCATCCAGGGCCGCTATGGCATCCCCTGCGTCGGCTTTGGCCCGGGTGCCGAGTCTCAGGCTCACGCTCCCAACGAGGTCACCTACAAGGACGACCTGGTCACCGCTGCCGCCATGTATGTGGCTGCCCTGAACCTCTACGATCCGAGCCAGGCCGATGGCGACGCCACCGTGTTCCGCGCCGGTCTGACCAACAACAAGATCGACTAGTCCCATTCCTTGATCTTGTTGAGCCGGGGGCCGCTCGTGTCCCCGGCATCCCCTGTTGACTTGGGGCCCGCGGTCGTTATCTCCCATGCTTCCTCAACGGTAGCGGGTCCTCGTCATAGCGCTCTGCATGTTCTAGCCACACGCGCATGCCGGAGCACATCTACTCATTGCGATCGTTTCATCTTTGGAAAGGATATTCATATGGACGCTAAGTTTACCGAGCTCGTCGAGCAGCTGAACGGCCTCGATTTTAAGGGCATGTACGGCAGCGACTTCCTGCACACCTGGGATAAGACCACCGATGAGCTCAAGGCTCTCTACATCGTTGCCGACGCCCTGCGCGAGCTGCGTGAGAACAACGTTTCGTCCAAGATCTTCGACTCGGGTCTGGCCGTCTCCCTGTTCCGCGACAACTCCACCCGTACGCGCTTCTCCTTCTCTAAGGCCGCCAACCTGCTCGGCCTTGAGCTGCAGGACCTGGACGAGAAGAAGTCCCAGATCGCTCACGGCGAGACCGTCCGCGAGACCGCTACCATGATCTCCTTCATGGCCGACGTCATCGGCATCCGCGACGACATGTACATCGGCAAGGGCGACGCCTACATGGCCGAGGTCTCCGAGTCTGTCCAGCAGGCATACGAGGACGGCGTTCTGGATCACCGTCCCACGCTCATCTCCCTGCAGTCCGACTCCGATCACCCCACGCAGTCCTCTGCCGACATGCTCTACCTCATCAACGAGTTTGGCGGCCTTGAGAACCTCAAGGGCAAGAAGGTTGCCGTCACCTGGGCCTATTCGCCTTCTTACGGCAAGCCGCTGTCCTGCCCGCAGTCGCTGATCAGCCTGCTGCCCCGTTTTGGCATGGACGTCACCCTGGCCCACCCCGAGGGCTACGACCTCATGCCCGAGGTCGTCGAGCGCGCCAAGGGCTATGCCGCCGAGTCCGGCACCACCTTTAAGCAGGTCAACACCATGGCCGAGGCCTTCGAGGGCGCCGACATCGTGATCCCCAAGAGCTGGGCTCCGTTTGCCGCCATGGAGAAGCGCACCAACCTGTACGCCGAGGGCGACGACGCCGGCATCGCTGCGCTCGAGAAGGAGCTGCTCGCCCAGAACGCTACGCATCAGGACTGGTGCTCCACGACCGAGCTCATGGAGAAGACTGCCAACGGTCAGGACACCATCTTTATGCACCCGCTGCCCGCCGACATCTCCGGTGTCTCCTGCGAGCACGGCGAGGTTAACGCCGACGTCTTCGACATGCACCGCGTGGGCATGTACAAGGAGGCCAGCTACAAGCCGTACGCCATTGCTGCCATGATGTTCCTGCAGAAGGTTGCCGATCCCGCCGCTACCCTCAAGGCCCTCGACGAGCGCAACACCGCCCGTTGGTTCCAGGCCTAAAGCCGCGCTGAGGTAAGCCATGTAAAGGGGGCACTCTGCCAACCGGCGGGGTGCCCCTTTTTGCATCGTGGGCGTGCGAGATAAGCGCTTTCGATGTAGATGCCCCGCGACGCGAGTTATGGGTACGATGGCTTCAGGGGAGGTATCGCCATGAAACTTGGTTGCGTCATTATGGCTTCGGGCGAGGGCAAGCGGTTTGGCTCTAACAAGATGCTTGCCGATATCTATGGCAAGCCGCTGATTGCCCGGACCATTGATTCGGTTCCCCGGGGCTTTGACGTTGTGGTTTCGACGCGTTGGCCCGAGGTCGCTCAGATTTGTGATGACAAGCATTGCCCGTGCGTGCTGCACGATGGCGAGCTGCGCAGCGAAAGCGTCCGTGCGGGCCTTTCGTGGGGAGTCGAACGCAACTGGAAAGGTTGCCTCTTTTTGCCGGGCGACCAGCCGCTCGTGAGTTCGGATTCTTTTGAGGCTATGGTTCGTGCATTTGACGAGCGCGGCCGCAAGCATCCGGTGCGTCTTGCGTGCAACGGTGAGCCTTCGAGCCCGGTGCTCTTTCCGGCGGAACTGTTCGATGCACTTATGTGTCTTGAGGGTAAGGACGGCGGCGGTTCGATCCTCAAGGACCGTACCGACGTGGTGCTGGTCGAGGCGCGTGCCTACGAGCTGTGGGACGTCGATACCGTCAAGGGACAGCGACGCATAACGGAGCATATCGCCGCCTGCTCGTATTTTGATCGCGTGGCCAACTGCATCAATCAATAAGGAGCAATTATGATCATCATCAAAAACGGCGCACTCGTGACGCCCCAGGGGCTTCGCCGCGCCGATCTTGCCATGGAGGGCGACAAGATTGTGCGGATTGCCGCGGCAATCGAGCCGGGCGAGGGCGATACCGTCGAGGACGCCACCGACTGTTGGGTGTTTCCCGGCTTTATCGACGGCCACACGCACATGCAGTGCTGGACCGGCATGGATTGGACAGCCGATAGCTTTGAGACCGGCACGCGCGCGGCTGCCTGCGGCGGCACGACGACCATTGTGGACTACGCGACGGCCGATCGCGGCGTGACCATGCCCGATGCCTTGGTCGAGTGGCATCATCGCGCCGACGGCACCTGCACCGCCAACTATGCCTTCCATATGGCGCTTGCCGAGTGGAATGAGCGCAACCGCGCCGATCTTTCGGCCATGCGCGAGGCGGGCGTGTCGTCGTTTAAGACCTACTTTGCCTACGACCATCTGCGCCTGGACGATGCCGAGACACTCGAGGTGCTGGAGGAGCTCAAGCGCGTGGGCGGTATCCTGTGCGTGCATTGCGAGAACGGCACGTTGGTCAACGCGCTGCAGAAGCGCGTGTTTGAGCAGGGTATCCACGGGCCCGAGGGCCATGCGCTCAGCCGTCCGGACGTGTGTGAGGCCGAGGCCGTGAGCCGCCTGCTGTATCTGGCGCACTTGGCCGGGGACGCTCCGGTCAACGTGGTGCACCTTTCGACCAAGCTGGGGCTCGAGGCCATTCGCGCTGCCAAATCGCGCGGGCAGAAGAACATCTATGTCGAGACATGCCCTCAGTATCTGATGCTCGACGACACCTGCTATCTGGAGCAGGGCGAGGACGGCTTTGCGGGCGCCAAGTACGTGATGAGTCCGCCGCTGCGCCATGCCGGCGACCGTGCGGCACTGCGCGAGGCGCTTGTGGCCGGCGAGATCGATACGATTGCGACCGACCACTGTAGCTTTAACCTGCACGGGCAAAAGGACCGCGGGCGCGACGACTTCCGCGCGATTCCCAACGGCGGACCCGGCGTGGAGCATCGCCCCGTCGCGATCGCTACGAGCTTTGAGGGACAGCTGGGTCCCGAGGATCTGTGCCGCCTGATGAGCGAGAACCCGGCGCGCGTCTTTGGCATGTATCCGCACAAGGGCTGTCTTGCCGAGGGCGCCGATGCCGACGTGTGCGTGTGGGATCCCAAGGCGCGCTGGACGATTAGCGCCGCGACGCAGCATCAGGCCGTGGACTACACGCCGCTCGAGGGCTTTGAGGCGCACGGCCGCGCCAAGGCCGTGTTTGTGAACGGTGTACTGGCTGCGCTCGACGGCGAGCCCACCGGAGCCCAACCCGGCCGCTACGTCCCCCGCTAACAGGAAGGATGCCGGATTCCCTTCGCAGTTGCGGTGAAATAGTTCCTGTTTAGCCGCCAAATAGGCCGTTTCAGGAACTATTCCACCGCAACTTATATGTCTGGTGGGGCAGCGCCGGCTATTTGAGGCTGCTGGCGACGATGGGGCGGCCGAGGGCGGCCTCGAAGCGGTCGGCCATCGTGGGGTCGCTGAGCGTGTCGGTTTGGTTGAGCATGACGCGTGCGGTGCTGAGTCCCAGCGCCTGCATCTCGGCATTGAGCACCTGGGCGACGCGCTCTGGGGTGGCAGCGTCGGTGGGCTCGCAGCCGCAGCGCTCGCAGAAGAGCTCGGGGCGGTGGACAACCTCGGCGACGGGCTTGCCCAGCCCCGAGGCGCCGACGACCCAGACAACGTTTGCCGTGGCGGCGGGAATTACCGGCTCCCAGGCGGCATGCGCCTTGAGCGGGAGTCGCTTGCTGCCATCTGCCTCGGCCAACACATAGTCAAAGCACTGCGCCAGCTGGTCGATCGGCTCAGCGGGGGCGGAGAGCTTGCCTGTCTCCGGGTCCAAAACACCCGCCTGGCAGATGCTTCCGCGGCTCATGCCAGCGCATACCTTGCAGGTGCAGCCGGGGGCATGCGCGGCACCCGGCTTCCAAGGCGCGGCATCCAGGCGACGGTTCGACCCGTCCCACGGAACGCCGGCGACGGGAAACATGTGCGTGGTGGTACAGAGGAGCACGCGGCCGCCAGTGCGCATGAGCTCGAGACCCAGCGTCTTCAGCAGCGTCGACTTGCCGCCACTGCCGATAATCGCGGTAATGCCCGGCTCGATCCTGAGCGCAGAGGCAAGATTGCCGCTAACCGTTTCCATCTGTTCACCGCCGTATAATACTGTGATAATAAATAATCATCAGAGTAGCGGTCGGACCGCTTTTGCTCTGCTCAAACCGTAGCACAGGGAGGTGCCCCGGGAATGCTCGTTTATGTTCGCGGCGCCGGTGATATCGCCACGGGTGTCGCTGCCCGTTTGGTGCACGCCGGCGTGTCGGTCGTTATGGCGGATATCGCGGTTCCCACGTGCATCCGTCGCACAATCAGTTTTTGCGAGGCCATTCGCTTGGGCGAGGTCGAGGTCGAAGGCATTCGCGCTCGCTTGGCACGGACGCCGGCTGAGGCGCTCGAGATTACCCAAGCGGGAGACGTCGCCGTTGTGGTGGACCCTCAGGCCAAGATGCTCGATGAGCTTAAACCCGCGGCTGTGGTCGACGCGATTTTGGCTAAGCGCAACTTGGGCACCACGCGCGACATGGCGCCTGCCGTCATCGCTGTGGGGCCGGGCTTTACCGCGCCGGTCGATTGCGACGCCGTGGTCGAGACCATGCGCGGGCATTTTCTCGGCCGTGTCATTACCCAAGGTTCGCCCCAGCCCAACACGGGCGTGCCGGGCATTATCGCCGGATATGGCAAGGAACGTGTTATCCACAGCCCCGCCGCCGGCGTGTTTAGGTCCGACCATGTGATCGGCGACATCGTGAGCGCCGGAGACGTGATTGGCTACGCGGGCGATATGCCCATGTGCACGCAGATCGATGGCTGTCTGCGCGGGCTTTTGGCGAACGGCGTGCAGGTGACTGAGGGCTTTAAATGCGCCGATGTCGATCCGCGCGGCGATGCCAGCTATATCAACTACATTTCGGACAAAGCGACGTCGGTCGGCGGCGGCGTGCTCGAGGCACTCGCTATGCTCACCGATGTCTTTAGAGGATAGAAGGCGGCAATGGAAAAGCTCGATGTTGTGAATGCGGCGCTTGCCACCCTGCGTGCTGGTAAGACGTGCGAGCTGGTGGTCGTGGCCGGCACGGCAGGGTCGTCGCCGCGCGGTGTGGGCGCCTGGATGGCCGTCTTTGCCGATGGCAGCCAGGCGGGCACTATCGGCGGCGGCAAAATTGAGCTCTTTGCACTGGATGAGGCGCGCGAGCTCCTGGCCGGGGGTAAATCGCGTCTGGTCCGCTACACCATGGGCGGCGAGAACTCCGATACCGGCATGATTTGCGGCGGAGCTATCTGCCTGTGCTATCTGCACCTGGACGCGACCAAGGCACCGTTGTTCCAGGAGATTGCCAATGTGCTGGCGTATCGGCGCATCGGTGACTTCGCCATCGACTTTGAGCCGTTTATCGCGAGCGCGCTCGAGGGCGATGTGGCCAAGTACCATGGCGAGGAATCGCGCCGCACCATTGCGGGCTGCCCCGGGCTTTCGCTGGTGGAGGAGGGGAGTAAGGTCACCTACACCAACGCGGCCTCCGAGATTCCCCCGGCGCACATCGAGACGCTCTGCCCCGAGGGCCTGGCCTATATCTTTGGCTGCGGCCACGTGGGTGCTGCGACGGCGCGGGTGCTCACGGCGGCGGGCTTTGCCGTCGTGGCTTGCGACGACCGCCCCGGCACACTGACCCCCGAATGGGTGCCCGGTGTCTACGACCGTCGTCTGGTCGACTACAAGAACCTGAGCAAGCAGTGCCCCATCGGCCCGCGTGACCTAGTGGTCGTCGCCACGGCGGGTCACAAGTCCGATATCGACGTGGTGATTCAGGCCATGCACGCCAAGCCCGCCTATCTGGGCTGTCTGGGTTCGCGCCGCAAGACGGCCTTTGTGCGCGCCCGCCTGGAGCAGGAGGGCTTTACGCAGGACCAGATCGACGAGCTGCACCTGCCGATCGGTGTCGCCATCGAGGCCGAGGACCCCGAGGAGATCGCCATCTCCATCGCTGCCGAGATGATTCACCTGCGCCGCACCAAGCTCGTCCCCCGCAAGCGCTAATCGCATCCCCATACATGAGTTGCGGTGAAATACGGACTGTTAAAGCCTGTTAAGCCGTCAAACGGTCCCTATTTCACCGCAACTGCCATTTTCCTCCGTCCCCTAGGGATCAATATGTGCGGGGGAGTTGTGGAGTTGTGCAGGCAGACGAGGTTTTTCTGGAAATACGCTCCCGATGCGCGTATAGTACCGATTGTTTTGTCGGCTCCTGCTGCGTCGAGTCCAAACCGCGAAATGCCATGAGCGGCGCGGATGCAGCCAGGAGGCACGAGGACAACCCATCGTGGCCACGCCCCGTGCTTAAAACCCCAAGAAGGAGTGAACAATGGCAGAAGAGAAGTATGTGCCGCGTCTGAAGACCAAGTACAACAACGAGGTCAAGCAGCAGCTTCAGGACAAGTTCCAGTACGAGAACGTCATGATGATCCCCAAGTTTGAGAAGATCGTCGTGAACATGGGTGTCGGCGAGGCCGCTACCGATTCCAAGGCCATCGACGGTGCCGTGCGCGACCTGCGCGCCATCACCGGTCAGCAGCCGATGATCACCCGTGCCCGCAAGTCCATCGCTACCTTCCGCCTGCGCGCTGGTATGCCGATCGGCTGCAAGGTTACCCTGCGTGGCGACCGTATGTGGGAGTTCTTCGATCGTCTGACCTCCGTCGCGATCCCCCGTATCCGCGACTTCCGCGGCATCTCCGCCAAGAGCTTCGACGGTCGTGGTAACTTCTCCATGGGCGTCACCGAGCAGCTCATCTTCCCCGAGATCGACTTCGACTCCGTCGATCACCAGCGTGGTATGGACATCACTTTCGTGACCACCGCCAACACCGATGAGGAGGCCAAGGCCCTTCTGGACGCCTTCGGTTTCCCGTTCAAGAAATAGGTTCACCTGCCCTATGAGCGCCGTTCCCAGAAGGGGGCGGCGCTTGGGGCGAACAATACTCTATGTGAGGAGGATATAAGTGGCTAAGACATCGATGATCGTCAAGTGCAATCGCAAGCAGAAGTTCTCTACTCGTGAGTACACGCGCTGCCAGCGCTGCGGCCGTCCGCACTCTGTGTACCGCAAGTTCGGCCTGTGCCGTGTCTGCTTCCGCGAGCTTGCACTCAAGGGCGAGCTTCCCGGCGTTAAGAAGGCCAGCTGGTAAGTCACTACCAGCGTTTCAAGCATCAGTTTGGAACAGGGAAAACGCGCTAAAAAGGCTTTGCCGTTAAGGGCGGCGAAGAACCAAGAGCACGTGTTCATCAAGAACGAAGGAGAATCTGTATGAACCTTACAGACCCGATCGCAGATATGCTTACGCGCATCCGTAACGCTAACTCTGTGAACAAGGCCACGGTCTCCATGCCGAGCAGCAAGAAGCTCGTCGAGATCGCTCGTGTTCTGCACGAGGAGGGCTACATCGAGGGCTACGATGTCGAGGACACCGTTCCCCAGAAGACTCTGCACATCACGCTTAAGTATGGTCCCAAGAAGGCTAAGGTCATCAACGGCATCCGCCGCATTTCCAAGCCGGGCCTGCGTAAGTACACTGGCGTTGCCGACATGCCCCGCGTCCGCGGTGGCCTTGGTACCGCCATTATTTCCACCAGCCATGGCGTCATGACCGACCGCGATGCTCGCAAGCACAACGTCGGCGGCGAGATCATCGCTTACGTCTGGTAATTCGCTCGGTAGGTAGAAGGAAAGGAGATCACCGTGTCTCGTATCGGTAATAAGCCTGTCCAGATTCCCGCCGGAGTCGAAGTGGCAGTCAACGGCAACAACGTTGTCGTCAAGGGCCCCAAGGGCCAGCTCGAGCTCGATGTCTTTGAGAAGCTCGCTATCAACGTCGAGGACAACGTCCTCACCGTTTCCCGTCCCGACGACGAGCGTGAGACCCGTGCCCGCCACGGCCTCACCCGCGCCCTCATCCACAACATGGTTGTTGGCGTTTCCGAGGGCTTCGAGAAGAAGCTCGAGCTCGCCGGCGTCGGTTACCGCGTGCAGCAGAAGGGCAAGAACCTCGAGTTCTCCCTGGGCTTCTCGCACCCCGTGATCGTCGAGGCTCCCGAGGGCATCACCTTCGAGGTTCCCGACAACACCCACGTGAACGTCAAGGGTATCAACAAGCAGCAGGTCGGTCAGATCGCCGCTGAGATCCGCGGCCATCGTCCTCCCGAGCCTTACAAGGGCAAGGGTATCCACTACGTTGGCGAGCACATCCGCCGCAAGCTGGGTAAGGCCGCCAAGTAGTCGTAACCGACTCACTCGCATAAGACCAGCACCCCGTCAGGTGCTGGCAAGATCAACCTTTTTAGGAGTTTACGTATGAACAAGCATAAGGCGAAGCTGGAAGGCCTCAAGCGTCGTCAGCGTCGTGTTCGCGGCAAGGTCTCGGGTACCGCCGAGCGTCCGCGTCTTCGCGTGACCCGTACTAACGCCAACATCTATGCCCAGATCATCGACGACAGCAAGGGCTCCAGCCTGACGCTCGTCTCTGCCTCGACCCTCGAGGCCGAGTTCAAGGGCACCCACACCTCGAACAAGGAGGCTGCGGAGAAGGTCGGTCAGCTCGTTGGCAAGCGCGCCATCGAGGCCGGCATCACCAAGGTCGCCTTCGATCGTGGTGGCCGTATCTACCATGGCCGCGTCAAGGCCCTCGCCGACGGTGCTCGTGCCGCCGGTCTCGAGTTCTAGGAGGTATGTAGCACATGGCTCGTAATCAGAAGCAGCAGCGCGAGGCCTCCGAGTTCGAGGAGCGCGTCGTTTACATCAACCGCGTGTCGAAGACCGTCAAGGGTGGTCGTCGCATGAGCCTCGTCGCTCTCGTCGTCGTTGGTGACGGCAAGGGTAACGTCGGCGTTGGCATGGGCAAGTCCGCTGAGGTGCCCCTGGCCATCTCCAAGGCGTCTCTCGATGCCAAGAAGAACATGTTCCACGTGCCGGTGACCGAGCAGGGCACCATCCCGCACGAGGTTCTCGGCCACTTTGGTGCCGGCCGCATCATCATCAAGCCCGCTGTCGAGGGTACCGGCGTTATCGCCGGCGGCGCCGTGCGTCCCCTCTTTGAGCTTGCAGGCATCAAGAACGTCCTGTCCAAGTCCCTCGGTACCGACAACGGCCTCAACATCATCAAGGCTGCCGTCGAGGGCCTCAAGGAGCTCTCCAGCCCTGAGGACGTCGCGGCTCGCCGTGGCCTGACGGTCTCCGAGATGTTCGTCGGTAAGGAGAACTAAGCATGGCTGACACCATCAAGATCAAGCAGGTCCGCAGCACCAACGGTTGCAAGCAGGACCAGGTCCGTACTGTCCGTGCCCTCGGTCTCCACAGGATCCGCGAGGTTCGCGAGATTGCTGACAACGAGTCCGTCCGCGGCATGATCTTCAAGGTCAAGCACCTTGTCGAGATTGTAGAGGAGTAGCAAATGCAGCTTCACGATCTTACTCCCGCGCCCGGTTCCACCAAGAACCGCAAGCGCGTCGGCCGTGGCAATTCTTCGGGTCACGGCACCACTTCTGGCCGCGGTCAGAAGGGCCAGGGTTCCCGCTCTGGCGGCACCAAGGGTGCCGGCTTCGAGGGTGGCCAGACTCCGCTGGCTATGCGCCTGCCCAAGCTTCCGGGCTTCCGCAACCCCCGTCGTATCGAGTACACCGCTGTTAACGTTGAGCGTCTCGAGCGTAAGTTCGAGGATGGCGTTGTGATCGACGGTGCCGCTCTTAAGGCCGCTCGCATCACCAAGAGCGAGTTCGAGCCCGTCAAGGTGCTCGGCAATGGTGAGCTCACCAAGAAGTTCACGGTCAAGGTCGACAAGGTCAGCGCTTCTGCGCAGGCCAAGATCGAGGCCGCCGGCGGAAAGGTCGAGCTGCCGTGCTAAATGGTCTTAAGAATGCTTTCCGCATCAAAGAATTGCGCGAAAAGATTCTTTTTACCATAGCTATGCTCGTCGTGTACCGCATTGGTGCGCACGTTCCTGTGCCCGGCATTCCCTTCCAGGGGATGCTGGGCCTTTTCTCGACCGATAACAATTCGGTCGCCGCAGGTGCTATGGCCCTCCTGAATCTTTTCTCTGGCGGCGCGTTGAGCTATGTGTCGGTGTTTTCGCTGGGCATCATGCCTTACATCACCAGCTCGATCATCCTCCAGATGCTCCAGGCCGTCGTGCCTTCCCTGCATGAGCTTGCCCGCGAGGGCGAGGTTGGTCAGACCAAGATTACGCAGTATTCGCGTTACCTCACCCTGGCTCTGGCAATCCTCAACTCCGTGGGTTACCTCTTCCTCTTTAAGAGCTTCGGCATCAGCTTTAATGGCGCCGGCGCTCCCGAGATCATCTTTGACTTCATGATCGTCGGTACGCTCACCGCGGGCGCCATGCTGATCATGTGGATTGGTGAGCTCATCACCCAGCGCGGTATCGGCAATGGCATGTCGCTGATCATCTTTGCGAACATCATGGCCGGTCTGCCGCAGGCTATCTTCTCCAGCACCGAGGGCAATGCCGGTGGCATCATCACCATGGTGATCATCTGCGCCATCATCCTGCTGGTTATCCCGCTGATTGTTTTCCTTGAGCGCGGCCAACGCCGCATCCCGGTCTCCTACGCTAAGCGCGTCGTGGGCCGTCGCATGATGGGTGGCCAGACCACCTACCTGCCCATCAAGGTCAACACCGCGGGTGTCGTGCCGATCATCTTCGCTTCGGCGCTGCTGTACTTCCCGGCTCAGATTGCCGTGTTCTTCCCCGGCATCGGCTGGATTCAGGCAGTTGCCTCTGCGCTTTCGACCGGTTGGCTCAACTGGGTGCTTAATGTTGTCCTCATCGTGTTCTTCGCGTACTTCTACACCTCCATGGTGTTCAACCCCGATGACACCGCCGACAACCTTAAGAAGCAGGGCGGCTTTATTCCGGGCGTTCGTCCGGGTAGGGCTACCGCGGCCTACATCAAGAACGCGCTCAACAAGATTACGCTTCCCAGCGCTGTCTTTTTGGCGCTCATCGCCATCGTGCCTTCGATCATCTTCTCCTTCACGGGTAACCATCTGATTCAGGCATTTGGTGGCACGTCCATCCTCATCATGGTCGGCGTCGTGCTCGACACGGTCGATAAGCTCGAAGGCCAGATCAAGATGTATGATTACGATGGATTCTTTAAATAGGCTAGAGGAGGATTGCTCATGAACCTCGTATTGCTCGGAGCTCCGGGTGCCGGTAAGGGCACCGTCGCACAGGAGCTCGTCGCCGAGTTTGGCGTCGCTCACATTTCCACGGGCGACCTGTTGCGTGCTGCCGTCAAGGGTGGCACCGAGCTTGGTATTCAGGCTAAGAAGTACATGGACGCTGGCGAGCTCGTTCCCGACCAGCTCGTGATCGACCTTGTCAAGGAGCGCCTTGCCGCCGATGACGCCCAGCAGGGCTTCATCCTCGACGGCTTCCCGCGCAACACCGCCCAGGCTGTGACGCTCGATTCCGAGCTCTCCGCCATGGGTCGTGAGATCGATTGCGCCCTTCTGGTCGATGTGGCCCCCGAGGTTATCATCGATCGTCTGTCTTCGCGTCGCACCTGCCGCGCCTGCGGTTACACCGGCACCGCTGCCGATGCTACCTGCCCCAAGTGCGCCGGCGAGATGTATCAGCGCGACGACGACAAGCCCGAGACCATCAAGAACCGTCTCGACGTCTACGAGAAGTCCACGAGCCCGCTCGTCGACTACTATCGTGGCCAGGGTCTGCTCAAGTCGGTCAACGGTGACCAGGCTCGCGAGACCGTGTACGGGGATGTCAAAGAGGCTCTCGGTCTATGATCAAGATTAAGTCTGCAACGCAAATCGAGCAGATGAAGAAGGCAGGAGCGCTATCTAAGATGGCGCTCCGCCACGTTGGAGCCATGGTGCGCCCCGGCGTTTCGACTTTTGAGCTCGATCAGCTCGCGGAGCAGATTATCCGCATGCATGGCGGCACCCCTGCCTTTAAGGGTTACGGCGGGTTCCCGGGGACCATTTGCGCATCGATCAACGATGCCGTGGTCCACGGTATTCCCAACCCCGACATGATCCTGCGCGATGGCGATATCATCTCCATCGATACGGGAGCCGTTGTCGACGGTTGGGTCGGCGATAACGCATGGACGTTTTTCGTCGGCACCCCCACGCCCGAAGCCAAGGCTTTGTGCGAGGTCACGCGCGATTGCCTTAAGGCTGCCATCGAGCAGGCTGTTCCCGGTAACCATATCGGGGACGTCGGCTATGCCGTTCAGTCCCTCGCCGAGTCTCACGGTTACGGCGTGCTTCGCGATTATGTGGGTCATGGCATTGGCCGCGTGATGCATGAGGACCCCAACGTTCCTAACTATGGAAAGAAGGGGAGGGGCGTTCGCCTCCAGGCCGGCATGGTCATTGCCATCGAGCCGATGGTTACGATGGGTTCCAACCATGTGAGCACGGGCTCCGACGGTTGGATTGTTGCGACCAACGACCACCTGCCCGCCGCGCACTACGAGAACACCGTCGCCATTACCAATGACGGTCCGGTGATTCTCACCACCGACGCGCAAGGTGCTTGGTGTTCGCTCCAAGGCGGAGAAATGTAACAAGTTCCACTTAGTTGTGGAGCCATTACGAAGATATTACGATACGTGCATGCGTATTGTAGAATACTCAATCGCTGTCGTTTTCTAGAGAAAGATGATTGCTTGTGAAGAAGGAAGACGCAATTGAGCTCGAGGGTACGGTAAAGGAACCGCTGCCCAACGCCATGTTTAAGGTCGAGCTCGAGAACGGTCATTCGGTTCTGTGCAACATTTCTGGCAAGATCCGAATGAATTACATCCGTATTCTCCCCGGTGACAGGGTTGTCGTGGAGCTTTCCCCGTATGACCTGACCCGCGGCCGCATCACCTATCGCTACAAATAGCGGCACGCATACACGCACTCCATTTCCGGCTGCAGGCTTAGCTCAACCTACGGTCGGATTGTGTGTGAAGACCAGCCATAGTTTTAAACGCCTGCGGCTGGGCGAGTAGATAGTAGGGAAGTAGTTTGAGCGCTACCGAAAGGAAGAACGATGAAGGTACGTCCTTCGGTCAAGAAGATGTGCGATAAGTGCAAAATCATTAGGCGCCATGGCAAGGTCCTCGTCATTTGCGAGAACCCCCGTCATAAGCAGCGTCAGGGTTAAGAGAGGAGACTACGTTGGCCCGTATTAATGGTGTCGACCTCCCGCGTGAGAAGCGCGTTGAGATCGGTCTGACCTACATTTACGGCATCGGCCGCACCACTGCGACGAAGATCTGCGTCGAGTGCAACGTTAACGTGGATACGCGCGTTAAGGACCTCACCGAGGATGAGGTTAACGCTATCCGCGATTATATCGATAAGAACCAGATCATGGTTGAGGGCGACCTCCGCCGTGAGCGCAACCAGAACGTCAAGCGCCTTATGGACATCGGCTGCAACCGCGGCCTTCGTCACCGCAAGGGCCTCCCGGTCCGCGGCCAGCGCACCCACACTAACGCTCGTACCCGCAAGGGCCCGAAGCGTCAGATCGGTGCTAAGAAGAAGAAATAAGGAGCGCTAGATAGATGGCTACTGCTAAGAAGAACGTTCGCGCTGCCCGTCTGAAGCGCGCGGACCGTAAGAACATTTCCGTGGGCCAGGCTCACATTCGTTCTACGTTCAACAACACGATCGTTTCGATCACCGATCCCCAGGGCAACGTCATTTCCTGGAAGTCGGCTGGCCAGGTGGGCTTCAAGGGCTCCCGTAAGTCCACGCCGTTCGCTGCCCAGATGGCTGCCGAGGCTGCTGCCAAGCAGGCCATGGAGCACGGTATGAAGAAGGTTTCCGTCTTCGTCAAGGGCCCCGGCTCCGGTCGTGAGACCGCCATCCGCTCCCTCCAGGCTGCTGGCCTCGAGGTCTCGAGCATCCAGGACAAGACCCCCATTCCGCACAACGGCTGCCGCCCCAAGAAGCGTCGCCGCGTGTAACTGAAAGGATCGTATCAATATGGCAATCGACAGGACTCCTGTTCTTAAGCGCTGCCGTCAGCTCGGGATCGATCCCGCTGAGCTCGGTTACAGCAGCAAGAAGGAATCTATCCGTCAGCCCAAGCGCCGTCGCAAGGAATCTGAGTACGGCATGCAGCTGCGCGAGAAGCAGAAGGTCAAGTTCATCTATGGCGTTCTGGAGAAGCAGTTCCACGGCTACTTCAACAAGGCCCGCAAGATGAACGGCGTCACCGGTGAGAACCTCATGATCATCCTTGAGTCTCGCCTCGACAACGTTGTCTTCCGTCTTGGTTTCGCCCGCACCCGCAAAGAGGCTCGTCAGTCCGTCCGTCACGGTCACTTCACCGTGAACGGCAAGCGCGTGGACATCCCGTCCTACCGCGTCAAGGCCGGCGACGTCGTCGCTGTCGGCGAGAAGTTCCGTGACCTCCTCCCCATCAAGGAGGCCCTGATTTCCTCCGAGCGCTTTGAGGTCCCTGGCTGGCTCGAGGTCGATATCGAGAAGCTGTCTGGTAACGTGCTCGCTCTGCCGACGCGTGAGCAGATCAGCGGTGATATCAACGAGCAGCTCATCGTCGAGCTCTACTCTAAGTAGTCCATCCGGGCTGCTGAGGCTGGAGGTAATACATGTCAGAATTCATTAGGCCTCAGGTTCAGGTCGAAGAGATCAACGAGACGTCTGCTCGTGTCTCCGTCGAGCCGCTCGAGCGTGGTTACGGCGATACGCTGGGTAACTCCCTTCGTCGCGTTCTTCTGTCCTCGCTCGAGGGTGCCGCCGTCGAGGCTATTCAGATCGATGGTGCGCAGCACGAGTTCATGACCATCCCTAACATGGTCGAGGATGTCACCGACATCGTCCTGAATGTCAAGGGTCTTGTCTTCAGGGCTCTCGGCACGACCGACGAGGCGACCGCCACCATCTCGGTTGACGGCCCCTGCGAGGTCACCGGTGCGGACTTCTTTATTCCGTCCGAGTTTGAGCTGGTCAACCCCGAGCAGCACATCGCTACACTCACCGAGGGTGGCCATCTCACCATGAGCATGCGCATCGGCTATGGCCGCGGCTATGTTTCTGGCGAGGCCAACAAGCGCGACAACGATCCCATCGGTGTGATCCACGTCGACTCGCTGTACTCGCCGGTTTCCCGTTGCGCCAAGCTCGTTGAGGCTTGCCGTGTCGGTCAGCACACCGACTACGACCGCCTTGTCCTCGAGATCGAGACCAACGGCTCCATCGCCCCGCGCGACGCCGTGGTCCAGGCTGCCAATATCATCAACCAGCATATGGCCGCCTTTATGAACCTTGCCGAGACCCCCGAGGTCGAGGAGGAGGCTTCGATCTTCGCTCCCGAGGTCACCAACGACAACGCCGAGCTGGACAAGCAGATCGAGGATCTGGACCTTTCCGTCCGTTCCTACAACTGCCTTAAGCGCGCCAGCATTCACTCGGTCCGTCAGCTCGTTGAGTTCTCGGAGAACGATCTGCTCAACATCCGTAACTTCGGTGTTAAGTCGATCGAGGAAGTGAAGGACAAGCTTGAGTCCATGGGCCTGAGCCTGAAGGCTTAATGCTTCGCATATTTGAGGAGAAACTAGACCATGCGTCACAACGTTAAGAAGGGCCTGAAGCTCGGCACCGATGCGAGCCACACCAAGGCCATGAAGAAGAGCCTTGCTAAGGCCCTCTTCGAGAACGACCGCATCAAGACCACCGAGACCCGCGCTAAGGCGCTGCGTTCGGTCGTCGACCCGATCATCACTTGGGCCAAGAAGGGCGACCTGCACTCTCGTCGTCTGGCTATCGCCAAGCTCGGCGATAAGCAGCTCGTTGCCGAGATCTTCGACAAGGCTGCTCAGGGCATGTGGCAGGACCGCAACGGCGGTTACACCCGCATCATGAAGCTCGGCAACCGTAAGGGCGACAACGCCCCCATCGTTATCATGGAGCTCGTCACCGAGCCTTGCACGCCTAAGGCCAAGAAGGCTGCTCCGGCCCCCAAGAAGGCCGCTGCTCCCAAGAAGGTCGAGGCTGTCGAGGAGACTGCTGCCGAGGAGAGCGCTGAGTAGACATTCCGTCTGCATAGGCTATATTCGAGGGGTACGTTCGCGTACCCCTCTTTTTTTGTCGCGATACCGTTGCTTGTTTGTTGGGAGCGCCCATGACTGCACCGTCTGATTTCAATTCGATTTCCGAGCTTGACGCCACACTCGTATTTCGCGTGGCCTATGATGGCTCGTCGTATAGCGGATTTGCCGAGCAGCCGGGACAGACGACGGTTGCGGGTGAGCTACGTCGAGCCATCGAGACGCTGCTTCGCCGCCCGATCGATCTGACGTGCGCGGGGCGTACCGATGCCGGCGTGCATGCCGTGGCTCAGTACATCAGCGTGCCCGTAACGGACGCTGAGCTCGCTTGTACGCGCCGTAGGTGGCTGCGGGCTATGGATGCCCTGCTGCCCAAAGATATCGCCATTAACGAGGTCTACAAGGCCCGTAAAGGCTTTTCTGCGCGTTTTGACGCGCGTTCCCGTACGTATACATACCGCATTGCCGATCGAGATGCGCGCCCTGTGCTGTCCCGCGGTGCCGTGTGGTGGCATCGCTATCCCTTGGATGTTGAGGCTATGTCTGCTGCCTGCCCCGCACTGCTGGGCGAGCAGGACTTTAAAAGCTTTTGCAAGGTTGCCTCGGCCGTTGGCAAGCCCACGCATCGCTGCGTGATGCGTGCCGAATTTGGCCATGAGGTTGCGTTTGGCGAGGACATTCTGACGTTCACCATCGAGGGCAATGCGTTTCTGCATTCGATGGTCCGTACGATCGTGGGCACGCTTGTCGAGATTGGCATACATCGCCGTGAACCCGAGTGGATGCGCGAGGTCATCGATGCTTGCGACCGTACCGCTGCGGGCCCCACGGCTCCTGCCTGCGGCCTTACGTTTATGGGCGTGGATTACGATCCCGCCGAGCTTGTCGTGCTCGACTAGGGGAGGGCTCGACGTGTCGTGCGTCGACACCTGTCATCTGTGGGCTGCGCGTGTGCAACATCTGTTCTTGGCGTGCAATGCAACCGGTGTCTCATTGCTTTTATTGCCGGGGTGTACCATGAACCACGGTTTGATTTATTGCTGTCGAGAGGACGGATAATTTGGTTCGACGTGGCTCGCATCCGCGACTTTCGGTGATCCTTGTGGTAGAAGGTTCGCCCAGCTATGCGATGCGTGCGCTCGAGAGTATCCAGAACCAAGACCTCTACGATTTGCAGATTGTCGTTGTCTGTCGCGATACTGCGCCCGGTGTGCGCCATTCGCTTCAAGTTGCTGCCGACAGGGACATCCATATTGATTTGATTGACGTCGAGGACGCGACGCGCGGCGCGTGTCTTCGTGCCGGTTTTGCTGCCTCGCGCGGCTCTCAAATCATCGCCATGAACGCCGATGAGTGGTTTGCTCCGCAATCCCTTTCCAAGATGGTCGATATCGCGTGCGATACTGCGGCAGACATAGTGTTCCCCACGGTGTCGCTCGACCGCTATGATGCACATCGAGAGCGCCATTCGCGTGTCTTGGACGCTGCCCCTCTTGCTATCGAGGGCCATTCTTCAATGGCGCGTGAGCTGGCTCAGCTAATTCCGAGCGGCTTGATTGCGCAGACTTCTGGCGTTATGTACAGCCGCTCGTTGTTCGATGCGTGCCTGTCGCATGACAAGACATATCGTACCGTTGGGTTTATGGCGTGTGCGCTTTCGCGGGCACAACGCGTGTCCGGGTGTGGTGAGGCTTGTTTCCACGCGGTGGCGCCAAAGCTTACGGATGCTTTTGATCCCACCATGTTTGCCAGGCTTTCCGATGATGTCCGGGCTCTCGACGAGCTTACTGGTTCGCTCGAGGAGGCGGGCGATGGCGGCCAGCTGAAGGTGGCAAGTCAGAAGTTCTACTTTGCCGGCCTGGTCGCCTGCATCGAGAATTTGTGTCTGAGCCCGCATGGGGTGTCATCAATCGAGCGTTCTGCTCGTATGCGTGATATGCTCGAGGCGCCTCGAACCCGTCAGATGGCTGCAGCCCTCAAGGATGACCATCGTGGACTCGGCCTGCTGTTTGGGCCAATTGCAAGTGCAAGGCCCACACGATGCGTGATGTGTACGCATTTGGCGGCTTTTCTCAACCGCACGGGCGCCAAAACTGCCTAGAGACGCTTATTTCGAAACAAACTTGCATAGAATTGTTTCGAAATGCGTTCTTATTCACAAAAGCCTTCAAATAGCGCTAAACTATTCAATCACTGATTGATTGTCTCCGCCATCTTTTGGAGTGAGGGTTTGTATGGCTAAAAAACGCAATGGGCGCCAGGATGCCATCAGAGATATTGTGCGCAATAAAGACGTGCGTACGCAACGCGTACTGGTGGATGAGCTCCGCGCCATGGGCTTTGATTGCACACAGGCGACCGTCTCTCGCGATATTGCCGATATGGGGCTTCGTAAGCTCCCTGAGGGCATCTATGTCCTGGCAGAGGACCTGCATCTGCAGCGCATGGTCTCCGAGCTCGTTACCGGCGTTCTGCGCACCGATAACCTGGTTATGATTAAAGCTCAACCCGGTACGGCCTCCGGTATTGCCGCCGCCGTTGATGCGGCTGAGCTGCCCGATGTGCTTGGCTCGCTTGCCGGCAATGACACCATTTTGGTCATCGCTCAGACGGCTGAGGACGGCGAGCGTCTCGAGGCACTGATCAACAAGCTGAGCAACTCCCGTAAGTAGGCGAGGACGAAGCGTATTCACTTTGTGACGCATAAGCTTTTATAGCGATTTGCTAGGGGCGCCGACGTTGGTCAGCGCCCCTTTCTGTTTGCAGACATGAAGGCCGTCCTGCCAGATTGCTTTAAGTAAAAGGCGCCCGAGCAACGCGTGCTGCTCGGGCGCCTTTTTGGACGAAGCTTGATGTCTCCTAGCCCACCGTATCGTCGGGCGTGGGCGTGGGCGTGGGGTCGGGCGTGGGCGTGGGCGTGGGGTCGGGAGTGGGCGTAGGCGTGGGTGTGCCGCCATCGCCGCCGGTCGAGCCGCCAGTTGAGCCACCGGTAGAGCCGCCCGTCGTGCCGGTGCCGCCGGTGGTTTCGGTGGTCGTTGTGGTCGTCGTCGTGGTCGTTGTAGTGGTTTCCTCTTCGTCCTTGTCTTTGTCCTCGTTGTTCTCCGTCTTCTTGGTGTTGTTGGTGCCGTAGAACTTCCAGACGCTGTTGTTCTTGTACGTAGGCGCCGTTCCGGTCGCAAACTCCTCGCGCTCGGTGCCGGCGAGGACGGTGTTCATAAACCGCTTGAAGACGGGCAGGTTGGTGCTATCGCCCAGCAGGTCCGTGCCGTACTTTTGGATGGGAATCTCACCCGCGGAATAACCGGTCCACAGGGCGCATGCCAGCTGCGGGGTGTAGCCGCAGAACCACAGGTTGGTGGTGTTGTCGGTGGTGCCCGTCTTGCCGGCATAGGGCTGGTTGACGCTCAGGGCGCCGGCAGCACCCGTACCGCTGCCCTGCATGACGCCGGACAGAACATCGGTGACCGCGGCGGCCTCGCCCTCGGTAAGCACCTGTGAGGGATTGTCGGTGTGCTGGTACAGCACCGAACCGGTACGAGAGTCAATCTCGGTGATGGCGATCGGCTGGCGATAGTAGCCGCCGTTGGCAAACGTCGCGTAGGCGGCGGCCATCTCGAGCGGCGAGATCGAGCCGGTGCCGAGCGTCATGACGGGAACGTCCTCGATGTTGTCCTTGGCGGGGTCGATGCCGAGTTTTTTGACGAGCGAGATGATCTTGCTGTTGCCGACGGCTTCCGCCACCTGGATGTAGCCGGTGTTGGAGGAGTATGCCGTCGCCTGCTTAAGCGTGATGTTGCCATAGCTCTGGTTGGCGTAGTTTTGGACCTCGGTCGTGGTGCCCTTGGCCTTGAGCGGCGAGTTGCAGTTGAGGGTGACGTTGGGGTTCATGCCGTTTTGGATGGCAGTTGCCAGCGTAAAGGCCTTAAAGGTGGAGCCGACGGGACGCTTGGCCGTGGCATGGTTTACGTGGTTCTCGTCGGCGTTGTAGTCGTAGCCGCCCACCATGCACTTGATGTAGCCGGTCTTGGGGTCGACGACGACCATGCCCATGTCCAGGCCGTCGAGCGAGAGCGTATCCAACTGCTCGCGTACGGCATTCTCAGCCACCTGCTGCATCGTGGGATCGATGGTGGTCTTGACGGTCAGGCCGCCCTTAAAGAGCACGTCGGTCGAGAACTCCTGCTCCAGCAGCTGCTTCACATAGGAGACAAAATAGGGCTGTGAGTACACGTCGACGCCGCTGCCCGAAATCTCGGTCACGTTAAGGGTGATGGGCTCGGCCTGCGCGGCATCGTGCTCCTCTTGCGTGATGTGGCCCAGGCGCAGCATGTTGTCGAGGACCTTGTTGCGACGGGACAGCGCCAGGTCGGGATTGACCGTGGGGTCGTACTGCGAAGGCGAGTTGGGAAGGCCGATGAGCAGCGCGGCCTCGCTGAGGGTGAGGTCGGCGGCGCTCTTGGACAGATAGGTCTCGGCCGCGGCCTCGATGCCGTAGGCGCCGTGGCCGTAATAGATGGTGTTGAGGTACATCATGAGGATCTCGTCTTTGGAGTACATGTCCTCCATCTTGATGGCGATGTAGGCCTCGCGCACCTTACGCTCAATGGTCGAGTCGAACTGCTCCTCCTGCAGGATGGTGTTGCGCACCAGCTGCTGGGTGATAGTCGAGGCGCCTTCGTGCCCGCCGCCGAGGGTTGCCACCGCAGCACGTGCGATACCCCACAGGTCGATACCGCCGTGCTCGTAGAAGCGCTCGTCCTCGACGTCAACGGTGCCTTGCAGCACGTAGGGGGAGACCTCGTCCTTGGTGATGGACTTGCGGTTTTGCGTGTAGAAGCTCGCGATCTTGTTGCCGTTGCAGTCGACGATCTCGGTGGGCTCGCTCACCAGATACGCGTTGGCGTCGGTGTAGTCGGGCAGATCGGACAGCCAGCGGTTGACGTTGCCGACCATGCCGATGCCAAACGCCACGCCCGCAATCAGCAGAAAGCCCAAAAACGAGAGCAGGATTATGGGCAGGGCGTGCGTCTTTGAACGGCTGTGTCCCTGTCGTTGGCGAGGACCCATATATTGACCTCCAGGTATGTCGTGCCGGACGGTGGATGTGCCGTCGGGGCAGGATGGACATAAGTTATTACACGATAAACCAAACGGGGCGCGCGAGGCCTCGTGTATGCTGGAAGACGGCATTTTTCAGAGTGAATGCATACCTTGGTAAGGAGTTTGTCGATGGCGATTCGGACGATGGGGCCGAGCGGACAATACGAGACTGGATTGGATGCTGCCGGTGCGGCGCTGCCCGAGCTGCTGGCGCCGGCGGGCGGACTCGACCAGATGCTTGCGGCCACCGCCGCGGGCGCCGATGCCATCTATGCGGGGTTGGGCGGCTTTAACGCCCGTGTGAGTGCACACGGTTTTACCGACGACGAGTTTGCGCGCGGTTGTGCCGTGGCGCATGCCCATGGCGTGCGTGTGTACGTGACGCTCAACGTGTTCGTGCTTGACGATGAGTTGTCCGACGCGGTGTCGTTGGGAGCTCATGCACTGAAGCTGGGTGCCGATGCTCTGATTGTCGCCGATGCCGGGCTGGCTTGTGCACTGCGCGCGGCGATTCCCGGGGTCGAGATTCACCTGTCCACGCAGGCGGGCGTTCATAGCGAAGGCGCCGTGCGGCTTGCCGCCGATGAGCTGGGGGTCGAGCGCGTGACAACGGCACGCGAGCTGACGGTCGACGAGATTGCGGCGCTCTGTGTCACGGGCGTGCCCATCGAGGTATTCTGCCACGGCGCGATTTGCATCGGCTATTCGGGGGCGTGCGAGTTTTCGGCCCTGCGGCGTGGACGATCGGCGATGCGCGGCGACTGTACACAGCCGTGCCGCCTGGCGTATGGCCTGGTGGACGAGGCGGGGCAGAGCGTTGTCGCCGTCGAGGGAGATCGCCTGCTGTGCCCGCGCGACTATCTGGGTATTGCGCATCTGCCCGAGCTTGTAGACGCCGGCGTGGCGTCGCTCAAGATCGAGGGGCGCATGAAGAACCCCGATTACGTATTCAACGTGGTGCGGGTGTGGCGCCGGGCACTCGATATGCTGTGCGACGGCGCGTGGGACCCCGGTGCCGTGGAAGAGCTTGAACGCGAGCTGGGAAGGTCGTTTAACCGTGGGTTTACCGATGCGTACCTGCGAGGGCGTTCGGGTGCCGAGCTGATGAGCTTTGAGCGCGCAATTAACCAGGGCGTGCGCGTGGGGCGCTTGGTCGCTGTGGGCCACGAAGAGGTGACCGTTGAGCTCGACGCCGCCGTGGCGGCGGGTGACACGCTCGAGATTCGGTTCTATCCGGGCGTCGACGCGCGTCCCGATGTACCCAAGCGCTGGCCGCAGGTGCTCTGCCCGGTGGATGCCGCAGCGGGGAAGCGCGTCGTCGTGCATTGCAAGCGTAAGGTGGACACGGGCTGCGAGGTATACCTGATTCGCAGCGCCGGCGTGTTGGATCAGACAGCGGCGGTGTTGGAGCGCATGCGGGCCGAGGCGGATGCGATCGCGCCCGTTGCGCGTGCCGTTGAGGTGCTGCCCTTTGAGGACGTTGCGGTGGATGGCGGCGCGCCGACGGAGTTGGTGGAACGCGCGGTTCCCGCTCGCATGGTTTTTGCTTGGCAGCTGATGGATGCCGACCCGCGCGGAGAACTTGATTTGTCCGACGCCGTTGTGGTGCTGGACGAGGTGTGCCGCACGGGTGACGCTGACCGGACCCGCTCACTGATGCAGCGTGCCGGGCGCGTCGTCTGCCGCAACCTGGGACAGGTGGTGATCGCTCGCGAGCTGGGCGTGACGTTTGACGTGGCGGCGCCGGTGTTCTGCGCGAATCGGGTCACGCTTACCTGGCTGCGCGGACTCGGGGCGGGGCGGGTGTACTTGTCGGCCGAGTTGCTCGGCAATGATGCGGAGCGTATTGCCGAGCTTGCCGCTTGTCCCGGTGTCTTGGGGCCTGTCGATGCCGACCGTCCCGAGCTCATGGTGTGCGAGCACTGCTTGCTGACTGTCGAGGGCGCCTGCGCCACGGATACAACGGGGCAGGTTCGTTGCCGTGACTGCTCGCGCCGTCAGCAGGCGCGCTTTTTGGTCGAACGTGACGGCACGCGTTTGCCGGTCGTTATCGACGCGTGCGGCAGGACGAGGATTTTCCTGTCGTAGGTGTTCGGCCGCGCCGTTTTGGTTATCATAAGAGAGTTTATGAACTTCCAGCACCGCCGTATCCGGTGAGGGTGCTATAGCAAAAGGAGGATACCCAATGCTGTCTGTTGACGAGCAAATGCGTATCATCACCTCGGGTGCAGCGCAGATCGTCCCCGAGGCCGACCTTCGCAAGAAGCTTGAGAAGGGCGAGCCCCTCAACATCAAGCTCGGCGTCGATCCCACCAGCCCCGACCTGCACCTGGGCCATGCCGTGCCCCTGCGCAAGATGCGTCAGTTCCAGGACCTGGGTCACAACGTCACCCTCATCATCGGCAACGGCACCGCGCTGATCGGCGACCCCTCGGGCAAGAACTCCACGCGTCCGCAGCTTTCGCAGGAGCAGATCGAGGCCAACGCCGAGACCTACGTGAGCCAGGCCATGAAGATCCTGGATCCCGAGAAGACCACCATCGTGCACAACGGCGACTGGATCCTTTCGATGGACCTGGCCGGCCTGCTGCAGGTGTGCTCCAAGTTCACCGTTGCCCGCATCCTCGAGCGCGATGACTTTACCAAGCGCTACCAGTCTCAGACGCCGATCGCCCTGCACGAGTTCCTGTACCCCGTGATGCAGGCCTTCGACTCCGTGCAGATCAAGGCCGACGTCGAGATGGGCGGCACCGACCAGCTCTTCAACCTGCTCGCCGGCCGCGAGCTTATGGAGAAGATGGGCATGGAACCGCAGGTCGCGCTCACCATGCCGCTGCTCGAGGGCACCGATGGCGTCCGTAAGATGTCCAAGTCCTACGGTAACTACATCGGCCTGACCGATGCTCCCAAGGATATGTTCGGCAAGACCATGTCCATCCCCGACGAGATGATCGGCAAGTACTACCGCCTGGCGAGCTCGCTCACCCCGGCCGAGGTCGATAAGATCGATGCCGCCCTGGCCGATGGTTCTGCCGACCCCTACGAGCTCAAGCGCGCTCTGGGCCGCGACCTGTGCGATACCTACCACGGCGCCGGCGCCGGCGACGAGGCCCAGGCCGAGTTCGACCGTGTGTTCAAGGAGGGCCAGCTTGCCGACTTCCCCGAGAAGCACGTTGAGCTGACCGTCAACGACGAGGGCCAGATTTACCTCGCCGGCCTGCTCAAGGACCTGGGCCTTTCGGCCAGTGCCGGTCAGGCCCGCCGCGACATCGACGGCGGCGGCGTCAAGATTAACGGCGAGGCGGTGGCTCCCAAGAGCTACAACATCGACCCGAGCGCCCTCAAGCTGGGCGACACCCTCTCCGTGGGCAAGCGCAAGGGCTTCAAGTTGGTTTAGTTACGCGGTTTTACCAAACCGCGTAACCGGTTGACGCTGCAAACCCGTCAGAGCGGCAATCTGCCTTTCAACTTCGGCGGCATGACCAGAAGGTCAATGCCGCCTCGTTTCAAGGCACCTTGCTCGCTCTGGCGGGTTTTCGCTGTCGTTGCCAAGACATCGGCGCTTCCGTTGTTGTAGGTGGCAGTTAGGGACGTTCCTTTTGTGCCGGCACTTTGGGACACTCCTTGTCATTGGTACAAAGCAACCTGTCTCCATTGCGCCAAGCGGCGTGTGCCGTTAAGCGGAGGGGGTGTATTCCCGACCCATCGTTTGGGCATACAATGGCTATTGGCTTGCTGCGGTGAAGGTCTGTCCGCTCCGCAGCTGTTTTCTACGGTTAAAGGAGTATGTATGTCCGTTGAGGTCATGAGGACTGTGATCGAGGCCGCCGAGGGCCGCGTGCCCGTCGACACGCTGTTTACCAATGCGCAGATCGTCGACGTGTATGGCCAGCGTGTGGCGCCCGGTAGCGTTGCCGTCAAGGACGGTGTGATCGTCGGCGTGCTCTACGATGGTCGCGACGATGCCGCCGGTACCTACGAGGCAACTGAGGCCATCGACTGCCAGGGTCGCTATCTCGCTCCCGGTTTTATTGACGGGCATCTGCATATCGAGTCCTCGAACATCCGTCCCGCCGAGTATGCTCGCATGGCGGCGACGCGCGGTACTACCACCGCCATTGCCGACAGCCACGAGATTGCCAATGTTGCCGGTCTCGACGGCTTGCGCTTTATGATTGAGGATGGCCGCCGCGCGCCCATCTCCATCAAGTACATGATGCCTTCGTGCGTGCCCGCGCTGCCCGATGAGCAGGCCGGTGCCGTCATTACCGCTGCCGATATGCAGGCGTTTTTTGCCGAGCATCCAGGCGATGTCTTTGGTCTGGGCGAAATGATGAACCTGCCGGGCGTCTTTATGGCCGACCCCGAGACCTGTGCTCGCATCGATGCTGCCAACCAGACGCCGTCCAAGCAGGTTGACGGCCACGCGCCGCTCGTTGCCGGTAAGGACCTCAACGCCTATGCCGCAGCGGGCATTATCGCCGACCACGAGTCGACGATTCCCGAGGAGGCGCTCGACAAGCTGTCCCGCGGCATGTATGTGATGCTGCGTGAGGGCACGTGCAGCCATGACCTGGCCAACCTGTCTCCGATGCTGCTGGAAAACCCCGCCCGCGCCCGCCGCTGCTGCTTTGCGACCGACGACCGCGCTCCCTCCGACGCGCTTTCGACCGGCATGATCGACAACGCCTGCCGCGTGGCCATCGAGGCCGGCGTCGACCCGGTGGTCGCCATCTCTATGGCGTCCCTTTCCACGGCTGAGGCGTTTGGGCTAGATCACGGCTGCCGCGACCCGCACGAACTACGCGGTGCGATTGCCCCGGGCAAACGTGCCGACCTGCTGGTGCTCAATGACCTGACGTTTGCCACGGCTCCGCATCGCGTATATGCCGCCGGTGCTCTGGTGGCGCAGGACGGCACCTTTGTGGGCGAGATTGCACCCGAGATGGCCGAGGTTACGGCCCTTGCCGATGAGCTGCGCGCCTCCGTTAAGCTGCCGAAGCTTTCGCTCGACGTATTCGACTATGCCTTTAAGCCGGGCGAGGCCGTGATTGACGTGGTGCCGGGTAAGGCCATCACGGGTATGGCTCGCCCCGAGAGCGCCGAGGGCCTGCGTCGCATTATGCTGATTGAGCGCCATGGCCGCGGCGTGTCGCTGCAGGCCGAGGGCGCCGACGGCGATGGCCCCGCTGGCCTGGGCCTGGTCGGCAAGCATATCGGTCGCGGCTGGGTGCGTGGCTTTACCATCACCGGTGGCGCCGTTGCCTCCACAATCGGCCACGACTCGCACAACGTGTGCGTGGTGGGCGACAACGCCGCCGATATGATGGCTGCTGTCGAGGCCGTGGGCCAGGGCGGTCACGTGCTGGTGCGCAACGGCGAGGTCGTGGCTCGTATTCCGCTGGCGCTCGGCGGCCTGATGAGCGAAGGCACTGCCGAAGACGTTGCCGCGCAGCACGACGACTTTATGGCCAAGGCGCGCGCCATGGGTATTGAGCCGCCGCTCGACCCCATCATGGGCATCATCTTCCTGCCCCTGCCGGTCATCCCGACGTTCCGCATCCGCCCCGAGGGCATGTTCGACGTTACAACCTTCACCTACGCCGACTAGTCATCGGGGACGTTCTTAAACGACTAGTCGTTGGGGACACTCTTTGGCGTGTCGCCTGACGCTGCGATTGTGGGACCTCTGGCATGTGTGAGCTATTTGCCAGGTCCTTGTAACGTTTACGCCCGCGGAGTCTTATTTGAGCTCCCTTTGGGTACGTTGGAATCGGATACACGTTCGATTCCAACAAGCCCGAAGGGAGCTTTTCTATGTTTAAACTGATTGCATCCGATATGGACGGCACACTGCTTGACGAAAACGGCCAGGTGCCTCCCGAGACCTACGAACTGATTCTGGCGCTACACGAGCATGGCGTGCATTTCGCCGCATCGTCAGGTCGTCGCTACGATCGCCTGTGCGAGTTCTTTGCGCCCGTTCGCGACAAGATGGACTTTGTCGCCGCTAACGGCGCCCAGGTCTATGCCGACGGTAAGATGGTAGACCGTGAGGTGTATTCCCACCTGGCGATTCGAAGGCTCGCCCAAGCCGTCAGGACGTTTCCCAATCTGCATCTTGCGCTCTTTGACCGAACCAAGTCCTTCCTGCTCGATGACGAGTGCAAGTTCGTGCGTGAGGTCGATAAGGACCTTCCCAATGCCGAGCGTATTTGGGAGCTGCCCGATCCCAGCGTAAATATCATCAAAGCGAGTATCTTTTGCGACGACAGTGCGGTTATGGACAGTGCGTACGTGCTACAGCGCGAACTTGGTCAGCTCTTTACTTTTGCGCCTTCGGGCAACGCGTGGATCGATGCCATGCAGCCTGGTGTGTCGAAGGCCTCGGGTATCGCGCAGCTCGCGGAGCATTACGGCATTGGTCGCGACGAGGTCATGGCGTTTGGCGACTCGATGAACGACTACGAGATCATTCGCTTTGTCGGCACGGGCTGCGCGATGGAAAACGCGCGCCCCGCGCTTAAGGCGGTGGCCGATCGCGTGGTGGGTTGTAACCGCGACCACGCCGTCCAGCAGGAGCTCCGTCGCGTGCTGGAGAGCCTCGCTTAATCCGGCAGATGGGGACGTTCCTTTTCTGCCGACAGTGGGGGACAGTCCTTGCAGATTTTTCGCGAAGGCTGTCCCCAACGACTAGTCGTTTAAGAACGTCCCCAACGACTAGGCGAGGGCGGCCATGATGGTGCGGGCGACGCCGTCGTGGTCGTTGTCGTATTCGGTGATGGCGTCGGCGGCCTCCCGGTCTTCGGGCTCGGCGTTGATCATGGCCATGCCGTGGCCCGCTGCCTGCAGCATGGGGATGTCGTTGATGTTGTCGCCGAACGCCCAGGCGTCGGCGAGGCGCTCGCCCAGGTGCTCGCATAGCCACGTGAGGGCCGTCCCCTTGGTGGCGCCCTCACCCATGACCTCGATATTCATGGCGTAAGAACGCGTGACCTCAATGCCTCCGAGCGTGTCGAGCTCAGCCGCTATGGCGTCGCGATCGGCCGGGTCGTGCCAGTACATGGCGATGCGTTCGAGCGTCTCGACCCCGTCGATCTTGTTGTCGATATCCATGTCGATCGGTGTTCGTGTGCGCTTGAGCGAAGCCGCGATGTGGGGGTCGCCGCCGCAGAATTCGTCCAGGCGCGTGTAGAGCGAGCGGGGGAGGAAGCACTGCCCATCCGCGAAGATATCGAAGGTCACATCGTGGCCGGCGGCGATGCGACGGACGCGATGGGCAATGCCGCGATCGAGCGGACGGCTCAAAATGCGCGTGGCGCGCGAGGCATCGTTGGGCACATCGTCGTCGAGCTGCCAGACGCTGGCGCCATTGGCGCAGACGGCATAGTGCACGGCGGGATGGGCGAGGATGGGCTCAAAGATGCCCGACAGCGGACGTCCCGTGCAGGGCACAAATTCAATTCCGCGTCGAGCGAGTTCGTCGAGCATCGCCCAGGTGGCGTCGCTCATCTGCTTATCACTCGTCAGCAGCGTCCCATCCATATCGGAAAACACAATCATTCGATGCAGCCCTTTCTGCTGGCATAAAAAGCGTGGCCGAGGGCGGTGATGCCCTGGCCACGCTCGAGTTCTATAACGGTCCGCGTCCTAGCGGTCGGCGAGCGGCTTGTACTCCAGTGGCTCGATCACCGGACGGTATGCCGGGCGGATGATGCGATGCGCGCAGAAGAGTTCTTCCATGCGGTGTGCCGACCAGCCGGCCATGCGGGCGACGGCGAATAGCGGCGTAAAGAGCGTCTCGGGCACGCCGAGCATCTTGTAGATAAAGCCCGTGTACAGGTCGATGTTGGCGCAGATGGGCTTGGTCATGCCGTGGTCGCGCATCACCTGCGGTGCCAGGCGCTCGATGCGCTCGATGAGTGCGAACTCTTCGCCCAAGTCCTTCTTGGCTGCCAGCGAGCGCGCGTAACGGCGGCAGACCTCGGCGCGCGGGTCGCTGAGCGTATAGACGGCGTGGCCCATGCCGTAGATGAGACCCGTGCCGTCGAAGGCCTGCTTGTCGAGGATCTTGCCCAGATAGGCTGCGACCTCGTCCTCGTCCTCCCAGTTGGAGACATGCGCGCGGATGTCCTCGTGCATAGACACGACCTTGGCATTGGCACCGCCGTGGCGCGGGCCCTTGAGCGAGCCGATAGCCGCGGCGTAGGCGGAATACGGGTCGGTGGCCGAGGAGGACAGCACGCGGCAGGCAAACGTGGAATTGTTGCCGCCGCCGTGCTCTGCATGCAGCATGAGCATCACGTCGAGCAGCATGGCTTCGTCGCGGGTGAATGCCATGCCACCGCGCAGGACCTGTAGGATGGTCTCGGCGGTGGAGAGACCGGGCGTGGGGTGCGGCACGTGAACCTCGGAGCCGCGAAGCTTGGCGACCGAGGCCATGTGCGCGAAGGCGGCGATGCGCGGGAGACGTGCGAGCATGGAAATGGCGACGTCGATTTCATGCTCGGGCGTGATCACGTCTGGTTCGGCATCGAAGGCGTAGAGCAGCAGCACAGCGCGCTGGAGCACGTTCATGATGCTCGACGACACCGTGGTCATGGGGAACTCTTTGACGTACTCGTCGCTCAGATGTCTAAAGGCACCTAGGCGCTCGCAGAAGCCGTCGAGCTCTTCTTTGTTGGGTAGCGAACCCGTGATAAGCAGATAGGCGACTTCTTCGTAGCCGTAGCGATTCTCGGCCTGGGCATTGTTGACCAGATCCTCGATGCTGTAGCCGCGAAGCGTGAGCTTGCCCTGATCGGGCACGACCTTTCCGTCGACCTTGTTGTAGCCGTGCACATCCGAGATACGAGTGAGGCCCGCGACCACGCCCGAGCCGTCGGCATTGCGCAGGCCGCGCTTGACATTGTGCTCGACAAACAGGCCCTCGTCATAAGGGTCGGTCGGCAGGCCGTGGTAGAGGTTTTCGCTCTCAGGCGAAATCTGGCGGCTTGCTTCGTAATCCAGGACTAGTCGGCTCAAGTGGTCATCGAAGCGGTAATAGATTTTCTTGGCGTCGTAGGCCATGTGCGCTCCTCTCCGGGCCGTGTGGGGCGGCGTGCTTGAGTGCAGATGCGCCGGCCTGTTCCTGCACGGCCTGTTCGCTACAGGCGGTACATAAAGTTAAAGACGTCCTCGCGCTGGATGGACACGTTGACGCCCGAAAGCTCGCCGGCCTCGGCCAGGGCCTTCTGCAGCTCAGCGAAGTCGAGCTTGGACTCGGCGGTATCGGCCAGCATGGTCATGGTGAAGATGTCCTCGATAATGGACTGCGTGATGTCGCGGATGTCGACGTTGGCCTCGCCCAGGACACGGGTGACGCCGGCGACGATGCCGGGGCGGTTCTTGCCAAGGACGGTGATGACGATACGGGAGGACGAGATCTCGGCCATGGGAAACCCTTTCGCGTGGTTGCGGCGCGCGCGGGGCGCTCCGCTACGGTACAGTGTTCATCATTGTACCTGTCTGGCGCCAAAAGAGGTGCGCTTACAGCGGCGTTACACGTCTGCAACATGGGCGAAGGGGCGACAAGGTGCGTGTCCGCTGCGGTTGGCCACGCCGCGTTGCACAAAGACCGTGAACCTTTTGTGGGACGCGCGGCGCCGTGGTACCATAGCCAAGTTTGTTGTCTTGGTCGGAAACCAAGACGCCTTATGCGCTGATCGGTAACCAGCGCCTGACCAATAAGGAGTCCTACCATGAAGCAGGGTATCCATCCCCAGTATGTCGAGTGCACGGTGACGTGCTCCTGCGGCAACACCTTCAAGACGCACGCTACCGTGTCCGAGATGAAGGTTGAGCTTTGCAACGAGTGCCACCCGTTCTACACCGGCCAGCAGAAGTTCGTCGACACCGGTGGACGCGTCCAGCGCTTCGCCGACAAGTTCGGTGGCGCCGCTGCCGCCCAGCTCAAGAAGGCTGAGGAGGCCAAGGCCGCCAAGGCCGCCAAGGCTGCTGAGGCCGAGGCCGCTCGCAAGGCCGCCGCTGAGGCTAAGGCTGCCGAGAAGGCTAAGCGTGCCGCTAAGTTCGCCGAGGAGGCTGCCAAGCAGGCTGCCGAGGCTCCCGCAGAGGCTCCCGTCGAGGAGGCCGCTGCCGAGGCCGAGACCACCGAGGCTGCTGAGTAAATAGCTCGCCGAGCAAACACTCGCATTCATGGCTAAAGGGCCGCGTATCCATTTGGGTGCGCGGCCCTTTTCTTTTTATTGGTGCAAGCCAACCTGTCCCCGTGGCACCAAATGGCAGAGAGACGACGTTTGCTCAGATAAAACTTGCCAAAATAAACCTGCCCCATTGCGGCGGGTTGGTCATAGTTATTACGTGGCGGTCGAGGTCGACCGTATAGGCCGCGCCTTGTTTGGCTAAAGTACAATCATCTGTGTTTAACTCGCCCGCAGCTGCACGGCGTGGGCGATGGCCAAAAAGGAAAACCACATGGGATTCATGTCAAAGCTGCTGTCCTTTGGATCCGATAAGGACCTTAAGCGCTACTACAAGATCGTCGACCAGATCAACGGTCTTGAGCCCCAGTTTGAGAAGATGACCGAGGAGGAGCTCCGCGGCCAGACCGATAAGTTCCGCGAGCGTTACGCCAACGGCGAGTCGCTTGACGACATGCTCCCCGAGGCCTTTGCCACCGTGCGTGAGGCTTCCAAGCGCACCATGGGTATGCGCCACTTTGACGTACAGCTCATCGGCGCCATGGCACTGCACGAGGGCCACATCGCCGAGATGAAGACTGGCGAAGGTAAGACCCTCGTCTCCACGTTGGCCGGCTATCTCAACGCTATCGCCGGCAAGGGCGTGCATGTCGTTACCGTCAACGATTACCTGGCAAAGCGCGACTCCGAGTGGATGGGCCGCATCTACAAGTACCTGGGCATGACCGTCGGTCTGCTGCAGAACAACATGCCGCTCGAGCTCAAGCGCCCGGCCTACCAGGCCGACGTCACCTACGGCACCAACTCCGAGTTCGGCTTTGATTACCTGCGCGACAACATGGTCACCCGTCCCGAGCAGCGCGTGCAGCGCGGTCACAACTACGCCATCGTCGACGAGGTCGACTCCATCCTGATCGATGAGGCCAGGACGCCGCTCATTATCTCGGGCGCCGGCACTAAGTCCGCCAGCACCTACAAGGACTTCGCGCGTGCCGTGCGTGGCCTTGAGCGCGGCGAGGACGTGTCGCACGACATGCTTACCGCCACCGAGGACGTTGAACCCACGGGCGACTACGTCATGGACGAGGCCAAGCACACCATCGCCGCCACCGAGCGCGGTCTTAAGAAGATCGAGCACCGCCTGGGTATCGATGACATCTATGCCGACCTCTCCGGCCAGCTGGTCAATCACCTGCAGCAGGCGCTGAAGGCCCAGTACATGTTCCACCGCGACAAGCAGTATGTGGTCACCAACGGCGAGGTCAAGATCGTCGACGAGTTCACCGGCCGCATTATGGAAGGCCGCCGCTATTCTGAGGGCCTGCACCAGGCCATCGAGGCCAAAGAGGGCGTGCTCGTACGCGAGGAGAACCAGACCCTGGCCACCATCACCCTGCAGAACTACTTCCGTCTGTATGACAAGCTCTCCGGCATGACCGGCACGGCACTTACCGAGGATGCCGAGTTCCGCGAGATCTACAAGCTGCCTGTCGAGGTCATCCCCTCCAACAAGCCCGTGCAGCGCGTGGACCACGAGGACCTGGTGTACCGCACCATTCAGGCCAAGTACAACGCCGTCGCCGACGATGTGGAGCGTCGCCACGTCAAGGGACAGCCGGTCCTGGTGGGCACCGTCTCCATCGAGAGCTCCGAGAAGCTGTCCGCCGCCCTTACCAATCGCGGCATCGCACACGAGGTCCTCAACGCCAAGCACCATGAGCGCGAGGCCCATATCGTGGCCCAGGCTGGTCGCTATGGCGCCGTGACCATCGCCACCAACATGGCCGGTCGTGGTACCGACATCCTGCTGGGCGGCAACCCCGACGAGCTGGTGCGCGAGCGCCTGGAGTACGAGGGCCTGACCATGGAGGACGTGACGCCCGAGCAGCTCGAGCAGTTTAACGCCGAAGCCAAGGAGACCTGCAAGGCCGAGCGCGAGCGCGTGCTTGCCGCCGGCGGCCTGACCGTTATCGGCACCGAGCGCCATGAGTCCCGCCGCATCGACAACCAGCTGCGTGGCCGTTCCGGCCGTCAGGGCGATCCGGGCGAGACCCAGTTCTACCTGTCGCTCGAGGACGACCTCATGCGCCTGTTCGGTGGCGACAAGATGGACCGCGTCTCCAAGATGATGGTTACGGCCGACATGGGCGACGACATGCCCATCCAGCACAAGATCATCTCCAAGGCCGTCGAGAGCGCCCAGCACAAGGTCGAGAGCATCAACTTCTCCATGCGTAAGAGCGTCCTTGAGTACGACGACGTCATGAACAAGCAGCGCCAGGTCATCTACGCCGAGCGCAACAAGATCTTGGACGGCAAGGACCTGACCGATCACATCACCGAGGTCATGCACGACACCGTGTACCGCTGCGTGCAGGAGTTCTGCACCAAGGACAGCCACGAGGGCGAGCGCGATCTGGAGGGCCTGCGCAAGTGGGTCGTGGAGCTCACCGGTCATATCGACACGCCCAAGTTCCCCGACGAGGACTTTGAGGCCCTGGCGGCCGACGTTCTGGCCTACGTCGAGAAGTGCTACAACATGAAGGCCGAGCGTCTGGGCGAGGACCTGATGCGCGAGCTCAACACTCAGGTCATGCTGCGCGTCATCGACACCCGCTGGATGAACTACCTGCAGGAGATGGACTACCTCAAGACCGGTATCGGCCTGCGCGGCTTTGGCCAGCGCGACCCGTTGGTTGAGTACAAGACCGAGGCCTACGGCGCGTTCCAGATGCTCGTCGACACCATGTACGAGGACTACTTGCGCACCGTCCTACGCATCGAGATCAAGGCTGCCCCGCGTGCCGTGGAGCACAAGGAGGAGCCCGCGCTCGAGGGCGCCCAGTTCTCGGGTCCTGCCGAGGTCGATGGCGACAACGGCGATTCCGTGCTTCGTAAGCAGGCGCAGGTGCAGGCCCGCACGGCTGTCCAGGGCGGACCGGCTGCCGTCAACAACGGTGGCAAGGTGACCACCTATCGCAAGTCCGAGAGCGACGATCCGTACGTCAACGTGGGCCGCAACGACCCGTGCCCCTGCGGTAGCGGCAAGAAGTTTAAGTACTGCCACGGCAGGAATCGTTAATGGCTGAGGCTTTAGAGGTAACGCCCGCCGAGCTGGACGCGTTTGCGGACCGGCTCGGCGAGGTCGAGTCGTATCTCCACTTGGACGAAAAGCGCACGCGCGTGACCGAGCTCGAGGCCAAAAGCGTGGCCCCCGGCTTTTGGGATGACGCCGACGCCGCCCGTGCCACCATGGAGGAAATCGCGCGCACCAAGGAAGATATCGCTGCCGTGGACAACGCGCGCGGCGAGCTTTCCGATGCCCGCGCGGCGTTGGAACTTGCCGAGGAGATGGGGGATGACCCCGACGCCGTCGCCCTTCGCGAGGAGGCTACAGCCACGGCTGAGCGCCTAGCCCGTGCCATCGATGAGCTTGAGCTTTCGAGCTGGTTTACCGGTGAGTTCGATCACGGCGATGCCATTGTGACCATCAAGCCCGGACAGGGTGGTCTGGAGGCCCAGGACTGGACCTTCATGCTCTTTAAGATGTACATGAAGTACTGCCAGCGTCGCGGCTGGAAGGTCACGATTAACGATTGCCCCGCTGCTGAGGTCATCGGCATCGACCGCGCGACCTTTACCGTCGAGGGCAAGGACGCATTTGGCATGCTGCGCGCCGAGGCCGGCGTCCACCGCTTGGTGCGCATTAGCCCCACCGACGACAAGAAGCGCCGCCAGACCACGTTCGCCGGCGTCGAGGTCATCCCCGTGCTACCCGATGATATCGATATCGAGATCAGTCCCGATGACATCCGCGTGGACGTGTACCACGCGAGCGGCCCGGGCGGTCAGGGCGTCAACACCACCGATTCCGCCGTGCGCGTGACGCATTTTCCCAGCGGCATTGTGGTTACCTGCCAAAACGAGCGCAGCCAGATCCAGAACAAGGCCGCGTGCATGCAGATCCTCAAGGCTCGCCTGTACGAGATTGAGCTCGAGAAGCGTGCCGAGGCGCTCGATGAGATTCGCGGACCCAAGACCACGATCGGTTTTGGCAACCAGATTCGCAGCTACGTGCTCTACCCGTACCAGATGGTCAAGGATCTGCGTTCGGGCGTGGAGACCAGCAATGTCGAGGCCGTTCTTGACGATGGCGACCTGGACCCGTTTGTTATTGGCTACCATCGCTGGGCCACTGGCAATGCCGACGCGGAGACCCCATCTGCATAAACCGCCCGTTTTATGTGGAAATGGATAAAACCCTCCGAGCAGGGTGGTTTTGTATCCAAAGCAAACCCTGCGCAGGGGTGGTTTTTGTTCGGCGAATCGGTAGAATCGAATACAGCAAGAAGTTCGAAGCGCATCCGTTTGGGTGCGCTTTTTTGAGGGAGGCAGCATGGCATATCGACTGGACATCAAGCGCATTCTTTCGATGAACTTCTTTCACGACCTGCCCCAGATTATGTTGGGGTGCGCTCTGGCCGCTATTGCGACCGACCTGTTTTTGATTCCCAACGGCCTTGCTGCCGGTGGCGTAACGGGCCTTGCCACCATTATCCAGGCGGTCGGCGCATCGCGTGGCCTATCGCTTCCCGTTGGTATTCAGACGATCGTGATGAACGCCTTGCTGCTGCTGATCGTTATGCGCGAGGGCGGCATGTTCTACGTGGTGCAGACGGCGACGGGCTTTGTGCTGCTGGGCTTCTTTACCGACCTGTTCGCCCCGTTTGTAGTACCTCTGGCGCATGCGGACCTGATGCTTCCCGCTATGTGGGGCGGCATTATTACGGGCATCGGTTACGGCATGGTGCTGCGTGCCGGCGCCAACACCGGCGGCTCGGACACGATTGGCCAGATTATCTCGCGTAACACCTCGCTGCCGGTGGGCTCGACCGTTATGGCAATCGATGTTGCCGTATGCGCGGCATCGGCTCCGGTCTTCTCGCTCGAAAATGCCCTGTACGCAGGACTTTCGATGGTGATTAGCGGCTATGTGATCGATGCGGTGGTCGATGGCGGCAACAAGCGTCGTATGGTACTCATCATCTCGGACAACTTCCCCGATATCGCGGCCGACATCATGTATGGTCTGGGCCGCGGCTGCACCAAATTAAAGGCGACCGGCATGTATTCGGGCGCCGAGAAGCCGGTGATCATGGTCATCGTGAGCCGTCGCGAGCTCAATACGCTCAAGACCATTGTGCGCGAGCGCGATCCTCATGCCATCGTGACGGTTGCCGACGTTACGGAAACCTTCGGTGAGGGCTTTAAGGACATTAACGCGTAGGGTCGACCGCGTTCCATCCAAAAGACGTTCACATTGATAAACCGTTTCATCAGCGGTTCTGCCTGCTCAATTGCTCAAATAATGATAAAAAGTCTGGTAAAGCCATCAGTTTCCAGCATAATGAAGGACGTACGTGCATCGCGGCTGGGTTGGGATGACCTTCTGTGCCGTGCGCATTTTGTCTAATGAGGATGAAAGGAAGGCACAATGAGCGACGAAGAGCTCAAAAAGGTTGCCAACGAGGTAAGGAAGGGCATCGTCACCGGCGTGCACGCTGCCAAGTCCGGCCATCCGGGCGGTTCGCTCGGCGCTGCCGACATCATGACCTATCTGTACTTTGAGGAAATGAACGTCGACCCGGCCGATCCCCGCAAGGCCGATCGCGACCGTTTTGTGCTCTCCAAGGGCCATTGCGCTCCGGGTCTGTACGCCGTGCTCGCCGAGCGTGGGTTCTTCCCCAAGGAGGATCTTGAGACGCTGCGCCACATCGGCAGCCACCTGCAGGGTCATCCCAACATGAACGACACTCCGGGCGTTGACATGTCCACCGGTTCGCTCGGCCAGGGCATCTCCGCCGCCGTGGGCATGGCCGTTGCCGCCAAGCACTGGGGCGACGACTATCGCACCTACGCCCTGCTGGGCGATGGCGAGAGCGAGGAGGGCCAGGTCTGGGAGGCCGCCATGTTTGCCGGCAACCAGCAGCTCGATAACCTCTGCGTGATCGTCGACCACAACGGTCTGCAGATCGATGGCCCCGTCGAGGAAGTCAACGACCCCATGCCGCTCGCCGACAAGTTCCGCGCCTTCAAGTTCCATGTGGTGGAGCTCGCCGACGGCAACGATTTCGACCAGATTCGCGCCGCCTTTGCCGAGGCTCGCGCCACCAAGGGGCAGCCGACTGCCATTATCGCGGAGACCACAAAGGGCAAGGGCGTGTCCTTTATGGAGAACCAGGTGGGTTGGCACGGCAAGGCCCCCAACGATGAACAGTTTGAGCAGGCCATGGCAGAGCTCACGGCCGCCGGAGAGGAGCTCTAGGATGGCAGACGTCAAGAAAATCGCCACGCGCGTAAGCTACGGCGAGGCCCTCGTCGAGCTCGCCAACGAGCACGATGACTTTGTGGTCCTCGACGCCGACCTGGCCGCCGCCACGCAGACCGGCAAGTTTAAGGCCGCTTGCCCCGATCGCTTCTTCGATGTGGGCATTGCCGAGAGCAACCTGATGGGTGTTGCCGCCGGTATCGCAACCACCGGTCGCGTTGCCTTTGCGAGCACCTTTGCCATGTTCGCCGCTGGTCGCGCCTTTGAGCAGGTCCGCAACTCCATCGGCTACCCGCACCTCAACGTCAAGATCGGCGCCACGCACGCCGGTATTTCGGTGGGCGAGGACGGCGCCACGCACCAGTGCTGCGAGGATATCGCCCTCATGCGCGTCATCCCCGGCATGACCGTGATCGTTCCCGCCGACGACGTCGAGGCCCGCGCCGTGACGCGCGCTGCCTACGAGTGCGACGGTCCGGTGTACATGCGCTTCGCCCGTTTGGCCTCGCCGGTTATCAACGACCCCGAGACCTACAAGTTCGAGTTGGGTAAGGGCATTGTCATGCGCGAGGGCGCCGATGTGACCATCATCGCCTGCGGCCTGATGGTCGGCGAGGCTCTCGAGGCCGCCGAGCAGCTCGCTGCCGAGGGCATCGACGCCGAGGTCATCAACATGCACACCATCAAGCCCATCGACGCTGACCTGATTGTCAAGAGCGCCACCAAGACCGGCCACGTCGTGACCGTCGAGGAGCACTCTGTGATCGGTGGCCTGGGCAGCGCCGTTGCCGACGTCCTGTGCGAGCAGTGCCCGACGCCGCTCAAGAAGATCGGCGTCAACGACAGCTTCGGTGAGTCTGGCCCGGGTGCCGAGCTCCTGCACATGTACGGCCTGGACGCCGCCAACATCGTGGCGACTACCAAGGAGTTCTTGGCATAAGGCAAGACGGATCTCAAGGACTGCTTCGCCAGTACTATGGAAACCCGGCAGGGGCGCTCTCTTGGAGAGCGCCCCTGTTTCAGTCAAGACTTTAGTCTGCTGGGCGCGCAGCGGCCAGCTTCAACCCACCCGCTATGC
>CABUHO010000019.1 GCA_902491395.1 uncultured Collinsella sp.
GGCCCGTGGGTTATACCCTAAGAGCAAACCACCCTTTTTAAGGGTGGTTCTGATTTTAAAGGTATGCCGTGGTTTTCGCTACTTCAGATGAAGAAAGCGCCCGTTTGCCGGGGGAGCAAACGGGCGCCATTGAGCGAATGTTTTTGCGTCATCAGCCGCTGTGGGCAACGTCTTGATGACTAGTTGGTCGTGCCGGAATCGTCGCCTGAATCAGTACCAGAGCCAGAAATCGAAACCGTCAGCGTGATCGTGCTGTCGGTAGACTGCTTGCCGGTGGGGGAGACGCCCGTAACGGTGGCGTTTTCGTTGCCGCTCACGGGGTTGCCGCTCTGATCGCAGAATGCGATGTTGTAGAACCCGGCGTTGTTGAGCGCGGTGACTGCGGCGGAGATGCTCTTGCCGTACAGGTTGCCCGGAACGCTGGCCTTGCCGGACTTCTTGGCGATGACGACAGTGATCGTGGCGCCGGGCTTCTGCTTGCCGCTGGGGTTCCAGCTAATGACGGTGCCCTCGGTGACGGAATCGTTCTCCTGGTAGCTCACGTTGACGCCAAAACCGGCCACGTCGAGGGCGTTGCGTGCCTGGGCCTCGGTCATGTCGGTCAGATCGGGGACGGAGGTGGTGTCGGGACCGCTGGAGACCTTATACGAGATGGTCGTGCCCTTCTCGACTTCCTTGCCGGCTTCAGTGCCCTGCTCAAAGACCTGACCTTCTTCGGCCTCGTTGGCCTCCTCGGTTGCGTTGCCCTTGAGCCCTACGCTTGCCAGTGCGGCCTCGGCCTGGTCCTTGGTCAGGCCGAGGAGCTGCGGAACCTCAACCTTTTCGGAGGGCTTAGGGCCCTTGGAGATTACCAGGTTCACCCTCGTGCCCTTGGCCTTCTTGGTGTTACCGTTGGGGGTTTGCTCGGCGACCTTTCCCTCGTCGACATCGTCGTTGTAGCTCTGGTCGACGTTGCCGACCTCAAGGCCGGCTTCCTTGATCAGCTCAATAGCGGTTTCCTGGTCCTTGCCCAGCACGTCGGGCACCGTGACCTGTTCGCCGCTGAACATGCCCGTGGCAAAGGCCACTACAACGCCAATCACGGCGACGGCGGCAATCACGGCGGCGATGATCTTGTTCTTGTTGGACTTGGGTTTCTCGACCTCGTAGGAGCCCGTGGAGCCCGAGACAGCGCTACGGGCGGTGTTCTGACCGCTCACGCCCGAGACGGGACGAACCATAGCGCGCGTTGAGTCGGAAAGCTCGCGGGTCTTGGTGGCACCCAGGTCGCCGGCGGCACCGATGATGCGCGTGGGCTCCGAGACGTTGACGGCACGGCCGGACAGATAGCTGTTAAGCACCTGGCGCAGCTCGTCGGCTGTCTGGAAGCGGTTTGCCGGGTCCTTCTCCATGCACTTGAGGATGATGCGCTCAAGGTCGGCATCGACGCCGGAGTTGATCTGGCTCGGCGGGATGGGGAGCTCGTTGACCTGCTTGAGCGCGACCGAGATGGCGTCGTCGCCGTCAAAGGGCACGCGGCCGGTGGCGCACTCGTACATGACGACACCCAGCGAGTAGATATCCGAGGTGGGGCCGAGGTCCTGGCCGCGGGTCTGCTCGGGGCTTACATAGTGGGCGGTGCCCAGAACGTTGTTATCCTGCGTGAGGTGGCTGTTCTTGGCGCGTGCGATGCCAAAATCCATTACCTTGATGTTGCCGTCGGGTAGCACCATGATGTTTTGCGGCTTAATGTCGCGGTGGATGATCTCGTGCTTGTGTGCGACCGAAAGTGCGGAGCTGATCTGCGAGCCGATCTGCGCGACCTTCTTGGGATCGAGGGCGCCGTGGCTCTTGATGCCGCTCTTAAGGTCGGTACCGCGCAGGTACTCCATGACGATGTAATAGGTGTCGCCGTCCTTGCCCCAGTCGTAGACGCCCACGATATAGGGGGAGGACAGGCCGGCAGCTGCCTGAGCCTCCTGTTTAAAGCGGGCGGCGAAGGTGGCGTCGCCGGCATACTGCGGCAGCATGATCTTGACGGCAACCGTGCGGTCGAGGACCTGATCCTGTGCACGGAAGACGGTCGCCATACCGCCCGTTCCCACCTTATCCTTGAGGAGGTATCTTCCCCCGAGGACCCTCTGTTCCATTCCTGCTCCTAACATAACTATTCGCTCAACGATGTGTGTAGTACCAGATGTGTGGCCGCTGGGGCCGTGTGGCGCGTTGCCGCTAGCTCATCGGCCGCGGCGCGCCATAAGTATCCGCTTTGATCATGGGCATCACGCTCCCTGTGCGGCGAGCGCCGCGGTCAGGACGATGCCGGCAATCTTGGCCGCCTCGACGTCGTGTTTGTCGAAATCCTCCAGGGCAACCGAGATGGCAACCGTGGGTGAATCGTAAGGTGCAAAGCCAACAAACATAGAGTTGACGTTGGTGCCGCCGGTCTCGGCCGAACCGGTCTTGCCGGCAACCTTGACGCCCGGAATCTGGGCATCGGTGCCGGTACCGGACTGGACGACGGCGAGCATGGCCTGCTTGACCTGGTCGGCCGTGGCAGAGCTGACAGCCTGGCCCAGCGAGCGGGACTGCGTGGTCTTGACCACGGTTCCGTCCGGGGCGAGTATCTGGGACACAAAGAACGGGTCCATGACCACGCCGCTGTTGGCGATAGCGGCAGCGATCACGCAATTCTGCATGACGGTGGTCTGCGGGCCAGGCGTGTGGTCCATGCCGACGGGCTGGCCGGCGCCTGCCCAAGCGGTCTCCCACTCGGTCATAAGCGACGGGTCGGCCATGATGGAAGCTGCGGTGGTCAGATCCTGACCGAGCTTTTGGCCGTAGCCAAAGGCGTTGGCAAACTGGACGAGCGAGCTGGCGCCAATCTCGTTGGCCACCTGGCCAAAGACGACGTTGGACGACACGGCGAAGGCCTGCTGCAGGCTGATGGTGCCGTAGCTCTCGTTGGCAGAGTTGGTGACCGGCGCGTTGCCAATATCCATGGAGCCAGGCGCCTGGTACGTGCTGGTAAGGCTGGCGGTGCCGGTTTCGAGCGCCGCGGAGAGTGTGACGACCTTAAAGGTCGAGCCCGGGGTGTACAGCGCGTCCATGGCACGGTCGTACATGGAGCCGTCCTCGCCGCCGCCCGACTGGAGCAGCGCATCGATGTTGGTGTTGTCGTAGGTGGGCGAGCTCGCGCACGCAAGGACCGCACCGGTGCGCGGATCCATGACCACCACAGCGCCCTTAAAGCCCTTGAGCGCCTGCTCGGCCGCCGTCTGGATACGCGAGTCAATGGTGAGCTTGGCGGTGTTGCCCGGCTGGGTCTGGCCCGCGAGCGACGCGATGGCGTTGTTCCAGCTGGAGTAATCCTTGGAGCCGGTGAGCGTGTCGTTCATGACGCTCTCGATGGCAGTGGTGCCATACTGCTGGCTCACGTAGCCAACCACGTGCGCTGCCAGGTTACCGTTGGGGTAGGAGCGTACGTAGGTGCCGTCCTCCTGCTGCAGCGACTCGGCCAGCGTCACGCCGTCGGACGTGATGATGGAACCGCGCTGGATGTACTTGGAGCGGGCGATGGTGTGGTTGTTGGTCGGCATGTCCTGATAGTCCTTGGCCTTGATGACCTGGACATAGGTGAGGTTGCCGATAAGGATGGCGAACAGCGCCGTAAAGGCGAGCACCGCACGGGTTAGACGGTTGGCGAGCGCAACGCGGCCGAGCACACCGGATTCAGGCGTGTCGAGCAGGCGACGGCGCATGCGCGAGCCGACGGAATGGCTGCCGCTGCCGTAGGAAGACGAGGTGGCAAAGCGCGTGCCCGTCGGGGCGGCGGCAGATGCGACCTGATCATCGGTGATGGCGGCCATGGTGCCGGTGCCGGTAAGCTCGGCCTCGCGTCCGGTCGCCTCGTCACCGGCGCGCAGCAGGAGCGCGACGATGATAAAGCTCGCCAGCAGCGAGGAGCCGCCCTGGCTCATAAAGGGCAGGGTGACGCCGGTCAGCGGGATCAGGCGGGTTACGCCGCCAACGATCAAAAAGGCCTGGAAGCTGATGGCGGCCGTAAGGCCCGTGGCACTAAAGGCTGCGAGGTCGGATTTAGCGCGGGCGGCCGTGGTGAGGCCACGCACGGCAAAGAGCATAAACAGGATGAGCACGGCGCCGCCGCCCAAAAGGCCCATCTCCTCGCCGATAGCCGAGAAGATAAAGTCGGACTCGACGACAGGGATGTTGTTGGCCATGCCGTTGCCGATGCCAACGCCGACCAGACCGCCATCGGCAAGCGAGAAGAGCGACTGGACGATCTGGTAGCCCTGGCCCTGGGCGTCCTTAAACGGATCGACCCAAACCTGGAAACGCACCTGGACGTGAGACAGGAACTTGTAGGCGCCCACGGCTCCGACGGCTAAGAGCGCAAGGCCGATAACGACATACGAAAAGCGCCCCGTGGCAACGTAGAGCATCAGCAAGAAGATGGTGTAGAACAGCACGGCCGAACCCAGGTCGCGTTCGAAGACGACGACGAGCAGGCACACACCCCACACGGCAAACAGCGGCAGCAGCAGTCGCAGGCGAGGGATCTTAAAGCCCAGGATCTTGCGGTTGGAGATGGAGAGCAGCTCGCGGTTCTCGGCCAGGTACCCGGCCAGGAACAGCACGATAAAGACTTTGGCGAACTCGCCGGGCTGGATGGTAAAGCCTGCGATGCGAATCCACAGCTTGGAGCCCGAGATCGTGGTGCCGATAAAGATCGGCAGCATCAGCAGAATGATGCCGATAATGCCAAAGGTGTACTTGTAGCGCATGACTACGTCGAGGTTCTTAACCAACGCGAGCGTTCCCACCATGAGCGCCACCGAGACAAACAGGATGATGAGCTGTGAGATGGCGAGAGCGGGGGCGAGACGTGTCACGAACGTGATGCCGATGCCCGAAAGCACAAAGACAATGGGCAGGATGGCGGGGTCGGCGCCGGGCGCCAAGATGCGCACGGCAATGTGGGCCGCGGCAAAGGCGGCAAAGAGGCCGATCGGTACGGCGAGCGTCTCAAAGGAGATGGCAGCGCCCGCGGTGAGGACGTACATCGCATACAGCAGGATGACGGGGAACGCCGAGGCGATGAGCAAGAGCAGCTCGGTGTTGCGGCGACTCATAAGCGGCACTCCCTTTCTAATTCTTATCGGAGGCTTCGGCCTCGGCGGACTGTTCGGCGGTTTTCTCAGAATCTGATTCGGAGGTCGATCCCTGATTGGTGTTGTCGCGAATCGTTTGCGCGTCGATCACCTGGCGGGTTTGCTCCTCGTCGATCTGGTGGCGGTACTTGGATATCGTGTCCTGCGCATCGTCGACACTTGTTTGCGGAATGCCCGCCTTGAGGCGGTTTTGCGTGTCTTCGGGCAGGTCGGACAGCTTAATACTGGTTTCGCTCTCGAGCCAGTGGAGCTTGAGTCCGAGCGGCTTGCCGGGTATGCCGCGCCAGACTGCGACATTGCCCTGGTAGGTTCCCAGGTAGTACGAGCCGGTAACGCCTGCGTATGCCCAGATGGCAGCCGCCAACACCAAGACGAGACCCAAGACGACGCCGATGGTGACGTTGCGGCGACGCACGCGTTGCGCCTCGCGCATAACGCCATCGTCAACCAGGTCAACGACTACTACGGTCACGTTGTCGTGGCCGCCGGCGGCAAGCGCCGCGTCCACTAGGTTGTCGACGCAGATTTGCGCGGTTGAGGACTGCGTGGCGATGTTCTCGATATCGCTATCGGGAATCATGCTCGAAAGGCCGTCGGAGCACAGGATCAGGCGGTCGCCTTCCTCGATATGCAGAGTGAAGTGGTCGGCATACATGGCGGGGTCCGAGCCCAGCGCACGGGTGATGACCGAACGGTTGGGGTGGACGCGAGCCTCGTCTGCCGTAATCTCGCCGGCGTCCACGAGCTCCTCCACGTAGGAGTGGTCGCGGGTCACGCGGATGAGCGTGCCCTCGTGGAGCAGGTAGGCGCGAGAGTCACCCACGTGGGCGATGGCGAGCGTGTCGTTTTCGATATAGGCGCAAGTGGCTGTGCAGCCCATGCCGGGCTTGCCCAGGCCGTTCAGGGCCGCCTCGATTACGGCGGCGTTGGCTGCCTCGACGGCTGCGGCCAGGCGTGCTGCGTCGGCGGACTGCGGGGCCGTCTTGGCAATAGTCTCGACGGCGATGGAAGAGGCTACCTCGCCGGCGGCGTGACCGCCCATGCCGTCGCATACGCAAAAGAGCGGCGACTGCACCAGGTAGGAATCCTCATTGTGCGGGCGTACGCAGCCAACGTCGGAGCGGGCGCCCCACATGAGTTGCGTGGTGGTGCCGGCATCATAGGTCGAGTCGGTCTCGATGCGCTCTTCGGTCAGGGGCTCAAAGCTCATGGTCGAGCCGGGGTCTTTGAGCTTGGCCTCAACGGCGGCAACGTCGATCTCGGCTGTGTCACCGGGAGAGACGGTGTCGGTCTCGGCGTTTGATTCGGAATCGCCGGTGTCCGGGGAGCCGGGCTCCTCGGACGCGCGGGCGGTCGACTCGTCGTCTTGCGGGCTGACGTCTATAGGCTCGGGCGTCGCAAAGTGCGACGGCGCGGGCATGCTTTGCGACTGGGCGGCGGGCTCGGCCACGGCATCGGACTCGCTTGCGGGCGCAGGCTGCGGGGTCTTGGGTGCAGGGCCGTCCTCGGGGGATGGCTCCGCTTCGGGCGCCGGCGTAGACACGGGCGCAACTTCGGATGCCGGGGCTATGGGAAACGCCGGCGCGGCGGGCTCGGGTGCCGCAAACACCGCAGCGCTCTCGTTGATTGCCGCGGCGACGGGCTCTGCAAAGTGAGCCGGCGCCGAGGTTGCTTCGGGCGCTGTGGGCTGTTCCGCAGCATGTGCGCCGATGGGCGCCGCTACGGCATCCTCTTCGTCCTCGTTATCGGCGAGATCCGAAATATCATGCGTTACATGCGAAAGAGGCAGGGAGAACACGGTGTCCTCGGGTTCCACGGGTGCGGAGCCCGCCGGAGCGGCGTGGGCCGGCGCAGCTGTGGCGGCAGCCGGTGCCTCGGTCATAGTCGCGGACTTGTTCTCCTCGTCGATCATCGACGGTTCACCTTCATGACCACATCGCCAATCTGGACTTCGTCGCCCTCGCGCAGCGTTGCGGGCTCCACAAGCTGGCGGCCGTTGACGAGCGTGCCGTTAAGCGAGTTGAGGTCCTCGATGATGAGCGCCGGGCCCTGCAGCGAAAAGCGCGCATGCGAGGCCGAGACGAATGGTTCGTTGATGCAGATGTCCGAAGATGGCGAGCGACCGACGATGACGGGGCCGAGCATATCTACGTGGATGCCGCGGATACCGCGCGGACCCTTGTCCACATCGATCGTCCAGATAGCCGAGTCGCGGCGCTGTCCGCGCACAAGCCCCACGCCGGTCTTCATGACGGCGAACAGGAAGATATAGAGCAGGGCGACCAGGACGATGCGGCCTGCAAAAAGGACGATATCGATGTTCATAAGCGACTATCCCCTAAATTCAAAGGTGCTCAGGCCAAACGTCAGCAGATCGCCGTTGCGCAGCGGGCAGCGCGTAATGCGGCGGTTGTTGACGAGTGTGCCGTTGGTGGAATTGAGGTCCTCGATCGACCAATCCGAGCCCGTAAAGGTGAGCTGGGCGTGGCGGCGCGACACGTTGGGGTCGCGCAGGGCAATGTCGGAAACTGAGCGCTCGCGACCGATGGTCACCTGTGCGGAGGTGATGCTATGGCTCTCGCCGCTCACGACGTCGACGAGCTGGGCGAGCGGGCGCTGCGGGGCGCGAGTGCTCGCCATGTTGGAGGCGATGCCGGTTGCGGCGCCTAGGCCCACGGCGGCACCGGTCGCGGCGGCTCCGCCCATGCCGGCAAGCGCGTCGCGCGAGATGGTCTGCGGCACCGGGATGGGTGCGGCGGCGGGGTCGGGGACGCTAGGCGCGAAGGGGTCTGCCGTGGCAAGCGGGTCAGGAGTGGCGGCGCGAGGCGTCGGCTGCTGCTGGGGCATGGCGGCGGGGCGCTGCTGCTGCGGGGCAGCAAACTGCTGCTGGCCGGCGCGCGGGGCGCTGGCGGCACGGCTTGCCGCGGAGTTGTTCTGGCCCAGGCCGTTTTGATAGGCGCGCTCTTCTTCGTACAGGCGGCCGAGCGTGGGGGCATCGACGTTCTCGGCAAAGACCGAGAACTTGCCGGCGCGCAGCTGCGGATCGATCATAAAGCGCACGAGGGGCTCGCCGACAAAGACATAGCGGCGCTTTTCGGCCTGCGCCTTCACGAACTCGCGGACCTCGCGCGAAAGCTCGGGGTAGAACGGGGCGAGCATGGGATCGTCGTCGGCGGCGATAAGGATGGTATAGAGTGCCGGCGCCGTGTTGACGCCGTTAATCACCAGAGTCTGATCCTCCATGTCGCGAGCGGCCTGCTTGGCAAGCTTCTTAAAGGAGAACGGGGCACGGGTGGCACCGAAGATGCCGGCCACGTGGTCCTCGAAGATGTTCAGGAAGTTCACGAAAGATCACTCTCCGTATAGGTTCTTTGGTATCCGAGCAAATATAGGCATATCCCAACGATTATAGAGGATAGGATTCCCGCAACCGCCGCCTTGGCGATGACCGCGGCTGCAAGGCTGGCAATTTCCATATGGTGTGCAAGACAGGACGCCGCTGCGCAGCCGATGCCGGTGACAGCGATGGCGGCGATTGCGGCAAGGTTTGAGCCCTGATTGGCACGCTTGGCATGGACATTGAGCAGCGCAGATGACGCCGCGGCAGTTGCCGCGACCAGCACAAAGGCAGCCCAAAGGAGCGGGTCTCCCAGCGCTGCGGCAACGTTACCGAGCCCCAGCACGCCTCCGGCTGAAAGCGCGACCGTGGCCAGACGGGCAAAAAGCGCGCCCATGCCCGTTGCCGCGGCGGCGCTTGCCGGGCCGAGCCAAAATGACGCGACGCCGGCGGCGACCCCAGCTGCCAGGAAGGTATTGCCGGTCAGACAGCCAAGCGCGAGTGCACAGGTGAGCGTGGCGCTCGCGGCAGTCTCGGTGCGACCCCAGGCGATCCACCAACCGGACATGGCAGCGGCAAAGATCACCGCGACGGGCAGCATCGACAGGATGCCCTGTGCCTGCATGGTGGCGTTGGCCATGAGCACCAAAAAGCCCACAGCCGAGATGGCCGAGCCAATCTGGGGGGCCAGGCCAGCCGCCGCTCCGATCGCGATGGCCGCAATGACCAGGCCGGGAAGCGTCGCGACCCCGGCCGTTTGCATCAGCAAAAAGCTAAAGGTGCCGCACGTTAGCGCCGAGATAGTGCGCATGGTGTAGTCGCGCGTATGGCTCCAGCGCGTGCCCGCCCAGCCGAGTGCGGGGTCGACCTCAATGGCGTCGTCCTCGTAGTGCGACGGCTCGATATCGTCGAGCTCCTGCTCGTCATCCGAAAGTTCGCCAACCATTTGCTCCAGGCTGCGACGGCCCTCGCGCACGCTGCCCAGACCGGCAAGGAGCTGGTCGCAAAATGCCTCGATGCTGTTGGGGCGGTCCTGCGGCATGGGGGAGAGCGCGCTCATGAGCGCGGCCTCGGCTCCCGGGGGGAAGTGTGGTATCAGCTCGTTGGGATAGGTGGCGCCGCCGATGATGCGGTCGAGCGAGTCGGCGGGCGTGGCCGCCATAAAGGGAGCGCTGCCGCACAGACCCTCGTAGATCACACAGGCGAGGGCAAAGACATCGGCGCGCTCGTCGACCGTGCCGGTCTCGATATCGAGCTGCTCGGGCGGCATGTAGCCGATGGTGCCGCCGCGTGAGCCGCCAAAGCCACCGGCAGACGACAGTCGCGCCATGCCAAAGTCGGTGAGCTTTACATTGCCCGAGTGGTCGATGAGCACGTTGGCGGGCTTAATGTCCAGGTGGAGTACGCCATTACTATGGGCGAAGGTGAGCGCCTGGCCCAAGGCATCGGCAATGGCCGCGGCCTCGTCAAAGGTGAGCGAGTGGCCGTCCACGCGATGCAAAAACTCGGCCAACGACATACCGTCGACATACTCCATGACCAAGTAGGCATAGGCGGTGTCGTGCGTAAAGTCGATGACCTGCACGATATTGGGATGTTGAAGCATGGCGGCAGTGTGCGCCTCGCGCAGGACATCCATGATGTCGCTGGCGGGCATGCCGGCGCCGTTGATAAGGGGGATGCGCTTAATGGCGACGCGGCGGCGCAGGTGCGTGTCGCGGCAGATCTCGATGGAGCCAAAACCGCCGGTCGCAAGTGTCTCGAGCGGCTGGTACCGCTTGAGCAGCTCGCGAGAGCTGGTGCCCTCCAAAGGAACGTCCGGCGAGAACCGGGCGGTATGTTGCGAGAAAAGCGGCATGGCCAACCCTCGTGCGTTTAAAGTTCGTTTGCGAGTGGCGGGCGCGGAGCCGAGCCGTTCGCGGTGGCATAGATGTTGCTAGTGTAGCACGCTCGGGTGCATGGGGAGGATAGCGGGATGCGAGGCTGCCTGTCTGGTTTGGCTTTAGCGCTTCTTCTTGTTGTTCTTCTTTTGCTTGCGCTGCTTGCCTTTGGTCTCCTGGGGCTTGTCGCCCTGCTTGGCCTCGGCGGCGGCCCTCTCGGCCTTCATCTTCTTGCGTTTGGTCTCGATGCGGAGTTTTTTGTTGATGCGCGCCTTGAGGAAGGTGCCAAATTGCTCGGCATCGCCGCGAACAAAGGTGTCCTTGGGGATCGTCACGCCCTGGTCGGCGAACATGGCCACAAAGATGCGCTCGCCGTCGAGTACGTGGTCGAGCTTCTCAAACGGGAAGAACTGCGACTTGCCGCTCTTGCCCCAGACCATCAGACCGTCTTCGTTGGCGGCGACGCGGCGATAGCGGCCGCCCATGGACTCGTCGGCCTCGACGGCATCGATAAAGTCGCGGGCGAGCGTGTGGTGCAGGTTTTTGCTCCACCAGGCCAAAAAGGCGCCGAACACGATCAAGACGACGCCGAACTTGATCCAGCTGCCGCCGGCCACCAGCATGCCGATGCCGATGAGCGCGGCAATCGCGGCGGCGACGTACAGGGAGCCACGGCGCCTGGGCGAGGCGACCAGGCGCGCAAAGTCGGTGACGAGGTCGTTTTCGTACTGATACTCGTTGAGGTACAGAATGCCGTCATCGGCCGCGGCCTGCGCCTCGAGCGCGACCTCGACCTGGTCGGCTGCTTCGGAGGGAACGAGGTTGCTCTCTGCGTCTGCCATGCTCTTTGGACTCCTATCGCGGCGGGCTCGCCGTACGGGTTATTATGAATGCAGTATGCCGTGCGACCGCATGGCCGCCGCGGCAACAAGACTCAGTATACCCGGGGGAGCACCCATGGAATCGTTGTACCGAAAGTATCGCCCGCTCACCTTCGACTCCGTGGTGGGCCAGCAGCATATCGTCTCGACGCTCGAGCACGCTATCACCGAGGGACGCCTGTCCCACGCCTACCTGTTCTGCGGACCGCGCGGCACGGGCAAGACCACCATGGCGCGCATCCTTGCCAAGGCGCTGCTGTGCCGCAATGCCGAGGCAGCGCGCGCCGAGGGTGCAAGCGGCTGCATGCCCGACGGTACTTGCGAGGAGTGCGAGCTCATTGCCGAGGGCAACCACCCCGATGTCTACGAGCTCGATGCCGCAAGCCGTACGGGCGTGGACAACGTGCGCGAGGAAATCATCAACTCCGTCAACTTTGCTCCGGTGCGCGGCAAGTACAAGATCTATATCATCGACGAGGTTCACATGCTCACGACGGCGGCGTTCAACGCGCTGCTCAAGACGCTTGAGGAGCCGCCGGCACACGTGATCTTTGTGCTGTGCACCACCGACCCGCAAAAGATTCTGGAGACCATCCTCTCACGCTGCCAGCGTTTCGATTTCCATCGCATCGGCAACGAGGATATCGAGCATCGCCTGGCATACGTGTGCGAGCAGGAGGGCTTCGATTACGACGACGAGGCGCTGGCTATCGTGGCGCGCCATGCAAAGGGCGGCATGCGCGACGCGTTGTCCACGCTGGAGCAGCTGAGCGTCTTTGGCAACGGTTCTGTGCATGCGGACGACGCCCGCTCGCTTTTAGGCGAGGTTTCGGACCAGATTCTGGGCGAGTTTTCCCGCGCCATTGCCGATCGCGATGTTGCCGAGCTCTATGGACTGATTCGTGCGCAGGTCGAGGAAGGAAACGACCTGCTGGAGCTGACGCGCGACCTGGTGGCGCATGTGCGTGACGTGTACGTTGCCTGCGTTGCCGGTGCCCGCGCCGAGCTGTTTGAGGGCGGCTCCGAGCAGGCCGAGGCGCTTGCTGCCGAGGCCGCTGCCTTTGGCGAGCATCCTGCCGACCGCCTGGCCCGTGTGCTGACAGTGCTCGACGATGCCGCACTGGAGATGAGGGGCGCGAGCGACGTACGCCTGGTGCTCGAGATTGCCTGCACGCGTCTGGCACGTCCCGAGGCTGATATAACGATTGAGGCATTGGCCGAGCGCGTGGCACGCCTGGAGGCCATGGTTGCCAACGGCGCCGTGCCGGCGAGCGTGGCTGCTGCTCAGGCCGCCGCGCCTGCAGCATCCGTACCCGCTGCTGCCCAGCAACCGACGCTCATTTCGGGCGCCCGTGCTGCCGCTCCGGCGGCATCCGCTGCCCCCGCTGCTACGTCCGCGCATCAGGGCGGCATGCCTTGGGACCGTGGTGCTGCCGCTCCGGCGGCTCAGCCTGGCCCCCGTTCTGCGTCCGTGTCGGCTTCCAAGCCTGTAGCGCCTGCACCTCAGTCTGCGCCGGCTCCGACGCCTCAGCCCGTTGCGGCCCCCGCGCCTGCCACCGCTCCGGCACCTAAGCCCCAGTCCAACAATGCCGCCCAGGTTGCCGCCGCCGGCGCCGCCGAGACCCCCGCGGTCGAGGATGCCGGTGAGCTCCAGCGCAAATGGGCCGAGGTTGTCGAGCGCGTCAAGGCTCGTCAGGCCTCCTACGCAGGGCTTTTGCTCAATGCCCGCGCCACAGCAGACGACGGCTCCAAGCTCACGGTCTCGTTCCCCGCGGGCTCGACCTTTGCCATCAAGATGCTCGGCCGCGCTGACACGCAATCGGTGGTCCTGCCGACGGTCTGCGCGGTCTTCGGTCGTCGCACCGTCGACTACGTCCTGGATGGAGGTGGCACGCCGGCTCCTCAACATGAGGAGCATTCTCCATCTGCACGGGCTGCGGCATCTGCGGACCCGCAGCCCGTGTCCTCGGCGGCCCCTGTATCCTCGAGCGCCAGCGCGCCGCAGCAGCAAGCAGCACCGGTAGCGGCATCGACCCCGTCGGCGCCTAAGCCAGCCGCGGCCAAATCGGCTGCTTCGGTCCCCACGCCCAAGCCTGCCGCTGCGCCTGCGCCCAAGTCATCCGACCTGGGCAAGGCCCCCTGGCTGCGCTCGGACAACCCTGCCGGCGCTCCCGCCACGGGCAAGCTCCCGACTGAGCCCGCGCCCCGCGCGCCCGAGCGCGCGTCCGCTCCCAAGGCTCAGCCGTCCGCGCAGTCTGCACCGTGGGAATCCGAGCAGGTGCCCTACGACGATGCCATGGTCGCCGGTTTTGCCGCCGATGCAGGCGGGGACGATCTGCCCCCGTTCGACGTGCCGGCCACGGCGTCCGCGCTCAAGCCCGCTGCAACTGCCCCCAAAGAGGAGGACGCTCCTGCAGCTCCCTGGGAGTCCAACCCCGGCGCGGGCAGTCCCTTCGGCCATCAGGGCGCAGCCCCAAGCATCCCGCAGACCGAGGACGAGGCCAAAGCCCTCATCCGCAGCGTCTTCGGTCAGTCCACCATCTTCAAGCCGGTGGAGTAGCTGTACAGGCGGGTATACTGCTCAAGAAGAGACGTCTTTGAACGGAGCGAGCTTATGATGTGGGAATATGTCCGCCTTGAGGACGATACGCAAGTTTCGTATTCCGAAGTCCGTGAGGACAATACGGTGAAGGTCGTTGTGGAGCGCCCACGCGATTGGGGTTTTGACACGGCGGAGTGCATCTTGCCGGCATTCAATTGGGTGTCGCACGAGGGCTTTAGCGAAGCAGACCTCAAAGAACTCGATGATTTTGTACGCAACAACGCCCCGCTCATCTTGCGTTTTGCTTACGAAGGCGGACGGGTCTATGCCTAGTCTTTTCCGACTCGGGCCGTACATCATCTTTTTCTGGACAGGGGAGAACGGCGAGCCCGTCCATGTTCATATCGCGGTCAAGCGCCCCACCGCCGAGGCGACCAAGATATGGCTTACCCGCTCCGGCGGATGCAAGCTGGCCCATAACAAGGGCGATATTCCTGCTCGGGATTTACGCGATATCATGCAGTTTGTTTCATCTAACCATGCGCTGATTTGCAAACGCTGGAAAGAAACAACCGGTGGGCTGTCGTTTTACTGTTGAGAATCGCTTGCTGGGCTTAGGACCCCTAGCTCTTTAGGGGCTTTTTATCCGGGCGCATTTGTATTTCGGACATGTGTAGTGTGGTGCCGCGTATGTCGCATTCGAGCAGACAGGTACGTGACGGTCGGCCTAGGATGCTGAGGTCGATGCGATACGTCGCATGGCTGTCCGTGTACTCGACTTGTTCGGCGTTGACGGTTGCTCCGATTGCCAAATAAACGCCTGGCTCGGCATCGACAATCTTGGCGTCCTCTATCTTGACCTTGAACTCCTGGTAGAGGGACGGGCTGTTGTAGTAAATGGTTCGGGTTCCGTCGGTGCACTCATCGGTCGCTTCCCATTTGACGGCGGGCTGGTCCGAGCTGGCTACTAACAGTTCTGCTCCAAAGGCTATAGCGTGGGCGACGACAACCAGCAATGCCCAGCCGGCAAAGAGATAGATAACCAAATATAGAGCGGGGTGTTTTGAGCGGATGTTTTGGAGCGCGTCGGGGGCATTCATGGGGCACCTCCAAATTGCTATCTATGACAATCAAATTATACCCTGCCGCCATGTGCGCCGCCTCGAGCAGCGGTTTGGCATTTAGCTATTTAGTGGCACACATGAAATGCCGGATTCGGCTCTACTAGATTGAGTGTGCGATATTATGCAGCCTTGCATAATTCGACCTTGCATAATCTTTGGGTGCGGCTTGCACTCCAGGACATGTATATCGACTGAGGTAACACGTCCGCCCCGTTCGCTGACCTCGCGCCGTGGTACGATTTTTGAGTTTGAAAGTCCCGCCGTGCTCCGGCTGCCCTTGCAGCTCGGCGTGCGGCCGCACGTAAAGGAGCCATCATGGCCGGTATGAACATGCAGCAGATGATGAAGCAGGCTCGCAAGATGCAGGAGCAGCTTGCCGCCGCGCAGGAGAACCTCAAGTCCCAGACCGTCGACGCCTCTGCCGGCGGCGGCATGGTCAAGGTGACCGTTAACGGCGAGATGGAGCTCGTCAACCTCACCATCGATCCCGATGCCCTCGATCCCGAGGACGTCGATATGCTGCAGGACATGATCATGGCTGCCGTCAACGAGGCCGTCCGCGGCGTCAACGAGCTCGCCAACAAGCAGATGGGCGCCATCACCGGCGGCCTCAACATCCCGGGCATGCCGTTCTAAGACACACATATATATGAGTGCGAATCACAGTCTGCAAAAACTGCTCGATGAGCTGGGCCGTCTGCCGGGCATTGGTCCCAAGTCGGCCCAGCGCATCGCCTATTACCTGCTCGAGGCCGATGCCGAGGAGGCCCGCCGCCTGGCCGAGGCCATCCTGGAGGTCAAGCAGGAGGTCCACTTTTGCAGCCGTTGCTTTAACTACGCCACGGCCGACGAGTGCTCCATCTGCCAGGACCCGATGCGCGATACCACTCGCATTTGCGTGGTGGGCGAGCCGCGCGACGTCCAGGCGATTGAGCGCACGGGCAGCTATCATGGCCTGTACCATGTGCTGGGCGGCGTGATCAGCCCCATGGACAAGATTGGTCCCGAGCAGTTGCACATCCGCGAGCTGCTGGTGCGTCTGGGCCACGAGGATATCCATGAGGTCATTATCGCCACCAACCCCAACATCGAGGGCGAGACCACGGCGAGCTACCTGGCCCGCACTATCAAGCCGCTGGGCGTCGAGGTATCGCGTCTGGCAAGCGGCCTTCCCGTGGGCGGCGACCTGGAGTATGCCGACGAGCTTACGCTTGGGCGCGCCATCGAGGCCCGTCGCACGATTTAGGTGGCGAGCCTGCTCCTGCCGTATGTTTTCCTCGCGATGCACGGGGTAGTCATAATTTCCCCGTGCGACTGTGAGTTTGTTGTGCAACAAAGATGCTTCGTATCCGCTTATCGCATGGATGCTTCCGCTCGCATCCTTAATTTGCCCATTCGTTGCGCAACCTTTTGGGTTCGCTGATACACTCAAATATGGATTCGAATGAATGCGCCGCTCCCGAGCGGCGTGTTTTTGTTGGAGGAGAACGCATGCGGCCCGGTGGCACTCAGATAAAGCGCGGCGCCGCGGTGCGCATGCGACGCCGACTGGGCTTGGCACCGCGGGCGTACGCACTGCTGTCGTGCTCGCTGGTGCTGGTCATAGCTGGCGTTTCTGCCTATGGCATGACCGTGCCGTCCATGATGCAGGCGCATGCCGCACGCGAGCCGCGCGTGGGGCATGAGGTCAAAAGCGATCTGGGCACCACGACTGGGTATGCTTGGGCAAGTGTGGTCGGGCATATTGTGTTTGGCACCGACGATGCGGACGGCGCCGAGGCCCCGGACAACGAAGTCACGCTTGCCAATGGCAAAACCATCGTGCTCACCAACACCAAGATCATCGATCGATTGTCCAACAATAGCGTGGCGGCAACGGTGAATAAGGTCGAGCGGCAGAAGGAGCAGGACGCCCAGCAGTCCGGAAAGCCCGGTAGCTCGGATACTTCTGGCTCCGGCTCGGATTCGTCGAGTTCGGGCGGCGGCTCTGGGTCGGGTTCCTCTGCCGGAGGGTCTGGAAACGGCGGCTCGACGGGCGGCAACACTGACAACGATACAAACTCCGGCGGCCTTTCCGCTGCTGAGGAAGAGAGCATTCACAGTTGGCTTGTGACCAAGTACAACATGCTCGACGGCTATGTTTCTCGTGCCAATGACGTGGTTTCGACCTATAACTCTACGGGAGATCCCAGGCCGTGCGACAGCCTGGTCGGGGAGATGTTTGTCATCCGAGCCGAGTTCGGTCGTCAGACATTCTCGCCCCGGTCAAAATGGTACCAGCAGTATGCCAATCTGTGGGGCTGTTACACCAACCTATGTCAATGGGTCGGCCATTACGGCGATGATGACGTCGCACTCGGTAACTTCAACAATAACGTGGCGGCGCTTGCCCTATGATGACCGATCTTGCATCCACCACACCACAATCGCTCGGTCGCGATCCCATGGTCGGCCTGCGCCTGGCGCGTGTCGACGGGTTTGAGCCGGCCATTGCGCTCGGTCAGGACGAACTGCCTGCCTATCTGCGTCGTTTTACGATACTGTTTGCCGACGATGCCACCATGCGCCGTGGCGGTATCGGCCGCGTGACGCGTGCTGTCAACGCCCAAGGCGAGGCCGTAGCACTCAAACAGCTCATCTTGCCGACGCGCGATGAGTTTGACGACGATGCCGCCCATGAGTCGCTGGTCGCCAAGTTCAAAGCGGCATTTCGCGAGGAATATGAATGCCATCGCGCCCTTTCGGGCCTTAAGGGCTTTCCCCGCCTCTATGGCTGGGGCGAGGTTGACGGTGTGCCTGCAATTGTCATGGAATGGGTCGAGGGCGAGACGCTTGCCCGTTTGCGTTCGCGACTCGCCGTGGACGATGCCGGCCGCCTATCGCCGCTTGTGGCGGCGCGCTTGGGGCGCGACCTGTTCGATCTGCTCTGCCGCATGAGCCTGGTGGGGGAGGGCTTTGTCCATCGCGATATCTCGCCCGCTAATATTATGGTGCGTACGGCGCGTCTACCGCTTGACCGGCAGCTTGCCGAGGGCACCTTTGACCTGTGCCTGATCGACTTTGGCTCGTCGCTGGCGCTCGAGCCTGCGTCGGCCGTGGCCGGTACCGGCGGCAAGGCATCCTTTACCGAGCGCTATGCCACGCTGCGTCGCGCGACGGTGGCCTACGCTCCGCCCGAGATGCTCACCGACGATATTCCCGACCTGCGCGCTTTGCGTATGTCGCCGGCGATCGACGTCTATGCCGCGGCAAGCACGGTTTACGAGCTCATTGCCGGCGTCGCGCCATACGAAGCCGCGCCGAGCACTTCGGGCACCTCGGGTTCGCGCAAAAAGACGCGCGACATCGCCAGCCCCTACCGTCTCAAGATGGACACGCGGCCCGACTATCCCATTGGTGCCCATGCGCCCGGTTGCGATTTGACTCAGCTGCTTCGTCGTGAGCCCGATGTGGCGCTCGCCGCGGCCGAGCAGGCCCAGCAGCTGGGGCTTGAGCCGGATTCCGAGGAGCTACGCGATGCGCTGGCGTTTGTCGATGCCCAGCTGTTCGACGTGGTGATGGCCTGTCTGTCCAGCCATCAAAAAGATCGTCCCGAGCCGGCGGCGGTCGAGGCGGCGCTCTCGGCGTTTTGTGACCACTATGCGCAAAATGTCGGTCGTTCGCTCCGCGGCGAGCCGCTCACGCCGTGCCCCATGGATGCGTCTGGCCGCGCGGTTCGTCGCGCGCTGATGGTCGGCGCGACGGTCGTCTGCGGCGTGGTTTGGGCTGTGGTCGTGGTTTCGGCCGCGCTGCTGGCGTCGGGCGCTCGCGTGACGGCGACTTTGGGATCGCTCGTGTGGTCTGGGTCGCTACCGGGTGTTATTGCCGCGCTGGCGTTGGCGCTGCCAGGCATAGCCGGCGTTGCCGCGGGGGCACTTGCGCGCGATCGGCGCTCGGGGTTCCTGCAGGGTGTGCTTGCGCTTTCTGCCTGCGAGGTTCCGGTGCTGGTTGTGGCTGCATGTAGCGTATTTTCCCAACGCGCCGTGATGGGCGGCCTTGTTGCCGCTCTGGTTGCAACCTATACGCTTACGTGGTTTTTGCTTGCGATGGGCTTTGCCTTTGAACTTCCCGTTTCGGCACCGCGACGCACAAAAGCCCAGATGGCGACTCCGCTTGCCGGTGGAGCCGCAGCTGCCCGTACTTTTGGCGGACCTGTCGAAGTATCGTCCGATTCTATTTCTACGACCAAGGAGGCCTAGGTCATGGCATCTCAAGTTGAGCTCACCCCATGCGGGGCCATGTTTGACATCTTTAAGCGCGCGGCGCATCTGAGCCATATCGAGCTGTGCGGCTTGGTGCTTTCGTCCCGTCCGCTCGCCGACGGCCGCAGCCCGCAGAGCCGAGCCGCCGATCGCTCTTGGGTTTCCCGCTTTATCGTTCGCGCGCCGGTCGGCACGCTTCAGCAGCGCTACTTTGCCGAATACGGTACCTCGGCTGTGCGTATTATGTCGCAACTGGCCCTGCGCCAGCGCAATCCCATGGACTCCACGGCTGTGATCAATATGGTGTGCGGTCCTGCAGGTGAACCGATGGTACGCGCGCTCGAAGAGTGCCACCAGGACACGAATCTCTATCGCAACGCGCTCGATCGCCTGTCCCAGGCGGCGGAACTCATGCCCGCCGAGCGCGCCGAGGCCGTGCTGGTGCTGTTTGTCGCCGTCGGTTGTTCGGCGGATGTGCGGTCCTCGGTGAACTATGCCATCGACTACGCACACGCGACCTGTGGCGGAGGCACATCCACGCCGCGTTCGCTTGGCATGTCGCTGACTGCGGGCGAACGCGAACCCGCCCCGGCGCACCCCTTGGGCTTGCTGCGCGTGCAAAACAGTTTTGTCGTGAGCGCCCCGCGCTGGATTCAGCCGAGTGAGCAGGGTGTTGAGATTGGCGCGCTGGCCACTGGTGAGGGCGATATTACCGACGTCGGCGACGATGTCTCGGCCCGCCATGCCCATATCTGGTGCGATGCTCAAAATATCTGGCGCGTCGAGGACTTGTCGTCCACCAACGGAACCGTGGTGGTAAACGGGGCCACGCGCGTCTGCATTCAGGTCGAGCCCGGCCGTTCCGCCCAACTCAATCCCGGCGATGAGCTCAAGCTCGGCGAATCCACTACCTACGCCATCCTCTTCGGTGCTCTCTAGCCGGCAGATAGGGACGTTCCTTTTCTGCCGCCACTTGGGGACGCTCCTCGGCGCGCCAGAGCCGGTCGCCTGGGGATGGAGGGGCCATCTCGCCCCTTGGCGGTCACCCGAGGTAAACCTTTACCGCCCGCCTATATTTGCCGAAATTACACTTGAAGGCGGGGTACAATAAACCCGCATGCGGATTTCCGTTGCGGGCGCTTCCCGTCGCCGGGGCGTGCCCGGGAGCATCCGGCATGCGGCCTTTGCGGCGCTCGGTCATGTGCAAGACGGGCGGCCGGGCCTGCGGTGCGCAAGCGCTCCTCGCCTCGGCATGCCTTCTCTCCACGCCATGTACCTGCCGCTCAGTCTGCCTGCCAGATGATTGGAAGCAACAGCGAAAATCCCATCACGCCAACATCCCGGCGATCGCCGGGGCCTGTATACCTATATGAGAGGAGAGGGGTATATGGCGCGTAAGTTTAAGTCTATGGACGGCAACGAGGCGGCCGCATATGTTTCGTATGCGTACACCGAGGTAGCGGGAATCTATCCCATTACGCCGTCCAGCCCTATGGCCGACCATGTCGACCAGTGGGCGGCCCAGGGTCGCAAGAACATCTTTGGCACCCCGGTCAAGGTCGTCGAGATGGAGTCCGAGGCAGGTGCAGCCGGTACCGTTCACGGTTCGCTGGGCGCCGGTGCTCTGACCACCACCTACACGGCTTCTCAGGGCCTGCTCCTGATGATCCCAAACATGTACAAGATCGCGGGCGAGCAGCTCCCGGGCGTTTTCCACGTTTCCGCGCGTTGCGTCGCTTCCCACGCCCTGAACATCTTTGGTGATCACTCCGACGTCATGGCCTGTCGCCAGACCGGTTTCGCCATGCTCGCCGAGGGCAACGTCCAGGAGGTCATGGACCTCTCGCCGGTGGCTCACCTTGCCGCCATCGAGGGTAAGACCCCGTTCCTCAACTTCTTCGACGGCTTCCGCACCAGCCACGAGATCCAGAAGGTCGCCATGTGGGACTACAAGGATCTTGCCGAGATGTGCGACATGGACGCCGTCCAGGCTTTCCGCGACCACGCGCTCAACCCTGAGCATCCGCACACCCGCGGCAGCCACGAGAACGGCGATATCTTCTTCCAGAACCGTGAGGCCTGCAACAAGGTCTACGACGAGCTTCCCGCCGTCGTCGAGGGCTACATGAAGAAGATCAACGAGAAGCTCGGCACCGATTACGGCCTGTTCAACTACTACGGCGCTCCCGATGCCGATCGCGTCGTTGTGTGCATGGGCTCCTTCTGCGACGTGCTCGAGGAAGTCATCGACTACCTCAACGCTCACGGCGAGAAGGTCGGCCTGGTCAAGGTTCGTCTGTTCCGTCCGTTCTCCATCAAGCACTTCGTCGACGTTCTCCCCGAGACCGTCCAGAAGATCGCCGTCATGGACCGTACCAAGGAGCCGGGTTCCATCGGCGAGCCGCTCTACCAGGACGTCGTCTCCGCTCTCTACGAGGCTGGCAAGACGGGCATCAAGGTTGTCGGCGGCCGTTATGGCCTGGGCAGCAAGGACACGCCTCCCGCGTCCGCGTTCGCTGTCTTCGAGGAGCTCAAGAAGGACGAGCCCAAGCGCGAGTTCACCATCGGCATTGTCGATGACGTGACCAACCTGAGCCTGCCCGAGGCCGAGGATGCGCCCAACACCGCAGCCCCCGGCACTATCGAGTGCAAGTTCTGGGGTCTGGGTGGCGACGGTACCGTCGGCGCCAACAAGAATTCGATCAAGATCATCGGCGACCACACCGACAAGTACGTCCAGGCCTACTTCCAGTACGACTCCAAGAAGACCGGCGGCGTCACCGTCTCGCACCTGCGCTTTGGTGATTCCCCGATCCGTTCGCCGTACTACGTGACCAAGGCCGACTTTGTCGCCTGCCATAACCCCAGCTACATCGTTAAGGGCTTCAAGATGGTCCGCGACGTCAAGCCGGGCGGCACCTTCCTGGTCAACTGCCAGTGGAGCGACGAGGAGTTCGCCGAGCACATGCCCGCTGTGGCCAAGCGCTACATCGCGAACAACAACGTCAACGTCTACCTGATCGACGCTATCGACCTGGCGGCCAAGGTCGGCATGGGCAAGCGCACCAACACGGTGCTCCAGTCAGCCTTCTTCGCGTTGGCCAAGGTCCTGCCCGCCGAGGATGCCCTGCAGTACATGAAGGACGCGGCTACCAAGTCCTACATGAAGAAGGGCCAGGCTATCGTCGACGCCAACCACAAGGCCATCGATGCCGGCGCTACCGCCTTCCGTAAGTTCGAGGTTCCGGCCGACTGGGCTACCGCCGAGGATGCCGCCCCCGTCGAGCTCTCCGAGGAGACCAAGTCCGCTATCGCCCAGCAGGTCAAGAACCTGCTCGAGCCCATCGATCGCATGGACGGCGACAGCCTGCCTGTTTCCGCCTTCGTCGATTGCGCCGACGGCCAGTTTGAGCTGGGCGCCTCCGCATACGAGAAGCGCGGCGTCGCCGTGGTCGTTCCCCACTGGGACGAGACCAAGTGCATCCAGTGCAACCAGTGCGCCTACGTGTGCCCGCATGCCACCATCCGTCCGTTCGCGATGACCGAGGACGAGGCTGCCGCCGCGCCCGAGGCTACCCGCACGCTCGACGCCATGGGCCCCAAGGCCAAGGGCATGAAGTTCACCATGGCTGTGTCCCCGCTCGACTGCATGGGTTGCACCAACTGCGTCAAGGTCTGCCCCAAGGGCGCCCTCGAGATGGTTCCCACCGAGCAGGAGATGGACCAGCAACCCGTTTGGGACTACATGGTCGAGAACGTCTCCGAGAAGAAGGAGCTCATCGCGGCCAACGTCAAGGGCAGCCAGTTTAAGCAGCCCTACCTGGAGTTCTCTGGCTCCTGCGCCGGCTGTGCCGAGACCGCCTATGCACGTCTGGTGACCCAGGTCGCCGGCGACCGCATGTTCATCTCCAACGCCACCGGCTGCTCCTCCATTTGGGGCAACCCCGCTGCCACCGCTCCTTACTGCAAGGACAAGGACGGTCACGGCCCGGCGTGGAACAACTCCCTGTTCGAGGACAACGCCGAGCATGGTCTGGGCATGGCCGTTGGCTATGAGGCCGTTCAGCACAAGCTGATCGCCGCTACCCAGGACATCATCGCTGCCGATGGTCCGTCCGACGAGCTCAAGGCCGCCGGCCAGGCTTGGATCGACTCCATCAATGACGCCGAGGCCTCCAAGACCGCTGCCGCTGCCTACGTTGCCGAGCTCGAGAAGTGCGGCTGCGACGCTTCCAAGGCAATCCTCGCCGACAAGGCTTACCTCACCAAGAAGTCCTTCTGGATCTTCGGCGGCGACGGCTGGGCCTACGACATCGGCTTCGGTGGCCTGGACCACGTCCTGGCTTCCGGCCACAATGTCAACGTCTTCGTCTTCGACACCGAGGTCTACTCCAACACCGGCGGTCAGGCCTCCAAGGCCTCGAACCTGGGCCAGGTCGCTCAGTTCGCCGCTGCTGGTAAGGTGACCAAGAAGAAGTCTCTGGCCGAGATCGCTATGAGCTACGGCTACGTCTACGTGGCACAGGTTGCCATGGGCGCCAACCCGGCTCAGACCCTCAAGGCCATTCACGAGGCCGAGGCCTACGACGGCCCGTCCCTCATCATCGGCTACAGCCCCTGCGAGATGCACTCCATCAAGAAGGGCGGCATGCAGAACTGCCAGGCCGAGATGAAGAAGGCTGTCGAGTGCGGTTACTGGAACCTCTTCCGCTTCAACCCCGAGGCTGCTGCCGGCAAGAAGTTCTCGCTCGATTCCAAGGAGCCCGCGGGCGGTTATCAGGAGTTCTTGATGAACGAGGCCCGTTACGCTTCGCTGACGCGTTCCTTCCCCGAGCGCGCCGAGGAGCTCTTCAAGGAGAACGAGCAGGCCGCTATGGACCGCTATGCTCACCTGCTGAAGCTCAAGACGGTGTACAACGAGGCCTAGGTCTCTCACCGCAGGATCTGAGGGCTGACCTTCGCGGACGTCCTCGGACATGAAAGAACCCCCGCTGCGCACTACGTGCGGCGGGGGTTCTTTCGTCCTGCGGAGTGTCCGCGAAGGTCAGCCCTCAGATCCTGCTACGACTACGTCCTTGGATTGTGTGGGCGGATGAAAGACGTAGTTGGTCGGGCATTCCGTCCCCTTCGCTGTTTCGCGGCTTTGCCGCGAAACCTCGCGCCACTTTGGGGATGGATGGAGGATTTGGCTGTTGCCGCCTTCTATCCCTTTGCTTTTTCGCGCCTTTGGCGCGAAACACGCAGCACTATGGAGAGGGCTGGGGACGCTGTTGTTGGCGTCTCCAGCCCTCTGATTGCTACTTTGGGTCCCGTGGTGGGACTATGTTGGTGCTACCTGGTTGTTTTACCGTGTCTCACCGCTCTCCGTGCGTAGGCGGTAGCCGTGGACGAGGTCGCTAATAGCCGGCCAGGGAATCTGGCGGTCGACCCAAAACTGCAGCTGAACCAGATAGCGCTCGGTGGCGCGGGTGAGGGCGGCAAACTGCTCGTGGGTTTCGACCTGGGCGTAGAGGTCGCGGCTGTGGGCTAGGATGGCTGTGGTGTCGTCCATTTTGCCGGTGACGTCGAAGGCGCCCGAGAACCAGTCGCACAGGCGCGCGGCACTGTTGTTGATCGTTGCGAGGTCGGCGGTGCCGTCGTCGGCGTTTTCGTTAGCCTGGGCTCGCAGGAGGGAGAGGGCGTCGGTGGCGTTCATGCAGTAGCCGACGGTGAAGTTCCAGACGGCGAATTCGCGGCCGGTGTCGAGTTTGCGGCGACGCATCAGGTCGATATCGCGGGGTTCCTCGAGCATCATTTGGTCGGCGAGGGCTTCAAGCGAAGTGGTGTACTCGGCAAGGTCGAGTGTGAGCAGGGTGTCGATATCCATCATCTTTAGGCCTCCGCTTCGATCTCGACGATTTCGTTTTTGATGTACATGCCCTGGTTGTCCCAGACGTTGCGGCAAGCGGCTGCAAAGCGCTCGCGGTCGGCCTCGCAGATGCGGGCAAACATGTTGCAGGTGCCAAAGGGCTCGCAAATATCAAAGAAGATGCAGATCGAAGACCAGCCGCCGTACCAGCTCACCGCGCCTGCCGGCTCGTGAAAGACGGGATTCTCGATGTGCTCGTAGTTGGCGATGGGGCCCGATACGGGATAGGTCACCTCGGTATCGCAGATCTTGGCCGAGAAGATGCGCGACTCGACCGGACATGACGATTCGAACAGCCTGCATGTCTCGGGTGCCTCGTCCCAGAGCATGTCGGCGAGAAACGTCTCGTCATTCAGCGTGATCTTGAGCATTTTTGTCATGGTAAGGACCTCCTCAATCCGTCGCTCAAGGGGCTCGCTGGCGGATAAGGGAGAAGACAGCCACGGGGTCGCCGAACCCAAACTTCACGACAGACACCTGTCGCCCCAGCCCGTGCTGTACTCGGCTAAAGTATCATGCCGCAGGCACGGAAGCAATATCCCAATTTTATTTTTGGACCCTTGGTCAGACCCGCTTGGTCAAGCCGCAGTTCGCTCTCGGTCGCTTGGTGCAGGGTGGGCCGCTTTTGGTTATTCCTTATGCTGGATGAAAAGCCCCATGTTTTTGCAGGGATGCATACTCGTCAAATTAATGTATAGAATCGCGTATAGTGCGAGTAAGATATTGCGCTGTCCGTTTTGTGTTTAGCAGAGATGTAGTTTGCATAATCCGACATAATCCTCGCTGCATTTAAATAAAGTTGCACGTAAATGGCGTAGATATGTCTGAGCTGGGGTTCTGTACGCTGAGCGGATAAAAACGACCGTTCACCGTTCCGCTATTTTCAAAATGAATAAAATGAGCGATAAAGAGAATATAAACCTTAATAAACTCGCGTATCGCACGGACGCGGGTTATTAATGGGTTGTAGGCCTTTTACAGAAAGGATTCCAGCAATGTCTAAGCCTCTTGGCAAGCCCGATCGTATTGTCGTCGCCCTTGGCGGCAACGCCCTCGGCAACAACCCCGTCGAGCAGATCGAGGCCGTGAGCAACACCGCCCACGCTCTCCTCGGTCTCATCGAGCAGGGCAACGAGATCATCATCACCCACGGCAACGGCCCGCAGGTCGGCATGATCCAGAACGCCTTCGCCGCTGCCCACGATGCCATCGGTACCCCCGAGATGCCGCTGCCCGAGTGCGGCGCCATGTCCCAGGGCTACATTGGTTATCACCTGCAGCAGGGCATCGGCCGCGAGATGCACAAGCGCTATAAGCGTTGGCACGCCGCTACCGTCGTCACCCAGATCGAGTGCGACCCGGATGATCCCGCGTTCAAGAACCCGACCAAGCCGATCGGCCCCTTCTACACCGAGGAGCAGGCCAAGGAGTTCATGGCCGAGGATCCCTCCAAGGTCTTCGTCGAGGATTCCGGCCGCGGCTGGCGTCGCGTCGTCGCCTCCCCCGATCCCAAGAAGATCGTCGAGGCTGACTCCATCCTTAACCTGCTCGACAACGAGTTCATCGTCATCGCCTGCGGTGGCGGCGGCATCCCCGTCGTCCGCGACTACGAGAACAAGGGCTGCTACAAGGGCGTTCCCGCCGTCATCGACAAGGACCTGGGCGGCGAGCTGCTGGCCGAGGACTGCGACGCCGACGTTCTGTTCCTGCTGACCGCCGTTGAGCATGTCGCCATCAACTTTGGCAAGCCCAACCAGGAGGAGCTCGAGGACCTCACCGCCGACGAGGCCGAGCGCTTGGCCGACGAGGGCCAGTTCGGCAAGGGTTCCATGGAGCCCAAGGTCCGCGCTGCCATCAAGTTCGCCCGCTCCCGCAAGGGCCGCACCTGCATCATCGGCGCTCTGGACAAGGCTGCCGAGACCATGGCTGGCCTCTCCGGTACCCGCATCCACGAGTAGTCTCTACTCTGTTGCCTCTCTCGTGGGCGCCAGGCAAAGCGCCCACAAACTAGCCTCTCTTCATGAGCCCCGCAGTCCGCTCCGACTGCGGGGCTTTTGCTATTTACCTAGTCCCCGATGGGTGGGTAGTCATTGGGGACGTTCTTAAACGACTAGTCAAACAAGAACGTCCCCAATGACTACTCATTTAAGTCTGTCCCCAATGACTGCGGAAAGCGCATCTCACACCGACGCATTGCTTTCGGGCCCTCTCTCCGTGCTCCCTATAAGTTCAGCTGGACTCCCCGCAACCTGTTCCGCGTTGGCGGAACGAGCGCGACGTGGAGTGTCATTCTTTACCGCGTTAGACTAGACGCAGGGAAAGGAGGAGGACATGGATGCTCGCGTCAAGCGGCTTGTAAATATGATCGAGGACGCTCAGCCTGTCGCTGTCGCGGTGCTTGCCAAGCGTCTCGAGGTAAGCGAGCGCGCCGTGAGAAACTATATCCATCGCGCAAACGACAAGCTTGCGGGGGTTGCACGCATCGTTGGCAGCAAAGGGCAATATCGTATCGATGTTGCACATGCAGATGAGCTTGCTCGCTTGCTAGACGGTGCGGCTCTGGCCCATCCGGGCATTCCTGATACGCGCGACGGCCGTGTGTCCTTCCTTCTTAACGACCTTCTCATGCGGTCCCAGTGGGTGACGATTGAGGAGTATGCGGATTTACTCTACGTTTCGGCGCGAACTCTGTCCAATGACATGCGTCTGGTAGAGCAGAAACTCGCCCAATTTGACTTGACGCTCGAAAAGCGCCCTCGCTACGGAATCCGCGTTGCGGGTGGGGAGTCGCAACGGCGTCTGTGTCTGGCCTCGCTGGTGAGGCCCGTGTTGCCCGACACCGACGATGCAGAGCTCGCCGAGCGCCTGCGGGCCATCACCGCATGTGTGGACGATGCCCTGACTGCCTCGCCCGTCACGGTGAGCTCGCTGGCATCCCGCAATCTCATCATGCATCTTTACATCGCTCTTGGCCGCATCGAGCAGGGCTGCTATGTCCCGGCTGCAGAATCGGACGTTTTAAAGCTGGAGGGAACGCGCGAATACGCTGCGGCTTTCCAGATTGCCGCAAACATCAAGGATGCCCTGGGCGTGAGCATGCCCCGAGAAGAGGTTGCCTTTATCGCAATCCATTTGCTCGGCAGGGGCACGGGCGTGCCCGAGAAGGGCTCGGCCGTTATCTCGGACGAGATGTGGGAGATCGCTTCCGAGATGGTATGTGCGGTCAACGATGAGTTTAGGTTTGACTTTAGCAGCGATCTTGAACTTCGCATGAACCTTGCTCGGCATATTGGCCCTCTGGGCTATCGCCTTGAATATCACATGCATATGGATAACCCCATGCTGCCCGATATCAAGACGAGGTTTCCGTTGGCCTATTCGATGGCGGCCGGCACCTCGCAGGTACTCGAGCGTCATTTTGGCAGCCAGCCCTCTGATGAGGAGCTCGGCTACATCGCCATGGCATTTGCCCTGGCCCTCGAGCAGCAAGCCGACCAGCCGCGTCGCAAACGCATCCTGATCGTGTGCGCCTCGGGAGCGGGAAGCGCCCGTATGCTCGAGCACCAGTACCGCAAGCAGTTTGGTATGTATATCGAGTCGATTGAGACATGCGACGTCGCCCGCGTGGGAACGCTCGACTTTTCGCACATCGACTACGTGTTCACAACGGTGCCGCTCAACGTCAAGTTGCCCGTGCCCGTCCGCGAGGCCGATTTCTTCTTGGAGACGAGCGATGTCAACGCTATCCGCAAGGTGCTGAGTGATGACGCTGCGCAATCGGACTCCCTGAGCGCTTTCTTTAGCCGTGCCCTGTTCTTCAATCGCGTTGAGGCGTCGTCGAAGCAGGCCGTTCTCCGATATCTCTCCGAGCGCGCCGTCGAGAGCGGCCGTGTCGATGCCCAGTTTGCCCAAGAGGTTGCCGAGCGCGAGAGCGCGAGTGCCACCTCGTTTGGCAATGGGGTGGCCATGCCCCATGGGATGCATCCTTTGAGCGCCGAGGCCTTTGTTACCGTGGGCCTGCTCGAGCATCCCATTCTTTGGGACGAATACGGCCATGAGGTCGATATCGTCTTTATGGTGTCGTTTGCCCGGTCGGGCGGCGATGAGGCGCGGATCTTGAGCTCACTGCTCGCCGAGATCTTTATGGACCGCCAGGGGGTCGAGCGCCTACGCGAGCGCCGGTCCTGGCATGAGCTGATGGCGCTTGTGCAAGCGCATACGGCTTAAGACTTCTTTTGTCGATAACCCTGTCTGTCTACCTGCAATAAACCTCGAGGATTGCGGGCGGGAGATAGGCGTTTCGAATATTCAAGTACAAACCAAACATCACGGGAGAGGAGACCGTTATGGACGATCAGGGAACCGAGATGGTTTCGTTTCAGCTGGTCGCTGCAGCGGGAGAGGCACGCAGCCTTGCCTTCGAAGCCCTTGAAAAGGCAAAGGCGGGGGATTTTGACGCCGCCGCCAAACTCATGAAGCAGTCAAAGGATGCGGGAATCAAGGCTCACCACATCCAAACGCAGCTGCTTTCGACTGAGGCAGCGGGCGAGCATCTGTCGGTGGATGTGTTGCTGGTCCATGCTCAGGACCACCTCATGTGCTCCATGCTTGCTCAGGAGCTCGTGCAGGAGCTGATCTGCCTGTATGAGTGCACTGCAACCAAGAACGCCTAGCGGCGTGCGGTGACTATCCAACCAATCAATGCGAAGGAAATCCCTTATGAAGATCCTTCTTGTTTGCGCAGCTGGTCTGTCTACAAGCATTCTGATGAAGAAACTCGAGAAATATGCGGAGCAAAACGGCATCGAGCTCGATATCGATGCGGTGGGTATCGGCGAGTATCAGGAGACGTGCGCCAATTATGACGTGCTGCTCTTGGGGCCGCAGGTGTCCTACCAGCTCAACACCGTCAAGCAGGGGAGCGGTAAGCCGACCGCGGTCATCCCCGCACAGGACTACGGCATGGGCAACGCCGCCAACGTGCTGGCACTCGCCCAGTCGCTGTTGGGTTAGGAGGCGACCATGGAGAAGTTCATGACCCTGCTTCAGGAAAAACTGACCCCTATCGCCAATTTCTGCGGCACCGAGCGCCACTTTGCCTCCATGCAAAAGGGCTTTATGAGCGCGATCAGCTTCATCTTGGTATCTGCCGTCTTTATGATCCTCGCCAACCCGCCGGTCACGGCCGACCTGGTGGCGCAGGGCGGGTTCTGGTCCGTCTTTGGCCCTTGGCTCGATTTTGCGACGGCCAATAAGCTCACGCTGCTCATCCCCTTCAATATGACGATGGGCATACTGTCGGTGATCGTGACGTTCGCAATCGCCTATAACCTGGCGGGCACCTACAAGATGCCCAAGCTTAACGCCGGCATGACCTCGCTGGTGATGTTCCTGATCGCCGCGGCGCCGTCGTCCTACTACCAGCTTGCTGACGAGTCCGTGCTCCAGGCGGTCCCCTGCACCTATCTGGGTGCGCAGGGCCTGTTTACCGCCATCATCGTTGCCTTGGTCTCCGTCGAGGTCACGCGCTTCTGCCAGACCAAGGGCATCACCATCAAGATGCCCGATGGCGTGCCGCCGTTTTTGTCCGAAACCTTTGGCGCCATCGTACCTATGCTCGCCAACATCCTCATCTTCTTTGGCGGCAACCTGCTGATCCAGATGATCGATCCCGCGCTGTCCATCCCCTCGGTTATCGAGAAGCTGCTCGCTGCCCCGCTTTCCGTCGCAGTTGACTCTGTGCCCGGCGCACTGCTTATCTGCTTCATGACGCTGCTGTTTTGGTGCTTTGGCGTCCACGGCAACATGATCGTAATGCCCATCACCGCCCCGGTCACGCTTGCCGCCTTTGCCGCCAACGCCTCGCTCTATGCTGCCGGGCAGCCGCTTGAGTTCCACCCGGCGCTCATGTCGTTGGCCATCAACCTCATCGGCGGCACGGGTAATACGTTCTCTTTTGTGGCGCTCTGCGCGTTTAGGGCAAAGTCGCAGCAGCTCAAGGCATTTGGCAGGGCATCGATCGTGCCGAGCTTCTTCCGTATCTCCGAGCCCGCGATCTTCGGCGCGCCCATCATCTTCAACCCGATCCTCATGATTCCGTTTGTGCTAGGCGGCATGATCTCGGCCCTGCTGTATTGGGGTGCGGTCTCACTGGGTCTTGTCTCTAACTTCTACATCTTGGTGAGCGGCACGTTCCCCATCTTCGTTCAGGGCTTTGTCCAGTGCCTCGACCCGCGCATCTGGGTGTTTACGATCGTTTTGATCGTGGTCATGGCTGTGGTCTGGTACCCGTTCTTTAAGGTGTACGATAACCAGCTCCTGGCTCAGGAGCAGGAGAACGCCGCGGCAGCTTCTGCCGAGGATGCTGAGTAGCATGAGTTACTTTGACAGAACGTCTGCCGCCGGTATGCCCGAGGGCTTTTTGTGGGGTGGTGCCCTCGCCGCCAACCAGGCCGAAGGGGGCTGGAACGAGGGCGGCCGCGGCATGTCGCACTCCGACCTGATCCCACAGGGTTCCGACCGCTGGGATGTAATGTTTGGCAGGCAAAAGCCCGTGGACGATCCGGACAGGCTGTATCCATGCCGCTGGGGCAACGACTTCTTCCATCATTGGCACGAGGATGTCGAGCTCTTTGCCGAGATGGGCTTTAAGTGCCTGCGTCTTTCAATTTGCTGGAGCCGTATTTTTCCCACAGGGATGGAGACCGAGCCCAACGGCGAGGGCTTGGAGTTTTACCGTCAGGTATTCGAGGCGCTGCGCGAGCATGGAATCGAGCCGCTTGTGACGCTGTCGCACTACGACTATCCGTTGGCTCTGGTCGAGCGCTATGGTGGCTGGCAAAGCCGAGAGATGATCGAGCGGTATGCGCACTACGTCGAGACCGTCGGACGCGCGTACCAGGGCCTCGTGCGTTATTGGCTTACGTTCAACGAGATCAACAGCGTGGCGCTGTCCTATCTCAACGCGGGTGTCACGCTCGAGGATGAGCGTGACCGTGCAGCCGTGACCGCGGCGTTCTCGCACCATATGTTTATGGCGAGCGCTCGCGCTGTCGAGATTCTGCACAAGATCGATCCCGCAAACAAGGTGGGTTGCATGGTCGCTGCCGGTGCGACCTATCCGTACCGTTGTGCGCCCGAGGACGTATGGCTTGCGTATGAGGAGGACCGCGGCCGCTACTTCTACACAGACGTGATGGCTGCGGGCGCCTATCCTGCTTGGAAGCTGCGTGCACTCGAGAAAGAGGGTGTTCACGTGCCCTTTGAGCCGGGCGATACGGAGTATCTGGCAGAGCATACGGTCGACTTCATCTCGTTCTCGTACTATTGCTCGCGCTTGGTGTGCGCCGATGATCAGGTGATCGCCGAGAAGGCGGAGGGCAACGTGTTCCCGACGTTGCGCAATCCGTACCTCAAGGATAAAGAGACTGCCTGGAAGTGGCAGATCGATGCGCTGGGTTTGCGCGTGACGCTTGCCGGCTACCACGATCGTTACCATCTTCCGCTCTTTATCGCTGAGAACGGTGTGGGCGGACTCGATGCGCTGGAAGACGGCAAAGTCCACGATGCGTATCATATTGATTACCTGCGCAGGCATATTCTTGCGCTACGCGATGCAATTGTCGAGGACGGTGTTGACCTGATGGGATACACGCCGTGGGGCTGTATCGATCTGGTATCGGCCTCGACGGGGCAGATGAAGAAGCGCTATGGCTTTGTTTATGTCGATGCCGATGATGCGGGCAAAGGCACGTTCGATCGCTACCGAAAGGACAGCTTCTGCTGGTATCAAAAGGTCATTGCATCAAATGGCGAGGACTTGAGTTAACCCTTGCAAGTCTGCTGCCCCCGCGGCCCGTTTCGGCCGCAGGGGCTTTTGTTATTGAGGCGGCTGTTCATGAGGAGCATTGCAGGCTGCGGAAACCCGGCACTTGGGGACGTTCCTTTCCTGCCGGCAGCTTGGGACAGTCCTTAAAGGCCGCATCGATCAACTGCGGAAAGCACATCCCAGAATGAGCGTCCAACATGGGGTGCGGTTTCCCTTGAGGCCCTCAATCGGAAAATGCATCCCGGATTTTTGTCGAAAAGCGGTCCCTAGTTTCCCAAACGGGCCGCTAACGGAAAGCGCATCCCGCTATTGGGCCCCAAAGCAGGATGCGCTTTCCGTGCTGGCAGTTCCAAGCAGTTCGGGATGGCCCTTTTCGTTTGCTCTCGGCCGGCGTCCGTAAGACTGTCCCCGACGACCACTCATTTAAGTCTGTCCCCAATGAGTGCCCAATGACTAGTAGTAGGCCCACATGGCTTCGACTTCGTTGAGGACCTCTACGACGCCCCAGCGTCGGGCGCTGCGGCTGGCCGAGTTGGGATCGAAGACTTCAATCTGGTCGGCGTCGTCAATACCGTAAAGTACAATGTAGTGGCCCACGTTGGTAAAGGTGCCCGGCCGAACGGCGGCGATGACGGGCGCTCCCGAACGCAGCGCCTGAGTCATCGAGTCGCGATCGTTATGAAGCTCCGTTCCGTTAAGTCCCAACTGCCACGCACCGCTCGTCATAAACGACCATTCGGTTGCACCGGTGGGGGCGTAATTGCCTGCCTCGGAAAGCGCGCACATATCGACGGGAGTCATATCGGTGCGTCCCGTCTTAAAGATATAGACCATGGTGAGGCACGTAGGCCCGCAAGCATTTTGGCGGATGGTACCGCCGGCGTAAGGCAGCTCCGACCATGCAGGGTCGATCTGATAGATATGGGGCATCGTGCCGGCTTGCCATTGCGAGCGCGGGGTCGAAAAGGCGAAAGAATAACCGGGCGCGACGGGAGCTTTAAGCAGCTTGTCCTCGGCAGTGGGCTCAAGACCAGCTGATCCGTGGGAGATACAGGATCCCAAAAACACAAAGACGAGGCAGGCGGCGATGGAGCAAAGCGCAAGGCGTAGGCGGCGGGCCGGAAGCGCGTGGCTTGTGGTGTGCGACGCGGGGTGAGGGGCGGAATTGCCGCGATCGCGTTGAGGTCGCGAAAAGGAGCGCTTAACGTAGTAGTCGGTCTTATGTCGATCGTAGCGGCGTGGCTGCGATGTGTCGGTCTGGCGTTGGCGTGCGCTCGTGCTCACGCGGTCTGACTGCTGCACGGTACGGCTTTGTTGCCGCGAAGAAGCCCCGGGCTGCCCTTGGGGGCGCTGCGGGTTGTCGTTGTCGGAGGTGCTTCTGGGCGTTGGCGTGGTGCGGCCGGCAAGGCGCACACTTTGTGGCCGTTGGTCGCCGTCATTGTATCCGTATGCCATTCGAATCACCTTGCCTCATGTGTAACTTGTCTATCCTACATAAAAAGATGCACGACACATGGGTATGTGCGCTAAAAGCCTGACAAATGGTATGAACGTTGCCGCGCTGCGCGCCAAGCGTCACGGCAACAGGTATTCAAAAGCAGACAAGATGAAAGCGTCCAAGACGAATGACGTCTCCCGCCGTTCGTCCCAAAAACGGTGCCGCTCGTTTTGCAGTTCTGCCTTCGGTCGAGCTGCGAGCGGCGCTGCTGCGCCAAGGCCGTATCTTAAAGCCATGGAAAAAAGCGCGCGGCAAAACGGACCGCGCAAGGGGTGACGCCAAGGGGCGTCAAAAAGGAAAGGAGGGGAACAATGGCGGACAAGAATGCAGAAGTTGCAGTCGAGGATAACGGCGGCATGAAGAAAACGCTCTCGCTCTGGAACTTCTTCACCATCGGCTTCGGTGCCATCATCGGTACCGGTTGGGTTCTGCAGGTCGGCGACTGGATGGTCGTGGGCGGCGGTCCCGTTCCCGCTATGATCGCATTCCTCTTGGGTGCAATCTTCCTCGTGCCCGTCGGAGCTGTTTTCGGTGAGCTCACGGCTGCTATCCCCATCTCGGGCGGCATCGTCGAGTATGTCGATCGTAGCTTTGGCCGTACGCTGAGCTACATCACCGGATGGCTTTTGGCCCTGGGCAACGGCATCCTGTGCCCGTGGGAGGCCATCGCCATTTCGACCCTCGTGTCCGAGATGTTCGGCAGCCTGCCCGGCCTTGAGTGGCTGCGCGCCGTCAAGCTCTACACCATCCTGGGGGCCGACGTTTACCTGTTCCCGACGCTGATCGCGCTCGGCTTTGCAGTCTACGTCATCTTCCTCAACTTCCGCGGTGCCAGCTCGGCTGCCAAGCTCCAGGCCTTCCTGACCAAGGCTCTGCTCTGCGGCATGCTGCTCGCCATGGGCGTCTCGCTGTTCACCGGCTCGCCGGACAATGCCATGCCCGTGTTCTCCCAGGTCACCGGCGCTGGCGGCGGCAAGGCCGCTACCGAGAGCACCAGCCTGTTTGCCGGCATCGTGTCGGTCCTGGTTCTGACCCCGTTCTTCTACGCCGGTTTCGACACCATTCCTCAGCAGGCTGAGGAAGCTGCCGAGGGCCTCAACTGGAACAAGTTCGGCAAGATCATCTCCTTGGCACTGCTGGCCGCCGGTGGCTTCTACATGGTCTGTATCTACTCGTTCGGCACCATCCTCGACTGGCATGAGTTTGTTAAGAGCCCGGTTCCCGCGCTCGCCTGCCTCAAGGGCATTAACATGCTCCTGTACCTGGCCATGCTCGTCATCGCCACGCTTGGACCCATGGGCCCGATGAACTCCTTCTACGGCGCCACGAGCCGCATCATGCTCGCCATGGGCCGCAAGGGCCAGCTGCCCGAACAGTTCGCCGAGGTCGACCCCAAGTCCGGCGCTCCCAAGCTCGCCTGCGTCGTTCTGGGTGTCATCACCGTCATCGGTCCGTTCCTGGGCAAGAACATGCTCATCCCTCTGACCAACGTGTCGGCTCTCGCCTTCATCTTCTCCTGCGGCATGGTCGCCCTCGCTTGCCTGCGCATGCGCTTCACCGAGCCCGACCTGCCTCGTCCCTACGAGGTGCCCGGCGGCAAGTTTGGCATCAGCCTCGCTGTTGCTGCCTGCGCCGTCATCATCGGCCTGCTCGTGGTCCCGTTCTCTCCCGCCTCCCTCAACATGGTGGAGTGGAGCATCGTGATCGGCTGGCTGGCCGTTGGCCTGGCCCTCATGGCCTTCACCAATTCCCGCAAAAAATAACGCCTAGCCGGGGCGGATCGGGTGCGCGGACCCCTCTCTTCCGCGCACCGAACCCGGCACCACTTGGGTAGCTTTGTGAGGCCATAACCCAACATGGCCTCGCCCACTATATGGATCCATAAGGAGGAACCATGTCCACTAAGTACGCAATCGTTGGCGGCAAGCTCATCGACGGTACCGGTGCCGAGCCGGTCGAGAACTCCCTCGTTCTCGTCGACGACAACGGCAAGATCGAGTATGCCGGTGCTATGCAGGACCTTCCCGAGGGCGTTGAGGTTATCGACGCCGCCGGCAAGACCGTCCTTCCCGGCCTGATCGACACCCACCTGCACTTCTCGGGCAATCTGACCGACGATGACACCGACTGGGTCATGCAGCCGCTCCTCGAGAAGCAGGCCGTCGCCGTCAAGCAGGCCTACGACTGCCTCACCCACGGCCTCACCACCGTCTGCGAGATCGGCCGCTTTGGTATCCAGATTCGCGACTGCATCGACAAGGGCGTCTTCAAGGGCCCGCGCGTTCTGGCCACTGGTCTTGGCTTCTGCCGCGTTGCCGGCCACGGTGACTCCCACCACTGCACCCAGGAGCTCAACAAGGAATCCCATCCCTGGGGCGACCAGGTCGATGGTCCTTGGGATCTGCGCAAGGCCGTCCGTCGTCGCCTGCGCGAGAACCCCGATGCCATCAAGATCTGGGCTACCGGTGGCGGCATCTGGCGTTGGGATTCCGGTCGCGACCAGCACTACTGCTCCGAGGAGATCCAGGCCGTGGTCGAAGAGGCCAAGATGGTCGGCATTCCCGTGTGGAGCCACTGCTACAACAACCACGCCGCTGCCTACGATTCCGTCCGCTTTGGCTGCGAGCAGCTGATCCACGGCTTCGACATCGATGAACGCACCATGGACCTCATGGCCGAGCAGGGTACCTTCTTTACCCCGACGATTGCCTTCCTGCCCACCTGGTACTCCACCTATCCGCCCGTCTACGTCCCCGAGCTGCACGACAAGTACGAGGGCACCCTGGTTGAGAAGGAGCTCCAGCGCAACTACGACTGCCTGCGCGAGGCCAAGAAACGCGGCGTCGTCATGACGATCGGCTCCGACTCCTTCTCCTTCGTCACCCCGTACGGCAACTGCTCCATCGAGGAGATGTACGAGTTCGTCGACAAGATCGGCTTCACCCCGGTCGAGACCATCACCTGCGCCACCCTCAACGGTGCTAAGATGTGCCACATCGAGGACGAGACCGGTTCCATCGAGGCCGGCAAGTGCGCCGACCTGCTGGTCGTCAACGGTGACGTTGCTGCCGACATCCACGTGCTCAACACCGATAACATGGACGTCATCATGAAGGACGGCTGGATCGTCGAGGCTGGCACTTTTGGTGAGGCTAACAAATACAGCGCCTAAGATACCGTTTGTCGATGGCTTGATGTAAAACACAGTATTTGATTGCATAATGCAATGGAGAGGGTCGCTTGCGGCCCTCTTTATTGCTATGGGTGCGTCAGTAAGAAGGGGATGACGGTGGATCTCAATAGGCTGATTCTGGGCAAGAGCTACAACTCTACCAAGGTCTTTCGTACCGCTCAGCATGTGGTTCAAGCCATCTTGCTCGGTATTGTCGTTCCGCTGCTTATCCTGCTGCTCATCTGGGATCTAACCGATAATCCCAATCCCGTTCCGGCCGTTGTCGTCATTGCCGGCTTGGTCATGCTGTGCTTCTTCTTCTCGTACGTCTTTGTCGTTCCCGACGACCTCACATCGAGCGCTACCGACCGCACGCTCGCCATCGCGTCGAAAATATTCGCCTACACGTCGCGCGGCCTTACGCCCGAAGCTGCCCTGGGCGCCTCTAAGATCATCCTGTCCGAAACTATCGCCTCTGCCATCTGCTTTACCGACGGCAAGCAGGTGTTGGCAAGCTGGGGCGAGGACTCGGCAAAATGCCCCGCGGGCACCCCGGTGGTGCTGCGGACCACGCTCAATGTGATTAACAGCGGTGAGCAAAGCGTGTTCTCGCGCGATGCCTCGACCGAGACGGGTGGCTACTTTCCGCGCCTGCGCGCCGGTATTGTCGCACCGCTTACCGTGCGCGGGCATTGCGTGGGCACGCTCGAGCTGTATTATCCCCGTCTGAGCAGCATCGATATGCGCCAGACGGCGCTTGCCTCGGGCTTTGCCGACCTCATTTCCACGCAGCTTGCAAGCTTTGAGCTCGAGCGCCAGGACGAGCTTACGGCCCGCGTGGAGCTGCGCGCCTTGCAATCGCAGGTCGATCCTCATTTTCTATTCAATACCATCAGCACGATCGTGTCGCTCGTACGTACCGAGCCGGACAAGGCCAGGTCGCTGCTGATCGACTTTTCCAATTACTACCGTCAGACGCTTTCTGATTCCGATACCCTCACAACGCTCGAGCACGAGGTGGAACAGGGCACTCGCTATATCAATCTTATGCAGGCTCGTTATGGCGACGGCCGTCTGCGCGTCTCGGTCGATATCGACTTTGAGGTGCGCGATTGCATGGTGCCGCCGTTTATCTTGCAGCCGTTGCTCGAAAACTGCATCAAGCACGCGCAGCGCGAGACCGAACCGCTTTCTATTCATGTTAGGGCTTTCGAGACCGATGACGGTTTGGAGATCATCGTCGAGGACGACGGCATCGGTATGAGCGAAGAAGTCTGCGCACATCTGTTTGAGCAGCATCGCCTGGAGGAGCCCGAGAGCATTACCGCCGACGGCTCCATCAAACGAGGCTGCGGCTTGGCGCTCCTTAACGTACTTCAGCGCATCCATTTCTTTTACGGAGAAGATTCCGGCATGCGCGTGAAGTCCCAGGAGGGCGTGGGAACGCAGGTCATCGTCGAGCTGAACGGCGAGCCGCATGAGCCCGCGCCGTTGACGGCGTAGCACGCGGTTGGATTGAGAGAAAAAGAGGGGAAGCACATATGTCCGAAGGCTGGAACATCTTGGTGGTTGATGACGAACCTCCCATTAGGGCTGAGCTACGCTATCTGTTGGAAAAGGATACGCGTGTGGGCCAGATTGCCGAGGCGGGCAATGTCACCGAAGCCGTGGAGTCGATTCTGTCGAACAAGCCCGACGTGCTGTTTTTAGACATTACCATGCCCGGTCGCTCGGGAATTGAGCTTGCCGAGACGCTGCAGAACCTAAAGACGCCGCCGGTGGTTGTGTTTGTGACGGCGTTTGCCGAGTATGCGGCTGATGCCTATAACCTCGATGCTGTCGATTACATCGTCAAACCGGTCGAGGATGCCCGCTTGTCAAAGGCGCTCGACAAGATCGAGGCCGCCTTGGGCGCTCGCCGTGTCGTCCATGCTCCGCGCCAGCCTTTGCGCCTGACGGTGGATCGCGGGGGCAAAAAGGTGTTCATTCCCGTGGCGGATGTCTGCTACTTTGAGGCACGCGCCGATTTTTGCAACGTCGTCTGCGCCGAGGGAACATACCTGATCAATGAGTCGATTTCCTCGCTCGAGCGGCGCTTGGCCTCTGAGGGCTTTATCCGTGTCCACCGCAGCTATCTGGTCAATTTGGAAGACGTGCACAATGTCGAGATCGGTTCCACGGGTCTTATGGAGCTCAGGCTCGATCGCGTAACCTCGACGGTGCCCGTGTCCCGTCGTCGTGCTGCCGAGGTCAAGGCGCACCTGGGGCTTGCGTAGGCGGTCTGCATGCCATCGTTTACCGCCGCAGGTTTGGCATGACCGTGCGGTGGGCATAATGGGTGACATCGAATGAAATCGAAAGGATCATTATGCCCGCGCTCATTACGCATCATCTGTTTGGCGAGGAAAGCATCGACCGTCTTCCGCAGGGCGTTATTACGTCCGACGAGGAGCGCATCGCCTTTATCCTGGGAAACCAAGGTCCCGACCCGTTTTTCTTCCACATGCTCACGCCGCGCATTTCCGACTGTATGTTGCTTGCTCAGGTCATGCACCGCTCGCGCATGTCGCGCCAGTTCTCGTGCCTGCGCGACGGCGTGTCGCACCTGCAGCCGCGCGATGCCAATCTGGGTCGCGCCTTTGCGCTGGGCCTGCTGTCGCACTATGTGCTCGACCGCAATGCCCACCCCTTTGTCTACGAGCAGCAGTTTGGCATTGTAGATTCCGATCCCGAGCTCGAGGCTTCGGGCAGCCAAGTACACGCCGTGCTCGAAAGCGATCTGGACGTGCTGATGCTGCAGCTCAAGCGCGACGGTGCCACGGTCGAGGACTATCCGCCGGCGGGCGAGATCGTCACCACCGACCGCATCAATCGCGTGGCCGGTGTGCTGATGAGCTACGTCGCCGGGCGCGTGTACGGTATCGACATCCCGGCGGGGGAGTACGCCGGCGCCGTCTCGGACATGCAGATGCTCTATCGCGCCATTGAGCCCGCCGGCTCGGTAAAGACGCGCGCGATCTCGCTGGTTGAGGGCTTGGTGCACGACTACTCGCTGCTCGACGGCCTTGCCCATCGCGTGACGACTGAGCTGCCCGAGCGCACCGGTAACCTGGGCCATCTGACATGGAAGAATCCTTTTACCGACGAGGTCTCGAACGAGAGTTTCCCCGAGGTCTTTGATCGCGCGCTGGTCGATTACGAGTGCACGGTCGCACGTTTTATCGAGACCGGTGACATGGATGCCGTGACCAGTCACGTCAACTACAGCGGTCGCGTGCTCAATGCCGATGAGGAGTTCGATCGCGAGGAATAGGGCCCGTGCGTGTCCCTTTGCCGAATCCTTACCGGTGCTTCTGGACAATTGGGGTACGATGAACTAACTGCATATCGGGCAAATACGAAGGGTCCCTGTCCATGAAATACACCAAGCTCGAGCGTAACTGGGTTATGTACGATGTGGGAAACTCGGCCCTCGTGCTGCTCAATACCTCGGTGGTGCCCATTTACTTTAACGCCATCAATACTGGCGCTTCCTCGGCCGACCTGGTGGTCGCCTGGGGCAATGCGCAGACGATCGCCTCGCTGGTCATCGCCATGCTCATGCCCATTCTGGGCGCGCTTGCCGACTACGCCGGCAACAAGATCAAGTTCTTCCTGGGCTTCTTCCTCACGGGCCTGGTGCTTTGCCTGGCGCAGGCTATCCCAATGTCCGCCATGGCATTTTTGACCGTGTACGTGCTGTGCACCATCGGCCTTAACTCTTCTATGACGTTCTACGACGCCATGCTGCCCGACATTACCACCGACGAGCGCATGGACGCCGTGTCCAGCTCGGGCTATGCCTGGGGCTACATCGGTTCCACCGTGCCGTTCATCATCTGCCTGGCGCTCATCATGGGTGGCCCCGCTCTTGGCGTCCCCACCATGCTGGCAACGCGTCTGTCGTTTGTCATCACTGGCGCCTGGTGGCTTATCTTTACCCTGCCGCTCATTCGCACCTATAAGCAAAAATACGGTCGCGCGCGCGGTCCCCAGGACACCATCGGCCACATCGTGGGCGGCGTGTTCTCCGAGGTCGGACACACCATGCGCGAGATCGCCCACAACAAGACCGTGCTGGTCTACATGATCGCGTTCTTCTTCTACATCGACGGTGTGCACACGGTCATTTCCATGGCAACCAGCTACGGGTCGGCTCTGGGCATCGACTCGACCCAACTGGTGCTGGCTCTGCTCGTTACGCAGTTCGTCGCTTTCCCGTCCGCCATCATCTACGGCAAGCTCGCCGGTCGCGTGGGCACGCTCAACATGATCATGGTGGCCGTCGCCGCCTATATGGGCATCGTGCTCTTTGCCGCGTTTTTCTTAAAGACCGCCTTTGAGTTTTGGGTGCTCGCTATTTTGGTCGGCCTGTTCCAAGGCGGCGTGCAGGCGCTGAGCCGCAGCTACTTCGGTCGTATTATCCCTAAGGAAAAGTCCAACGAGTACTACGGCTTTTTCGATATCTTTGGCCGTTACGCAAGCGTTATGGGCACCTTCCTGGTGTCGGTTGTCACCTCCCTGACCGGCAACCCGTCGCTGGGCGTCCTTTCCATTGGTGTGCTGCTGGTTGTTGGCTTTATGCTGCTGGTCCGCCTGTCCCGCATGACTCGGGCGGTAGGGCATGCCGCATAGGAGCGAGCGGCCATTGTGCCTGTCCACGGTACTCTTTTGGGGTTATCCGCAATAAACATTGCGACTTGCGAGCAATGATTTGCCCAAGTGGGTATGATGGAATCAGCTAGGTCGCGGGGCGTCGCCTGTGTTTGGCGGCGTCCCGTTTTTGTGTTGCAGGGAGGGTAAGGCATGAACGCCACGGTCGTGATTCCAACGTATTGGGCGGGCGATGACGCTTGCGCAAACGCCCCTGGCACCTATGACCATTCGACGCGACTCAACGCCGACAATCCCGAACTCGACCGCTGCCTGACCTCGCTTGAGCAGGTACGTGACATCCCGCGCATCATCCTTTTGGTGGTCTGTCCCGTTTCTGCCACAGCCGATGTGTCGCTGCGCGTGCGCGAGATTGTCGACGCGCATCCCACGCTCAAGGTCACCGTTGTCACCAACACCCAGGCCTCGCGCATCGCAGACCGGGTTGCTCAGATCGCGCCCAAGGGTTCGGGCGAGTGCGTGAGCCTGCGAGGCTACGGTGCCATCCGCAACATGGGGCTAGCCTGTGCCGCTGTGCTGGGGCATGACGCGGTTATCTTTTTGGATGACGATGAGACTGTCATCGACGCCGACTTTATGAAGCGCGCGACCTATGCGTTGGGGCAGCAGACGCGTCAGGGCTTGCCGATCTTGGTCAAGAGCGGCTATTTCTATGATCGCGACGGCTCGCCGCTGGCTCCCACGGACAAGGCGGGCATCTGCCATCGTTGGTGGACCAAGCGCATCGAGTTCAACCGTTGGATGAAAAAGGCGCTCTCGGGCACCCGCATCTCGCGCTCCAACTACGTGTGCGGCGGCCTGATGGCCCTGCACGCCCGCGCCTTTACGCGTGTGGCCTTTGACCCGTTTATCACCCGCGGCGAGGACTTGGATTACCTCTTTAACATGCGCATGTTTGGCTACGACGTGTGGTTCGATAACGAGTGGACCGTGCGCCATCTGCCTCCGGAGTCCGAAAAGCGCTCACCGCGCTTTATGCAGGATGTATACCGTTGGTACTACGAACGGGCCAAGTTGACATTCGCCGCGCATCAAAAGGAGCTCATTCCCGTTACGGCGGCATCACTCATGCCCTACCCGGGCCCGTGGATTTCGCGCGAGCTCGACGACCGCGTGCGCAAGACCGCTATGGTCCGCAGCATGTTTACCCGCGAGCATGAGGGCTACCTGCGCATCTGGCGCCATGGTATCGACGAGGCAAAGGCCTATGCACGCCAAAACGCTGCAAGCTACCTGCGTTTCCAGAGCTTTTGGCCCAAGATCATGGACGGGCTTTGGCGTGACACACAACTGATCAGTATCCTGGAGGGGGCCGAATGATCGACCGCCGCGCCCAGCGCGATAGTTCAATATCAATCTTTCGCATCATTGCCGTTGCCTGCGCCATTTGCGTGCTGGTGTACTTTATTTTTGCCTTGGTGACCGGTATCGAGCCGATCGCCACGGTGATTGCCTGCGCGCTGCTGTGCATCTTTCTGTGCATCTTTATCTTTTTGACGCTTAATCCCGATTCGGTGCGCTCCCAGTACACCGAGGAGACGCTCTCGGTGGCCTCGGCCATGCTCGAGGACATTAAGGGCGGTCTGACGCAGGAGTCGGCGCGTTTGGTGTGCCGGCGCATTTTGCCCGAGACGCGCGCCATGACGGTGGCCATCACCGACGAGGGCAACGTGCTTGCCTGCGCGGGAGAGTTTGAGGAAAAACTACTGCCAGATTCTCCCATCCACACGCTTGCCACACGCTACGTTATCGAACATGGCATAGTGCAGTCGTTCAACCGTATGGTGGATGTCGTGGGCTCGGACGGCTCGCACAACCAAGTCCCCGCCGGCATTATCGCCCCCATCAAGGTGGGCGATCGTACCGTCGGCACGCTCAAGTTCTACTACAAGACCCCGCGCGCCGTCGACCGTACCCAGTATGCGCTTGCCTCGGGCTTTGCCGAGATCTTGTCCACGCAGCTCGCCATCCACGAGCTCGAGGTGCAAAAGGAACTCACGGCGCGCGCCGAGGTGCGTGCGCTGCAGGCGCAGATTAACCCGCACTTCCTGTTCAACACGCTGAACACCATTGCATCGTTTACGCGCACCGACCCGCTGCGGGCCCGCGAACTGCTTCGTGAGTTCTCATCGTTCTATCGTGCCACGCTCGACAACTCGGGATCGCTTATTCCGGTCTCGCGCGAGGTCGCACAGACCAAGCGCTACCTTACCTTTGAGAAGGCCCGCTTTGGCGAGGACCGCGTGCTTGCGACGTTCGATGTGTCCGAGGACGTGGAAGACACGCTGGTGCCGGCGTTCGTGATCCAGCCGATTGTCGAGAACGCCGTACGTCATGGTATGGGCGATGACGACGCCCTGAGGATCGACGTGACCGTTCACCAAGACGGCGAGGATGCAATCTTGATTGCCGTGGCCGATAATGGCGTGGGCATGGATGAGGGTACCGCCGCCAGACTGTTTGACGAGCGCTCTGCCCGTCCCGACGCCAGCTCTCCCCAGGGTGGCGGCGCCGGTGTGGCCATGCACAATATTTCGGAGCGCATCCATCGCTTTTATGGGCCGCACTCCTATACGCGTGTTGAATCGGCGCCGGGCAAGGGCACCAAAGTGCTCCTTCATCTTGATTTGTCAGAGAGCATCTTTGATATTCAAGAGTAAAATAAAAGGCTACGGGCTCAACGTCATGCGACGGATGCCCGGCGTAGTTAGTTGACGAAAGGTTTTATCCCTATGCTGCGTGCGATGATTGTGGATGATGAGGCGCCGGCTCGCTCGGAGCTTCGCTTCCTGCTCGAGCAAACGGGCAAGATCGGCACGATCACGGAGGCGTCGAGCGTCCGCTCCGCCATCGAGATGCTTATGGAAAGTCGCGTGGATGTCGTGTTTCTCGATATCTCGATGCCCGGTGCCTCGGGCCTGCAACTTGCCGAGGCGCTGCATAAGCTCAAAAATCCGCCGGCGATCGTGTTTGTGACTGCGTATAGTGACCATGCGGTCGAGGCATTCGACGTGGATGCCGTCGATTATCTGATGAAGCCGGTCGAGGAAGCTCGCTTGGATCGCGCGATCGAGAAGGTCATGCAACGCGCCAAGCCGGTTACGGACAGCAAGGTGACCATCGAGCGTATCCCGGTGGAAAAGGGCGGCCGCAAGGTGCTCATTCCCGTGGACGACATTCGCTTTATCATGGCCAAGGACGATTACTCCTGCATCTATACCGTCGATGATCGCTTTTTGTCGACGACCTCGCTGGCGCAGTTTGAGGCCAAGCTCTGCGACTTTGGCTTCTTCCGTGTTCACCGCCGCTATATCGTCAACTTGGCGTGCGTTACGGATGTGGAGACGGTGCCCTCGGGCGCCATCCAGCTGGGCATTACGGGCGTCGACGAACGCGTGCCGGTTTCGCGCCGCCGCGTCGTGCCGCTCAAGAAGGCCCTGAGTCTCTAGCACACTGGCCCCGCAGCCCTGTAGACCCATCGTCTGCGGAGCCGTGGGGCCTTTTTTGTATGTATCTGCCGAATCGTTTTTTGCGGAAGGGATCCCATGAACAGTGCAAGCGCCAAGCGTATCGACATCATCTCGGACACCCACGGCTATCTTTCGCCTGCGCTTCTGGACGAGCTCAAGGGCGCAGATCTGATCATCCACGCCGGAGACCTCACCTCAGAGATGGATTACGAACATCTATGCACCATCGCCCCCGTGCGAGCGGTCCTAGGCAACAACGACTACTACCGCGACTACGGCCCGGATGTAGACCGTCTGGCCCTCTTCACCTACGAAGGCCTCAAATTCGCCGTAGCCCACTACCGCGAAGACCTTCCGGTGGGGTCCGTAGACGTAGCCATCAACGGTCACACCCACGTAACCAAAGAAGCCCAAGTGGGCCGCTGCCTGGTCCTCAACCCAGGCAGCGCCAGCTACCCCAGAGGCACCCGAGGCCCCACCATGGCCAGAATGCTAGTAAAAGACGGCAAGATCATAAGCACCAAATTTATTGACCTAGAGTAAAAGCAACAAAAACGGGGGATGCAGATTGCGTCTCCCGTTTTTCTTTCAGCAAAAGGTGGAGCTTCAGCAAGACCCCTCAGACACCCCCGCCGCGGAGAACGGGGCCGCCGAGCCGCGAAGCGGCGAGCAACAAAGACTTTGAAGCAAGTGACGGTAGGGAGGGTCTCCGGGGCTGAGGGCGGGGGTTAAGTTTGTCGCGAGTTCCGCACGCAAAGGAAAGCACTTAATGTGCTTTCCG
>CABUHO010000020.1 GCA_902491395.1 uncultured Collinsella sp.
GGTCATGCCGCCGAAGTTGAAAGGCAGATTGCCGCTCTGGCGGGTTTGCAGCGTCGAGCTGTTACGCGGTTTGGTAAAACCGCGTAACTAGCAAACCTGGGTCTTGCCGATCATGATGTTGAGGATCTCGACGTCGGTATCCTTCATGCCCACGCGGCCCACGTAGCCCATGCTAGCGATTGTCTGCTCGACGGTATCCTGGATCAGGCCCTCGCCGGCGCGGAAGCCGCGGCCCTGCATAGCCATATCGTGACCCAGAATTGCAGCATCAACGGCAGCGGAGATCTTGGCGGCACAGCTTGCCTTGGCGCCATCGCACACGATGCCGCCCACATTACCGAGTGTGTTCGAGACCGTCGCGCCAATCTGCTCGCGCGTGCCACCGCACAGCCAGGTAATCGCGGCGCCGGCACCGCACGCGGCGCAAATAGCACCGCAAAACGCCGAGAGCGCACCAATATAGCTTTTGATATGCACGGCGATAAGATCGGACAGCATCACGGCGCGCACCAGGCGCTCGTTGTCGCAGCGCAGGTACTCGGCATACTCCATAACGGGCAAGGCACAGGTAATGCCCTGATTGCCCGAACCGCACACAATAGCGACCGGCAGCGCACAGCCGTTCATGCGGGCGTCGGACCCGGCGGCCGCACGGGCACGGGCCCGGCAGGCGACGTCATCGGCACGAGCGCCCAGCAGCGTACGGCCCACCTCGGCGCCCCAAGCGTGCGCGAGGCCCTCGGCACTGATCGCGCCGTTCAGTTCAATCTGACGCTCAACGGCAGCGCGGGCGCCCTCGATGTCGCCGCCCTCGATAAAGTCGATGATGGACTCGATCGACATGGGCGTGTCGGCCTTATCCGCCGCACGCTCGGCCACGACGCGCTCGGCGCAGGCGGCGCACTCCCCCGCCGACTTGCCACACACCGGAATACCGTCGAGCGTATGGCACGTGACATTGGTGTGGTGGTCGGTAATCTCGACGACCGCGGTATGGCCCCCGGCTGTGGCAGTCACCTTGATGTAGAGGTTGGGTACACCCTCGACAAGCGACACATCGCAGTAGCCGGCATCGGGGAGGAGCTCGGCCACGCGAGCACGATCTTCGTCGTTAACGCTCTCGAGCACCTCGAGCGCGCTCTTGGCGTCACCGCCCACGGCACCCAGTACGGCCGCTGCTTCAATACCGTGCATACCGCCCGAATTGGGCACGGTCACGCTCTTAACGTTCTTGATGATGTTGCCCGAGCAGGCAACGTCCATATGATCTGGTTCGCAACCGAGCGTCTGGCTCGCCAGCGCCGCCGCATAGGCAACGGCAATAGGCTCGGTGCAGCCGAGCGCACAGACAAGCTCGCGGTTCAAGACATCGCAAAACGCGGCATCGCGGATGGAATCGGTAGGCATAGGTATCTCCTGCTTACATAACGAACTGGGCTCTCGCTAATAGTTAGCTCTTTTATTTGATAACAATGCATCAAAAACCGCAACCATGCTTCCGACGGACGGCATTCAAGCGCAATCTGACGGCATTCATTCATGAGAAGCAATTCTTGCTGCTTGCTAAAGCGTTTGACCAAAAAACGCCCGAGTGTTTACGCAAAAGTCGCGCTATCATGCAGTCGAACGCGGTAAAACCTTTAGCAATTCCGCCGCACGGACCAGAGAGGAACCACTCATGAAGATTGGTATCGGTAACGACCACGCCGCCGTAGAGCTCAAGAACATCATTTCCGAGCACCTGAAGGAGCGCGGCTACGAGGTCGTGAACTATGGCACCGACACCTCCGAGAGCTTCGATTACCCCATCGCCGGCTACAAGGTGGGCAAGGCAGTTGCCAACGGTGACGTCGATCTGGGTATCCTGATCTGCGGTACCGGCGTCGGCATCAGCCTGGCCGCCAACAAGGTCGAGGGCGTTCGTGCCGTCGTGTGCTCCGAGCCCTTCAGCGCCAAGCTCTCGCGCATGCACAACAACACCAATGTGCTCGCCTTTGGTGCCCGCGTCGTTGGCTCCGAGCTCGCCAAGATGATCGTCGACGAGTGGCTCGACGCCGAGTTTGAGGGCGGCCGTCACGAGCGCCGCGTCAATCTCCTCAACGAGATCGACCAGACGCGCGGCCTTAAGATCGTCGACGAAGCCTAAAGCCTTACAACGTCATACACCGATGACAGCCCCCGCCCGGAAGAAACATCCGGACGGGGGCTCTTTAGTAGATTTGTGGGCGTTTACCAAAAACCTGCTGGGATAAAAAGAGCGCCGCGGATGAAGTTCCGCGGCGCCCAAGCCACACGCTAACAGCTTTAAGGAGTCAAAGCTGGTTTAGCCAAAAAAGCGCTTGATCTCGATCTCGGCGTTCTCCAGGCAGTCGGAGCCGTGGATCACGTTGGCGTTGACATCGACGGCAAAGTCGCCGCGAATGGTGCCGGGGGCAGCATCAAGCGGGTTGGTGGCGCCCATAAGGGTGCGCATCTTGGAGACAGCGGAGAGACCGGAAACGACCATCTTGACGACCGGACCGCTCGTCATAAAATCGCACAGACCGCCAAAGAAGGGCTTGTCGGCCAGATGGGCGTAGTGCTCCTCGACGGTGGCGCGCTCAAGCGTGGTCATCTCCATGCGCTCGATAACAAGGCCGCTGCGCTCAATGCGAGCAACGATCTCGCCGATCTTGCGATCGCGCACGGCGTCGGGCTTAATCATGATGAAGGTCTTCTCGATAGCCATAAGGTAGCCTTTCAAGTAGGTTCGCGCGTGCCCAAGTCCCATTCCGGCACCCGCCTGGACTGCATCGTAACAGAGTTCTAGCTGCAGTTAAACAAAAAGCCGTTTATTGAAGCGTTATTATTTATTGAAGCGCTCCATATGTGTCACTTCTGTTCCGAAGCCCGACTAGAGTACCATCCGCCCCACTTCCAACTGCACCGAACAGAACGGACGGTCGATTGCCGCCCGTGAACGCACCCCCTTCACAACCTGCGCAAATGTCCTACAAAAGTTCTCGACAAGCTCCTTCCTTCTCTATAACAAAACGGGCGCCCACCGTAGCGGGCACCCGTAAAGGCAAGATATGATGAACGCACCAGACAGACGCATCCAATAAGCTAATTAGCTCCATGGCCCATCTCGACGACCTTGGTCAACGAGCCAAACACGCCTTCATCGGCCGCAAGCTGCGCCTCGGCGCGCCCCAACTGCACGGCAACGGCGGCAGGAGCGGTGCCGCCCTCGGTCGTGCGCGCGGCAACGATCGACGGGATGTCGAGCGCCTCGGTAATATCGCGCTCAAAGAGCGGGCTTGCCTCCTGGAACACCTCAAACGGCAGATCCTCGAGGTTGCAGCCGCGCTTCTCACACATCAGGACCAGGTGCCCCACCACGGCGTGCGCCTCGCGGAACGGCAGACCACGCTTAGCCAAGTAGTCGGCAACGTCGGTGGCGGCAAGGTGACCCACGCCGCACTCGCGTGCCATGGCACCCTCGTTGACGGTCAAAGTCGAAATCATACCGGCCATAACCGACAGGCACTGCATGAGCGTATGGGCGGTATCGAGCGCGCCCTCCTTGTCCTCCTGCAGGTCCTTGTTATAGGCCAACGGCAGACCCTTCATGGTCACCAGCAGCTGGACCAGGTTGCCGTACACGCGACCGCTCTTGCCGCGAATAAGCTCGGCAAAGTCGGGGTTTTTCTTCTGAGGCATGATGGACGAGCCGGTGGAGTACGAATCGGACAGCGTGATAAAGCCAAACTCGGAGCTCGACCACAGCACGATCTCCTCGGAAAGACGCGACAGGTGCATCGCCATGACGGAGCCGGCGTAATGCAGATCGAGCAGGAAATCACGGTCGGAAACAGCATCGAGCGAGTTGGGAATCACGCCCGCAAAGCCAAGTTCGGCAGCCGTCATCTGGCGATCGAGCGGATAGCTCGTACCGGCAAGCGCGGCAGCACCCAGCGGGCAGTTGTCGGCGGCATCAAAGGCGGCCTTCAGGCGCGTAAAGTCGCGCGCGAACATCCAGGAATACGCCAGCAGATGATGTGACAGCAGCACGGGCTGAGCATGCTGCATGTGCGTGTAACCCGGCAGAATCACCTTGTCGTACTTCTTGGCCGCATCCACCAGCACATGGCGCAACTGCAGGTTGGCCTCCATGAGCTCCTTGGCCAGTGCCTTGACGCCCAGGCGCGTATCGGTCGCCACCTGGTCGTTGCGCGAACGCCCGGTATGCAAGCGCTTGCCGGCCTCGCCGATGCGGCGCGTCAGCTCGCTCTCGATGGACATATGGATGTCCTCGTCGTTGATATCGAAGGTGAAGTTGCCGGCATCGATATCCCGTTCGATTCCGGTCAGGCCCTCGGCAATCGCCCGCTCATCCTCGGCACTGATGATGCCCTGGGCCGCCAGCATCTTGGCATGCGCCTTAGAACCGGCGATATCCTGCTTATAGAGATGTTTGTCGACCGGCAGCGACGCGCCAAACTCCTGCGTGACCTCGGCCACGCCCGCCTCAAAACGACCGCCCCAAAGAGCCATGGAACTGTCCCCTTTCTCCAAATACCAAAACAAGCGCCTAATGAAATGCGCCATGTCGCTAAAGCAATTTACCAACCGCTAGTTTTGCACATTCCCCTACTGCGTGCGGAGCCATGTGGCTAATTTGCAAGGAAGTGACGCACCATGCATTTGGCACCCAACGTCTCCCTCCGAATGTTACCCTGCGAACCGTCAATCCAAGCCTTCAGGCTCATAGGGACGTCCTCGACCTTTGCAGTATCGAGCTCGGGCGCGAGGGCAAGTAAAGCATGCGCGATGACATTGAACATATTGGATACTCCTCATATATATAGGCGCAAGGCCGACAAATTGATAGAAAGAGCCCCGCCGGACAACCCCGGCGGGGCTCGGACTCAGCCGCAGGCGCGGCGTCATATATGCGGGCGGAACGTAGGGGCCACCGATGTTAAGAAGTGTCAGCAAGCATAACGAAAGGTAGGGACCCCGTGCGCCCGTTTTGTATCACGCGGATGGGCCGCGCGGATACCAAGGAAAGAAAAGGAAGCCTTAGGCCTGGGCGGCAGCGGAGCTGGGGCCCTGGACCTTTGCCCACGTCTTGAGCGACAGCGTATCGATCTCGATAAAACCGGCGCTGGCCTTCTCGTCAAACGTGGTGTCGCGGTCGTAGGTAGCCAGACCGTAGTCGTAGAGGCTGAAGGGGCTCTTGCGGCCGACGACATGGCAGTTGCCCTTAAAGAACTTCAGACGGACGGTGCCGGTCACAAACTTCTGGGTGTCGGCCATAAAGGCATCGAGCGCGTTTTTGAGCGGGCTGTACCACTGGCCGTTGTACACGGCGGTCGCCCAATCCTGCTCGAGCTTGATCTTGGTCTTGAGCAAGTCGCCCTCGACGCAAATGTCCTCGAGCGCCTTGTGGGCGGTGATGAGCGTCAGGGCGCCGGGAACCTCATAGCACTCGCGGCTCTTGAGGCCCACCAGACGATCCTCGACCAGGTCCAGGCGACCAAAGCCGTTGTCGCCGGAAATCTTGTTGAGGGCGATGACGATCTCGGAGAGCTTCATCTTCTTGCCGTCGACGGCGACGGGCTTACCGGCCTCAAACTCAATCTCGGTATACGTCGGGGTGTCGGGCGTGTCCTCGGGATTCTTGGTCATAACCCAAGCGTCGTCGAGCGGCTCATTCCAGGGATCCTCCAGGTGGCCGCACTCAATGGCACGACCCCACAGGTTGTCGTCGATGGAATAGGGGTTGTCGTTGGCACCCCCGGGAACCGGTACGTTGTGAGCGTGGGCATAGGCGACCTCGTCGGGACGGCACTTCAGATCCCACTCGCGAACCGGGGCGATAACCTTGAGCTCAGGGTCGAGGGCCTTGACGGCAGCCTCGAAGCGAACCTGGTCGTTACCCTTGCCGGTGCAGCCGTGGGCGACGTAGGTCGCGCCAAACTCGTGAGCGACCTCGACAAGCTTCTTGGCGAGCAGCGGGCGAGACAGGGCGGAGAGCAGCGGGTACTTGTTCTCGTACATGGAGTTTGCAGCGATGGCCTTAGTCAGGAACTCATCGGAGAACTCGTCGCGCAGGTCGAGTACCTGGCAATCGAGAACGCCCAGGTCGAGCGCCTTCTGCTTCTTGGCATCCAGGCCAGTCTCCTCCTGGCCCACGTTGCCGCAGACGCAAACGACATCGAGATTCTTCTCGTCCTGGAGCCACTTGACACATACGGATGTATCAAGACCACCGGAATATGCGAGAACGACTTTTTCCTTGCTCATGGCTGTTTCCTTTCGCCCTTGGTAGCTAGTTAGAACATCGGTCAGTTGCAAGTCATTTCAAGGTCATATACCGTGCAATATCAGGTTAAATAGCAAAAATCAGCACATACATGCCCTAGAAACATGCAGCAATGTCGTGCTAAAACCCAACGACCTCAAAATGACTCTGTTGAGGCAATTCGCCCCATGCGGACAGAGACGATTGTTATCGTCGTCGGGAAATTGCGCGCTGGCGTCGGATGGCATTGTCTGCAGTAGTGATGATCTTTACGAACTGCATCTGCCTCTCCTTTCACCTATCGCCGGGCGCAATTCAAATATCGTAAACGGTACCTTTTCCTCGGTAAGCGGCTCTTTTGCCGTCTCCGTTTTCGATGGTCGCTATATTACGCTAAAGTGCCCGCAGCACAAGCGACAAATTCAAATTTCTGAAAAGTTTTTTCATTACTTTGTGAAGCGTGGTGCAAATACGCTCCGTTCCTGCGAAAATACGCCTGACTACGAGTTGATGGTTATAACATCTGAAACAATTTCGAAACGAAAGGCTCGCTTTTATGCAAACTTACGAATCGGACGCCAATATCGGAAACATTAAGCTCATCGCCGTCGACATGGACAAAACGCTGCTGACCGACGAGCGCGTGTTGCCGCAGGGTCTTGATGAGCGCTTGGACAAGCTCGCCGACGCCGGCATCGTATTCTGCCCCGCCAGCGGACGTCCAGCCCCCAAGCTCGAAGAGATGTTCGAGGGCATCAAGAACCGCCTCGCCTTTTGTCCCGACAACGGAGCCTGCGTCATCTATCGCGGCAACTATATCTATAAGAGCAATATCGACGTGGCGCTGTATCAGCAGGTGCTCGCTCGTGCCTCGGAGGACCCGCGCGCCGTTCCCGTCCTGTGCTGCTACGACGAGTTCTACGTGCTTGCCCGCGACCATCAGTACCACGACGAGATCAGCGTCTACTACAACACAATCAACTACGTCGACAGCTTTGAGGGCATTGATTTCGAGTCCAACAAGATTTCGGTCTTCTTCCCCGGCTACGACGCCGAGCCCGCTTTCCGCGAGACCTATAGCCCCGAGTTCTCGGACAAGCTCTACGTCACCAACGCCGGGCGCGAGTGGATCGACTTTATGAACCTAGGTGTCGACAAGGGCGCCGGCGTCGCGCATCTGTGCGAGCACCTGGGCATCGATATCGCTGACGCCGCCGCCGCGGGCGACACCTACAACGACATCCCCATGCTTGAGCGCGTCGGCCACAGCTTTATCGTGGACAACGCCGAGGAGCATATGAACGCGCATGCTAAGTGGCGCATTCCGAGTAACAACGACGGGGGCGTACTGACGCTCATCGACGCCATCTTGGCGGCTCGGTAATCTATCTCGTCGCCATGACCGGGCCGGCCGTTTGATTTTTGCTCGGTCAGGTCCTGGGCTCGCTCGAAGGCCACATTAAGTGGCCTTCGGCTCGTGCGGAATCTACAAAAATCAAACGGCCGGCCCCGGGCATGGCTACGTTGACTTGCTTGCCGCATGGATGGCGTCTTGAGTGTCTAGATACTTAGGCTGAATTTAATTGAACGAAGGACGCTCCTTGTTGATAAGGGGCGTCCTTCTGTTTTTGGTTACTTTGGAACTGTGGTTGCTTCCCTATTTGGCATCGGCCCAGGTTATGCCGATGCTGGCTTCGGCGATTAGGGGGACGCGGAGGTCTACTACGTGCTCCATGACGTCGCGGACCATGGTGGTTAGGCGCTCGACTTCGTCGATGGGGCACTCAAAGTCCAGTTCGTCGTGCACTTGCAGGATCATGTGGGCGGCAAAGCCTTCCTCTTCCAGGCGGCGGCTTACGCGGGCCATCGCGATCTTGATGATGTCGGCGGCGGTTCCCTGCATGGGATGGTTCATGGCCGTGCGCTCGCCAAAGCCGCGGAGTTGCGGGTTTTTGGCCTTGAGCTCCGGAATATGACGACGGCGGCCGTACATGGTCTCGGCGTAGCCCGTCTGCTTGGCGCGTGCCACCACGTTGTCGAGGAACGTGCGCACGCCCGGGTAGGCCTCGTAGTAGCGGTCGATCATGTCGCGTGCCTCGGCCATCGAGATATGCAGCGACTGCGACAGGCCGTAGGCCTGCTGGCCATACACGATGCCAAAGTTCACGGCCTTGGCGCGACTGCGCAAGTCGGGCGTTACCTCGGACACCGGCACACCAAACACGCGCGCCGCCGTCTCGGCATGGAAGTCCTCGCCCTCGTTAAAGGCGCGCACCAAGTGCTCGTCACCCGAGAGATGCGCCAGCAGACGCAGCTCGATCTGCGAGTAGTCCACCGCCAAAAAGACGCTTCCCTCGCCTGCCGAAAACGCCGTCTTGACGGTACGACCCAGCTCCGAGCGCGTCGGGATGTTCTGCAGGTTCGGGTCGCTCGAGGACAGACGCCCCGTTGCTGTGATGGTCTGGTTGTACGTAGTGTGCACACGACCGTCACCACGGCGTAGCGGGCCCAGCGTGTCCAGATAGGTGGACTTGATTTTGGACTTCTCACGCCAGTCCAAAATCAGGCGCACGATCTCGTGGTCGCGGGCAAGGTCACTCAGCACCTTGGCGTTGGTCGAATAATAGCCGCGCTTAGTCTTCTTGAGGCCCTTGGTCGGAAGCCCCATCACATCAAAGAGCACATGCGACAGCTGCATGGGACTGCCAATATTAAAGGTCTCGTCACCCGCCAGGTCGCGAATACTGCGCTCGACCTCGGTGATCTGGGTCGCCAGACCCTCGGACAGACTGCGCAGGCGATCGGGGTCCACGAGCATGCCCGCGCGCTCCATCTTGGCAAGTACCGGAACGAGCGGCATCTCGATGCCATCGAACACGTTGGCGGCATTCTCACGGGCCATGCACTCGCGCAACGGCGCCACGAGCGCCAGCGTCAGAGCCGCAGTACGGGCGGCAGGCGCCGGAGCGTCCTCACCAGCACCCCCTGCGCCGCGCGCCGCAGGCAGCGCCATCTGCAGATACGTATCGGCAAGATATGCCTCATCGAACTCGGAGCGATCGGAATCCAGCAGATAGGCAGCGACCACGGTATCGAAGATACGCGTGGAATCGGCAGCGAGCGGATCCATGAGCTCGGGCTCAGAAGAATCGATGGGCGAAAGCTCGTGCAGCAGCGCCTTCGTATCCGGGCTCGCCACGCGGCCCTCCATAAACAGGCGCGCAAGCACGCCGGCGATCACACCGTGAGCGAAGTTGAAGCCATCGACTACGGCAGTGGAGGCGCCGTCGCCCTCCTCGAGCGCGAACAGGCCCTTGGACGTCGCCAACCACAGCGTGCGCGTCAGTCCAAAGAGCGCGCCCTCTTCCTTGTCGTCGTCCACCACGGCGGCGACCCACTCGCCGGCATCAATCGCGCGGGAGACCTCAGCCGCAACGGCACCAAGCGCGTCAGCATCGCCGGCGGCTGCGCGAACCATCGCAGGTATCTCAAACACACTGGAGGCAGCAGCAGCCCCGCCCTCGCCGCCGATCAGCGCCAAGAAACGGTTCTGCATGGCGGTGATACCAAGCGTGCCCAACGCCGCGGACACTTCGTCGGCAGAAAACGCCGGGAAGGACGTTTCGTCAAAGTCGAGCTCGACGGGCGCATCGGTGCGAATGGTTGCGACCTTGCGGCTCAGCAGCGCATCGTCGATGTGTGCACGCAGGTTCTCGCCCATCTTGCCCTTGACCTCATCGGCATGCGCGATGACTTCGTCCAGGCTACCGTACTTCGCAATGAGCGCACTCGCCTTTTTGGGACCGATGCCCGGTACACCGGGGATGTTGTCGGACGTATCGCCCTTTAGACCGTAAAAATCGGGCACGAGCGCCGGCGTAATGCCGTGATACAGGTCGTCCACGCTCTCGGGCGTCATAATCGCCACGTCGGACAGGCCCTTGCGGGTCGAGACCACGTTGACGTGCTCGGTCACGAGTTGATACATGTCGCGGTCGCCGGTCACCAGTAGCATGTCGCAGCCGGCCTCTTCACCCAGGCGCGCCATGGTTCCCAGGATGTCATCGCCTTCCCAGCCCTCGGACTGCAGAATCGGCACGTTGAGCGCGGCGAGCAGCTCCTTAATCATAGGGAACTGCGCATGCAGATCGGGGTCCATGGGCGGGCGTTGCGCCTTATACTGCGGCAGCATCTCCATGCGCACGCGCGGTTTACCCTTGTCAAACGCCACGACGACGCCGTCGGGGTTAAAGGCATCGATCATCTTGAGAAACATGTTCAGAAAGCCAAAGATCGCGTTGGTGGGGCGACCGTCCGGCGCGTTCATGGTCGGCGGCACGGCGTGGAAGGCGCGATGCATGAGCGAGTTGCCGTCGATAACGGCAAAGGTGCGGCGCTTGTCAGACATATTGAATACCTCGCTTTGGGCTGGGCACGGTTTGCTCACTCCAGTTTACACGCTCCCCGCCCCGCGGCCACCTCACATCAAGCTCCCCCGCCACCGTGAGCCCGCGCGTGATACGATGGCTCACGGTACATCAACCAGCACGATCGATCCGAAAGGAGCCTGCGTCATGGAGCGTCCCTGCGCATGGAAAAAGTACACGCCACAGCAAATCGAGGAGCTCGAGGAGCTTTGCCGCGGCTATAAGCAGTTTTTGAGTGAGAACAAGACCGAGCGCCTGTGCGTCAAGGCCGGCATCAAGATGGCCGAGGAGGCGGGATACGTCGACCTGGAGACCGTAATCGCCGCAGGCCGCGAGCTTAAGGCAGGCGACAAGGTGTATGCCGCTAACCACGGCAAGGACCTCATGCTCGTCAATCTGGGCACCGCCCCGCTCGAGCAGGGCTTTAACATCCTGGGCGCGCACGTGGACTCGCCGCGCCTGGACCTTAAGCAGAACCCCGCCTTCGAGGCCGGCGACATGGCTTATCTCGACACGCACTACTACGGCGGCGTCAAGAGCTACCACTGGGTAGCCTCCCCGCTCGCACTCGTGGGCGTCATCTGCAAAAAGGACGGTACCACCGTCGACATCAATATCGGCGACAAGGCGGACGATCCGGTCTTTACCATCTCCGACCTGCTGATCCATCTCTCGAGCGAGCAGATGTCCAAGCCTGCCAAGGACGCCGTCGATGCCGAGATTCTCGACGTGATCGTGGGCGGCCGCCCCGTCAAGTTCGATGAGGACGACAAGGACGCCCCCAAGGAGCCCGTCAAGCAGATGTTCCTGGATATCCTCAAGGAGCAGTACGACGTCGAGGAGGAGGACTTCCTCTCCGCCGAGATCGAGGTCGTGCCCGCCGGCCCCGCCCGCGACATGGGCCTCGACCGCTCCATGATTCTGGGCTATGGCCATGACGACCGCGTCTGTGCCTACCCCTCCATGCTCGCCCAGATCAACGTCACCAACGTGGAGCGCACGAGCATCACGCTCATCGTCGACAAGGAGGAGATCGGTTCCGTGGGTGCCACCGGCATGACGAGTCGCTTCTTCGAGAACACCGTCGCCGAGATCATGATGCTCGCCGGCGAGGACAGCCCGCTGGCTCTGCGCCGCGCGCTCGCCCGCAGCCGTATGCTCTCCTCCGACGTGTCCGCCGGCTTCGACCCGGGCTATGCCGGCAAGTTCGAGACCAAGAACGCCGCCTTCATGGGTCGCGGCCTGTGCTTTAACAAGTACACGGGCAGCCGCGGCAAGGGCGGCTCTAACGACGCCGACGCCGAGTATGTGGCCCTCGTCCGCGACATCATGGACGAGGCCGGCGTGGACTTCCAGACCTGCGAGCTCGGCCGCGTCAACGCTGGTGGCGGCGGCACCATCGCCTACATCATGGCCAAGTATGGCATGAACGTCATCGACTCCGGCGTTGCCGTCCTGTCCATGCACGCCCTGTGGGAGGTCGCCAACAAGGCCGATATCTACGAGGCCTATCGCGGCTACAAGGCCTTCCTCGAGCGCGCCTAACCAGCCCCTTCATCAGTTGCGGTGAAATACGGACTAAACTGGCCTATAAACGGCCAAAACAGACCGTATTCCACCGCAACTTCCTTTTTGACAGAGGAGAGTCCATGCTGCAGGTCATCATTTCGCCCGCCAAGCAGATGCGCTCGGCCCAAGATGCTTTTGAAGTCCTGGGCATTCCGCCCTTTGCGCGCGAGACGGCTCGACTGCATCGCGCGTTGCTAGATATTGAGCGAAATGAAGGCAGCGGCGGCCTGCAGGCGCTATGGAACGTGAGTGACAAACTGCTGGGGCCTTGCCTCAACACCCTGCATGAGTTCGAGCCCATCTTGGAAAACGGCGACCTCGACAATCCCGATATCGCCCGCAATACCTCCCCCGCCGTCATGTCCTATCACGGCATTCAATACCAGAGCATGGCACCCGAGGTGATGGATGCCGCGCAGCTCGCATGGCTGCAAGACCATCTGTGGATCCTCTCGGGCCTTTACGGATGCGTACGCCCCTTTCATGCCGTCGAACCGTATCGGCTGGAGATGGGTGCGAAGCTCGCCGTTGACGATGCCCGAGACCTCTACGCGTTTTGGAGCGACAAGCTCGCGCGGGTTATCGCCCCGGCAGGTTCAAACACCACGATCGTCAACCTCGCCAGCGTAGAGTATGCCAAAGCCGTTCTGCCCCACCTCGCGGGCGACGCCACAGCCGTCACGTGCCTCTTTGGCGAGGGTATCCGCAACGGGAAGCCCATCCAACGGTCGACCGCCAGCAAAAAGGCGCGCGGCTCCATGGTGCGGTGGATGGCAGAAAACAAGCTCGAGGATGCAAGCGAACTTACCGCATTCAACATCGGCTATCGCCACGTCCCCGAGCTCTCATACCTAGGCACCCTCGTGTTCATCAACGAACAGATGCTCTAGAGCCGGCACCCAACACTGACCCGCTCAGCCTTCTCTATATAACTTGCGGTGGAATAATTCCTATTTGAGCCTTTTTCGCACAATCAGGAACTATTCCACCGCAACTTTTATGAATTGGCTGCTAGGCTCGACACCTATTCAGCTAGACCGTCGGCCTTTGCAATCCCGTTTGTCGAACCGTCCTGATAGACAATCTTGACGTGCTCGACCTCGGACACCGCAACACCCGACGGGGGCTCCAGGCGCCATTCCGTCAGCGCGATATCCATCGTCGTGGGCACATCCCCTTGATCTTTGAGCTTCACCGTCAACGTTTTGAACGTCGCATCATACGTCACGCGTTCGATTTCCTCACCAGGAATAGACCCACCACTCAGCTGCAACTGCACAAACTCATCGCACGGGTACCAATAATCGCCCGGAACGGCGAGCGTATTGGCATTACCGCCAGTACTCCTCACCGTCATAATCGGTAGGCTATCATCAGCCTCGAACTCCCATGCAGCGCCGCCGCGACCACCAAACGTCCAGATACAAAAGGCAATCACCAGCACGGCAAGCACCGCAAAACCGATCGCGACAAGGCCATGGTGCGCACGGCTTTCCTCGGCCGATACATCCCATTGCGTCTCTCGATATAGATGCTTGTCTTCCATGTTCGCCTCCTCACAGGCACGCTCGTTAGGCCAATCGTACCCATTCGAGCTATACTTGAGCCCATTACATAAACGGGGGGCTTGCAGGACAAGACGGCAGGCTGAGATTGGGCGCGCCCGCCCTGACCCGCAAACCTGATATGGGTAATGCCAACGAAGGGAGCCATGCCAATGAGCACACAGACCGAGCCCAAGCTCGTCACGCAAATCGACTTTGCCCGCGCCGGGCAGATCACACCGCAGATGAAGGAGGTCGCCGAGCGCGAGCATCGTGACCCCGAGTACATCCGTGAGCGCGTAGCAGACGGCCGCATCGCCATTCCCGCCAACATCGTGCATATCAAAAAGGGCATGCGCGCCTTTGGTGTCGGTGAGGGCCTGTCCACCAAGGTCAACGTGAACTTGGGCATCTCGGGCGACAAGGCCGATGCCGCCGAGGAATGGAAGAAGGTCAAGATCGCTGAGGACTTTGGCGCCGACGCCATCATGGACCTCTCCAACTCGGGCAAGACGCGCCAGTTCCGCCAGCAGCTCATCGACGAGACGCCGCTCATGGTAGGCACCGTCCCCATGTACGACGCCATCGGCTACATGGAAAAGCCGCTGGTCAAGCTCACCAAGGACGACCTGTTCGAAGTCGTGCGCGCGCATGCCGAGGACGGCGTGGACTTTATGACCATTCACTGCGGCATCAACAAGTCGGTCACCAAGACCTTTAAGGAGACCGGCCGCCTGATGAACATCGTGAGCCGCGGCGGCTCACTGCTGTTTGGCTGGATGGAGGTCACCGGTAACGAGAACCCGTTCTATGAGTTCTACGACGAGTTGCTCGAGATTTGCCACGAGTACGACGTGACGATTTCGCTCGGCGACTCCTGCCGCCCGGGCTGCCTCTACGACTCCAACGACGCCACCGAGACCGCTGAGATGATCGAGCTGGGCAAGCTGTGCAAGCGCGCTTGGGCCGCCGGCGTCCAGGTCATGGTCGAGGGCCCGGGTCACATGGCGCTCGACGAGATCGCCGCCAACATGAAACTGCAGAAGCGCCTGTGCCACAATGCTCCGTTCTATGTGCTCGGACCGCTGGTAACCGATATCGGCGTGGGTTACGACCACATCACCGCCGCCATCGGCGGCGCCATCTCCGCCAGCTCCGGTGCCGACTTCCTGTGCTACGTGACACCGGCCGAGCACCTATGCCTGCCCAACGCCCAGGATGTGCTCGACGGCCTCATGGCCACCAAGATCGCCGCACACGCCGCCGATATCGCCAAGAAGGTGCCCCACGCCCGCGACATGGACGACAGGATGGGCCAGGCACGCCGCAAGCTCGACTGGGACGCCATGTGGAAGTGCGCGCTCGACCCAGTTACGGGCAAGAAGCGCTACGAAGAATCCCCCGCCGCCACCGAGGGCACTTGTACCATGTGTGGGAAGATGTGCGCCGTCCGCACCGTCAACAAGATCTTCGAGGGCACCACGATCGACCTCGGCATGGAGGACTAACCCTGTCGCCGCGGCCGCTTCTGGCGGCGAGCTGGTGCCTGTCAATTGTTGACTTGTGAACATTTACTTACACTTGCGTAGAGATTGCATCGCCCGCCCGGGTTCGGCATAGAGTCGGCCCGGGCATCTTTATAATGCTGGCTTAAAGACCCATTTGATTCCGACCGAACAAGGGAGCGAACATGGATCGTAGTAAGGTACCTGCCGTCCTGTCCATCGCGGGATCCGATTCCAGCGGTGGCGCCGGCATTCAGGCCGACATCAAGACCATCACGGCGCACCGCCTGTATGCCGAGACGGCCATCACCGCCATCACAGCGCAAAACACCCTGGGCGTTACCGCCGTGCAGGATATCTCGCCAGATATCGTAGCCGCGCAAATTGACGCCGTTTTTGACGATATCCGCCCCAGCGCCGTCAAGATCGGCATGGTTTCTTCTGTCGAGATTATCGAAGTCATCGCCGACCGCTTGAGCGCCTGGAACGCAACGAACGTGGTCGTCGACCCCGTCATGGTCGCCACCTCGGGCGCGCGGCTGATTGCCGAAGATGCCGCCGAGGCGCTCACCCGCCGCCTGTTCCCGCTAGCGACGGTTATCACGCCCAATATTCCCGAGGCCATGGCACTGCTCGACTATGAGGTCGACTCCGAGCGCACGCAGCAAAATGCTGCCATGCTCCTCACCCGCCGCTTTGGTTGCGCATCCCTCGTTAAGGGTGGGCATCTTGTCAACGAGGCCAACGATGTACTGGCCGAACCCGCGCCACTCGATGACGAGGGCAACCATCTGGGAGATCCACTCACCACGTGGTTCCGCCACAAGCGCATCGAGACCGACAACACGCACGGCACCGGATGCACGCTCTCGTCCGCCATCGCCTGCGCGCTGGCTCAGGGCATGGATCTTGCCGACGCCGTCAACGCCGGCAAGGCCTACCTAACCGGCGCTCTGGCCGCCGGCTTTGACATGGGCAAAGGCTCCGGCCCCGTCAACCACATGTGGCAGTATTAAGATTCGCAGTCCAAAACCGCCGCAAAGGGGACAGGCACCTTTGCGGTGGCTCCCACAAACATCTCGATCTGTAACAGTTAGAGCCCATTTTTCAGCCCACCTGTTATAGATCGAGACATTCAAATTCCACCGAGAAGATAGTCTTGATCTGTAACAGTAACTCGGCTAAATCGACCCTAGATGTTACAGATCGAGACAAACGACCGATATCGACCTTAATAATCTCAATCTGTAACATCTAGCCCGTTTTCGGCCTTACAGCTGTTACAGATCAAGACAAATCAACGAAACAAGCCACCACAAGGGTACCTTTGTGGTGGCTTGGGGCCGTGCTACTCACCGAGCATCTCTTTGAGCTTGGCTGCCACGGCGTGACCCAGGCTCTCGTGGCTTTCGGGCATCATATGCAGATAGTCGATATCGCCCGGCTCGGCAAAGTCGGCGGCATTCAAAAAGTCGCAGTTAAACTGCTCAGCTACGTGCGCATAGTATTCAGCAAAATGCTCCGAGGCCTCGACGGAATGCTCGTCAAAGTCGGTCATATACACATCAGCGATCTGCGGCTTGATCTTGATAGGAGCCATCAGCAGGATGCGCGGGCAAGGCGCAGCGTCGGTCCACGGAAACGCGCGGACGGCGCGAATCAGCGCCATGGCGCCACGGGCGATATCGGAAGCTGTCACGTTAAAGACCGTCTTGCAATCGTTAGTTCCCAGCATAATAACGATCGCATCCAGCGGCTTATGAGCCTCAAGCAGCATCGGCAGCGCGCGGATGCCGTTAAGATTGGTGTCCAGATGGCACATATCGTCGCGTACCGTCGTGCGGCCGTTGAGGCCTTCTTCAATTACATGCCAGCCCTCGCCTAAGTCACGTTGGGCCACGCCGCACCAGCGCACATCCTGCGCATAGCGCACCGCGGTACCGTCGCGCATACCCGCCGGATCGTAACCATAGGTGTTGCTGTCACCAAAGCACAGAACGTTTTTCATCGTAAGCTCCCCACTCAATAAAAAGCCGACGGAAGCAGTCTCTCCCGTCGGCTCGACCTATCTGTCAGCACGTACCGATTACAGGTACTTGCGCCAATCGTCCTCGTCCGCATCATCCTCGGTAGCAGACTGGGCCTGCTCGGCGGCGCGAGCTGCCGCAGCGCGAGCGGCAACCTGGGCATAGGACTCCTCGTTGCGCTCGGGGAAGTTTGCCAGCACGTGCTCGAACTTGGCAAAATCCTCATCCCAGCGCGTAGAAGGCACGGCAAAGAAGACTTGCTTGACCTTAAAGTCGCCCGACGCGAGCTCCTTGCGGAAGAGCTCGGCCACGGCCTCTGCGTCAAAGCCGTTGTTGTCGCAGCCCCAAGCGCCCAGCACGAGCTTCTCGCGACCTAGCTCGTCACAGATGGCAAGCACAAAGCGAATGCGATCGCGCAGGGCGTCCAGCAGGGCATCGTCACCCACGCGATACTCCTGGCGAGCGCGCTTGACGTTGGGCGCGGCGGCAACGATTACGTCGGCATACGCATGCACGTGGTTGCGCTCGAAGCGTACCGCAGGCACCACCAGCGCACGGTTTCGGTAAAGCTCGCAGTTGATGTTGCGGCGACGGTTCTCGCCGTACCACTTACGCTGCTTATCGAGAACGTTGTACAGATACGAATCGGCGCACAGCGTGGCCTCCTGGCCCAGATAACCCTGAATATAGCCACCGCCCGGGTTGGTGAACGAGGCAAAGGCGAGCACGGCCATGTCGCAGAACTGCGCATAGCCACGACCGTTGTCCAGGATGGCCTGCGTGGCGGAGGCATCGAGCACGGTGACCTCGGGCAGAACCGGAGCGGGCTCCTCAGCAGGCGCGGACTCAGCTTCGGCGATTTCCTCAGCAGGCTCCTCGACTGGCTCAGGCGCTGCCTCGGTCTCGGCAGCCTCCGCGCCCTCGACGTCCTCGGCAACCTGTTCTTCGGCGGCCACAGCAGTCTGAACCTTGGCCTTCATCGCCGCGACAAAGCCGGCGGGCATGCCGTCAAACTCGCGAACACCAGCAAGCGAACGCTCGATATCCTTGGCGAACGCTTCGGACACAGTCGCCACATGGCGCTCGGCGGCCTTGGCACGGGCCTCGCGCTTGGGATTGGGCTGACCCGCTCGGTTGGACCTGCGGTTACGGTTCCTGTTGTCGACGTCTGCCATAAGTGGTCACCTTTCCTGTCGCTGCCGCTATCGGCTTTTCCCATCCATGATACCCCGCCGCTACAAAAAAGACGGCCCCGCAGGACCGCCTTTCACATCGTTTTACCGCGTCCGACAAGAAACGCTGCAATCCCCCGCGCTAGTCGCGACGACCAAGGATGTTCAGAATGCGCAGGAACACGTTGATAATGTCCACGAACAGATTGGACGCCATGAGCACCGCATTGGGCAGCGTGGGCGGCACCGTCGTGGCAACATAGGTGTCGTAGCCAATAAAGCCGGCGAACACCACGATCACGATCAGGTCGGTGATGGTCTGCGAGACGCCCATAAACATCAGCACGATCTCAACCAGAATAGTGGCGAGCAGAATGCCAAAGCCGATGCCATATACGCGCTGGAAAAACTTGGGGAACGTCACGCCCAAGGCGCCAAAGACAAAGGTGATGGCGGCCGTGGCGATAAAGGCAGTGTTGATGGTGGGCAGGTCGTAGTTGGCAAGGCCAAACGACGCGGTCAGGCCAAAGGTACTCGCAAAGATTACGTAGCCCACAAGGGACAGACCCACGGACTGCTTGCCCGCAGCAGCCGACATCATGACCATGCCGACGATGGTTAAAATAAACGAGCCAAAGACCAGTGGCAGGGCGGCGCCGCTCATCATCATGCGGGCAAACGCCATGGTGCTCGTAAAGTAGGCGCCGGCGCCCATGGCGCAAAAGCCCAAGAAGATGAGGGCGGACATGGCAAGATTGTACGCGCGCGGCGACATCTCCTTGGCGCGGCTTGCGCCGGTCTCGATGGGGCCGTTCTGATAGCCCTGGATATCGTTCATACTTCGTCCTTTCAAAAAGCGCCACAACAGCGCCGTAGCTGACAAGTTTCCTGCCATTGTACCCGAACGCCACGCGTTCTTACCTGCGGCGCTCGCTCTCGAGTGTTCGGTCGAACGCCCACACCCACCAACGCATCACGTGTGTCTGCGAGCCGTCCGCCCGCTCGCGCGTCTGGTCCTCCAGATACAACTCGGTCGCGTGCCCGCCAAAACGCACCTTATAGGTTGCCGTACGAATGCCGTGAACCGTCAGGCCAAACCCAGTGGTCGAGATAATCTCGTCAATCGTAAAGCAACGACCGTCGACCCAGCAGACGGTGACCGGCACGACCTGTCCGCCCGCGAGGATGCGAGCCACGACGTCCACATACTGCTTGTGCACGCGCCGAGTTTTGCCATCTGTCTGTCGATATTCCATGCCTCCTATTATCGAACGCATGTTTGCATATTGTAAAGCGAACAGGCTGTGGTTTTGGGGTGTCGGAGCGATCGCATGTGTCCGCATGGCGTGTTAGCAAAAAGAACACCCGCGGTCAACAGGGATAATATTCAATTTTAGTGCCAAAAAATTCACTGCTCCCATCAGAACTCGGTAAAGAAACCCGCAGGAGGTGATACGATTTATCATGTTTCTGTAACGTGCCTGCAAACTTCGAGAAAGCCCATATATGGACGTAACGTTCTCAACCTTCCTCGGCCAACTTGTGTCGAACCCAGTCCTTGCCGTCACCGTGATCCTCGCGCTCGGCGCCATCTTCGTCAATGGATGGACCGACGCACCCAACGCCATCGCGACCTGCGTCACTACGCGTTGCATGCCCGCCCGCGCCGCTATTCTCATGAGTGCCGCATTCAACTTCCTTGGCGTGCTCATCATGACGCACTTTAACGCGAGCGTCGCCAACACCATCTCCCATATTGTCGACTTTGGCGGAAACAGCACCATGGCGCTCGCCTGTCTATGCGCGGCGCTGTTCTCCATCGTCGTCTACGGCGCCACAGCGTCGCGTTTTGGCATCCCCACCTCGCAAAGCCACAGCCTTATCGCCGGCCTGACCGGTGCCGCCATCGCCCTCGGCGGTGCGAGCAGCGTCAATGTCCACGAGTGGATGAAGGTCATCTACGGCCTGGCGCTCTCCATCGGTCTGGGCTTTGTCATGGGCTGGGTCCTGTGCAAGCTCGTCTCGATTCTTTTCGCCGCCGCCAACAGGCGACGTGCCAATGTCTTCTTTAAATACGCTCAGATCGCGAGCGCTGCGGCCATGAGCTTTATGCACGGCGCGCAGGATGGACAGAAGTTCATCGGCGTGCTCTTTTTAGGCGTGGCCTTTGCCAGCGGCCAGACGAGCGTCGGCGATGCCGGCATCCCCATCTGGATTATGCTGCTATGCTCGGCCACCATGGGCATCGGCACCAGCGTGGGCGGCGAGCGCATCATCAAGTCCGTTGGCCAGAGCATGGTCAAGCTCGAAAAGTACCAGGGCTTCTCCGCCGACCTGGCGGGCGCCGCGAACCTGCTGCTTGCCACCCTTACCGGCATCCCCGTGTCCTCCACGCACATCAAGACCTGCGCCATCATGGGCGTCGGTGCCGTCAAACGCCTCTCGGCCATCAACTTCGGCGTCGTCAAGGACATGATGTTCACCTGGTTCTTCACCTTCCCCGCCTGCGGACTCATCAGCTTTGTCATGGCCAAGCTGTTCATGATGTTCATCTAGTCAAACCGAACGTCCATCCGGACCGTAACACCTCGCCCACCCGTCTTCGCCTCGAAAGGACCCACTCATGGCAAAGAAACCCGATTCGTTCTACTTTGACAACTACGTCGCCTGCGCCGACCTCGCCGTCCAGGCCGCCGAGCTGCTTACCAAGATTTTCGAGAACTTCGATCCCGCAAAGATTCACGATATGCTCGACAAGATGCATGCGATCGAGCATGCGGCCGACAAGAAGCACCATGAGCTTGAGGACGCCCTGCTCACCGCCTTTATCACCCCGCTTGAGCGCGAAGATCTGGACCTGATGAGCTGCTCGCTCGACACCGTGCTCGACCGCATCGAGGGCGTCGTGCAGCGCGTCTACTTCACCAACATCCAGAGCATCCATCCCGATGCCATCGTGATCGCCCACAAGGTGACCGACGCCTGCCGCGCCATGAAAGACCTGATGGTCGAGCTGCCTAACTACCGCAAGTCCAAAACGCTGCGCGAGCTCGTCATCCAGATCAACACCATCGAGTCCGAGGCCGACGAGCTCTATATCAACGCCATGCGTAACCTGCACGTTAACGGCAAGGACCCGCTCGAGGTCATCGCTTGGCGTGACGTGTACGCCTTCCTGGAGTACTGCGCCGACTGCTGCGAGAATGTGGCCGATGTCGTGGATTCGATTGTCATGAAGAACAGTTAATTGGGGGTACGTGTCCCGGCGGCGAAGGGCCGGCCACGGTTTGCTTTCTCACTCCGGCTGCTTTGCAGAGTCGTTCGAAAGTAAACCGTGGCCGGCCCTTCGCCTTACGTACCACCATTGGGAACTTTGGCTGATAGATTTAGCGCGATGGGGGTTTGGCTGAAGGGACCTTTGGTATCCGTTCGGACACTTTGGCCCTTGATGAGCGTTTGGCTGATTGCTGCTTTGGGTACTCTTTGGGTTACTTTTGGTTTGTTTGATTTTTAATTTTAGGAGGACTTGTATGTCTTATTTGGATCTGGCTCGTGGTCGGTATTCTTGTCGTTCTTTTGAGGACCGTTCTGTTGAGCAGGCTGTGGTGGATGCCATTGTTGAGGCTGGGCGTATTGCTCCTTCTGCTTGTAATAATCATCCAGCCCGTGTGATGGTGCTGGATACGCCTGAGCTGTTGGAGAAGGCTGCTGCTTGTCAGCCTCGGTTTGCTCGTGATGGGTCTATCTTTGGAGCTCCGCTTGTCTTCCTTATTTGCAGCGTTACCGATGATGCTTGGGTGCGCCCGTATGACCAGATGAATTCCAGTGAAATCGATACGTCCATCGTGTGCGACCAGATGATGATGGAGGCCACCGAGCAGGGCCTGGGAACGTGCTGGGTATGCCATTTTAAGCCTGAGGTGGCACAGGAGCAGTTCAATCTGCCCAAGGGCGTCTATCCCTATCACATGCTCGTCTGTGGCTATCCCGCCGACCACATCGCCGATCCCGAGCATCGCGAGGCCCGCACTATTCCCCTCTCCAACTTCCTCCTCAAGTAGTTTTTAGACATACCTTAAAATCTACCTTTTACCACGCGCCCTTCGCCGAGTTCTGTCCTATCGCATGCAGAGCTCGGCGTTTTGTTTCCCAACCCGTATACAGCCACAAAAAAGGAGCCCGCAGGTGCGAGCTCCTCTTAAGGACACTAGATTGTAGCTCTGATGCTAGTCCAGGTCGTCGGCGGCAAAGTTGTCGATCGGGGCGAAGGGATCGGCCACGGGGACAACCGGGTCAGCGACGGGCAGCGGCTCGGCGGGAACAGTCACCGCAGGAGAAGCGGCAGAACCGACCGGCGTGGAGGCCATGAGGTCGGCCGGGAAGGAGTTCTGGGCATCGTCCATGAAGTGCTGGATGAGCTTGAGGTACTCGGCCTTGAACTCCTCGCGGGAAGCCTTGAGACGATCGATTTCCTCGAGCTCGGCCTGCTTCTCGGTCAGAGCCTGGCGGATAACCTCGCGGGCCTTAGCGTCAGCCTCGTTGCGGATACGCTCAGCGTTCTCGTTGGCATCGTTGACGATGGTCTCAGCGGTCTGCTGGGCAGCGATCAGGGCAGCGGAAATCTGGCGCTCCTGAGCGGAGAAGTCAGGGGCGGGAGCAGCCACGGGGGCGGCAGGAACGGCTTGGGCGGTGGCATCCTGAGTCTGGGCAAGCTGAGCCTGCGCATCGGCAAGCTGCTGCTCGGTAGCAGTCAGGCGACCCTTAAGGTCGACGATCTTAGCGAGCATAGCGTCAACCTCGGAGGACAGCGTCTCCAAGAAGACGTCGACCTCGGCGGGATCGTAGCCACGCTTGGCCTCAGAGAAAGTCTGAGCCTGGATGTCTGCAGGGGTAATAGCCATAACAAGTCTCCTTTTTCATCGCCTCGGCGCTACACGCCCGACGTAAGTTACTAAGTCAGTTCTACACGAGTATACCTATAAGAAGCTGCAGAACCAGCCTCTGCACCAACTGCAACGCAATAATCGCAACGACCGGCGAAAAATCGATACCGCCCATCGGCGGGATGAAACGACGGAACAGGTTGAGCCACGGACCGCACACGCTATCGAGCACCGCAGCAATATCCTGAAGCAAACCACCCTGCTTCATGGGAATCCACGTCATAAAGCAGTAGACGACAATGAGCGTGGAATAGAAGTTGAACAGCGTGTTGACCAGCTGGACGATAGTGTAGATGTTGATGGGAATCTCCTCGTCTTGTCTTTACTTAAGGTAGCCGTCGGCACGAAGCTTCTTGAGATCGGAATCTTTGACCTCGCAGCCGGCGGGCAGCACCATGAACACGCGGTCGCCCACCTCCTTGACCGTGGCACCCAGACCGCAGGCAAAGCCGTAAGAGAAGTCCAAGACGCGCTTAGCAACTTCGGTGCGTACGCCCACAAAAATCAGTGCGACAGGCTGCTTGGTGCGAACGCGGCGCACTACGGTCTCCACGTCGTCATAGCTCTCGGGGCGCAGGACATAGGCCGGCAGCTGCGGCGTGGCGTTGATGATATTGCTCGCATAGGCCGAGGCATCGCTCGGTGCAGGCGCGGGCGCAGCGGCGGCACGGGCGCGGGTGTTCTCGGCGTAGCTCGACGGCGTGTCATAGGCACCAGGACGATAACCGCTCGCAACGCTGTCCTGCGAGCGCGAAGGCGGGTTATACGTCGTGGCATGACGGGAGTCATCGCCGACAAGCTGACCGGAGCGCGTATACACGGCAACCGACTCAGCTTCACCGCGGCGCGTCTGGCCAAGCAGGCCGTTGCTCGGCTCGTCTTGGGTGTAGAAGCCCTCGCCCGAAGCACCGCTGTAGCCGTTGCCCTGATAACTATCGTCATAGCCGTCATCGTAGCCGTAGTCGTCGTCCTGGCCATAACCCTGGTCGTAACCCTGCTGGCCGCCCAGGTGCATCTTATTTTTAATCTCGTCAAGGAAGCCCATGGTTGTGTCCTCTCGCGGTTTAGTGCAGGCACCCCGATAATCAGTGCGCACTTCAGAGCCTTATTTTACTGCAAACTCCGGGCTAAATACTACCCTGCCCAGGCGAACGAGCGTAGAGCCCTCCTCAAGGGCAGGCTCAAAGTCCTCGCTCATGCCGCAGGAAAGCTCAGGCAGGTTCAAATCGGGATGCACCGCCTCCAGCTCATCCCTCAGCTCACGAAGCCCCGCAAAGGTGCGGCGTGCCACATCCTTATTCCCCCGGGGCGCCATAGTCATAAGCCCCTGTACGCAAATTCCCTCAAGTTCCGCAAGCTCACCCGCGGCGGCGCGAATCTCATCGGGCGAAAAGCCTCCCTTCGACTCCTCACCACTCACATTGACCTCGATGAGCACACGCTGGGGGCCGGCGAGCTCGCCTGCCTCAATCTTGCGGACAGCACGGCTCGAGATCGCCTGCGCCAGATGCAGCGAACCCACCGAGTGAATCAGCTCGGCTGAGCCCAGCACCGCATTGATCTTATTGGTCTGCAGGTTGCCGATCATATCGAAGCGCACCTCGGGCAGCTCCGGATGCTCCACCAGACCCGTGAGCTTGCGAACCAGCTCCTGCGGGCGGTTCTCGGCAAAATGGCGATACCCCGTCTGGATGGCGGCAACGGTCTCATCGACACCAACGGTCTTGGACACGGCAATGAGGCGCGCGGCGTCGTGGGGGCGGCCCGCGCGATCGAGCGCCGCATAAAAACGTTCCAGAATCTGCTCGCGGCGAGCGCGCATCAAGTCCAAATAGTTATCCATTGCTAATCGCCTCCGCTGACAGCCAAACAAGTAGTCCCATGCTAACGCAAGAGCGCGGCCCCGCATGTGCAAGGCCGCGCTCACTTAGGTATTTACAATCTTTCGACGAACGGGGTCACTTACTCCTCGTCGTCATCGCCATCGTCCTCGTCCTCAAGATGATCGAGCAGGTAGCGAAGACCCTCGCTGACCTCGTTGGCGGGCACCTTGGCAACGTAGCGCGCGTCGACGGCGGGCCTCATGATAACACCCTCGCCCGAAGGCACGCGCATGCTCTCGAGCTCGTCCTCATCAGTGCGGGCGATATCGCCGGCGTTCATACGCTGACCAGTCAACAGGAAGGTCAGACGGCAAGCGGCATCGATGGAAATGGAAGCGATGCGATCGAGGTAGCGCGAAACCATGATGGCGCGGCGCAGGTCGTCATAGTTGCTGTCGTCGTCCATAAAGTCGCCTGTATCCATACGGTTAAAGGTGCGGAAGAACTTCTCGTAGGCGGCGTGCACTGGCTCGTCCTCGACGGCCAGGTTGCAGATGATGGACATGTCATTGGTGACGAGCGCAGAAAGCGAAGAGCCCAGCACCTGGTAAACAGCTTCGGCCTCGGCCTCAACCGTACCGACGAGCTCCTGGGGCAGCGAGATGTCGGCCTTGATCATATGACGCGTGGCACGGCAGATCTGACGGACCTTATCGGTCATGCGCTGCAGGTTAAAGTCGACGTAGATGATCGTCTGAAGCAGGCGGAAGTCGGAGGCGACCGGTGACTGCGTGGCGATCAGGTTGTAGCAGACGGCCTCCAGGTTGGCGCAGCGCGCGTCAATCGAAAGCGTACGTTTCTTGGTCTTGGTGGCGAGCTTGCGGTCGTCGGTCACATAGGCCTTCACGGCATCGTGGAGAGCCAGATCGACGGCCTCATAGATGCTCAGCATCTCGTGACGGGCCTCGACGAGCTGACGGGAAAACAGTTTGCGCATGGTTCACTCCAATCAGTTGGGTGCGGTCATGCAGCCCGCACAGTGAATACGCACCGGACCAGGTCCGATCGGCTTGGGACTAGTCGCACCGATCAGCCAAAGCGGCCGGTGATATAGTCTTCCGTCCGCGAGTCCACCGGGCTGGTGAAGATCGCGTCGGTTTGACCATACTCGATGAGCGTGGCGGGCTCGCCGGCAACTTCCTGCAAGAAGAATGCGGTGTAGTCGCTGATACGAGCTGCCTGCTGCATTGAATGCGTGACGATGATGATCGTCATCTCGGGCGCCAGCTCGGCCATCAGATCCTCGACCTTAGAGACGGACGTGGGGTCGATGGCGGAGCAGGGCTCGTCCATCAGAAGGACATCGGGTTGCACCGCAAGCACGCGCGCGATGCACAGACGCTGCTGCTGACCGCCCGAGAGCGCCAAACCATCCTTGTTGAGCTGATTGGATACCTCTTTCCAGAGGTTGGCGCGCTTGAGCGATTCTTCCACGATGTCATCGAGGTCGCTTTTGCTAGTCACGCCCTGCAGACGAGGGCCAAAGGCGACATTCTCGTAGATGGATTTGGGAAACGGGTTGGGCTGCTGAAAAATCATGCCCACGCGGCGACGGAGGTCGACCGGGTCGACGCCCTCGGCATAGATATCGTTGCCGTCGAGCGTCATGGTGCCCTCGACGCGCGTACCCTCGATCAGGTCATTCATGCGGTTGATGCAGCGCAAAAACGTCGACTTACCGCAGCCCGAAGGGCCAATGAAGGAGGTGATGGCGTTTTTGGCGATGTTGAGGTCGAGCCCCGTCAGCGCATGAAAGTCACCGTACCAAAAGTTGAAATCCTTGGCCGTAATGGCCGCTTGCTCCAGCGTGGGAGCGGACTGATAAACGGACATGGGACTCCTTAACTAGCGACGCTTGCGCGACAGGAAGCGCGCAAACAGGTTGAAGGCCAGAATGATCACCATCAGCAAGAGCGCGGTGCCGTAGGCTGCGTTCATGTTGATGCCGTCGTTGGCAAGCAGGTACAGGTGAACGGTCATGGGGCGGCCGGAATCGAGCGGCGAGATAGGTAGATTGATGGCCTGGCCCATGGTGTAGAGCACCACGGCGGTCTCGCCAATGGCACGGCCGATGGCAAGGACAATGCCCGTGGCAATACGGCCAAAGGCAGAAGGAAGCACGATCTTGGAGACAACCTGCCACTTGGTGGCGCCCAGGCCGTACGCGCCCCAACGGATATAGCGCGGAACGGCGCGAATGGCCTCTTCGGTGGTGCGCATGACGATGGGAAGCATCAAGAGCGCGAGCGCCAGAGCGGCCGAGACCATCGAAAGGCCCAGACCCATAGCCTCGACAAACAAGGCGTAGCCAAACAGGCCCATAACGATGGAGGGCACCGAGGCCAAAGCGTCAGCAGCGTAGCGAATGAGCTCGACGATCTTGCCCTGCTTGGCGTACTCGGCCAGATAGACGGCTGCCAGCACAGCGATCGGCGTGCAGATAAGCATGGCGAGCGCCGTCACATAGACGGTCGAGACGATCGTGGGCCAAATACCGCCCTCGGCGTTGACGCCCTGGGGCCAACCGAAGATAAAGTCGAGCGAGATGTGTGGCAGGCCGTTGATGACCACGTAGGCGATGATAGCGACCAGCACCAGCGTGGTGATGTATGCCGCGGCACGGAACACGCCAAGCATGATCTTGTTGGACAAGTCCTTGTTGATGCGGCCCTTCTTGCCGTGGGAAAGGGCACGCTTGATGCGCTCGCGCGACGAGGTCGTATCGACCGTCGTGTCAACGGAATCGGACATAGCCTACCCCCTCTTCTTCTTGGAAATCAGACGGACGACGCCCACCAGCGTGGCGGAAATGATAAACAGGACCACGCCCATGCCGAACAGCGCCGAGCGGTGCAGACCCGAGGAATAGCTCATGTCGAGCGCGATCTGGCTCGTGAGCGTCGAGATGCTGTCGGGAATAACCGGGGCGTTACCCACGACCATGAGCACGGCCATGGTCTCGCCGATGGCACGGCCCATACCCAGCACGATCGCATCCACGATACCCAGCTTGGCGGCAGGTAGCACGACCTTATAGATGGTCTGCCACTTAGTAGCACCCATGGCATACGATGCCTCGCGAATACCCATGGGAATAGAATTGAGGGCATCGATGGTGAGCGTGGTGATGGTAGGGACGATCATGATGGCAAGCACGAACCACGCCGTCAGCGCACCAAAACCAAGACCACCGGTCACCTGCGCGATAAACGGACGGATGATGATCATGCCAAAGAAGCCATAGATGATAGAAGGGATGCCGGCCAACAGGTCAACGGCAGGGCTGATGAGCTTGCGTACGCGCTTGCCGGCGATCTCGACCAGATACACAGCCGTGCCCACGCCCAGGGGCACACCCATGGCGAGCGCACCGACGGTCACCAGACCCGAGCCGGCAAGCAGCGACACGATGCCGTAGTGGCCCTCAGAGGGCGCCCACGTAAAGCTAAAGAAATCCGCCAGACCGATGTCGGTAAAGACGGGCAGCGCCGAGTACGTGGTAAAGACAAAAATCAGGATGACGGTAACAACCGCCAAGAACGCGCAGGCAAAGAAGATCCACTGCAGCGCCTTCTCCTTGATATAGGTGCTGCGCGATACGAGCGCCAGCTCGCGCTTCTTGGGCGCCTGAGCATTCTGCTCAGTCTGGGAGTTTTCCTGTGCTTCCATGCTACTCACTCCCCTTCTCGTCGTTGGTGACGGGAATAAAGCCCGCCTCGCGAATCTGCTTGTCCATCTTTTCGGACGTCACGTAGTCGATGTAATCTTGCGCCTGCTGCGAAGGCGCACCCTTCACAAAGAAGTAAAGGTCGCGCGAGATGGGATAGCCGCCGCTCGCGACCGTCTTCTCGGACGCCTCAACATGATTGACCGAGACGGCCTTGACCGAGGTCTTGGCGTTGAGGCTATCGACGAAGCCCAGCGAAATGTAGCCGATGGCACCGCGCGAACGAGATACCACGTCGCGCACCTGGCCCGTGCCCGAAAGAACGGCCGAGCGGCGATCGAACGGGGTGCCGTCCATCACGATGGTGCGGAAGGCCTCACGCGTGCCAGACGCCTCGTCTCGGTTGATGACCTGAATCTTCAGGTCCTCGCCACCGACCTCTTTCCAATTAGTAATCTTGCCGGCATAGATATCGCGGAGCTGCTCGGTCGAGAGGTTATCGACGGGGTTGCCTTCGTTCACGATGACCGCGATACCGTCGTGGGCAATGACGATGGGAGTCAGGCCCAGATCCTGTTCGTCGGCATTGAGTCCACGGGAGGAGCTAGCGATATCGGCCGTGCCAGCGCTGACGGCTTCGATGCCAGCGGAAGAACCCAAACCGGAAACGAGCACGTCGATGCCGGTCTCCTCCTTAAAGCCCTCTGCCGCAATCTCGGCGATAGGAAGGCAGGTCGTGGAGCCGGCCACGGTAATGGAAGAGGTAGAAGATCCCGAAGAACAGGCGCACAGCGTAAGCGTAAGCACAGCGGCGCTCAGGACCGATACGATCTTTCTCATAGCATCACGCCGATCGCAGCATGGCGCCCACAGGTGCCGTCCTCGTTACGGTAGGAATAAAAGCGGTCGTTCTGACGCACAGTCGAAAGCTGGGTATCCACGATATTATCCGCGTCCACACCGGCATCTACCAGCGCCTCGCAAATGGCAGCGGAAAGATCGAGCATGCGAGGGGCACTCGCATCGATGCAAGAGAACTCGACGGCAAAGCGATCCATGAGTTCCTGGGATACCTCATATTCGTCAGCCAAGATATGGGGGCCGATATAGGCGGAAACGTCGCTCGCATCGCAGCCGGCAGCATCGCAAAGCGCCTGGCACGCCTTGGCAGAAATACGTGCAATCGTGCCCTTCCAACCGGAGTGCACCACGGCAAATCCGCCGGGGGCCACCAGCACCACGGGAACGCAGTCGGCAAAGCAGAGCAGCACGGGCACGTCATGGGCCGTACAGACGATGGCATCGCAGCCCTCGGCAATCTGCTCGCGAACAGCCTCAAGATCGTCGGCGCCGTTCGAAGTCACCGTAACGATATGGTCACCATGGACCTGATTGGGCACGAGCAGATTATGCTCGCACTCAGTGGCGCCCATAGCTTCGAGCGCTCGACGACGATTTTCTTGAACAGCAAAGGGGTCATCGCCTACATGCGAGCCCAGGTTGAGCGAGGAGTACGCATCTTCAGAAACGCCACCGGTGCGCTCGGTAAAGGCAAAGCGGACATCGGATGTCGCGCCCTCCACCAACGTAACTCCATCATGGTCGACACGCGAAACGTTGTCCGCACGTGCTGCCATACTAAAGCCTCCTAATAACACAAGTACCGCGGCGTCGCCGCGCAGTCCGCGTTTATACGGCTGTCATACTTCCTTAAAAGGATACCCGCAGCGGTAGGGACCAAACGTAAAGGGAACGTAAGGAGATTGGAGGCTTTCGTTTACAAACGAGAAACAAAACGGGGTGCATCCAAATGGACACACCCCGTGCAGGTCGTTGAGAAAAACGAACTAGAAGCTACCGCGCTTCAGGAAGTCGGGAAGCTCGAACTGGTCGTTGCCAAAGTTGGGCAGCTCGGTACCACCGACGTTGCGGGTCGGAGCGGCCTGAGCCGGGCTGGCAGCCGGAGCGGTGCGCTGCGGCTCAGCGGAGGCAGCGGCCTTGCTCTGAGACTGCTGAGCAGCAAAGAGCTCGTCCTGACGGTTGACGTTGGAATCGGAGAAGCCCGTAGCGATGACGGTGATACGCACCTGATCGCCCAGGGACTCGTCGACAACGGTACCGAAGATGATGTTCGCCTCGGGGTCGACGGCGTTGGCGACAACGTCGGCGGCGTCGCTGATCTCCTGGATGCCCAGGTCCTTGGAACCAGCGATGGAGAGCAGCACGCGCGTGGCACCATCGATGGAGCTCTCGAGCAGCGGGCTGGAGATGGCCTGCTGGGCAGCGTCGACGGCACGAGTATCCCCAGAAGAGGTACCGATACCCATCATGGCGGTACCGGCCTGCTTCATGATGGTCTTAACATCGGCGAAGTCCAGGTTGATGATACCGGGGACGGTGATGAGGTCGGTGATGCCCTGGGTGCCCTGGGAAAGGACGCCATCGGCAATCGCGAAGGCCTCGAGCATGGTGGTCTTCTTCTCGGCGATGTCGAGCAGCTTATCGTTAGGGATGACGATCATGGTGTCGACGCAATCGGAGAGGGTCTTGATGCCCTCCTCGGCGCTCTTCTTGCGCTTGCGGCCCTCGAAGGTGAAGGGCTTGGTCACGACGGCGACGGTCAGTGCGCCGACCTCGTTCATCGCGATATCGGCAACGATGGGAGCAGCGCCGGTACCGGTGCCACCGCCCTCACCGCAGGTGATAAACACCATGTCGGCGCCAGCGAGCGCCTCGGCAATGTCGTCGCGGGACTCATCGGCAGCCTTGCGGCCAACCTCGGGGTTGGCGCCGGCGCCCAGGCCGCGGGTAAGGTCGGTGCCGATGTGCACCTTGATATCGGCATCAGAGATCGCGAGTGCCTGAGCATCGGTGTTGATGGCAACAAACTCGACGCCGCGGATGCCCTCTTCGATCATTCGATTGACCGCGTTGGTACCGCCGCCGCCGACGCCGACCACCTTAATGACGGCAAGGTAGTTGTTGATCTCTGTCTCGTGCATGTCGGTCCTCCGAACAAAGGTTATAGCCATAGCATGGGTCGACCCCTGCGCACATTAACCTTCAGGTTGAAAGTAAATGCAAAGGTAAACCGTATTATGTTTGCACATTATGAACGTATCAGTCAAATAATTGACCGTGAAAACCAAACAAACCAGATAAACGGCGTGGTATGGCCCCTCAACAAAGCATCAACCAGCGCTACGAGGTCGGAGCATTCCTAAATGTGTAGTTGCCCGGAGAGCGCACATTGATATACGTTACGCCCTCTACCTGCGAAAGCAACTTAGTGACTACGCGTTCCTTCTTGGCGATATCGTCCGAATCGCCCAGCGACACCTCAATGCCGTTATTGAGGTTTGCCGAGATGGCTTCGACCGAAGGCGTGGAAATATCCTTGACTTGTCCCAAGAACTCGCTCGAAAAACCACGCACATAATCCAAGCCGGCCTTAACGGCTTTGGAGTTCACCGCCTGGCCGGAAACCGGAGCGACATCCGCCGAGACATCAGTCAACAACACCGCGCCATAATGCTTGGCGAGCGCCAGCGCGGCATCGATTCCGGTCAAGGTATTTGAGCCCTGCCCTGTCGTGATGACGTTGCCCTGGTCGTCCACTTCGACCGACGTCGACAGCGGGGCGATCCAGGTGTCATCGTCTCCGATAGCCCAGGCAAGGTCGTCGGAGCTGATATACGCAATGGCGATAACTTTACGCTCCGTCGGCGTGATGATAAGCGTATGGGGAAACTGGCGCTGGACATCCACGCCCAAGACCCACGGGTTCTGCTTGAGATCCTCGGTAATCTGGTCGGGATCGACGTTAAAAAGCGACGTTCCCTCGGGCAAGTCGATCAGCTGGATAGCATCGTGCTTCGTCACATGCTCGCTGCCTTGAATCTGAATATCAGTGGCAGTAAACAATCCAGAGTTGATCACCACGATGGCAACGACGACGAGCACGGCCAAGACGGCCAGAACGCCGCCCACGATTTTGCCTTTGCCGGTAACGACAGAAGCGGCGTCTGATGTTTTATTTGCCATCGCTCCAAGTGAAGATAACGGGTTGAAACCTTTTTTACTCGAAGGCTTCTTGGCAGTAGCCGGCACCGATGTCAGCGAGCGCGGTTTCGATGCGCCCAGCGTACGACCTGGACGCGCCGCTTTAGTTCCCGTCGAGGGCTTGGGAGTTGCCATGGGACGGGCAGGCTTGGCGCCCATAACAGGCTTTGACGTCACCGAGGGACGCAAGGACTTTTTTACGGCCGGACGATTACCGAGCTGCGAGCCGACGACCGGTCGACTGGTCTGTCGAGCATGCCCGACAGACTTAGAGTGCGCGACGGTATTGCGTTGAGGTTTGGCAGGCGCGCCGGAACGCCCTCCGGCGCGGCGGAAGGTGGGTTTCGATGCTCTAGAAGCCGAGGAATTTAACTTCCGGTCTGAGCTCGATGCCATACGCCTCCCTCACCTTTCCGTGCACATGTCTGATAACCGCGGCAACGTCATCGGCCGAGGCAGTTCCGTTATTAACGATAAAATTAGCGTGAACGGGCGAAACTTCCGCGCCGCCAATCGAAAAACCCTTTAATCCACAATCCTCGATAAGCTTGCCCACACTCGCATCGGGCGGGTTGCGAAAGACCGACCCGCAGGATGCGCGACCCATGGGCTGCGTACGCTTGCGCCTCGTCAGGTACCGCTCCATGCGCTCGCGAATATCGGCCTTGGGCGCCGGTTTAAGCTTGAGCACGCACTCGAGGATGATCTCATTGCGGGGAAGGCTACATTCACGGTAGCCCCAAGTGATCTCGGACCCCGCATAATGCTTGATACCGGATGCCGGGTCAAACGTTACGACATCCTCAACCAGCGAGCCAATCCACTCGGTCCGTGTGCCGGCATTCATAGATATCGCACCGCCGACCGAACCAGGGATGCCAACGGCAAACTCAAGGCCCGAAAGGCTGCGCGACAGGGCATCATTGACCAGGCGCGCAAACATCACGCCCGCACCGACCGTCAGCGTACAACCGTCATCGGCAACAACCGTGCGCTGAAACTCACGTCCGAGCGAAATGACGGCACCGCGATAACCACCATCGGCAACCAGCAGATTGGAGCCCTTGCCGATGATGACCCACGGCACCTGCTCGCGATCGAGCACCGCCACGGCGCGACGGAGGGCATGATAGCTATGGCACGTCACAAAGAGGTCGGCCTTGCCGCCGATACGATAGCTCGTATGACGCGCAAGGCGCTCGTCCTCGATCACATCCGTGTCGATCATGCCCGAGAGCGCCATGACGGCGTTAAACAGACCCATTAGACTTAAGCGTCTTTCTTGGCAGTCAGATACTCAATGAACTCGGGACCGACGGTCGTAACGTCACCGGCACCCATGGTGAGCAGCAGGTCGCCCTCGCCCACCATCTGCTCGAGCTCCCGATTGAGCTCAAGACGGCTGGAGCAGTACACGACCTCCTTGCCAGGATGCTTGGCGCGCACGGTATCGGCGAGCATCTTAGAGGTGACACCCGGAATGGGCATCTCGCCAGCCGAGAACACATCAATCAGCAGCAGCTTATCGGCATTGGCAAATGCATCGGCAAAGTCGTCGCACAGGGCCTGCAGGCGCGAATAGCGGTGCGGCTGGAACACGACGTCGACGTGCTTGTAACCCAGCGACGAAGCGGCAGCAAGCGTCGCCTTGATCTCGGTGGGGTGATGGCCGTAATCATCGACCACGGTGATGCCATCGATATCGCCCACGTGGGTAAAGCGACGGCGGACGCCCTCAAAGCTCGAGAGCGCCTTGGCGGCGGCGTCGATGTCAAGGCCCAAGACATGGGCGACGGTGAGCACCGCCGTGGCGTTGAGCATGTTGTGGCGACCGGGGTTGCTCTTGATCTCCACAGCGTGCTCAGTGCCGTCCTCAAAGCGAACGATAAAGTCACTCTGGATGCCCTTGACATCCGGGTGCACGCAGACGATGTCGTTGCTCTCGGCAAAGCCGTAGGAAAGCACGTGACGGCCCGTCGACTTGGCGAGCTCGACCAGATGCGGGTCCTCGCCGCAGACGATGACGGTGCCGTCTTCGCCCACCAGGCTCATGAATTTGGCGAAAGTTGCCTCGATCTCCTCGATACCCGAGTAGTGATCGAGATGGTCGGCCTCGACGTTGGTCACAATGACCACGTTGGGGTTCAGGAACAGGAAGGAGCTGTCGGACTCGTCGGCCTCGGCGACAAAGTAGTCGCCCGAGCCGTTCTTGCCGTTCGTGTCATAGCCCTCGACGATGCCGCCGATCAAGAAGCTCGGATCCAGACCCATGCGGTCGAGCATGGTGGCGCACATCGAAGACGTGGTGGTCTTGCCATGCGTGCCGGCAACAGCGACGGTAGTGTAGCCGTGGCCCAAAGCAGAGAGCATCTTGGCACGGGGCCACACGGGAATGCCCAGCTCGCGAGCGCGCACGAGCTCAGGGTTGGACTCCGGAATAGCGGTGGAGACAACAACCACGTCGGGCTTGACCTCGTCGATCGTGGCGGCCTCATGGCCCACGTGCACCTTCACACCAGCGCGGGTAAGCTGGCGGATATAACGTGACGTCTTAAGGTCGGAACCGGTAACGGCATAACCGCGCTCGTGCAGAACGAGAGCGATGCCGCTCATGCCGGCGCCGCCGATACCGATAAAGTGGGCGCTCTTAAACTCGGGCGCGGAGGTTGCAGTCTGGGAATCAGCCATGTGCTCGTGTACTCCTTGCGTAAACACTGCCTGTAACCTGTTAACTGTACCGCACCTACCGCATCAGCGCGAGGGCGACCGACGATATCCCGTCTAACTAACGCAAACCCTCTACCGCATCGGCCAGAAGAGCAGCGGCCCTATCCTGAGCCAGGCCACGCGATGCCTGACGCATGGCGTCGCGCGCCGCCGCGTCATCGACCAGGTGCAGCAGCTCATCGGCAAAGGCAGAACCGTCGATATCGGCATCGGCACAGAGCACGCCGGCCCCGGCGTCGACCAGATAACGGGCATTGGTGGTTTGGTGGTCGGCCGTCGCATGCGGATACGGCACGAGCACCGAGGGCACGGCGAGCGCAGCGATCTCGGCCACGCTCGATGCGCCCGAACGCGAGAGCACCAAATCGGCAGCAGCCAGCATATCGCCCATGTTGTCGATGTAAGGCTGGACGCGATAACGCTTCGCCTCCTCGGGCGTCAGCGCCAAAGCGCGCTCGGTCTCCTCAAAGCCGTCGGCACCCGTCGAATGCAACACATAGAGGTTCTTGCGCGAAAGCAGCTCGTTTTTGAGCGAAACCACGCGCTCGTTGAGGTGCTGGGCGCCAAGTGAACCGCCAAAGACGAGCAGCAGCGTAGCGTCCCCGGGAACGCCAAGTGCCTTGCGGCCGCGAGCGCGATCGCCCTCGATCACCGAGCGACGAACAGGGTTGCCGGTCATGAGCACATGGTCAGGGTCACCTTCGCGCTCAAAGACCGAGCGCGCTGCAGGCACCGAGATGCACACGCGGGCGGCATGGGAGTTCATCATCTTGTTGGCCAGGCCCGGAACAGAGTTCTGCTCATGTAGCAGATACGGAACGCCCGCGCCCTTGCACCACCCCAGCAGCGGAACCTCGACATAGGCACCAAAACCGATGGCGGCATCGGGCTTGCCGACCTTTGAGAAATGACTGGCGAGCGCACGCTTGGCCTTGTTGACACGCCACAGGGAGGTCAGCGCCGTCCAAGGACGGGAGCGGTCGAAGCCCGTGACCGTAATGGGCACAAAATCAAACCCACCCTCGGGGACCAGACGACCCTCGAGCTTGCGCGACTGGCCCACGAACACAACGTGGTGGCCACGATCACGCAGCTCTTCGGCCAAGGCGAGCGCGGGGTTGATGTGTCCCGCCGTGCCGCCGGCTGCAATAGCAACGGTCATCTTATCGGTCATGGTAGTCCCTTCGTACACGCGGTCCCTGGTCGTCGGTGCGCAAACGCGCCGACGGGTCCGAGTTCAAATCGATTCGATTATATCCGCCGCCCGCATTGCGAGGAGTTGGGCGCTGCGGACGACCTTGCGGCGCCGTTCGCTGACGCGGACGGGCTGCCGGCTCGGTCGCAGAGCCATCCAGAACGGTAAAGCCGCTACGCGAAGGTCGTTCACCGCGCACATGGGCTACGCCGGCGGTACTCTCATCCATAACGGCAAAGCTCTCGCGACGACGGTCGTACTCATCGCGACGGGCGCTCTCGTACGAAACGCGCAGGATCAGACCGGCAAGCATAAGCGACACAATAATCGACGAACCGCCGTAGCTAATAAACGGCAACGGTTTGCCCGTCATGGGAAACACGTTGAGGATGCCCAGCGCATTGATCAAAAACTGCACCGCGAGAATGACCGCGGAGCCAGACGCCATGAGCGCGCCCCGACGATCGGTCGCCTGCTCGGCAATGCGAAACGCCGAGTAGATCAGCATCGCAAACACCAAGAAGAACAGCACGGTTCCGACAAAACCGACTTCCTCGCCAATGATGGCCAGGATGTAGTCATTGTGCGCCTCGGGCAGATACGAGTACTTCATGGTTGAGTTGCCGATGCCACGGCCGAACAGACCGCCCGAGGCAAAGGCCATGATGGCAAGCGTGGCCTGATAGCCGTCACCATACTCGTCGGCCCAAGGGTTCAACGCAACCTGAATACGCACCATACGGTACGGCTCTGCAACAAGCGCAATCACGATCACGAGAATGCCAAAGATTATCACGCCGATGATAAATTTGGGGTCGAGACCCGCAAACAACGCCATGCACATGAGGGTCAACAGGATGATCAGGACGGTACCGAAATCGGGCTGGATAAAGATCAGAAAGAGCGAAATGCCCAGGTAGATGCCCATCTTGCGAAGGAATTCGTTGATGTTGCCACCGGGCGAAAAGAAGCGATCGAGCATGATGGCCGAATACGCAATGGCAAATGGCTTTAAAAACTCGGAAGGCTGGAACTGAATGCCGGCGATGTTGAGCCAGCGCGTGGCGCCACGGCTGCCGCTGCCCACCAAGAACACCAGAAACAGTAGCCCTATCATGCCTATGAGGAAGATCCTGAGCACATCCTCCCCAAACCAGCTGTCCGGCAAAACGCGCACGATGGCAATCAGCGCCAGAACACCGACCACGGCAAACGCAGCCTGCCGACCCAGAAAAAACGTCGCCGAGCCATTCTCGTGCAGTGCCTCGACCGAAGACGCCGAGTACACCATCAGCAGACCAAAGCACACCAAGGTAAACAGGCAGGCCATAAATATCAGACGGGGGCGCATGATACGGGCGGGAACGCCGGCAATATAGCGTTCGCTAAACGTCTGCCTGCCACGACCGGAACGCGGTGTGCTGCGCCGCGAGGAAGCACGGTCCGAGTCGGGCCTCCTCATACCTTGTCGGGGGCTCTCCTCTCTCACCGGCAACCCCTATTCCATTTGCGATTTCGCTGCAGCGGCAAGCTGAGCCACATAGTCCTTAAACACGCGTCCGCGCTCCTCATAGCCCGAGAACTCATCGAACGAAGAGCAGGCAGGAGAAAGTAAGATCACGTCGCCACGGCTCGACAGCGAACGGGCAACGTCCACTGCATCGCGTAGGTCATCCGCTTGGGCGATATCCACATCGCCATCGACATCGGCCTCGTCCATAGCGGCGGTGAAGCGCTCGCGCGCATCGCCAAAGCAGACGACCGAGCGCACGTTATCCATGACAACGCGCGCGAAGTCCGTGAGCGGCGTGCCCTTATCGTGGCCGCCGAGCAGCAAGATCACGTTGTCATCGGGAAATGCCGTCAGTGCCTTCTCGACCGCGTCGGTGTTGGTCGCCTTGGAATCGTTGACGTAGCGCACGCCGTCAATCTCGCCGCACGGCTCCACGCGGTGCTCGAGCGGCTGGAACGAGGCCAGACCGCGGCAGACACCATCGACATCGGCACCGACTGCCAAGGCAGCCGTGGCAGCACACAGGGCATTGATAACATTGTGATGGCCCGAGATCTTGAGCTCGGATGTAGCGATGAGCGGGGTCTCGACGCCCTTCAGGCGCACGATCATCTTGCCATCGCGCACAAAGGCGACATCCTCACCCTCTGGCTCGTCAAAGGCAACCTTGCAGATGCGACGACCCGGCGTATAGATGTACTCATCGAACTCGTGAATGCCGGCATCTTCGACGTCGACAACCGCCAGATCGTCATCGACCATATTGTCAAACAGTTTGATCTTGGCAAGCGCATAGTTCTTATGGCTCTTATGCCAGCCCAAGTGGTCGGGAGTGATGTTGAGCAGCACCGCCACACGAGGGTGGAGCTCGGTGGTCGTAGCAATCTGATAGCTCGAGAGCTCAGCCACAAACCACTCGTTGTGGGCTCGGCCGTCAATCTCGTTGACCGGCGGCTCGCCGATGTTGCCGACAGCTACGCTGGCCTCGCCGGCAGCCTTGAGCAGATAATCAGTCAGCGACGTGGTGGTCGTCTTGCCGTTGGTGCCCGTGATGGCAATCCAGTTATCGGGCGACAGACGATAGGCAAACTCTGGCTCACCCATAATCTGAGCGGCATGTTCGCGCCCGGCCTTAAAGAAGCCCGAGAACTCCGAGATGCCCGGGCACGTCACGCATACGTCATAGGCGCCCTCGACCTGTTCGGTCCCATAGACAAACGACGCACCAGCAGCCTCGAGCGCACGCGTGGCGTCATTGGGCTCAGAGGTGCCGCCGCCATACACGGTAACGGCGCTTATGCGCTCGGGATGTGCTAGCGCCCAGCGGGCGACATCGAGACCGGATTTGCCCTGACCCAAAACGAGCAGGCTAAAGACATCAGCAAGAGGCATGAAAGACCACTATCCCAACTGGAAGAACAGAGCAAGGCCAACGGCACCAAATGCCGCAGCGATAATCCAAAAACGGATGACGACCTTGGTCTCGGCCCAACCCTTCTTTTCGAAATGATGATGGATGGGCGCCATAAGGAAGACGCGCTTGTGCGTAAAGTGGAAGTAGACAACCTGAATCATGACTGACAGGGTCTCAACGATAAACAGGCCGCCGATGATGAGGGAGACGACCTCGGTGTTAGTCATGATGGACGTACAGGCAAACGCGGCGCCCAGAGCAAGCGAGCCGGTATCACCCATAAAGATGCTCGCCGGATAGCAGTTGAACCACAGAAAGCCCAAGCAGGCACCGGCACACGCGGTGCAGAAGATGGACAGGTTCACGTCTCCGTGCAAAAACGCCATGGCAGCCATGGCGAGCATGGCGATCATGGAGGTGCCGCCAGCAAGACCGTCAAGGCCATCGGTCAGGTTCACGGCATTAGAAAGACCGGCAATCATCAGCCAGCAAAAGACAATATAGAGCCACGGGTACGAATAGCCGCAGATGGTGGTCGAAAGCACGCCAAGGTCGATCGTCAACCCACCGGGAAAACGAATCTCGGGGGCGACGCCGCACCAGTTGACGGCAAGTACCGTAAAGGTGACACAGATAATGGTTAGGCCGATCATCTTGGCATGGGGCGTCAGACCGAGCGAGCGCCCATGCGTAACGGAGGTCAGGTCGTCGATCAGGCCCAGCACGCCGGTCGCCAGCGTGGCGAGCAGCACGAGTACGAGCTCGGTGGTGAGCTTGCCCATCAGCAGGCAGGTCAGCGAGATCGCGACGAGGATGACAACGCCACCCATGGTGGGCGTTCCCTGCTTAACCAAATGACGCTTGGGGCCGTCGGCACGAACCTGCTGGCCGATACCCTCGACCTTAAGCAGCTTGATCCACCACGGCATGAGCAGCAGCGCAATGGCTGCGGCGATGCCAAGCCCCAAAAAAGCCTGATACGTTGGATACGAGGGATTGCCGAACATGGGCTAGCACACACCTTCCACAAAGCGGTCGAGCTCAACAAAGCGGGAACCCTTGACCAGTACAACATCATGTTTTTCAAGCGCGCCGCCCATGCGGTCGAGCACCTGCTGATAATCGGAGAACACCTGGATGCGGTCCTCGTCCATGCCCATCATGCGTGCGGCATCGGCCATAAGCTGGGCCAGCTCGCCACCCACGCACGCCAGCATGTCGAGCTTCTTGGCGGCGGCATAGGCGCCCACGAGCTCATGCATGCGAGGAGCCTCATCGCCCATCTCGCCCATCTCGCCCAGGATCGCCATGCGAGACCCCGTGCACGAAAGCGAGCACAGCAGATCAAGACCGGCTGCCATCGATTCGGCGCTGGCGTTATAGGAATCGTCGATGATGCGTGCACCGCTCTTGGCGCGCTTGATCTCCTGGCGGTGCCCGGTGATCGTGAGGCCCCTAAAGGCAGCATCGATCTGCTCGGGCGTCACGCCCAGGCGATAGGCAACCGCGGCGGCCTTAACGGCATTAGGAACGGACTGCACGCCGGGGATGGCAAGCATGGTATCGATTGTCTCGCCCTGACCAAAATCGAGCGTAAAGACCGGACGGCCCTCGTCATCAACGCGAACGTCGCGGGCGCGGACCTCATCATCGTCAGAGACACCGGCCAGCATCACGTCGATACCAGCAGGCTGGGCGAACGTATCGCGAATGAACGGCGTAAAATCGTCCTCGCCGCCCAAAACCAGCAGCGGCAAATAGTCGCCAGCGGCGCACATGCCCTGAACGATCTCGGCCTTAGCGCGGGCGATGTTCTCGCGGCTGCCCAAAATGCCGATATGAGAGGTGCCGATCTTGCTCACGATGGCAAGGTTGGGATTGGCAGACTGAGACAGGCGCTCGATCTCGTGGAAATGGTTCATGCCCATCTCGAGCACCAGGACCTCGGTATCGGCCGGAGCGGAAAGCACCGTGAGCGGCATGCCGATCAGGTTATTGAAATTGCCCTTGGTGGCCCAGACACGATAGCGCTTGGCGAGCACAGCGGCGAGCACGTCCTTGGTCGTCGTCTTGCCGATGGAACCGGTAATGCCAACGACCAGGCAGCCAAGCTCCAGGCGATACGCATGCGCCAAACGCAGCAGAAACTCCTCGGGATCATCGGTCAGCAAGATGGCACAGCCCTTGTCCTGCGCCAGCGAGACCAGCTCGGCCTCGGGCTCACGCGTCATCACGACGGCGCCGGCACCCGACTGGACGGCACGGGAAGCAAAATCATTGCCGTCGACGTTTTCACCGGGAAAGGCGACGAAAATCGTCCCTTCCTCGACCTGGCGCGAGTCGATAACGCACCCGCGGCATACCCGATCGGCTTCTCCCGTCACGGTTCGGGCCCCTGTTGCGGCCGCGAGGTTGTTGACGGCGATCTCTATCATTGCAGCTCCCCTGTAAACCTAATAATGCTATCGGCGTATTGTATCCCAGCGCCGCGTATGCGTGGTGCAGGGCATGTGAACACCCCTCATATGGGACAACAAACCACGCCCCAAAGATTGTAACCCCCTACTTCGTGTGCGGAATACCCAGCACGTCGAGCGCGTTGGCCATAATGAACTGGAACGGAACCGCAGCGGCATCTGAGCCGCTCGGCGTTCCGTCGAGCGTGATATAGCACAGCACCTTGGGCGATTGTGCCGGTGCAAAGCCCATAAAGGACGACATGTAGTTCTCCTTGAGGTAGCCGCCGTTCTCGTCGGCACGTTCGGCCGTACCGGTCTTACCCGCCACGTCATAGCCGTCAACCGCGCCGCCAACGCCCGTTCCCTCCGACACGACCGTCTGCATGCACGATGTCACCTGGGATGCGGCATCCTCCGAAATCGCGCGCTCGCCTTCGCCCCAGTCCTTCTCGTCACCTTTGCTGGACTTATAGAAGTGCGGGGTCATCATCACGCCGCCGTTGGCAATGCCGCCCACGGCACGTGCGATCTCAATCGGCGAGACAGACAGCGCCTGTCCAAAGCTCATCGAGCCCAGCGTGGCGCCGTCATACTGGTCACGCTCCTTGACGATGCCCAGGCTCTCGCCCGGAAAATCGACACCAGAGCTGTGACCGATGCCCCACTTGTCCACATAGGCGGCAAAGTCGTCGGCACCGATCTTGCGCCCCACCAGGACAAAGCCTACGTTGGACGAACGGCGCATCATCTCGCGCACATCCATGGTCATGGCATAGTCGCGCTTGTCGGCATCGGTGACGGTATCGTCGCCCACCTTGATGCTCGCCGGCACCTCAAACGACGTACTCGACCGCACGACACCCAAGTCGAAGCCGGCGCCCGCCACGAGCGTCTTAAAGACCGAGCCGGGCTCGTAGGCGTCGGTGACCAGGCGCAGGTTCATATCCTCGGTCTTGGCGTTTTCCAAATTGGTCTGGTCGTAAGTCGGATACGAGCAGGCTGCCAAGATCTCGCCTGTCGTAGGATCGGTGACCAGCGCCGAGCCGTTCTTGGCCTTTGTCTTCTCGACAGCCTCTGCCAGGGCATCCTCGGCCGCACGCTGGATATTGACGTCGAGCGTCGTCACGATATCAACGCCGTCGACCGCAGCCACCTTTTTATAGGCACCGCCCGCGATATAGCTGCCGTCCCTCGCGCGCTCGCGTACGAGAGAACCGTTCGTGCCGGTCAGAAGCTTGTTGTATTGCTTTTCGAGACCCGTCAAGCCGTCGTTGTCTACATTCACTACACCCAGCACCTGCGATGCCAGATTGCCGTATGGATATACGCGCTTCATGGCCTGCTCAAAAAGCACGCCGGGCAGGTTCTTCTTCTCCAGCGCCGCAGCGTCGTCTTCGTCCACCTGGCGCTTGATATACACCCAGGTTCCATCGGACTCAACGAGCTTGCGGCAGGTCTTTTTATCGATTCCAGTTGCCTTGACCAGCGCCGACACCGTCTTGTCAACATCCTCGACAAGCTGGGGGTTCACGGCGATGTTGCGACATTCGACCGACGACGCCAGCACGTTACCGTTGCGGTCGTAGATGGTGCCACGTTTGGCATAGAGGGTCTGCGCAAGCAGGCGGCGCGCATCGGCACGCTCGCGCAGTTTATCGGCTTCGACAATTTGATAGTCGGCAAGGCGAAAGGCGCCCAAGCCCAAGCCAAGCCCAATGAAGCCCATGACGGCTTTGCGGCGAGGCAGAGGCGTGCCTGTGAGCCATTCGGTCGATGAACTCTTGCGCGACCTGGTGTTATGCACTTGAGGGCCGCCCGAGCCGCGAAGTCGCGACGCCGGGTCGTTGCCACGGGACTGCCCGGCGTTGTAAGATTGCCGACCCGTTCCTTGATAACCAGAACGTCCCCGCGACGAGGGACGTCCAGAACCGCGGCCCCCATCGGAACCGCGGCGATAGTCATTTGTCATACTCAGCTACCGTCTTGCTACTGAGCGGTCGCGGTCGCGTTGGCGCCCGCGGCTGCATCCTGCGAAAAGTCAAGTGTAACGCTCTCGCTGGGCTCCACCATGCCATAAGCGCCCGCAAGGTCGCGAATGCGCGTGTCGGCGCCATAGACCGAATGCATGACCTCCAGGTCGGAGCTCTCATCGGTCGCCTTTTCGAGCGTGTTGGTAAGCTCGGCGTTGCTGTTGAGCACCTGGGCCGTAACGCCGGCGAGCGCCACGCGGGCGACGCCGATCGTCATGAAGATAGCCGCAATGATGCAAAACGTTTTAAGAACGCTCATGAAAACCGGGCTTACCGCCTGGTTTGCCTGACGGCCCGCGCCCGTGTAGACATCAAAGCGCGGCGTGCGCTGCTCACGGGGAGCAACGGGGGCCTGCGGCGTCTCACGATAGGCGGGCATGGCGTTCATATCATAGGCGAGTGCTGCGCTTGAAGTGTTGTAGCCCATGATATGCCGCCTCCCATCCCGAGTACGTTGGTAGTGTGTTTAAGCTTCGTTTATGGTGCGAGCGGGAGGTCCAATATCGCGCGGTCGCGCCTACAGACGCTGCGCCACGCGGATTTTGGCTGATCTCGCCCGAGGGTTGCGCTCAACCTCATCAGGCTGGGCAACCAAGGGTTTGCGGGTGATGACCTTGAGTATCGGCACGTTGCCGCACACGCACACCGGAATCTCCGGCGGACACGTGCACCCCTGGCTCATCTCCTTAAAGTGATTCTTTACGATACGGTCCTCGAGCGAGTGATACGAGATGACGCAGATACGTCCGCCCGGATTGAGCCACCTGGTGGCGGCATCAAGCCCTCGTTCGAGCACATCGAGCTCGTGATTGACCTCGATGCGAATGGCCTGGAAACTTTTCTTGGCCGGGTGTCCGCCATGCCGACGAGCGGCAGCCGGGATACCCGCCTTGATGATCTCGACAAATTGGCCGGTGGTTTCGATCGGTTCTTGCTCGCGGCGGCGCACGATCTCGCGCGCGATCTGCGAGGCGAACTTCTCTTCGCCGTAGACGCGTAGAATCCGGGCGAGGTCGTGTTCGTTATAGGTGTTGATGACCTCAGCTGCGTTTAAGGTGTTATTACCCGGATCCATCCGCATGTCCAATGGGGCGTCCTCGTTATACGAAAAGCCCCTGCCAGGGATATCGAGTTGCGGTGACGAAACGCCCAAATCGAACAGGAAGCCATCGACCCCGGGCACCTCGGCCGAGCAAAGCAGCTCGTCCAAGTCGCCGAAGTTGCCCTTCAGCAGCTGGTGCGGAACGCCGGGAACCTCGCGGTCCAGACGAGCGCCAGCGGCCTCGAGGGCCATGTCGTCCTGATCGACGCCGAGCAAAAGGCCCGTCTCCCCCACCTGCGCGGCCATCTTTACCGAATGGCCGGCACCGCCAAGGGTGCAATCGCAGACAACGGAGCCGCTCTTTAGCCGCAGCGACTCAAGCACTTCGCCGAGCATGACAGGTTCATGCCGATATTCTTGTGTCAAGATCCCACGCTCCATCCGTTACCCGTGCCTTGCCCTTACGAGAAGAAGAGGTCCAGCAGGGCCTCATCGTCATCGTCCTCATCGGCCGCGGCGCGATCCCAAACCTCAAGGTGGTCGTAGTTGCCCACAACCGTGACCTCGCGGTCGAGGTTCGCCTGCTTGCGGAGAGACTCGGAAAGACCGATACGACCGGCGCTGTCCACGTCCATCGACGTAGTGCGCTTGTTGATCGCCCTCATGAGCTTCTGGTCGTTAATGTCACGCGGGTTAAAACCCTCGTGGCCCTCACGACCCGCGAAGAGTCCTTCGACCCACTTATCGAAGGCCTCGGCAGAGAACACGTACAGAGCATCGACATCCAGGGCTTTGAACACGCGAACGTGCTCTCCAAGCTCCTCGCGAAGGGGTGCAGGCAGGGACAGACGACCTTTTGCATCGAGATTGCGCTCGTATGCACC